>OMWI01000096.1 GCA_900314715.1 uncultured Prevotellaceae bacterium | reverse complement strand
TCTTCCAAAGGAAACAATGAAGAAACCAATGGTTAGTGAAGAATAATTAAGAACAAAACTTTAAATAAAAATAAGAACTACGAAGTTGGAAAACAATATTAGATGAACGTTTGTGGATATCTGCATAGCTTCCATGTGCTATTAATATGAAAGGAAATTAAAATTTAGGAAATCTTCTACATGATTATTCATAAAGTATTGTAAACCAAGTAATTTTAAAGTATTTAATATCTACTTTGTCCTCTACTTACTTTCTACAAATTTTCTACCTATCCTCTACCTGTCTCATAAGGTCGAATCTGATGAAGTCAATAGGGGTTTTGATGAATGAAAGCAATGGTTTGGTTCAGCTAAAGCATTGGTTTGTGAGTGATAAACGATATGTTTGTGAGTCGTAAATGATATGTTTGTGAGTCGTAAACGATATGTTTATAAGCTTAAAAGATATAGTTAAGGAGACAAAGCATATAGTGATGATTGCAAAGAGCAGATTTGTGATAGGAGATAAAGCGAAGGTGTTTGGCGGGGGTAAAAACAGGTAGAGGGTTAGTAGAGAAAAAGTAGAAGATTTGTAGAGAATAATGTGGAATTTGTTTATAACTTAAAGTTCTTATTCCCAATGGTTTAGCATGAATTTAGTAGAGGATGGTTTAAAAACCGCTCAAATTGCATGGGGAAATTTGTATAATTGGAAAAATTACTGTACCTTTGCAAAGTATTATGAAAGATACATGAAATCAAATAACACAAAAACATAAAAAAACATGAAAATTACATTATTGAAAAACGTACGCAAGAAAGAAGTGATGAATCGTCTCGAATTGTCGGCAATCGTGGAGATGATTCGCAACAATCCTGATAAGCAAAAGGTGTATAACTTGCGCCTGAACTACCCGTTCATGAAACCTGAGCGGAAGGAGGATGGGCAGATTGTTGTTGATGGTGAAAATACCGTCAATCTGCCACGTATCTGCTTTGCGGCTGAGTACGACAAGTACAAGGAGAAAGCGCGGATGCATGCTTATAACGGATTGGTGGTGGTTGAGGTGAACGGACTGGAACGTTATGAGGATGCGGTGAACATTCGCAACCAAGCGGCGCGGATGGATGAGACGTTGTTGGCGTTCTTGGGGGCATCGGGAAAGAGCGTGAAGATAGTGTGTAGGGGCGAGTTGTATAAGGACGCTGCGCTTTCACATGATGGGGGGAAAGACGGGATGTTGCCGAAGGAGGAGGCTGACATCGGACAGTTTCACCTGAATCTATATAACACGGCACGGAGAGCCTATCAGAACCAATTGGGGTTGGACATCGTTTACATGGAGCCTCTCGTGGAGCGGACGGTGTATCTGAGTGCTGACCCTGAGGCGTTTTTCAATCCTGAAGCGCGTCCGTTCAAGGCTGACACGAGGAATTACGACGAAGGGGAGCCTACGCCTATCTCGATGGAGAGTGACCGACTGATGCCTGGTCGTACCATCACGCGGACGTATCACCTGAATTGGCTGTTTATCGTGAAACAGGTGTTGGGTGATTATTTCGAATTGCCCGACGAGGAAAGGCAGATGGAGTTGTTGATGCGCATTGCCCGCCTCTCGCTGGAACAGGGAATACCATTGGCGCATGCGCAGGGGATGACGCTGGAACATCCTGTGCTGAACACGGATCCCATATTGGTGAAGAACGTGTTTTCTGCCATCTACGACGTGGCTTTGCAGGAGGACTATCGGAAGAAGCACAGGATAAAACCGCTGAAGAGCATTCCCGACGAGACGTTGCAGACCATGCGGACGGAGATATTCCTGAATGCCAACTTCGACATGCGTAAGAACTTGATGACGGGCGTGGCGGAGTATCGCTACAAATATGCGGAGGACCAGACGTTTAAGCCGTTGACGGAGGAGGTGCGCAACGACATGACCATCCAGGCTCGTGAGCTGGGATTGAAGTCGTGGGACCAGGATGTGAACCGCTTCATCGACTCTACTCGCATAGAGCAGTACGACCCTGTGAATACATGGCTCGACAGGTTGCCTGAGTGGGACGGGAAGGACTATATAACGGAACTTGCTAGGAGGGTTCCCACCACTCAACCGCATTGGGAGAAATACCTAAGATGCTGGTTGGTGGGTATGGTGGCACAATGGCGCGAGAGCGACAAGCAACTGACGGGTAACGCATTGACTCCCTTGCTGATAGGTAGGCAGGGTTGTGGGAAGACGCGATTCTGCAAGATATTGTTGCCGCCTGAATTGCGTGACTACTATAACGACAAGTTGAACTTCAAGAATGAGTTTGACCTGAACATCGCGCTGACCTCG
>OMWI01000095.1 GCA_900314715.1 uncultured Prevotellaceae bacterium | reverse complement strand
TAATCTGGCATTGCGCACCTCAAAACGACTGGCGTTAAGATCTGGCTCATACTCATACTTACCTCGGAGTATGCCATGTATCTGTGGCATAAATTTTTGATTCTCCGTTTGCCGTTGTAGTTCTTGTTCAATCTGAGTGAGACGCTCCTCTAAAGTAAGCTCTTGTGCACCCATCTTCACTACACATAGACAGAATAATACAAACAATGTACTTTTTTTCTTTTTTTTCATTACTCATCATAAGGAAGTTTTGGTTTGCCTTTCCAAATGACGCTGCAAAATTGCGAAATTGGGATTACAAAGTTATTACGTCAATATTCCAATACTATGAATATTAAAAATGATATTGCAATTTTGTGAATAATACAGCTACTTTCACAAATAATTGAATGTACACCTTTTTCTTTTTCCATACTTCTGTGTCAACGAGGAATATGGTTTGCCCTCCGTTGACGCTGCAAAAGTACAGCCTGGATATTACAGACGTATTGCAAGGGTAATAAAGAATTATTGCGGTAATAAAGAATTATTGCAACCTCACAATGTCATGAGATTGCAATAACCGTGAAACGACATTATAGATTTAATATTACAAATATCGTTTCATTTCTTCGCCACCAACTCCTGCATATAACTCTAACAGGCTCTTTGCGGGGCTTGATTGATTTTTGGGAATAAGGACTTCTTCTACTTGAAAGAAACCTACTTCAGCTTTCATGCGTATCTCTATTTTCAAAGGACGCTCATGCCCCTGTTCAATTTTTACCTTTTCAATAGAGTTTGCAGAATACTTGTGAATATCGCCTTCTGCCGGTTTTGAATGAATCTCCAAAGGAATACGAGCACGTCCTTTTGTCATATCACAACCATCAGCAATCAAGATAAGACCAGCCTCAATAGAATGGATAGGATGCGTAGCCATGTGTCCGATAATGCCTTCCATAGCAATAGAGCGTATCACCGTTCTTCGTATAATGTTCTTATCTTCAGGCATCAGTTGCGTTAATGTGTCATTGATGATTGAATAACTGATTATGCTGGAATAAAGCTCATGATCATTGCGACTGATGGTCATTCCACTATCATGAAGGAGAGAGGCAAGCATTACAGCACAGACACTATCTGCATATGTGCCGGACTTTTCCTTTTCTAGACTTGTCTCCACACTTGCTTCGTGAAGCAAAAAGAGCATTTTTAAAGCATTGCGGCATACAATCTTCATGTGTACAGGTCCGTGATCATTCAACCCCAACCGACCTATTGATACTATGTTGGCATAATTTTGTATAGCATCTATTTCCTGATTATTCTGAAGATGATTCCATAGTCTTAAAGGCAGGTCATCGCCAAATGTCTGGTCATCCACTATCTTTGTGACCAAATCAGTTATCTTCTCTTCGACTTGTATTTCTTTTGGTGATTTTGATTCCATAGTATGACTAAATATGATACACATATCCCGATGTTAACACGTGAAGAGCTTTATCTAAGCCACCAGCCGACCTTTTCAGGTCAAGTAAATACCCCATATTGATGGCATGATGAGCGTTGATCTTATATGACGTTCCAGCGGCTATGCGCATCTCATCTATTTGAAATTGTTTACCTAGATTATTGAACATCTCAACCGATGCAAAGGGACTCCAGCCATTCATTCTACTATTGGTCATCTCTGCCTTAAACCGATTACGCAGATGATGTTCATTGCTTGCATTCTCGTTGCCCCTCTGCATTGTATGTGTATACTGATATCGCTCGCGCAAAGATAGTTTAAGCCAATTAAACACCTTACATCCTGGTGTTATGTCGAACATAAGGCGATGGCGGGGAACCATTTCATTTACGCCATCTATCGTATGGTTCTTTAAGTGAAATTCATAACTTCCTCCCAATTTAAGGAGTTTGGATATTTTATACGTACAATCTATGCCTAACTGCCAACGGTCAACACTACCAACATTGTTCTTCGTGCGGATTTCGGTGTTCACTCCAAGGCTCCAACTGTCGTTTACATTCTTTTCCGTGCCAATAGTAGTCCACATACCGAAATCATTGGTAGTTTGAGCCTTAGATAATCCGATGAAAATAAATGTGAGAAACAACACTAGGATGACAAATCTCACCCAATTAAAGATTCTCTGAATTTTTTCTGCTTTTTCTTTATCCATAAATGATTTAGCCAACCGTTAGTGATTGACATTGCAAAGATAAACTGAACATGTTACAAAAACATTTCATTCGTGTGATAGATAGGTTACATTACCGTTTGTAACAGGATTGTAACATGGACGTAACAACAGCGTAATAAGATTGTAATATCTTTGCAGCAAAATTTATAGGATAAAATACAAATGGAATTGATTATTAACATTTTCTCGCTTGTGGGGTCGCTGGCATTGTTCCTCTTTGGAATGAAGACAATGTCGGAGGGTCTGGAGAAGTTTGCAGGCGATCGCCTGCGCAGTATTTTGGCTGCGATGACAAAGAATCGTGTGATGGGTGTTCTAACAGGTATTCTTATTACGGCACTCATCCAGTCATCGAGTGCCACAACCGTGATGGTTGTAAGTTTTGTGAATGCAGGGTTGATGACGCTTGCGCAGTCTATTGGCGTCATCATGGGTGCAAACATCGGAACAACAGTTACAGCATGGATTATATCAGCTGTTGGCTTTAAGGTGAACATCGCTGCCTTTGCTATCCCCTTGTTGGCTATCGGTATGCCATTGATATTCAGTGGCAAGGGTAACCGCAAGAGCATTGGCGAATTCATCTTCGGCTTCTCGTTCCTCTTTATGGGATTATCGTTTCTGCAAGAGGCTGCCACAGCGATGAATATCGGTGATATGGTGGCGGGGATGCTGGCTCACGTGCCTCAGGATTCGTTCTTCACCATCATCCTCTTTATTATTGTGGGTGCATTGGTCACGATGATTGTTCAGGCGTCAGCTGCCACAATGGCCATTACGCTGATGCTCTTCGGCATGAACATCCCTGGTTTTGGCTTCGAACAAGCAGCTGCGCTGGCTATGGGACAGAATATTGGTACCACCATCACTGCGTTTATGGCTTCGCTGACTGCCAATACACAAGCGCGCCGTGCAGCTCTGGCCCACATGTTCTTCAATGTGTTTGGTGTCGTGGCGTTCCTCATCGTGTTCTATCCCGCTTGTGATGCCGTTAGTTGGGTAGTAGAGAACTTAATGGGTGGTGGCAACGATCTCTTTAAGCTATCAGCCTTCCACACCGCCTTC
>OMWI01000087.1 GCA_900314715.1 uncultured Prevotellaceae bacterium | reverse complement strand
TGAAACGCAATGCATACGGATTCAGAGACGACAGGTATTTTACCCTGAGGCTCTACGCTCTACACGACTGCCGTATCACTCGAAATGTCGGATGAACCATAATTTCTACAAAGATAACAAAATATTATTTTCTCGGTACTTTTTGATTCCATTTTATTTCTTTTTGATGTCTTTATTTATGCAATTTTAACTTAAAGGGTGCTTTTAGTATCTATGAATAAAAATCACTGCTGTCCAAAGAAAAATTTCATTAGGCTTATAATTTATTAATATTCAATTTGTTATGACGGTTTGTAAATTTTTCGATAAAAATTTCGTTCTGTTGGATATAGTATTTATCCAATTTAGACTCGTTATGCCTATCGGAAAGACCGTCTTTTCCCAGTTGATGGAATTGGTTCCAGAATATGAGTTCCAGAAATGTGTTGACAAATATGCTGGAGATTTCCATGCTTTGAAGTTCACTTGTCGAGACCAGTTCCGTGTGATGAGCTATGCCCAGCTCACCGACCGCGCCAGTCTTCGCGACATTGAGGCCACGCTGACCGTATTCTCTGCCAAGCTGTATCATTCCGGTCTGAAGTTCATCTCCAAATCCACCCTCGCTTATATAAACGAGACCAAAGACTGGCAAATATACCGTGACTTTGCAATGGTGCTGATAGCCTGGGCGCAGAAGCTGTACAAGGAGGACTACTTCCGTCTTGGCCTTGACGAAATGGTCTATGCCTTTGACAGCAGTACGATTGAGCTTTGTCTGAAACTCTGTCCATGGGCAGAATACAAGGAGAACAGCGGTGCCATGAAGATGCATACGCTTCTGAACCTGCGAGGATCCATCCCCACGTTCATCTGGATGACTGAGGGCAAGGTCAATGACATGAACGGACTTGATGTCCTGCCTGTCGAGGCAGGTGCCTATTATCTTCTGGATAAGGGCTATGTGGACTTCTGGCGACTTTACAACTACTTCCAACTTCGACAGGCATATTTCGTTACAAGGGCAAAGGATAACATGCGCTTTGAGGTCGTCGGGGACAGGGAGGTTGACATGCATGCAGGACTCATCAGCGACCAAAGTATCAGGCTTACGGGACCGCTTGTTTCCAAGGACTATCCGGAAAGGATGCGGATGGTTGTCTATGAGGACTTTGCAACGAACAACGTGTACAGATTCCTTACGAACAATTTCCTCATTGATGCGCTGACGGTTGCGGAGCTGTATCGTGAGCGCTGGCAAATAGAGCTGTTCTTCAAGTGGATCAAGCAGCATCTGCGTATCAAATCGTTCTTCGGAACAACAAGGAATGCGGTCTTTGCACAGATATGGATTGCCATCTGTGACTACCTGCTGCTTATCATTGCCAGGAAGATGTTTCATGTTGAACAGAATCTTTACATTTTCTCTCAAGCAATCGGGTTAGTCCTCTTTGAGAAAATACCCGTGTCCGAGTTATTTAATCGAATCGATAATTCTAAATTAGAGATAGAGAATGATGGCCAAGGATGGCTATTCTAAATTTCTTTGGACACCAGTGAATAAAAATATAAAAATTTAGCTGACACTAATAAAAAGTGTAACCGATGGCAATGTATGTTTTCACCATCGGTTACATGTTGAATCATCTGATGAAAGTATATACTTGTTGATAAAGTATCACTTCATCATTCGTCATAATACTCTGTTTGCGGTTCTGTGGCTTCAGATTCGTGACGTGGGGGAGCTACGGGGTTACCGTTTTCGTCTAAGATGATTTCCTCATCAGCTATCAATTGTTCCCTGGGCGTTCGATAGTTGTAATTACGTGGAGCATAATAAGTAACACATTCCTCGTACATGTCCTTTGTGATTTCATCATCCTTTGGAATCTGGAACTTTGCGTGATATTGCTTAAAGGTAGGGTCTTTCAATAATGAAAACAAGAACTTACCGCAGATAGGAAGAGCTGTGCGAGAACCTTGTCCTAATGCTCCCGTGCGGAAATGGATGGAACGATATTCACCGCCAACCCATGCTCCTACTACCAGTTTAGGACTTACTCCCATGAACCATGCGTCAGAATGGTTGTTTGATGTTCCTGTCTTTCCTCCCCAATCACAATCGGTGAAGTTGCCAACGTATCCATTTAGTGCCATAGACGTTCCACCACGCTCTCTCAAACCACCTTGCAAGAGTCGTTGCATGAAGAAAGCACTCTTATAAGGAATGACTTGTTCGGAAGTGGTAACGCCATTGTAAACGACATTGCCATCCTTGTCTACCACCTTTGTCACTAACTTCGGTTTGTGATGAATTCCGTTATCTGCAACGACACTATAGGCATTCACCATTTCAAGAAGATTGACATCAGAAGAACCTAAAGCCATAGATGGTGTTTCTTGTAATTGTGACTTGATTCCCATTCTACGAGCCGTTTCAGCTATTCGTTTGATACCCATTTCCTGTCCTAATCGAACGGCAACAGAATTGATACTTTGTGCGAATGCACGTTTGAGAGTCAATGAATCCCATGTGAAATATCCGTTAGCGTTGTGAGGTCTCCAAATCACCTCTTTCTTTTTGCCAGGATCGTATGCCTTTAACGAAATAGGTTCATCACGTCGCTTGTCGCATGGCGTAAGACCTTGATTCATGGCTTCCGTGTAAACGAAGAGCTTAAACGTAGAACCTGGTTGGCGTGAAGCGGTAACCTTATCGTATTTCCATGTACTAAAGTCGATATCGCCCACCCAAGCTTTCACTTCACCTGTTTGCGCTTCCATCGCAACGAATGCGCAATGCAAGAAGCTAACCATGTATCGAATGGAGTCCATTGTAGACATTTCTTTCTCTACCTCGCCATTCTCGTAATCAAATACCTTGACGGTATGCGGAAGATTCAAGTAATAATCTATAGAGTCGGGAGAATTAGGATATAGTTCGCTAAGCGTCTTGTAATGAGAAGTGCGTTTTGCGATATTCTCTATGAAATCAGGAATCAACTTTCCATGTTCATCTCTCCAAGGTTCCGTACTTCCCCAATGGCTCTTGAAGTTTTTCTGCAATTGTTCCATTTGTGAACGTGCGGCATCCTCAGCATACTTTTGCAATCGTGTGTCGATAGTGGTATAGATTTTCAAACCACTACTATAGAGGTCATATCCATTATCACGACACCAGTCTTTCAGGTTTTCTGCTACTGCCTCGCGGAAATATGTAGCTTGTCCGTCATAGTTGGTTTCTACGCTATATTGTAAAGTAATGGGTTTGGCTGATAGCGTGTCGAATGCCTCTTTGGATAAGTCGCCATGTGTCACCATATTATATAAAACCACATTGCGACGTTTCAAGCAATTGTCTGGATTGGAAATCGGATTATAGTATGTCGTGGCTTTCAACATTCCGACCAAAATAGCAGCTTGGTCAACCGTGAGTTTTGATGGTGTAGTATTAAAATATGTCTTACAAGCCGTTTTAATACCGAAGGAATTAGAACCGAAGTCAACGGTGTTGGCATACATCGTAAGAATCTCTTTCTTATCGAAAATTGTTTCCAGTTTGGTGGCTACAATCCATTCCTTTGTTTTCATGATGAGCATCTTCAATCCAGGAACGTTGCCAAGCAATCCCGTAGAGTATTGCGTTCTCATCCTGAAGAGGTTCTTTGACAATTGTTGCGTAATAGTTGATGCTCCACGTGCGTCTTGATGAAGAACGGCGTCTTTCAATGCGCCCACCAAACTGATTGGGTCGATACCGAAGTGCTTATAGAATCGCTCATCTTCCGTGTCGATAAGTGCTTTCCAGAAATCTGGATTCACCTCCTCATATTTAACGGGTGTTCGGTTTTCGTTGAAATACTTGCCAATCATCTTTCCGTCAGCACTATAAATCTCAGAAGCCTGACTTGTTTGTGGGTCTTGTATTCCCGAATTATATCCAGGAGATTTACCGAAAAGCCAAAGGAAATTAACGTCTACCATGCCAAGGTAGATGATGAAGGCTAATAAAAATGATACGAGGCCAGCGAAAAGTTTAGTATACCATGCGCGCCCTTTGAAAAGTCCTATGTACCATTTGCAGATGTTGGTAATGAGCTTCCAGCATCGTGTGAAGAATTTCTTAATCATATAATTGATACAAAAGATTAATATGCAAATTTACTAAAAATGTTGTTATTTAAATAGATTTACTGATATAATTTATGATTTCTTCAATGTTATTGGGAGAAAACCACCGTATTTTCTGATCTCTTTTGAACCAAGTGAGTTGTTTTCTCATGTATCTTCGTGTGTTGGACTGAATTTTTTCGATGGCTTCATCAAGCGTATAAAGTCCGTCAAGATAGTCGAATAGTTCCCTGTAGCCAACGGTATGGAGTGAGTTCAGTTCTCGTTTGGGATAAACTTTTAACGCCTCTTCCACCCATCCTTCTTGTATCATATTGAGAACCCGTTGGTTGATGCGTTGGTATAGTTCCTTGCGTGGGAGGTTCAATCCAATCTTTATGATTTGGAAAGGACGCTCCTTGATTTTGTTCGTACGGAAGGATGTATATGTCTTTCCCGTCATGTGGCAAATTTCCAAGGCATGAACGACACGTCGTGGATTGTTCTTGTCAACAAAATCATAATGAATAGGGTCGAGTTGTCGCAATTCCTCTACCAATGCAGCCAATCCCTCATCATGCAACCTTTGCTTCATCCATTGTCGAGTTTGTTCATCAACGGTCGGAATATCGTCTATGCCGTTACAGACAGCATCTATATACATCATACTTCCACCGCTCATCAACGCGATGTCTTGAGACGTGAAAAGCTTTTCCAAAAGACTTAACACGTCTTGTTCATACATAGACGCACTATAATAGTCGTCTAAGTGATGGTTTCCAACAAAATAGTGTCTGATTTCCTGTTGTTGAACTTGGGTAGGAGCGGCAGTTCCGATGGGTATTTCCTGAAAGATTTGCCGTGAATCGGCATTGATAATAGGAACATTGAATTGTTTTGCCACTCGGATACAAGTATCAGTTTTACCCACTCCCGTAGGCCCAAGTATCACAACAAGTGTTTTTGTCATCTGATAATGCCTCGTTTAGAAG
>OMWI01000018.1 GCA_900314715.1 uncultured Prevotellaceae bacterium | reverse complement strand
GGGGACGAAAGAGCCAGCGGGATTTTCGTCCCTTTTTCATGCTCCTTGCTCACTTACTTCTTTAACACATTCGTTGCGTTATTAATTTGAATCCTGCTTTGATTACTTGTTTTTTACCATTATAAATATATATACCCTTTCTACTGGGTTTGCCATTGAGCTTATAGCCTTGTACGGTGTACCAACCATGTTGTGGGATATCGTTGCGTACGAAGATAATGTGAGTAGGTTCATCGGGTGAACCACTGATGTCATCAACCTTGTACATCATGATTTCACCTGTTGCAGCGATGATTTCCCCTTCGCGCTCGATGGCGAATGCGAGAGGAGCCTTTTGGTCGCCAGCAATGCTCATGTAGAATACAGAGTCGATGCTCATGGCTTCACCACGAATCTCACCACCGCTGAGAGCAACTAGCTTGTCGCCTTCTTCAAGTTCTACACCATCTGCAACGGCTACCATCGACATGGTAGAAGCATATTGCGGAACTTGAGATGGTTTTGGTGCCATGTTTTCAAAGTATGTGCTTCCCGACTCGTAGAACGGATAGGTAAACGTCACTTTACCCTTGCTTTTCCTATGGAGCATGTAGCCTTCGCCTGGTCGCATATACTTGAGCGTTCCCATCCACGTGCCTGAGTTGCCCGTTTTTGAGTACATGGCGAACAATTCCCTACACTTCACCAAATCACCGTCTACCGCATCATTACTTTACTCGGTTAGGGCGGTGGTTACAGGTAGGTTAATCATCGGCGTATAGCCAATGTTGTTCCAACCATCGCTCACGGTAATGGTACGGTCGGGCTTTTGGTCTAAGATGTATCCAGTGATTTCCATGCTGGTATAGTCGTGGACAAACATCTTATAGCTCCTTGCGTTCGATATATATATCTTCTCGTCGTCGTTGTTGTTGGAGAGCCATTTCTTCATCTTTTCGTTGTACACCAATGTGATGTCGTGAGAGTCATCGGTGAGAATGTCTCCCTGCTTCCATTTATATTGCTTCAATAGCTCGTTCACTTCGTGGTCGAACAATTCGTTGTAGATATTGAACGAAATCCAGTTCCAACCTGGGTGGAGAGATAATCTCTGAGCCAAGAGGTTGCCAGCCGTCATGATGATTGGATTGGTGATAGAACCCACGATTCCGCTTGGTGTGAACTCGATAGGATTATCGGTATCCAACAACATAATCTTACCTGTCTGACGATGCCACAACTTGAAGGTTAGCATCTTCTTGTCATCTTCATTGTCGAATACGGTCATGAAGAGCAAACTTTGTCCTGTCTCAGGATTATAGTCGATTTTGGCTGTACCCATGCAACGACCAGTATTGTCGAATGCGGCAACGATGTCCTCGGGATCGGTTATGATGGTTTCATCAATCTTCACACGCGCCACAATGTTCATGGACATAAGCTTCAGACTATCGGCGACGTACCAATCAGGTTCTTCGCCAATCTTGTTCACAAGGAGCGACAATGGTTCTGAAAGGCCGTCTTCGTCGGTCAAGTAGATGATTTCATCATAATCTCCCACATTTATGTTCGCATCTACGGTGAACGTGAGCATTCGTTCGCCTAATGGTTCTATGATGTCAGTTTTCTTGTCAACGGTAAGACAACGTGGGAGTCCGTCGATGGTATAAGTGTGGATAGAACCGCTATTGTTGAATATCTTCACGCTGAACGTTCCGTCTGACGTATACGAAGCGCCATAATCGTAGAATTCTTTCTGTATGCTCTTGGTTTCCCAACGCAGTTCGTTTCTATCTACGAAATACTCCACTGTAGCTGGCGAAGCCATATAGTTGCCGTTCAAGTCGGGAATGTCTATCACCGTCACATAGAGATTACGCTTGTTGATGCGTGAGTTTTGCTCATCGATATTCACCATTAATTGGTTGTCCTTACCCACGAAACTGAAATTTAATTTCTTCAAGTTTTGATTGGGTTGAACGGGAGCGCCAAGGGTTTGGTCAACATGGTCCATCACGTAGCTGTAGCTATCTACAAACACCGTGTCGTGGTCTTCCGTAGGATTGCCGTTCATATCCTTCTTGATTACTTGGTTCAATACGAATGGACTCATCACAAGGTCACCGTCTTTCTTCCATTCTTGGTGATTGAAACCGAGATAGGTTATCAATCCCTTCTCGCCTCCGCTCGGACTCTTGGTACTATATCTCTTGATAAGCAATGGTGGCAATGCTTGCTGGAACAGGCATATTTCGTCAATGTTGCCCGAGAAGGCATTTTGCTGATAGAGTTTCAAGTCGCCAGCTTTCTTCCATACCATGTTTCCAAGGTAGAAGTAGTCGCCAGCCATACCGCCCAACGTGTCTGTGGCGAACGATGCGCGCAATTCGTTGTCGATATAGATGTTTGCCACCTTGTGCGAACAGTTCACGGTCATCGCATAATGGTGCCAACCTCCATCGCTCCACTCACCGAGTTTCACCTCCATGCCGTTTGTACGGTATTTCAGGTCTTTGCCTTCGAAACCGATGAAGAATTTGTCCTTGGCAAGTGCATCGGTGGTCTGACCCGCACCGTTGCTCAACATGGTTCCACGACCGTTAGCGTCGGTCTTGAACCAGAACATCAACGTGTAGTCATCCTCTGAACTACGACTCATAAACTTGGAATCAATCTGCATTCCCTTTACGTCCTTGTCTTCGTTCTTGTTCAATTTCAACGACATTCCTTCTGGCACAGCCCATGATGCACCGTATAGTTGGGCGCGTGCACCTTGAGCCTTGTCGTTGATGTAATTGCCCTTTCCTTCGTTCATCGGGTAATAATCTACCAATCCCATTTCGTAGCCCGTCAATTGTTGGTTGCCGTAAGTGTTGAGATGACTCTCCATGTTGCGATACCAGATGCGAGCTTCCAACATTCGTCCTTGGAAGAATTGGCGCTGGCTGACATTCACTTCGTTGGTAGCTCCGAAGATGAGCGGACCATAACCCTTATAGACAACGCCTTCCTCGCTCCCGATAATGGAGTCGTTATAGAACAACACTTTGTTATTCTCGATGTCCAATATCAAGGCAACGTGTTGGTATCCGTCGTGATAAATTTCTCGATTACTCTCGAAATATTTGTTGTTGATAATCGCCGCCAACTTATAATTGTCTTTGAGCCAGAATTGCAATTTATTTCCGTCCGTGCCATGAGAGAAGAGCGGCATGTCCCTTTTCGTTGCATCGGGCTTAATCATGAGATCAATGGTGACGCTCTTGTCCGCAAAGTTGCGTTTGGCTTCCGTTTCCGCATAGCTTTCATAACGGAATAGCAATGCCGTTTGTTCTTGCACGTTCAATTCGTTGGTCTCGCCAGTCACCTCGAAGTTATTCACGTCGCTCAGGTAGTTGTGTTCTATGTTTTCGGAGAAGTTGAACACGATATTGTCGCCTGTTCCCAAGATACCGTCCTTAGGCTCGGGAGTGCCGAAAATCATCGGCCGACGAGTGTCCTTGATTCCGTTGAGCACCTTCGACTCATTAGTGATGAAGTTGTTTCCGTTTCGACAGAAGATTACGGCGCGAAGGTCGTATGACTTTTCAATGATATTGCCTTCACCATAGAATTTCGCATTGATGTAGCCATTTTCGGGAATCATTTCCCTCGTGCCACTTGCTGCCTTGTAATAGGTAGAGTCGGCATAGTAAGAACAGAGATTTGTCCAATAGTCATCGCCACGGTTCGCTTCCTTGTATTGCAGTTCGATGTGGTCGAAGTTGGGTTGTGTCTTGTTGAATCCGCTGATGACCACGGGCATGTAATATCCGCGCTTGTCTTGCTGGGCATCGGTGTTCATAATCCACTTGTCGCCAGGCACGGTAATGGCAATGTCGCCAGCGATGGGGATAAAGTGAGCGGAGAACTCAGCTTCATACGAATTGAACATGTCTCCAGGAATGCGCAAACCAATCTTCAAGTTTTCAAAGTCAAATCCTTCACCTCTATATACTTCCAATACGGCTTCCGTCTTGAGTGTCGGCTTGAGGATTCTGATGGTGGTATTCTCACCCGTCAAGGGCTCGCCATTTAGGTAAATCTTGGCACCATGCGGATTGCTTCCGTCTACTAAGTAGAGAAGGAAGTCTTCCTTGGCTGCCGATGGCTTCTCGCTCTCGTTGAGGAATGTCACCTTGAAGCGAGCAGGTTGGTCGTGCGGTACTCCTGTAATTGTGGGTTGCTCGAATTTGATGATGGGTTTCTCTATCCTCGTCGTTCTTACGTCGAGTACCGTTCCTGGTTGGTAAACCATCGTCTTGCGTTCGTCTTCCCATGGTCGCAGAGTAGCACCGCCACGGGTGCGATAAACGAAGCTGGTAGGAGCCTTCCAGTTGTCTCTTACCAAATTCACGTGTCCCACGCCTCGTTCAAGGAAGTATTTCACGTTGTCAACGGTGTTGAGGAAGTCGTTTTCCACGAAGATGCCTGACGTATCATATCCGTTGTAATATTTACTCAGTGAGTCTCTGCTTGACTCTAAGTTGGTACGATACACGTCAACGATGAGATTGGAACTCTTGTCTATTTTCAGTGTATAGCTTTCCTTGCGGTTGTACTTGTTATATTCTGATTGTTTGGGAGTTAAGCCATAATTAAGAACAGGTGTAAATCCTATACCTATTCTTGTTCCTACAAATTCCAATTTGCATTCTTGCAGATTTTGATTGGGCAATACTGCACCCATTTCAACGTTGTTAGCCGATAGTTGTTTACCAACCGTGCTATTTATCACTAATTCTAATGTTTTAGCAATTGTAGGACCTAAGAAAGCCACCACGCCCATGCCAGAACCTCCAGAACTATTTGGACCTTGATCAAAGTAGTCATGTGTGGTAGATGTGCCCATCCAATTATATGAGTTCATCGTTGTATAATCAGCCGTAAATTCTTCTGAATAAGTCTTGGTTGTTCCACCGTCAAACTCGAAATGTTCAACCAAGTCGGTCGCTTCCAACTTCTCCTTTTCGTTTCGTGCTATCATGTTAAGCCAATGATACATCGACTCGGCAAAATTCAGCACGTCGTCGTTCGTGTTAGTATCATCGTCTCTGTCTGGCAACACGATAAGATAGTTGTAGTCTCCATCCATCGTAGTGTAATTCTGTCCATTCGAACCATCCGAATTATAAATATAGTCACCGTTCTTGTCTACATTCAACAAGCCGAATTTCTCGTCACTGGTGGTGCTGCGGAGCGATAGGTATACGCGCTTACCTGTACGGTTGGCTTGCGTCTTTGCCTCTCCGTAGGTGCCAGTGAACATGAGCGATTGACATTGTTTGGCGAGTCCAGGAACCAGTTGGTTTAGGATGTATTTTTGTGAGTGGGCAAAATTAGACACCAATTTCTGACCATACGACAATACCTCGTCACGTACCAAGTGATAAGTGCTGTCGCCCACAACGCCCGTCGCTATTTCTATCAACCGACCAGCTTTTAGTTGACCGCCAAGTTTCTTGAACATGCCGTCTGGGATAGCTCGTACCGCTACGGCGGGCTTCACGAAGAGATTGGTCTCTACGCCTATATATACGTCAGCATCCGCTCCCCTCATCGTTTCGCCACCATCAGTTGTAATGTCTTCGCTGGCTGTCATCGTGTATGTGAACGCGCGTTGGCCAGAACCAGAGAAAATCAAGTCGATAGAAGTGTTGAAATCTGTTTTGGCTTGGTTGATAACACCTGTTTGAGCCATCAAACCCAGAGGTCCAACTACCGTTCCAATAAACGAATTCATTCCCGAACCTACACTGAAATTGATGGACGTTCCCGCTTTCCAAGCCATATCCATCTGATACGACAATTTCAGCGTTGAGCCTTTGCTAAGTTTGGCAGAACTGCCACCACCTGGTGGGTCGCGTAAGATGTCAACCAACACGGGATGGTTGATGCTCATGTAGTTTTGTGCGCCAGGCTTTGAATATTGGTCGAGCACGTATGCCTTTAGCGGGTCTGCCACATAGGTCACACCGTCGAGGTTCATGGAGAATTCTACGATTCTCACGGCTTGTTCACCCGTTGCAATGGCGGGTTGTTGTGCTGCCTGTAGGATATAAAATGCTTCACCGTTTTCGTCCAACGAATCCGTCGTTTCGTGCAAGGTGGCGTTGAACGTGCCCTTTGCGGCCAAACCATTCCTTATTGTTACGGGAACTCCGCTGACGGCTACGATATCCACTACGTCGCTATTCGGGTTGTTGTTGTAATAGTATTTCTCCCCAGCCGTGATTTTGATGGGGTAGCTGCGGTCAAGGTTGAAAACGGGATAGCCGAAGGTGTAATGCACCTCCATGGAATCCTTGCTGGTACCAAGCCAATTGGGTTTCTTCGTCTGGTAAGCCAACGGTACCGTTACTTTATTGCCAGCCAAATCCGTAGCGATGTAGGTACGGTCTCCAAAGTAGTCGAACTCATCAAAACCCACTTGTTTGTAATCCAACGAGATGGGAGCCTGGTAGATGCGGTTGTAGATGGCATTGTATTCCACCGTCACCTCATTGAGCTTCTTTCCCTGACGGGTACTCCATTCACCTTGTATGATATCTTTGTGGAGCGTGATCGAGTCGGTGAGGTCAATCACTTCGCTCACCTTGCCATCTTGGAACAATGTGGGATAGCCTTGTGCGCTGATGCGCTGTATCTTCCATTTCACGGGAGGCAGCATTACCTCGTATTCACCCGTTTGCACGTCGGGCCATATCAGGATGTTGTGGCGCGTGGTGAGCATGCGCGTTTGGTAGGTGTATTTGTCGTCATACGACTTATGTTTAAACACGGTGTCTCGCTCGCTCAATGAACGTTGGGTGTTGTCGAATACGAGATACGAGGTGTTGTCGCCTTCCAGCGTCATCATGATTTGCAAGCTGTCACCGAGGTTGTTGTTAGAGAGTGAGTTGCCAAGTGGCAAGTCGCCTTGTACCTTACCGCCAGTCACCCTACCGATGAGTTTCACCTTGGTATCGTCATAGAAGTAAATGCCCGACTTGTTCTGGGTGAAGTCGTTGTAATAGTAACCGTCTTGATAGAACGTATGATCGGGCTTGTATACCTGGAACGACATCGGGCCGCCGAGTACGTACATTGAGAAGTTGCCTTCAAAGTCGGTTTGGATGGCTCCCGCCGACGTGCGAGCCTCATGCCATTCGTCGTCTGCCACCTTTTCGCCTTTGGTAACATCCTTGTTGTAACAATACCTGATTCTTGCGTCTTTCACGGGAATGCTCGTACCGTTGTACATCATTACCCGTAAACTTATAGCCGCTGGTAACGGTAAACGAGAATCCTTTCTTGAGGTTGCCCTGGTCGTCAAAGGTCACATTCAATCCAGTTTTACATTCAGGAGCGAGTTTATCTGAATTAATGCCATTCACGGAGATGTGATAGCTGGCTGATTGCCCATTGTCCATGTTGTAGGGTAGCCCGTCTACCATGTAGTGTCCGTTGTCGTCGGTGTTCACTTGTCTCGGTTCCGTCAACCCATCTCCCGTTACGCCTACGTTGATGGCAGGAATGCCCGTGCCGTCGGCAAAGCGAACGTAGCCCTCCACCTTACAGGTTTGTACGCAATGGGCTGCCGTTTTATTAGGAAGCGTCTGGGTGTAAGTAAGTTCCTCACAACTGGTCAATGCTCTTACGATATAATAATAGGTACGGGTGGGCGAAACATTCTTATCCTCAAACTGCATTTGCGATACGTTGGAGTCAACGATGATAGTATCGTTTGTTCCTGCTTCCCAACGTAAGATTTCGAAACGGTCTACGGCTTGTGTCGGGTCTTCCATCTTCCATTCCAAGAAGATGCTACTTTGTAATTCCTTCCATTCAAGAGAGTTCACGTCAATCTTTCCGCTGTTGTTGTAATAGAAGTTTCCATATCCCCTTGGAATCTGTACCTCGGTTGTGTAATCGGTTACGATGTTACTGCCTTGTACCACGGTGCCATCAGGACGAACAATCTCGAACTTGGCTATTCTTATTGTTTGTTTATTATCGCTTGTAAGTCGTAAGGCGAAATACTTATGGAAACCATCATTTACAGTACTTCTTCGAAAAGTTCTGGATTCACCATTATGTTTAGGCAAATCCTTGACAGACGAATTAACTAATATATTCCAGTTGGAATGTGGCTCTGATAATTCTTCAATAAATTTCCCTTTATAAATGTCTGAACAGTAGAAATACACGCTGGTAGGGAAATAACTACCGTATGTCTCCGCATCGTCAGGGTTATATAGTACAATGCTACTTCCGCTGGGGAATTGAATGGGGTCATGCGTAGAAAAGACGACATAAGCAGATTTTCCAGTTTCATGAGTTGTTTCCCAGTACGTATCTGTACGATTGTCTAACACTTTAACAGCAGAACCACCGTTTGACTCAAGCACTTGAAAGAAATGGTCACATGAGATAGGCGAGTCGTTTTTGTTCACTTTTATCTGTATGGTATAGTTCACGCAAGAACGGGGGAGCGAAATGGTCATCTTGTGGTTTTGGCGCTCCGCATCCGTTATCTTACGCGCGATGCTGTCCACTACCTCACCGTTGTTGTTGGTTAACTTCATAATCAGCACCATTTCCGCACGGTTGTCCCATACGTAGTAGGTATATTTGTTATTCTTTGGATACTCCCACTCCACATTCACTGTTCGCAATTCCTCACTCTCCCAACTTGCCCTGGCATTGATGGGTTGCAAGAGCAGCGTTTGCGTAAACTCGCATTCCGTGGAATCAGCAGCGGGGTTGTCTTCCCAATCCCACATCTGCGTACAGGTACGGCGTATACGATACTTCACATGTGGACCGCCCGTGGTTGGGTCGATGTCTGCTTGCGTCAATGAAGAAATCAAGGTCTCGTCAACGAATGAATAATATTGTTCGTTCGAGTCGAACACCACTCCACCAATGTCTATGAAATCCTCTTCCTTGCCCGTCAGTGAGCGTTGTATTTGGAACATGTCACCGTCGAACAGGTCGGGGTATTTCAGATAATCAATCTTCCAACTCAGTTTCACTTTCCCCTCAGCGTTGTTTTCCGCCTTAAAGCTGATGGGTGCGTGAATCATGGGCGCGTTGCTTGCCTGTTTCTCGTCGAAGGTGTTGGAGTATAGAGTCACGAAATCCCCGTCATATTTTCCTGGGTCACCCTTTCCCCTCTCATGAGGCGTCCATTTGCTTACGTTGATGTTGGCGCACAATTTCATGGAATAGTGAGGCACCGTAGCAGGGATTTTCAGGAAACCGTTCATCGTCTTATAGTTCTCGAACTCCAGCACTTCCGATTTTTCCAAGCCATGGGTTTCAGACTCCGAGAAGTATTCAGCATATATTTGATTGATGGGGCGAACGGCGCTGAACGGCAATTGCAAGAAACCTTTCATGCTCTTGTCGGTTGAGAGGTTCAGCGAATAGGCCGTCAGTTCCACCGAAGGGAAGTCGATGGTGCCACATTTCTTGTTGATGAGATACTCCTTACTGTTTGTATAGATGTCGCCCACGGCATACACGTCCATGGTCTTTCCAGCGAAACAGGCAGGATAGTACCAATCGTATTCTGCGTATACGGTATTGCCAAAGGGAACCTTGAAAGTCGTACTCCTTTTCGATTGGTTCAGCAGCACATACGTAGAACTTTCATCATTCGTGCAATACAAGGTGGCAGGACGATTCTCATCTTCAAACAAGGGGTTTGCTAAATACGAAGTGCCGTTTTTCGTATATTCCTCGCAGATGATAATCTTGATACGTTCATTGTTAGAAGTATCTTGCAGTACAATAGACCCATGGTGGAATGATGCTGCCGTGTTCCCGTTTGAGTCTCTTTGGTCTTGCATGGTAGTGATATGAATGACCCCTTGCCCCGACGAATACCACGAGAAGATATTATACGGGTCGGAATAGTCCTTTAGGTCTTGTGCCAAAACCATGCTGGGCATCATCACCATCAGGGTGAGAAGCAAGGCCGATGTCCATGATTTCCTAAATATTTTTTCCATAACGAAGTAAAATGTTTTGGTAGAGTGATATTACTAATAATATATATATTGCAAAAATAAATATTTCTTACACTAATTCGAACAATTTATCAATTTTTTTTTTAAAAAGTTTCGGACAATAACTGCATAACCAGACAAATGAACGAAATGGAATCGCTTGGTGTCTTGAATGTAGCCAGCCATGATAAAGCAAATCTGTTTTCATGGCTGGCTATTGTTTTACAAATATACCTAAAGTATGGTATATGTTTTACCTCTACCGTGTGATTTTGAGGTATGTTAGTTTGTCGTACCTTTGCAGACGGTTAACAAAACTTTTTGGATTATGGCAAAGATATTTGTAAATGGAGAGGCAAAGGACATTAGTTTACCCTTGAATATCACGGGGGTGGTGAAGCAACTGTTAGTGGAGAATCCAGAGATGGTTTCCGTTCAGGTAAACGAGGAGTTTGCTGAGCGTGAGGATTGGGATAACATCCAAGTGAATGAGGGCGATAAGGTGGATTTCCTCTATTTCATGGGTGGCGGTTGCTAATCAAACATTATGGATTTATAAAACAAAATAGTGTTATGTACGATTTTACGGAAGAGCAGATAAAACGCTACTCACGACATATATTATTGCAAGACGTTGGCGTAGAAGGTCAGGAGAAGATTTTCGACGCAAAGGTGTTGGTGGTAGGTGCTGGTGGCTTGGGTGCCCCCGTCAGCCTTTACTTGGCAGCGGCAGGGATTGGGCGCATCGGCATTATCGATGCCGACGTGGTAGATCTGAGCAACTTGCAACGTCAGGTAATCCACTTCACGAAAGACGTGGGTGTTCCGAAAGTGGAAAGTGCGAAGGAGAAGATGCAAGCCATCAATCCCGATGTGAAGGTAGATACATATTATGAATTCCTGAGTTCGGCAAACGCACTGGATATTATCAGCGAATACGACTTCATCGTGGACGGAACAGACAATTTTCCCGTGAAATTCCTGATTAACGATGCTTGCGTGATGGCAGGCAAGCCCTTCTCGCATGGAGGCATCTTACGCTTCAATGGACAGACGTTTACCCATCTGCCAGGTACGGCATGTTATAGGTGTATGTTTAAGGAACCTCCTCCAGCTGGAGCCGTTCCTACGTGTTCGCAAGCAGGTGTGTTGGGAGCCATTGCAGGTATGTTGGGAACGATACAGGCAGCAGAAACGCTGAAGTATTTTACGGGTGTAGGACAGTTATTGACCAATCGATTGTTGACGTTCGACGCGAAGACGATGCAATTTCGTACGGTGCCCGTGAAGCATCGCGACACCTGTGCGATATGTGGTTCTCATCCCACCATTGACCGTCTCATCGATTACGAGTTGGCAGCGTGTGACCTAAAGCATTGAAATCATGAAGATAGAACAAAGTGTAATTGACGAGATTATTGCCCAAGCACGGAAAGAGGCTCCCGATGAGTCGTGCGGGTATCTGTTGGGTAAGAACGACACAGATGGCGATGGTGTGGTGACGGAGAATTATCCGATGGAGAACGTTGACCATTCACCAGAGCATTTCTCCTTTGCCCCCCGCGAACAGTTTGCTGCCTTGCGATATGCACGTGAGAAGGGATTGAAGATACTCGCCAATTGGCATAGTCATCCCGCGTCGCCTTCTAGACCATCCCAGGAAGATTTGCGACTTGCTAACGACCCGTCAATACGATACGCCATCCTCTCATTGCTTGACGATGAACCGCGCTTGAATTCGTTCAAGATTCTCAAGGGTGAAGTGGTGGATAAGGAAGTGCATGTATAATATAAACAAGAAAAGAATATGGTACGAATAGCACATAATTTAATAGAACTCATTGGAAATACGCCATTGCTTGAACTATCGGGAACGCAACGCGAATTGCATCTGAAAGCGCGCGTCTTAGCGAAGTTGGAATACTTTAACCCTGCTCGAAGCGTGAAAGACCGTACCGCATTGGCGCTGATAGAAAGAGCGGAACGCAAGGGACTCATCGATGAGAATACCACACTGATAGAACCTACGTCGGGAAATACAGGTATTGGATTGGCACTCATCGCCGCCATCCGTGGTTACAAGCTCATACTGACCATGCCCGATGCCATGTCAGTAGAGAGACGAACGTTGTTGAGCGCCTTAGGTGCTAAGATAGTACTCACCCCTGCTTACGAGGGAATGGCGGGCGCTATCAGGAAAGCACAAGAATTAGCAGAAGCGATAGGCAACGCATATATCCCACAACAATTTGAGAATCCCGCAAACCCAGAAGTACATCGTTTGACGACTGCAGAGGAAATCATTCGCGACACCGATGGCGACGTTGACATCTTCGTGGCTGGTATCGGCACGGGCGGAACGATAACGGGAGTGGGAAGAACGCTCAAGCAATACAATCCCAAGGTAAAGGTGGTGGGTGTGGAACCCTATACTTCTTCGGTGTTATCGGGAGAACGACCAGGACCGCATAAGATTCAAGGCATAGGAGCAGGCTTTATCCCTCGCATACTTGATACCAATATCTACGATGAATTGTTAAGAGTGAAAGACGAGGAGGCTTTTGCCATTGGACGATTATTAGCGAAGAAAGACGGCGTGTTGACGGGTATCTCTTCAGGAGCTGCCGCTGCCGCCGCCATCAAACTAGCGCGTCGTCCAGAAAACGAAGGGAAGACTATCGTGGTATTGTTGCCAGACACGGGAGAACGATACCTTTCTACGCAAATATATAATCAGGAAAGATCATGAGCGAGACAAGGAAATTAAGCATCATCGCATTTAGTGGTGATTTCGATAAGTTGACCGCCGTGTTTACGTTGGGAACGGGAGCGGCAGCAGTAGGATATGAGGTGAATATCTTTTTCACCTTCTGGGGCTTAGACGCCATCAAGAAGAAGCAAGGAAGGAGTTTTACGGGAGGTAATTGGCTGACCAAGATATTCGGGTTTATGATGGGAGGCTTGCACGTGACGCCCACCAGTCGTTTCAACTTCTTGGGAGCGGGACCGAAAATTTTCCGATATCTCATGCGAAAGAACAACGTGGCAACGCTTGAGGAATTGGTGGAAGCTGCCAAGGTGCTCGGTATCAATCTCTATGCTTGCGAGATGGCGATGCACGTTCTTGGATTGAAGAAAGACGATTTTATCTCCGAAGTAAAAGACGTGCTCGGCGTGGCTTCGTTCCTGCAATTGTCTGAAGGAGGACAGACATTATTCATTTAACTCAACTATCTATACATCACAATGAAAAAGACATTAGACATCACCAAAGAACATTGTCCGATGACATTCGTCAAGACAAAAATAGAATTGTCTCGTTTGCAAGAAGGAGACATCCTGGAAGTGTTGCTCTCGGAAGGAGAACCACTCGATAACGTTCCCAGAAACGCCGTGGAACAAGGTTATAACGTGTTAAGTGTGGAACACGTGGAAGGTACGACACATAAAGTAACAATCAAGAAATAAAAAACATCATTATGGCAGATTCAAACTTGCAACGCAGTGTGACCACTGCAACGGCTCGTCGATTGGCGACAACCACCAAGACACCCCCTCAGATGGGTAGTATCACACCGAGATTATTGCTCAAGGTATTACCGTGGGTTCAAGTGAGCGGTGGAACTTTTCGCGTGAACAGAACAAAAGTGGAATTGAGAAAGAGCGAACGCTTGCCGATTCAATATATCAATGGTGTACCGTCTTTCTCTGCTAAGAGTCTGAAAGCAATTCCCTTGTTCTCTGAATTCGACGATGAAATCGTAAACCGCTTGGCTCGTTCGTTTGAGACGCAAGAGGTGGAACTCGGGAAACTATTCGTGGAAGAGGGAAAAGACAAGCAAAAATTCTTTATCGTGGCTAACGGGCAAGCAGAGGTAATCAGTAAAGGTCCACATGGTGAAGAACTTCGCATCGCGTTGTTAGGCGACGGAGAGTATTTCGGAGAGGCGGACTTGTTGGATGATGCTGAATCTACCGTATCAGTACGTGCCGTTACGCCAACCGTATTCCTCGGGTTGAAGTTGAAGGAATTGGAGAAGTTTATCAAGGAAGTACCTGATTTCCGCGAGACATTCAACAAAGCCGTAGATAAACAATTGCGCCTAAAAGCAACGGTCAATGACCATGGTGAGAAACACATCGACTTGGTAAGTGGTCATGAGGAAGACAACATCATCCCAGAAACATATATCGACTACGAAGAGAATCCAACGGAATATTCGTTGAACACCTTGCAGACGGTAGTACGAGTACACACGCGCGTAAGCGACTTGTATAACAATCCGTATAACCAACTGGAAGAGCAATTGCGCCTGTCGATAGAAAGCATCAAGGAACGACAGGAATGGGAATTGATTAACAACAGGCAATTCGGCTTGCTCTCGGCCGTGAATCCCGCTTATCGCATCACGACTCGTTACGGTTCTCCAACACCTGACGACTTAGACGAATTGTTGTCATTGGTATGGAAAGAACCAGCTTTCTTCATTGCCCATCCACGTGCCATCGCTGCCTTTGAGCGTGAATGTACTTGGCGTGGAGTGCCTCCCGTGACAACTGATTTGTTCGGTACGAAGGTAATCCTATGGCGTGGTGTTCCCTTGATTCCTTCTGATAAGGTGGAAGTGGAAGGACAATACTTGACAGGACGCGGCGTGGGAACCACGAAAATCATCCTCGTACGCGTGGGAGAGCAGAATCAAGGTGTCATAGGACTTCATCAGAGTGGCATTCCAGGTGAAATAGCTCCCTCGTTGAGTGCTCGATTGATGGGACTTGATAAGTTTGGCGTCGCCTCATACTTACTTACAAAATACTTCTCGTTGGCTTCGTTGACAGATGATGCCATTGCCGTGCTGGAGAATGTAGAAGTGGGGTATTACCACGATTACCAGCATAGAAATTTAATGGAGAAATAAAGTGACGAACACGAATTAGGCGCATCATACGCCTAATTCGTGGCAGTAATCCTATTAATGGTGAAGAAATAATGCTAAGTATTTCAGAAATAAACAACTTCCCGCAACATGAACAGGTATTTGCGGCTCTTCGTGAGATAGCCCAAAAATACTGTCCTGAAGAGTTGCAGCAAGAACGAAGGGATGTGTTTCCCTTGCCTGATGAGCAATTAGACTTGTCGGTATTACATGTGGCAAACACGGAACCTTTTGGTATCGGCATTCCTGAATCCCAAAAATTGAGCAGCTTGAATTACGAGGAAGTTGATACACTCAATTCAGAGGAAATCAAGAAGGATTTTCCCGTCTTAAACCAAAAGGTGAATGGGCATGATCTTGTTTGGCTTGACAATGGAGCAACTACTCAGAAACCCTTGCAAGTGATTGACAAGATTTCGGATTATTACAAAACGTATAATTCGAATATCCACCGTGGGGCGCATACATTGGCTGCCCGTGCTACAGACGCTTACGAGGAAGCCCGTGAGAAGGTTCAACGATTCATCAACGCTGGAAGTAGCGAGGAAATCATCTTCGTACGAGGCACTACGGAAGGTATCAACCTTGTCGCACAAACATATGGGAGGCAGTTCGTTACGGCTGGTGATGATGTCATTGTCAGCGAACTTGACCATCATGCCAATATCGTTCCTTGGCAACGTATTTGTCAAGAAAAAGGTGCGTCTCTACATGCCATTCCTACCGATTCCAACGGCGATTTAGTGCTCTCTGAGTTGGAAAGATTGATAACGCCACGAACGCGAATAGTGAGTGTGGGACACGTGAACAATACGTTTGGCACGATTAATGACGTGAAACGAATCATCGACATTGCTCACTCGCACAACGTACCAGTATTGATAGACGGAGCGCAATCCATTGCACATACTCCCGTTGACGTGCAATTACTCAATGCCGACTTCTTCGTGTTCTCAGGACATAAGATTTACGGTCCTAATGGAATCGGTGTGGTTTATGGACGAAAGGATTTGCTCGACAAGATGCAGCCTTGGCAAGGTGGAGGAAACATGATTAAGGACGTAACGATAGAACGTACCGAATACAATGTGCCTCCTGCTCGTTTCGAGGCAGGAACTCCCAATGTGGCAGATGCTATCGGTCTTGGTGCGGCGCTTGATTATGTGCAACGCATTGGCATTCGTAACATTGAGCATCATGAACACCAGTTGACCGAATATGCTCGTGAGCAATTGGGACAGATAAGTGGACTCACCCTCGTTGGCAATCCGAAGCAGCGCGTGTCGGTAGTTTCGTTTGTTCTCGACGGTATTCCCGTACCTGAAGTGGGAACCTTACTCGACAAGGAAGGCATTGCCGTTCGTGCAGGTCATCATTGTGCCCAACCAGCATTACGAGCATTGGGTTATGAGATGAGTGTTCGTCCTACATTCGCACTTTACAACACCCGTGAGGATGTTGACAAGTTAGTCATCGCCATTCGTAAGATTATCGGTGGTAGACGTTAAGTTTGGGAAATCTCTCACTTCTCACCTCTCACTTCTCACCTCTCACCCCTAATATAAAATATGGTGAAGACAAACATACCTTATTATGATCCGTTATGAAGTATGAAACAAAGATTCTGAACACCAAGTATCAGAAACCTGATGCGTATGGTGCGCTATCGATGCCTGTATATTACACCGCTGCCTTCGAGTTCCCGTCGGCAAAAGCGATGAGTGATGCGTTTTGCGGACGTTCCATGGCTCCCAGCTATTCGCGTATTGCCAATCCTACTACCACGTATCTGGAAGAACGGGTACGACAATTGACGGGTGCGGTAAGCGTTACGGCTCTGAATACGGGAATGGCTGCCATTGCGTATGCGCTCACTGCCGTTAGTGGGGTTGGGTTGAACATAGTTGCCTCCAAGCATTTGTTTGGCAATAGTGTCTCGCTCATCCGCGATACGTTGGGTAGCTTGGGCGTAGAGTCGCGCTTTGCTGACTTTACGGATGTAGAGGAAGTGAGAAGTCAGATTGACGACCACACCTGTGCGTTGTTTTTCGAGATAATCACCAATCCCCAACTATTCGTAGCTGACATTCGAGCGTTGGCAAATATAGCGCATCAGACGGGAGTTCCATTGATTGCCGATACGACCATCGTTCCTTTCAGTACTTTTCATGCGGATGAGTTTGGAATTGACATTGAAGTGATTTCGAGTACGAAATACATCTCTGGCGGAGGAACAGGTCTTGGAGGCCTGATTGTTGACTACGGGAAGTTTGATTGGACACAATCACCTTCCCCTTCATTGCAAGAACGAACGAAGAGAGTGGGAAAAAAACTTGCCTTTACCGCAAGGGTCAAGACAGAACTCATCACCAATCTCGGTGCTTTGATGTCGCCACAAGTGGCTTATATGGAAACGCTTGGCCTTGACACGCTCGACATTCGTTATCAACAACAGGCAGGAACGGCACTTTGGTTGGCTCAACAATGTCTAAAAATACCAGAAATCCAACGCGTGAACTATACGGGATTGGAAGAGAATGCCTTTCATGAGTTGTCGAAAGCGCAATTCGGCTCTCTTTCTGGTGCCGTGTTTACGATAGACCTTGATTCGAAAGATGCTTGTTTCAACTTCATCGACAAATTGCAAGTTATTCGGAGAGCCACGAATCTATTCGATAGGAAGTCGCTTGCCATTCATCCAGCAAGCACCATCTTCGGCTTGTTCACACAAGAACAACGCGAAGAGATGAGCGTCTCTGACAAGACCGTTCGTATCAGCGTGGGGTTGGAAGATGGAGAAGACCTACTTGCCGACATCAAGCAAGCATTGGCGTTTAAGGAAGTGGTGAGAGGTTAGTCTTTGTGATTGAGAGTGTTTCAAACAGCCTTAGCTATTCTCTCACTTCTCACCTCTAATTAAATATAGAATTCCGAAGGATTAACCAAGCCAGCGCGAAGAGCATATTTGATTACCTCGTGGGCGGTGTTAACCTTCAGCTTCCTAAAGATATTCTTGCGATGGGTATTGATGGTGTGAACGCTTGAGAATCTTTCATTGGCAATCTCTTTCGTCGTCTTCCCTTGGGCGATAGCTTTCACGATTTCCAATTCCGTAGACGTCAACACATCAGGTTCTTTTTCTTCTTGCAATCCAGCAAGAATCTGCTCCATGGCACGTTGGCAGATATACCGTTTGCCTTCCGAAGCAGATTGCAACGCGTCACGGAATGATTTGAGCGAACTGTCCTTAAAGACGATACTGAACGCATGAGACGAGTAAGTCATCTGGCGAAGGAAGTTATCCGTCAATTCGTCGCTGATTAATACCCATGATGTCAATTGGAAACGCTCGCTGATGATGAGCAACTGGTCAGCATCGGCGAAATCAAATAGGGTATAGTCGAGGACAACCACCGAGTTTTCATGCTCCTTTAGCAATTGCAGCAATTCCACCTTATCCGTTGCCCGTCGCAAAACATTCCGTTCGTCGTGCCTGATGAGGCATTCGAAAGCGAATCTTGTCAAATCCTGGTTGTCTGCCAGAATGTAATTATTCATTTTACATCGTATTTTGCGTACAAAGGTACGAATTTAGGTAATTATATCCAAATGATAGTTGAATTACAGAAAATTAATCTATTATTCTCAATCAAAGTCCTTGTTTATTCTATGTTTTCCCTAAAAGAAACGAATAGGTAGAATATTATTCTACGATATGTATTGGTTGGCAAGAGGAAATGCCATCGGATATAAACAAACCCGATGGCATTCAAAAAACCAACACAATTGTATAATTACTATAAATGCTATATTTGCGGTCGGTAAAGCATATATTTGCAGTCTCTATACATAAAGTTTGCATATTGTAAAGGATACTTATTCATTGAAAACGCAACAAACGCAACAAACGCAACAAACGCAACACGCAACATTAGTAGGTTCACATTTTCTGCAAATATAGAGAGTTTAAATTTTATATTAATATATTATTATAATAATATATTAATATAATTATAATATTAATTAAATTACTTTTCCTTTGTATGAGAAAGCATTAAGGGTACTAATGTTGCGTGTTGCGTTTGTTGCGTTTGTTGCGTTTTGCATATAAAATCATACGTTCTGTCGAATTTGTAATTCGACGGCATTGAGTGTTAGGATTTTCAATCCGATGTTCGCATTACAAATACTGATATTCATTGCGGGCGAATTGCAAATTTGCCCGAACAAAGGATTTTCGCGTTATTCAATCTAATACTATGAAAACATACTCGTATTTCAAGTTTTACGTTTGCTTGTCATCTGAATGCCTCTTCAATTCGTGTAAGTTGAGATATATTTAATAATAATAAGGTGAATTTGTGTTTTACCACGATTCTGTGTTTAAATATGCTGGAAAAACTTTTTGTTTTCAGATATTTTTTGTATCTTTGCCAACAAACTATAAAACTTTAAACCGAATCGAATAGTATTCTATTAAGTGTATGAAAACAAATTACGAACTACGTTATGCGGCTCATCCATTAGATGCCAAGAACTACGACACAAGTCGATTAAGGAATGATTTTTTGATAGAGCGTGTATTTGCCCCAGATGAGGTGAACATGGTGTATTCCATGTATGACAGGATGGTGGTAGGTGGCGCTATGCCTGTATCAGAGGAATTGAAGTTGGAAGCCATCGACCCGTTGAAGGCTCCTTTTTTCACTACTCGTAGGGAAGTGGGTATTTATAACGTAGGCGAGGGAGATGCTATTGTGAAGGTAGGCGACGAGGTGTTCGAACTGGCTTATAAGGATGCGTTGTACGTAGGAAGTGGCGACCGCGACGTGATATTCTGTAGCAAGGATACGGATAAACCAGCGAAATTGTATTTCAACAGCACTACCGCCCATCATTCGTATCCCAACAAGAAAGTGACGAAGGCAGACGCGGCAAGCGTTCACATGGGTTCGTTAGAGATGTCGAACGAGCGCACCATCAACAAGATGTTGGTCAACCAAGTATTGCCAACGTGCCAGTTGCAGATGGGAATGACGGAGTTGGCAACCGGTTCGGTATGGAACACCATGCCTGCCCATGTTCATTCTCGTAGGATGGAGGCTTATTTCTATTTCGAATTGCCGAAAGACCAAGCCATCTGCCATTTCATGGGAGAGCCCGACGAGACGCGCCACATCTGGATGCGCGGCGAACAAGCCGTGTTGTCGCCAGAATGGAGCATCCATTCAGCCGCCGCCACCCATAACTATACGTTCATTTGGGGAATGGGAGGCGAGAATTTGGATTATGGAGACCAAGACTTTTCACAAATCATTGATTTAAAATAAAAACTATTTTTAAAGTATTATGGCAAACATTTTTTCATTGGAAGGTAAGAATGCTTGGATTACAGGCGCTTCTTACGGTATCGGTTTCAACATTGCCAAGGCATTTGTTGCCGCTGGTATTAAGAACATTATTTTCAACGACATCAACGAGGCTGCTTTGCAACGCGGACTTGACAACTACAAGGAAGCTGGCATCGAGAACGTGAAGGGCTATGTATGCGACGTGACGAAAGAAGACGACGTGAAGGCTCTCGTGCAGAAGATTCATGAGGAAGTAGGACAGATTGACATCTTGGTAAACAATGCCGGTATCATCAAGCGCATTCCTATGCATGAGATGAAGCGTGCTGAGTTCCAACAAGTGATTGACATCGACTTGGTAGGTCCATTCATTTGCTCAAGTGCCGTTATCCCCGAAATGATGGAGCGCAAGGAAGGAAAGATTATCAACATCTGCTCTATGATGTCTGAGTTAGGTCGTGAGACCGTTTCTGCATACGCAGCTGCCAAGGGTGGTTTGAAGATGCTCACTCGCAACATCTGTTCTGAGTACGGAGAATACAATATCCAATGCAACGGTATCGGTCCGGGTTATATCGCAACACCACAGACAGCACCATTGCGCGAGCGTCAGCCAGACGGAAGTCGTCATCCATTCGATTCATTCATCTGCGCAAAGACACCTGCAGGACGTTGGCTTGACCCATCAGAGTTGGGTGGCCCAGCCGTATTCTTGGCTTCACACGCATCAGATGCCGTCAACGGACATGTGCTCTATGTAGACGGTGGAATTCTCGCTTATATTGGCAAGCAACCCAAATAAAGACAACAAAAAAGGCGACTTCTAAGAGTCGCCTTTTTATTTCAAATAATCTTTACATTATGCATTAACTGCATCAGCAAGGTCAGCACCAGCTTTGAATTTAGCCACTTTCTTAGCAGCGATGGTAATCTTCTCCTTTGTAGCGGGGTTGATACCTTCACGTGCAGGTTGCTCTTTCACGGCGAATGTTCCAAAACCAACCAATTGTACTTTGTCACCAGCTACGAGTGCGTCCTTGATGGCCTCTGTTGTAGCGTCTAAAGCTTTCTTAGCGTCAACTTTGCTAATGCCAGCACCGGCAGCGATTTTGTCGATCAATTCTGTTTTGTTCATGATTTTTGATTATTAATTAGGTGAATGTTAAAACTTTTGTCGATAATTGGTGACAAATATAGGATATTCATTTCATAAAACAAACAAAAATCATAAAAAAGTGAATTTTTTTTTGAAAAAAACTGCTTTATAGTATGTTTTTATACAAATATAAGGGATATTTTTCGTACTTTTGTGCCGTTTTTAATCGAAAAAGGATATTTGTATGCGCAGAATACCGGTGATTACCAAGAATCTACTGATTATAAATATAGTGGCATTTATCGCCATGTATTTGTTGAGGTCAATTCCTCTTTTGGGAGGGAACGTAATAGACTTGAACGACATCTTCGGATTGCACTTTTGTCTGTCTCCTCATTTCCATCTTTATCAACTGTTTACGTACATGTTCATGCACGCCAATATCGAGCACATATTTTTTAATATGTTTGCATTGTGGATGTTTGGATGTGTGGTAGAGAATGTATGGGGTGCAAAAAAATTCCTTTTTTATTACATTGTTTGTGGTGTCGGAGCGGGTTTGATACAAGAAATTGCCCAGTTGGGTTCGTTTTACATGATATGTGGAGAACAGATTCCCAACTTCAAGATTAGTGAGATATTTGAGGTGGCGCGCAATAGTGCGAGCGTGATTAATCTATGGACAACCGTCGGTGCATCAGGAGCCATCTATGCGATATTGTTGGCATTCGGAATGATATTCCCAGAAGAGCGGATTTTCATCTTCCCGCTTCCCATTCCCATCAAGGCAAAGTGGTTTGTCATCTTGTATGCCGCCATCGAATTGTTCTCGGCCTTGGCAACGACAGGCGACAACGTGGCACACTTGGCTCACCTCGGAGGAATGATATTTGGTTTCTTCCTGATTCGTTACTGGCAAAAGAATCCAACGATTGGCTACGGTAGAAGTCAGGGTGAGGAGTTTTTCAACAACTTACGCAACAAGTGGGAACAAAAGTCAAATAAGAAAAGTAACTATACGTCGAGTTCAACAACCTCATCATCCAATGTAGACTGGGATTATAATGCCAGGAAGAAAGCAGAACAAGACGAGATAGATCATATCCTCGACAAGATACGCAAGAGCGGATATGATAGTTTGACTGCCGATGAGAAGCGCAAGCTTTTCGATCAAAGCAATAAGAAATGATTAAGCAACTAAAAAAGTTCACGGTTCAATTAATCTCTGGAGCTAACATAGCTACGATACTCGTCATGTTGTTGGCGGGTTTTTCCGACCATTTCGATCCAATATGCCACCCTAAGTTGGCAATGCTGGGTTTGATATTTCCATTGTTTATCCTCGTGAATTTTGGCTTCCTCATATTTTGGTTGGTGTTTAAGCCCCGTAGGGCCATTATCCCCATCTTGGGATTTTTGAGCTGTTATCCTCCCATTCGTCGATATTTTCCATTAAACGTTGGTCGCGACGTGCCAGAAGAGGCCATAAAGGTGATTACGTACAACGTGAATCATATGGGATATGAAAAATATTTAAATGCAGAAAATCCCATTTTGAAGTTTCTCTTAGAGCAGAAAGCCGATATTGTTTGCATTCAGGAAGCGGGACATAAAAAGGAATTGCGCCAATTGATGGACTCCATTCTCTCACCTGTCTATCCCCATCATGAAACGATGAGATCTCATAGTAAGGAAAGTGACATTTTGGCCGTTTACACCCGTTTTCCCATCTTGAAGAAAGAACTCATTGAGTATGAGTCTAAGGGAAATGTGTCGGTAGGTTTTCACTTGTTGGTAGATGGCGATACGGTTGTGGTTATCAATAACCATTTGCAGAGCATAGGATATTCTGAAGACGATAAAGACGCATTTAATCAAATCATCAATGGTGAGACCGACAAGGAACGGGCAGAGGTGGAATCGCGAAAAATCGTAGATAAATACCAAAATGCCTTAGCGAAACGTTATCCACAAGTAGACTCCGTGCTGAACTATATAGATAAATATGCTGGTTACAGTATGATTGTTTGCGGAGACTTCAACGATGGCCCCATTTCTTACACCCGTAGGATGCTTTCGAGAAATCTGGTGGATTGCTTCGTGGAAAGTGGAACGGGATTGGGAATCACCTACAATAAGAAGCGATTTTATGTGCGAATAGACCATATTTTGTGCTCCAATGATTGGTTGCCATATAAGTGCATTGTTGATGACGAAGTGACTCTATCTGACCATTATCCGATGATATGTTGGCTCAAAAAGCGGTCAAATCCTTAAAAATTGAATAAATAAACGCTAAAATTTTTCGTAATGGTAAAAAATGCGTATCTTTGCACGTTCTATGTCAAAACCGCAATAGACGATAGCCGACAGAAGATATAATTAATAACATAAATAATAAAATGCAAAACAAAGGAATTGTAATTGTAACAGCCGTCTTGTTGACGCTTGCAAGCATCTTCTATTTGTCTTTTTCTGCTGCCACAAAGTATTATGACACGCAGGCTGCAAAGTTAAGTGACCCCATCGCACAACAGGATTACAAGGATTCTGTGAAGTACATGGGTATTTACTCTTATCAGAAGTGTTTGGAAACGCAAATCGGTCTCGGACTTGACCTGAAAGGCGGTATGAATGTCATTCTTGAAATCAGTGTGCCAGACGTTGTTGAAATGTTGGCTGACCACAAGACTGACCCAGCTTTCGTGAAATCAATGAAGGAAGCTAAAGTGGAAGAAGAGACAAGTCAATCAGACTTTATCTCGTTGTTTATTAAGGCTTATCAAAAGAATGCACCAGGCCATCGTCTGGCAGAAATCTTCGCAACACAACAGTTGCAAGGCAAGGTTTCTCCACAGAGTTCTGACAAGGAAGTAGAGAAGGCTTTGAGGGATGAAGTGCAAGCTGCCATTGATAATTCTTTCAATGTTGTACGCACGCGTATAGACCAATTTGGTGTCGTTCAGCCTAACATCCAGAAACTGGAAGGCCAACAAGGACGAATCATGGTGGAAATGCCTGGTATTCGTGAGCCAGAGCGTATGCGTAAGCTCTTGCAGGGAAGTGCCAACCTTGAGTTCTGGGAGACATATAATTCCAATGAGATCATTCCTTATCTGACCCAAATCGACGCTCGTTTGGCTAATGCTGACGATAAGGCGGATACCACAAAGGTAGATACCGTTGCTACTGAGGCAGAAAAGAAACCCGCTGAAGCTCAACCAAAGTTCAAGATTAACAACGAAGCTGACAAGGCTGGTGTTGCCAAGAATACTGAGAACGAGGTGAATGAGGCTAAGAAGCAACATCCATTGCTCGCCATGTTCCAACCAACGGACGGACAATTGAGTATGGTTGGTTTCGCCAATGTTCGTGATACGGCAGAAGTGAACGCTATCCTTCGTTCAGAACTCGCTAAGCAGATTTTGCCATCCGACGTGAAGTTGCTTTGGTCTGCTAAGCCAACAGACATGATTCAAGGTTCAAAGAACATCTTCGAACTTCATGCCTTGAAGGTGACCAACTCTTCTGGTCGTGCTCCATTGGAAGGTGACGTCGTTACCGATGCAAAAGACCAATTCAACAATTTGGATGGTTCTCCAGAGGTTTCCATGAGCATGAACACCGAAGGTGCTCGTCGTTGGGCTGCTCTTACCAAGGCTAACGTAGGTAAGGCAATCGCTATTGTTCTTGACGGTGTTGTTTACTCTGCTCCTCGTGTTAATGGTGAGATTGATGGTGGTCAGTCTTCTATCTCTGGTAACTTTACCATTGAAGACACTAAAGACCTTGCCAATACATTGAAATCTGGTCGTATGCCTGCTCCTGCACGTATTGTTCAGGAAGAGGTTGTAGGACCAACGCTCGGTGCTCAATCCATCCAACAAGGTGTGATTTCATTCATCATCGCTTTCATTCTCTTGATGCTTTACATGCTTGCCATGTATGGATTCATCCCTGGAATGATGGCAAACTTGGCTTTGATTGTTAACATCTTCTTCACCCTCGGTATTCTTACATCATTCCAAGCAGCATTGACCATGTCAGGTATTGCGGGTATGGTGCTTTCTTTGGGTACCGCAGTAGATGCTAACGTGCTTATCTACGAACGTATCAAGGAAGAGATGCGTGCTGGAAAGGGTATCAAGCAAGCCGTGGCTGCTGGATACAAGAATGCTTTCTCTGCTATCTTCGACTCCAACGTTACTTCATTCATGACAGGTATCATCCTGTATGTATTCGGTACAGGTCCTATCCGTGGTTTTGCTACCACTTGGATGATTGGTATTGCATGTTCATTCTTCACGGCAGTATTCCTTACACGTCTCGTTTACGAACATCAAATGAATAAGGATCGTTGGTTGAACCTCAAGTTCTATACCAGCATTTCGAAGAACTTGATGCAGAACACGAAGTTCAACTTCATGTCAATGTACAAGAAGACCTTTGCCTTCGCCCTTGCTGCTATTGTCGTGTTCGTCATTAGCTTCTTCTGGCAAGGCTTGAGTAAGAGTATTGACTTCACGGGTGGTCGTAACTATGTGATTCAATTTGAGAATCCTGTACAACCCGAGCAAGTTCGTACATTGCTTGCTGAGGCATTCCCAGGTTGCAACACTGGTGCTCTTGCACTTGGTACAGACAACAAGACAATCCGTATGTCAACCAACTATAAGATTGAGTCTAATAGTCCTACTGTTGACGATGAGGCTGAGGATATGCTTTACAACGCATTGAAGAAGGCTGGATTGGTAAGCCAAGCTAATGTTGATGCATTCAAGAATCCTGATGTTCGTGAAGGTGGTTCTATCATCAGTTCTACAAAGGTAGGTCCTTCTATTGCCAAGAACATTACCCGTGGTGCATTCATCAGCGTATTTATCGCCTTGATAGCTATCTTCCTTTATATCTTGTTGCGCTTCCGCAATGTAGCATTCTCATTGGGTTCTACCATTGCATTGGCATTTGATGCATTGGTTGTAATCGGCTTGTTCTCATTGTTGCAGAGCGTAATGCCATTCTCATTGGAGGTTGACCAAACGTTTATCGGTGCTATCTTGACCGTGATAGGTTATTCTATTAACGATAAGGTGGTGGTATTCGACCGTATCCGTGAGAACCTCCGTTTGCACCCGAAACAGGATATCCAAAAGGTATTTAACGATTCTATCAACCAGACTCTTGCACGTACCATCAATACGTCATTGTCAACGTTGATCGTATTGCTCTGTATCTTGTTCATCGGTGGTAGCAGTATCAAGGGATTTGCATTCGCCATGACGTTAGGTGTTATCTTCGGAACATTGAGTTCAATCTTCATCGCTTCTCCTATCGCTTATCTCGTGATGGGTCGTAAGATTAAAGAAGAAAAGGTAGAAGCATAATACATTATTATATTTATATACTGAAGCCGTGTAAGTTCAACTTGCACGGCTTTTTTTTATCAATGCGGTGATAATATCCCGAGGCAGTCGCCTACGGCGAGAAATCTTACAAATCTAACCAAATCTATCAAAATATTTGTTTGATTTGTATAGATTTGAGCGATTTCTACCCCAGAGGGGTACTCCAACCGACATTAGGAACTTATCACCACATTGAATTTTTTTATGTATTGATAGCAAATGATAGGGTATATAAAAACGCACACAAACCGCGAAAACTATGCGTATTTGTGTGCGTAAGAATCATGTTTGCTGTAGTCCCTCCGGGAATCGAACCCGGATCTAATCTTTAGGAGAGACTTATTCTATCCATTGAACTAAGGGACCCCCTTTGTTTTAGTTGTGCAAAGATAGCATAATTTTGGATAATGACAAAATATGTTCTCAAGTTTTTACCTGAAAACATATTTTGCGTATTATCTCAAATGATTTTATACTTAGTGTTTCTGAGCTTGATAGGTATCGTTTCCAATCATTACCGTGCGTAAGAAAAGGATAAACGCCACGGAAATGGCAAACAATATCAAGTCGTAGATAATCATGGTACCCGATAGCAGGAATCCCTCGATAAGAATGTTGCCAAAGAGGAATATCATCATCACGATGCCAAGGTGTGAAATCAGTCCGTAATATCGATGATAGAGAAGGAATCCTAACATAAAATATGGTATCGTGCGAATGATGAGCACTGGCATGATAACGACGTTTAACACGTGAATGCCGAAATATGCCAAGAATGCGAAGAGAGCTACGGTGAAGTTAAACAACAATACCACCACAATAGTGGCGATGAAAACATTTTTGAAAGGATACATCAAGGAAGCCATTCCCTTCATGAGGCAATAAATCAGGAATGCCTCTGAGATTCCCTTGAGCACATGTGAGATGAAGATAAACGTTCCCCTGTGTATTCCCGCCAATTCTGAAATGGCTGGTGCACAAAGTAGCAGCATCACTTGGGCAAGAATGAACAATGCCGTGGCGATATTCATGCGTTGTTTCGATTCTGGGGAAATTACGTAGTTCACTTCCATATCGTGCCTATCACTACGTTCAATCTTCTGCTTGTTCCTGCTATTGCTTTCGTCATTATCCGCATCTTGGCGGTTTGTCAACTTGCTGATGTCTTCTACATGTTCACTTCCCACCAATATCCTACGTAAAAATATAATGTATATAATAGCGCAAACCAGACAAATGATGTCTGTAACCAAGTAATTGCCTATAAACGTCTGTGCTATGATATATGTCAGATTAAGGAGAGCCGTCAATAACATCAACGTTCCCGTCACCGATAGTTTCTCGTAATATGAGTGGTTGATTTCAAATCCTAATATATAATAAGGTATCATGAGAACAAAAAAGAGAAGGATGCTGATGTCTCCGTCAAAGGCTCCTGTCAGGTGGAGTGTTCCCAAAGACAGGCGAACAATCGTCAATCCTATGATGGCTGCCCAAAACAATTTGCCGAACGACTTCTTCAATACCACCATTCCCCTCATCAAGCTATAAAGCAAGAATCCTTCGCCCAACCAACTAAATAGGTGAGCAGAGAAATACATCACGTTTCCGTTGACATTCAATTGCTTGGCAAAGAGTGGAAAACCCAACAAAAACATGAGTTGTCCCAAGATAAAAACGCCAAAGGCAATATTTAAATAGATGCTATTGAAAGGTACGATGAGGTGATTAATCTCCAAGTCATTGTAGGAGTGAAACCTGATACGATGTTTTTTTGCTTCCATGAGTCATGAATTTTTTGCAAATATACGTGATTTTTGTAATAACTGCAACAAATAATTCAGAAAATGATGCTTTTATCACCATATTGTCATTAAACTTTCACTCTTTTGCTTCGTCTAATTGTCATGAACCGGTTTATATTTTTTCTTTCAATGCTATTGTATTCTACAATGGCATTTTCTCAAGGTGTAGTTAAGGGAAGGGTATTGGACAAGATTTCCAATGAACCTCTTAGTTATGTTAACGTCAGGATTTCCCCTCAAGGAAGTGAGACTTTGTTGAAAGGTGCCGTCACGGATATCGACGGTAAGTTTGCTATCGACGGTTTGAAAAATGGCGACTATACCCTAACGCTCACCTTCGTGGGATACAAGAATTACACTAAAAATTTCTCCATTTCATCGAAGAATTCCTCTCATCATTATGCGGCTCTCTATCTCTCAGAAGATGCTCATTCCCTGAAAGAGGTTACCGTTACGGGACAAAAATCTACGATGAAACTGGAAGTAGATAGAAAGTCGTTCGATGTAAGTCAGTTAATCGGCAATGCTGGTCAATCTGCTTCCGAAGTATTGGAAAACATCCCGTCCGTAGAAGTTGACAACGACGGAAACGTATCGTTGCGTGGCAATTCCAGCGTTGAGGTTTGGATTAATGGAAAGGCAAGTGGACTCACCGCGGATAATCGTGCGCAAATCCTACAACAATTACCTGCGGAGAGTATCGACCACATCGAGGTGATTGACAATCCTTCCGCCAAGTTTTCCGCTGAAGGTAGTGCGGGTATTATCAATATCGTACTGAAGAAAGACCGTACGCCAGGCTATTATGGTTCCGTACAAGCCGGTGCTAACACTCGTGGTGGAGCCAATACCAGTTTCAATATCAATTATAGCAGTAAGGTTTGGGACGGATATTTAAACATTGGCTATCGTCATCGTGAGAACGAGGGAAAGACGCAAAGCGAACAAACCTATAAACTCACCAATCAATACCAATGGTATAATGCGCCCAGTTCGCAAATGGGAAACAATCTCTTCACTCGTGCAGGTATTACGTTGCACGCTACCAGCAAAGATGATTTCTCTTTGAGCGGTATGTTTATGCGTGGAAAGAACAAGAACTGGAGCAACACATTATATCATTATGGAACGTTAGTCAATGGCATGTGGGAAAACGTTACCGATACGCGTCAGATGATGCGCCGCACCGCTGGCGACGGTAAGATGAACATGAACCATTTGGAGTTTGACTATTGCCATTCGTTTACCGATCAGCATTTTATCGACTTGATGGTGTCGTATGGTAAGTGGAAGGCCGACAACGAGAGTTTCTACCAAGACAGTACCAATTACTATAATACTGCGTTGGGCAAATGGAATCCCGCTAAAGAATTTATGTATCAAAGCAGACCCACCCACATGAACAACCGTTCGTGGGAAATCAAGCTCGACTATGAGAATCCCATTTCCGAGAACTTTAAGGTAGAGGCAGGTTATCAAGCACGTTTCTCGCATGAAAACACACCGCAAGAATCGTTTATCGACAATACGAGTTGGGATGGTATTCATGCCTCGGAAGACAAGACTTATTTCAATCGATTCATCTACGATATGGATTTACACGCCTTTTATGGTACGTTGACTTATAAATGGAATAAGTTCGGCATCATGTCAGGTTTGCGTGGTGAGTATTGGAAAGTAGACACCGAAAGTTATACGTGGGAACAAGAACATGATGCCACCAAACGCGCTCAACCTTTCAAGAAAGATTATTTCCAGTTGTTCCCCAGCGTTTTCCTCTCTTATCAGTTTACCGATAACGACCAGTTGCAATTGAATTATACCCGTCGTCTGCGTCGTCCTTGGGGTGGACAGCTCAATTCTTTCAAGGATACGCGCGATGCTACTACCGTTTCTTTCGGTAATCCTGAGTTGACGCCAGAGTTCTCCAACTCCTTTTCGTTGAATTATTTGAAGACATGGACAGAACATTCCTTGATGGTTAGTGCATATTATCGTCCTACCACCGACGTGATGCAACGCATCAATTGGCAAAACCAAGCTGACGGATTGATGTATTCTACCACCAAGAATGTTGCCAAGAGCTTGAGCGAAGGTTTGGAAGTGGTGTTGAAGAATCGCCTTTTCCGCATTCTCGATCTCACCACCACGGCCAACGCATATTATTATAAAATCAACGGGTTCTCTTACGACATAGACGGACAGACGATAACGGGCAAGGAAGACCACAACTTCTCTTTCAATGCACGAATGACAGCCAGCGTTACGTTGCCTTACGACATCTCCGTGCAATTGAATGGCTTCTATCGTGCCCGTCAGGTGATTACGCAGGGTTACAGGAAACCGTCGTATGGCCTTGATTTCGGTATGCGAAAGAATTTCTTCAACAAGATGTTTACGCTGAGCATCAATTGTCGCGATGTGTTGAATTCACGTAGATGGGAGAATTTCACCGAGAGCGATACTTTCACGCGCCATCAGTTGAACCGTCGAAGAAGCAGGTCGGTCAACTTCACGTTAACGTATAACTTCGGAAACCAAACACTCAAGAAGCGTCAACGAGAAGAAATGAATAATAATGAAGAAGAGGAACCATCATCTAACTACAATGGTGGTGGAGGAGACGATTAAATAGACTTATTATTAATATGAATTACATTACCATGAGACGAGTTTTATTGTTTTGTATCGTATTGGCAACCTCCGCAAATGTATTTGCCAAGGTGAAGTTGCCCCGTTTGTTTTCTGATGGTGTCGTACTCCAACGCGGACAGGTAGTTCCCGTATGGGGAGAAGCTGACGCTAACGAACCTATTACGCTCACGATGGGAAAGAAATCGTATTCCACGCAAGCTGATGAGCAAGGTAAATGGCGCATCGACTTACCCAAGATGAAAGCGGGCGGTCCTTTCCAGATAGTTGTCAACGACATCACTATCCATGATGTTTGGGTAGGTGATGTATGGCTTTTCTCTGGTCAGTCTAATATAGATATTCACTTGGAACGTGTCTATCCGCAATATCCAGAGGAAATTGAGAACGACGTAAACGACAAGATTCACTTGTTCAAGGTGGAGAATACGACAGATACACACCATCCCTTAAACGATGTAAGAACACAAGGATGGAAGACATTGAACAAACAAAATGGTTGGCATTTCACGGCTATTGGTTATTTCCTCGGCAAGCAGATGTTTGCCAAGACGGGTGTTCCGCAAGGAATCATTCAGAGTAGTTGGGGCGGTACGCCTATCGAGGCTTGGCTTCCTGCTGATTCCATGCGCTTGTATGCTCCCATGAAATATGCCGAAACGTGTTTCTATCAAGACGATGCTTTGGTGCAAGGCATCAACCGTGTCAACAATCAGTCGAACAACCGTTGGTTTGAAACTCTCAACCAATGTGACCCTGGTATTTCTGGCGAATGGGTGAATGAGGGTTTCGATGATAGCCAATGGAAAGAGGTGAATCAATATAGCCTTCCCGTACGTGGCAGGTTCTGTGGTTCTTATTGGTTGCGCCAACATATTCGTATCGATGCTGCTCATGCGGGAAAGAGTGCTCAGTTGTTGTTGGGTACACTCTACGATGCTGACTTTACTTTCGTGAATGGCAAACAAGTTGGACACACTTCTTATCAATATCCTCCCCGTCGCTATCAGATACCAGAGGGTTTGTTGCATGAGGGCGACAACGTGATTACCGTGCGTTTCGTCAATAAGCAAGGCGCTCCGTCTTTCGTTAGGGAAAAGCCATATCGCTTGGTGTTCTCAAAGGATGATGTGCAACCTTTGTCTGAATCGTGGCGCGTACACGATGGCGTGCAAATGCCTAACCAACCTTCCATTCCTTTTAGTGCGCAAAATCTCTCATCGGTTTTGTACAATGCGATGTTGTCTCCGTTGGCTCCTTTCGCCTTGTCGGGAGCGGTATGGTATCAAGGGGAGTCTAACACGGGAAGACCGCATGAGTATTTGCCTTATCTGAATTGCTTGAAAAACTCTTGGCGCGAACAGTTCCAACAACCCAACTTGCCGTTTGTTATCGTGCAATTGGCTAATTACATGGCTCCTTCTGCACAACCGCAGAATAGCAATTGGGCTGCCCTGCGTGAAGCGCAACATCTTTCCGCTCGAGCAGATAATCGGGCAGAACTGGCGGTTGCCATCGACTTGGGTGAGGCAAACGATATTCATCCGTTGCGTAAGAAGGAAGTGGCAGAACGTGTTACGTTGGCATTCGATAAATTGGTGTTTGGAAAGAAGGTGATGCTTTCACCAGAAGTAGTTTCCGTCAGTCAAACAGGCGAACAGGTTATCCTTACTTTCGACCAACCATTACAGGAAGGCAACTTGCATGAGTTTGAATTGGCAGGCGCTGATCGGAAATTCCAGAACGTTACGGCTACCGCCAAAGGCAATACCGTTACATTGTCAGCCATACCTGGTGCATGTGTCGTTCGCTATGCATGGAAAGACAATCCAGCCCAAGCTGATTGCCGTGCATTGAATTCATCCCTCCCCGCCGTTCCCTTCGAACGAACGTTTTAGACCATTGAGCATTCCGTTCGTTCATGCTTTTTGGTGAGAATACGATACGGGAGTTTGTGTTAAAAAGTTAGTTTCTATTTCGTATAATGGCCATGTACCATTCGTACATCATCAATGTACGATTCGTACAACGCCCATGTACGAAACGTACATGCATCATGTACCAAATAGAAACGTGGGAGAAATTTATGTCTAAGGATTTAAGGATTTTACCTTCGGTGTAAGCACCAAAATCCTTAAATCCTTAGACTTTTCTACATCTTCTTTTATCCAATCTAAAAAACACTTAACTATCTTCTCTTCAATTCGTAGTTTTTCTAAAAATCCAAAGACCTCCCGTTTTTCTCCATATTCCATTAATTATCAACTATTTAAGTGTTTGAAGACCTCATGTAACACCTCATGTAAGACCTCACCTAACACCTCATGTAAGACCTCATGTTTTTTTAATTCACAATTCATAATTATCAATTCACAATTGAGATAATTGAAGATTGAAAATTGAAGGAAATCTCTCAACACTAAACATTACTCAGAGTGTGAGGTGTTACATGAGGTGTTAGGTGAGGTCTTACATGAGGTGTTACATGAGGTCTTGAAAAATATAACTCGTTGATAATAAGGTGTTAAGCTAAAAATAAGGGAGGTCTTGGCAAAAAGATTGAAAATTGAAGATTGAAAATGATGTTGTTTACAAATTATTGTATATCTTTGCAAAGAGAAGCATATTTATCCATGAAGATAAAAACCTCTATTCTTTTACTTTATAGGTGATTTGAATGATATAACTAAACAATAGGAATTATGAAAACAATCAAATTATTTACCATTTTGGCATTGATGCTCTTGACATCAGTTACGGCAAATGCTCAAAATTCATTGGTGGGTGACGTTAATAAAGATGGCAGGGTGAACATTACCGATGCCATGATGGTTGTTGACATCATCTTGCACGGTCAAAAAGAATTGTCATTAAGTGTGAATGAGATTTCCTTATCTAAAGGCAATAGTGCTACCATCGTCATCACTTCTGGCTATGGTTCTTACACGGTTTCCAGCACCGATACAAATATTGCCGATGCTACATTAAGCGGCTCTACGGTTATCATCACAGGTAAGAAGGGTGGAACTACTGTGGTGAAGGTTATTGATACCATTTCTGGTAATATACAGGAAATTTCTGTGGCGGTGATAGAAGACACTCCTATAGCATATCCAGCATGTCCAGACGAGAATCATCCCCACTTGATAGACCTTGGTTTGCCTTCTGGTACGAAATGGGCATGTTGTAATGTGGGGGCTGACAAACCAGAAGCCTATGGTGGCTATTACGCTTGGGGCGAGACAGAGGAGAAAGAGGTTTATAATGAAAGTTCTTACAAGTATTACCAAAATGGCTCGTATGTAAATATTGGTTCAGACATCAGCGGCACGGAATACGACGTTGCCCATGTAAAATGGGCTGGCAAATGGTGTATGCCCACATTGGATGACATCAAGGAGTTACTTGACAACTGCACAACCGAATGGACGACGCTCAACGGCGTGAACGTCCAAAAGTTAACCAGTAAGATTAATGGCAATAGCATCTTCTTGCCCGCTGCTGGTTTCCGCTGGTATGGCGGCCTCAGCGCTACTGGTAAGTACTGCCATTATTGGTCGTCTACGCAGCACCCGTACGACCCGAGTGGCGCCTGCCGCCTCGACTTCAGTTCGGGCTACGTCGGCTGGGACGGCGGCTCCCGCGACGTCGGTCAAAGTGTGCGTCCCGTTGTCAGAAATTAGTGCATCCTTCCCCAAACGCGAAGACGCAACCCCATACCCTTGTTGCCGCATGTCCCTGCGGTGGTGCGCAGACCTTCCAAGGTCTGCATGAAGCCCATTGCGGGACATGTGGCAACAAGGGTAATTTCTACGTTACCCTAACCTTCGTTTTTATGAAAAATACCCGATGATGAGGGATAGATTATAGATGTATAGGAAGATGGTTACTGCTCCTGTCAATATCTGCAATACGTGTTTTGTCCATCCCTTGGTGCATAGGAACAAGTAGGCGATGGTTAAGGGGATGATAAACAACCAATGTCCTGACATGATATAAACCTCGTTTAAGCCAAAGCCCAGAATCACGTGAATGAACATGTCCATGGCAAACCACGTCATCATCAATAGGAAGAACTGACCGATGGCGCTACTTGAAACCAATGGGAAACGACGGGAAAGGCTCGATAGATGATGAATGAGAAAGATATACAATCCGCAAAGGAATCCCAACAAGAACAAAACCACGATGATGCCTTCTACGATGTAGTTGTAGGTATATTGATAACGTACAATCATAGGACGGTTGCCTTCCAAGATGTCGTCTAACAGATGGTCGGTGTGTAGTTGAATGGATTCGCCGAACAGATTTTCTTGGATACTCGCTTCCCTATCTGTGGTGATGTCTGTCCAACCGATAAACTCTCCTTTAGCGATAGGTTGCCCACGACGCTTGTCATGATGGTCGCGCATGTATTTCGCATACGCCAGTTCGTTCACTTTCTTACGCACCAACCTCTTGATTTCGATAGTGTCTTTCTGTGGGTTTTGCATGGCGTAAGCATGGAAGAGACTATCACGGATTTGCTTGTCGCGTATCTTAGCCTGTCGTTGACTTTCCTCTATTTCAGGTACGGCAAAGATATTGTGTTCCAATCGTGCTATTCCCCATATCATCGCCGATGGAAGGATGATGCCCAAGAGGAAATACTTGGGTTGGAAAAACTTCTTGCCATTGGCAAAGAGAGCAGACATGAAGACCTTCAAGCCATTGTTGAGCGACACTCCTGCCGTGATGAAGAAGAAAAACCATGTTTGCAAGATTCCCATTTGCCTTCTTTTCTTCTCCCTGACGATAGCCACGTAAAGCACGAATAGCAAAATGAACATGGAACAATTGAAATGGTCGGGCACCATGACGGTCAGCAATATATAGGCAAAGGAGAAAAACAAGAGGGAGAGGATGGACGAATCTGCCCTGCTTAACCCCAAGCCTTCGCGAACGATACGGTAGAAGAAGACGAATGAGTAGAAACCGAAGAACACCTGCATACAAGCCACGATGTAGATGGCACAATTCACTCCTGTCCATTGCATCAGCAATTGGTTGATGAGATATGGAATGTACATGTATACCGCCAACAACGGATGTCGGAAGATATTGTATTGTGTTGCCGACCATTTGGAAATCACGGTATATGTCCATGCGTCGAAGCCAGAAACGTTGAACCCGTTGCGAAACATCTTATGATAGTCGTCTGAGAACAAGGTCAACGTATCATGATAATGCCAAACCAACAAGCCGTTGAGGAAGAGGATTAGCAATAATATGGTATAAGCAACGACTCGTTCCTCTTTCTTGATAGCCAAGAAGTGGAAGGCCTTGAAGCAGAAATTCTTGAGTTGGTTCATGTCGGTATGTTATTATATTAAATAGTCAACCAAGAAATACCCATTGTATGCGAAAAGGTAAATGGTCAACAATGTCAGGATGATTCGAAGGACGTGTTTCGGATAGGGCGCTAAGTTCTTGAGCGCATAACCGATGGCTATGGGAATGACAAACATGTAATGGGCAGACATGATGTATATCTCGTTGATTCCGAATCCCAATCCCACGTGTAGGAGCATGTCGAGCAGGAAATACGAAAGACACATCCAAAGAAAGCGCGAACGTCCGCCGCAAACGACACCGAAGATGAATAGCAAGAAGATGATACCCTCTATGACATAGTTGTAAACCCACTTATATCGCACGATGATGGGACGGTTGCGGAACGTGTCTTGCAAGAGATGATCGGGATGTAGTTGGATGGCTTCGCCAAATAGGTTTTCCACACATGAATCCCATCGTGGCGTGGTAATATCTGTCCATCTCATGAATTCGCCTTGCATGATAGGCTTCCCCTGCTTGGGTACTTTCTTCTTTTTCACGGTAGGAGCGGTCGTCTTCTTTTCCATTGCCAGTTGAGCCTCACGTTTTTTCTTCTCCGCTCTCTTCTTGGCAATGGCAGCATGGCGCGCTTTCTCACCTTCCAACACGAAGTAGTGATATTCCAAACGACAGAATCCCCATATCAATGCGGCTGGTAAGATAACTGCCATCAGCAGATATGCAGGATGGAAGAATTGTTTTTTGTTGACAAACAATCCAGATAGAAAGACCTTCAATCCATTGTTGAGCGAGATGCCTGCGGTAAGGAAAAACAATAGTATTCCTTGCAAGATGCTCATTTCCCTCCTTTCCTTCATCAACCTGCCAGATATATATAAGGTGAGAAGCAACAAGAACATGGAAATGATGAAATGGTCGGGCACCATAGCAGAAAGCATGATGTAGGCAAACGAAAACAAGAAGCAACAAAGCAAGAAAGCATCTCGTTTCTCCGTTCTTACGATTTCGTGCAAGATGCGATAAAGGAATAAAAAGGCGTAGGAAGCACAACAAATAATGATAGCAGCCACGATAAATTGCACGATATTTACGCCGAACAACCACATCACGGCTTGGTTGATGATATATGGAAACCACATCAAGAAAGCCAAGAACGGGTGTCGATACACATTGTATCGCGCTTCCCAATGAGAGACGACGTAATAAGTGAGCGGGTCGAATCCAGAGATGCGAAACTTCCCGATGAAGAGATTGAAGTAGTTGTTGTGAAGTGTGGTGAAATCGCCAAAGTAATGATAAATGGTCAGCGCATTAAGCACCATCGTCAGAACAATGGCAAATAGGAACACGCCCTTTTCTTCACGTTTCACTTTCAATATGTTCATGACTTCTCCGACTTAGATTTTCTTACCTTAACGAAATATCTCACCAATAGGAAATTCACGGGTACGCAAACGCAATACATCGGAATGGGTGCGTAATCTTGCGGAACACCCAACCAAATGAAGAATTGCAGAGATACCATCTGCAACGTATAGTTCATCAAATGAGAAAAGGCAAATCCCGCACCTTTAGCTACGTTGGCCTTCACGCGAAACGTGAAATACGTAGTGGCAAAGTAATTGAAGATAAAACTTACCACATAGCCAATCGTGTTGGCTATACCTGGCGAGGTGGTTCTCCACAACAACAGGTAAACGACGTATTGAATGGCTGTAGCCAATACGCCTACCATTCCAAAGCGTATCACCTCGCCTAAGTTCTTCTTGATATTCTTATCGTCCATCTCTAAACGGTTTATAATGACTTTCATCTGCCATTTCCAATAATTCCTTATCGCCTTTGCTATCACCATACGCGATGATGCGATAGTCTTTCCGATTGGGCAAAATGGCGTTGATGCGATTCACTTTCTCTTGTCCATAACAATTGTGAGAGGAGAACTTACCCGTAACCCTACCGTTTACCACCTCTATCTCGGTGCCAATGACATAGACACCTTTGTCTTTGAGATTGTCGGTGATATTGAAATAGGTTCCCAACAAGGGTGAAGTCCAGTTGCGTATGCTTGCGCTGACCACCATCACCTTATCGTTTCTCTCAAGGAGACGCTCTATTTCGCGTAGTCCTTCCATGCGCAATAAGTCGGCTTTGCTTTCCGCAAAGTTCTTGCAGATAGTATCGAAATCGCGTTCGAGCATTCCCTTGAAACAAAAAGAGAATATCTTTTGCTTGGCCTTGTGATTGGAATAAAGTCCGAGTTTCATCAATACCAACATGGGCGAGTAGATGAAGAACAAGGCAAAGGTATATGCGTCGCCCTTGGCGAAACGCAAGAATTCTATCAAGCTATCCTTGAACGTGAGTGTTCCGTCGAAGTCGAATATATAAAGATTATCTTTACGTGTGTCAGACATTATATATAGGTGTTATAAATATATCGTTTATCGATTGCAAATGTATCGTTTATCAATTGTAAATGTATTGTTTTCCAATTAGAAATAAATGAGTATCAAGAACGAGATGCCCCAAGCCAATACGATGAGTTGAGTGAAGCGGTCTTTGAGAATGATTTTCGTGGGGTCGCCACTCTTCTTGTCCACCACCGCCAATTGTATGTAGCGCAACAAACCCACCAATACGAAGATGCTGGTGAGGTAGAGATAAGGTGTTTTAAATTGATTCATCACCTCGGGCGAAACCGTATACATGATGTAACACACCAAGGCAGCCGTTCCAGTAATCGTGATGGCTTGGTTGATGAAGGTGAGATTGTAGCGAATGGTGTTCTTTCGTGGAGCCTCGCCCGTCTCTTCCATCCTGACAACATCATCACGCCGCTTGGCAAACGACAGGAAGAGGGTGAGCAAGAATGTCATGAGCACAATCCAATTACTTAATACGATTTCAGAAGCAAGTCCTCCTGCCAATATCCTGAGAATAAAACCGAAGGAAACGATACAAACATCGATGATGGCGTGTTTCTTCAGTTCTACGCAATAGGCAACGTTCATCAACCAATAAAAGAGAATGACGCTTCCCACTTGCCATTTGTTGACGAGCAAGAACCATAGCATTGCCATTGACAACAAGAGCAATACCACCATCAATACGTATGCTTGCGTCTTGCTAACGTCTCCCGATGCGATTGGACGATGACACTTGACGGGATGTCTGCGGTCGGCTTCCACGTCTATTAAGTCATTGAGGCAATAGATGGAAGATGCGGCAAAGCTAAAGGCAAAGAACGTGATGAGTCCAGCCCTGATATCGTTGGCATCAAGCAGACTTCCGCCGAAGAAGATGGGAAGCAAGACAAACGTGTTCTTAATCCATTGCTTGCAACGTATGAGTTTGAAGATTGCTTTGAGTTTATTCATCTTACTTGATTAATTTTTGGATGGGTTGTGTTAATTGATGCAATAACCAAGCCAATGGGATGGTGCAAAAAACTACGATAAAGAAAGTAGGCCAATAGCCTAAACGATGAGGTTGAACGTAAGCCAATACGAATTGTACGTGTATCAGATAAGCCTCTAAACTGATGGCTCCGAAGAATTGGCAGAATCGATTGAACCATTTCGGCGTTCGCCTGAAGATACGGTTGAGCAAGAGAATGCTGGTAATGGTGAAGGGGATGTAAAGCATTCGTTCTACGAACAACGGAAATTCACCATGTCGCTCTTGTTCCAGATAGATGCACGAACAGAAGGTCATCAAGAAGATAACGATGAGCATCCATACGGCTTGACCGTCAATCGTGCGTTTCTCCTTGACATATTGTCCCATGTTGATACCGATGAGGAAAATCGGAACCCTACTCCAGAAGATTTCCAAGTGACCTACGGCTTGGTTGATAGGGATTACCCATTGCACCAAGACGCACCAAATGACGGCTATCAACGGTGTCCACCGATAGAACGGGTGCTTGATGATGAGTTTCATGTAGAATGGCGCAATGGTATAGAGCATCATGATGGCTGGTATGTACCAGAAATGCAATTCGCAATTGAGCCAGAAATCCCAATTGATGAGGATGTCTCCCAATAAGTCGAAGATGTTACCACCCTTGGGGAATCGCGGAATGTAATAGAGACAGGCGATAATCAACCATGCGGGATAAATGCGAATGTAACGGCGAATGAAATAGTGCTTGAGAGATGGTGTCTTTATCCAAGAGAACCATAATCCTACACCACTCAAGAAAAGGAAGATGTCTACGCCAACATTGCCGCATCGCCTTAACCCATAGAACATATCGCCACGCGAAAGCCATACATGGAACAGGATAATGAAAAGCATGGCCGCTCCCATGAGTTCACCGCGAAAGCGACTGATATTCACTAATTCTATGTCGGGTATCTTCTTGCTCATTGTTTGACTTGTGTGGGATTGGGAATGCGTTTCATAAGTTCGTTGAACAACCATGCTAAACAGATGGAAGCGATGATGTAAAGTAGGAATCCCGTATAGAAATCGCCCTTCCTGCTGATAGGTATGAAAATCTTACGGGTAATGGGATGGCAAACAAAGAGTGCTGCCGAGATGCTTCCCATCCATTGTAGGAATTTGAATATGGAACTGAGCAACGAAGAGAGGATGTTTCTTGAAGGGGGTTGGAGTAATTTGACGAAGCAAATACTGGTAAAGACGACGGCTAAAGGAACAAATGTCCAATTGAAGAAGCCATCGCTGAAATAATAAACCATGAAAATGCTCGGAAGAATGATGATGGCGCTGAGTTGGTAGGTGAATGGTTCACCGTGTCGGGCCGTTAACAAACCAGCGCCAAATGGCAACATTCCGCCAATGAAATTATATCTCCATCGGTTGAGTGCCTCTCCTTCGGGATTACAGGATAGTTGGATGATTTCACAAAGAATAATCAATGCTACCGTATATCCCCAATGACGACGATAGAGCAATAAACGATAGACGATATATAATTGCAACATCAAACCAAAGAACCAATACGGACCAGGCCAAATGATTTTGTCGGGATTGGGAAGGATGTTATTGTACATGAATAATTGAGCGATAACATCCATGAACTGATAGTGGAAACGGCCAGGGGTAATCGCGTCAACCATCGTGAATGCTACGAATCCGACAATCATCATCTTGAACAACTTCAAGTAATGATAGCGGATGAAATCCCATATTAATAACAACTTGAATTTGATAACGGAAGTGGAAGAATGAGAAGTCACGGTGACATCTGGCTTTCTTTCGTACTTCACTACCAATCCGTAAGCACTCAGGAAAAGGAAAATGGGAACTCCATAATGACCGAAGAAAGACAAGAGGTGCATCACGAGATTTTGGTCTGGATGAGAAAGGGCAACGTTGAGTGCATCAATATTCTTTTGGAAATACTGGTATTCGTTTTCCTTCACGATAGGACCCAACCAATGACAATAGTTGTGAAGGAAAATCCCTATGATTGCCAAACCCCTAAGGGCATTGCATTCGTTGCGCGTCAATATCTGCTTATTCATCTCGGTTGTTCTTTAATTGGTCGTAATCGGTTGTTCCTTTCAAGATGCGTGGACGGTCTTCTCTGTATGATGGTGAGAGAACGTCGTATTCGGCGTGATAGTCGGGTGAACTGATTCCAGCTAAATAAAGTAATGTGTGTGCTAAGGCATCAGTCATCAGTTTGCGGTCTTTCGATTGCTTGATGCTTTCCTGAATGTCAGGTCTGCGATTTACGTATGTGGGTGAGCACCAAATCCAGAAAGGAATGGCGAACTCAAAACGTGCCATGTCGTAATCTATCTTTGCCGAGTGATTGCGGCAGATGAAGCCTCTCTTTCCCTCGAAACATTCTTCTCCATGGTCGGGCAAATAAATAACGATGGCGTCTTCTTTTTCGAATCGCGCCATGATTTGGTCAACGATGGAGTCATTATAAAGTACGGCATTGTCATAATCAGCCAATACCTTTCGCTTGTTGCCCGTTAGGTCGGGTCTGATGGGTCGATAATCTTTGGCTTGGAATTTCTTTTGTTGTTCGGGGTATCTAAGTTGATAAGCCACATGTTGTCCCATCAAGTGGAAGATGATAAGATTGTGGTTGCTATCCGACAAGTTGATTTGTTGTTGTTTAATCATCTTGTCGTAGTCTTTCAGCAATCCTTCGTCTAAACGATGTAATCGTTCGTTGCGAAGGTCGAATTGCGCTTGACTCAATTGTGGATTGTTCAAGAAGAAACCACCGCTGAAATCGTATACGGCTTCTTTCGCCTTGGGTAAGAATTGGTTGGTGAGGAATGTCACTTGATACCCTGCCTTTCGGAATAATTCAGGGAAGAGCGGATAGTCACACCATTCTCCTTCTTGTCCTACGACATGCATGGAGAAGAGGCTCTTGAACACAAAACTCGTTAGGTTCCATGGTGCAACAACATCCGAGAATTTCGTCAGATACCCTGTTTTCTCTCGAGAAATTTGTCGTGGAGTGGTAGGCATGATATAACCGTATTGTTGTGAATGATGAGGACCGAGGCTCTCTCCGATAATCAATACGATAGTAGGTGAACGGAAACTACAACTGTCTACTTTTACTTGGTCGGCAGCATCAATGAGTTTGTTGATTTGTTGTGTTGCCAAGGAGTTGGCATAAATGCTAAAGATTAGTCTGCTAATGGGTGTGTAAAGTTGAGCGTGTTCCTTGTCGGTTAATGCATGCTCTACCTCTCCGATGTTGCTGCCCGTCATCAGTGTCCATGTTGCTTGCTTGTTGTGGGCGGATGTGATGCTGCTCCATATTAATAGGGCGATGCAGCATAGGCTGGTAAGTAGGGTAATTATGGGGAGAATGGGCTTTGTGGGCTTAATGGGGTTAATGGGATTTATGAGTTTTTTGAGTTTTTTGATGATAGGGCTGATGATGATATTTATAATCATGATTAGCAATATCCATCCTACTGGTCCCCAAAGAATGTCTGGTGTAAGATGTGTCTGGAAGAATTCCTTTGTTTCGTTGGCATTTGTTTCGCCCACCAATAATAACATGGTTGGTGTGAGGGTGGAGTCAAATTTCACGAAACAATATACATCAACGATGGCTACCACATATAATATTACGTAGAGCAATCTTCTCACCCACTTGCGAATGGTTTTTGGAAGGATGGCAAGTATTGTGCAGACGACATATAAGTCTAAGAACAATTCCAAGTATAGATTGTCGTAAACATGCGCATCCTTCGTTGTTGGCAAGGTGAGGTAAGCACATGCAATCCCCAACACGTACATGAAAAAGAAGAATGTTGCGTTCAATCGAATGGGCAATGAAAACCATCCGAGAAATTTCATGACGGCATTAGCGATTTGCATGAATGGCTTCTACTTTTAAGTTCGTGACTTGACTTCGATAGTTTCCCGTGCGTTGCAAAGGAAAAACGAGCGTGGGAACATAATACATTTTTGCCGATGGAGCAAATACGGTAGGTTGATATTCGGCTCCAGGCATGTTGTTGAGTTGGTCTGAAGGTTTTATCACATAAACCTCGTGCTTTGACAAAGTCTGTATGTGGCGATTATTAACGTATAGTCGTGTTTCTTTGTTGGTTCCTTCAATACGAATATCTACATGTCCATCCACGGGCAATTTGTAATTGAAAGTGTTTAGATAACCATCGCGTGAGAATCCTACTTGTCCTGTTGTTGGGGAGGATAGATAGAAAATCGCATGGTCACTCTCAAACAAAACCGTACCTTTTTCTTCTTCCTTGCAATCCAAAGAGAAAGAGACACGATAATCGTATCCTGCTTCTATGATGGGCAAATCTATGGAAGAGTTTGGCGAGATTTCTTTCTTCTCGATGGCCTCATGAGGCAATCGTCCCAATTCATTCACGCCAGGACCCTCGCTCAACGTCATTCGCTTTTCGTCGAAGATTTCATAGGAGAGTGTAGTCAGTTGTCCCGTCCAAGTCTTCGTTGCTATTGTCTGAATGGCAGGGAACGCACGATGATGAATGTCTTTCACGGAAATGCCATTGCCATAATGGTCGTTCCATACGGCAAACATTCCGCCTTCTATTTGTGGGTCTTGTTCTTCAAATCGTTTGTTACCAATTTGTGCGGGAGTCCAATTCTCATAAAGGTGTTTGCAATTCAGGTAATCATAATAATAGCCAGCGGCAGGAACGATATACACCAATCCGTCGGGTATGCTCACCATCTGATAACCAAGTTGACGCATCGAGTCGGGTTGTGCATAACCATTATACCAACAATTCATCAAGACACCCTCATGTCGTACAGGAGTATTTCCACATGCATGTGTTAGTGCACCCCAAAGCATGGGTTGTTTGCCATAACGTTCCACCAATTCAAGATAATGGTCGGTATAAGCACGGAATTGTTCCACCACTTGTGGATTGCGGTTGGAATATTCATCTGTACCAATGTTAACTCTATGACCACGGAAGACGGGATTCTTACCACCCAAATACTCGGCGAAGAGTGAATCCATAAACATGTAAACCTCGGGATTGGAGAGATTGAAATGATCCATTCCATACTCCTTTGACCCTAATGACGGTCGGAAATGAGTAAAGGCAAGTGCATGAGCAGGGGAGTCTATCTCTGGAATGATTTCAACAAAATGCTGTTCTCCCAATTGTTGGAATGCGATGAATTCAGCCTTGCTATATGAACCATCGGTAGCGGTTAGTCCTGGATAGGTGTTGCATTCCAATCGGAAAGCAGCAGGAGTCTTATTCCAATCGCTTTCGAAATATTGAGGCATACCATTGTCGTTGAGGTGGACTTGCAAGGTATTCATCTTGTAATATGCCATCACTTTCACCAAATTGCGCAAATACGACATAGGAATATACTTTCGTCCTACGTCAATCATGAATCCGCGCAAGGGATATTGTGGTTTGTCGATGATGGTACCCGATGGTAAGGAAATGTTTTCCGCACGGTCGTGGGTGGATTGCTCAAATAATTGTAATAAGGTACGGGTTGCCCAAAACATACCTTTAGGCGAGCTACTCAGTATGTTTACCATTGGTAAAGATACTGTTCCCATCTCTATTTGATAGCTTTCATCGGATAAGTCTGCCGATTTGCGACAAGTGAGAACAATGTCTCCTTTCCGTGGCTTTCCCGAAGAAACGGCCAATTTCCAACCGAACATTTCTTCGCAATCGTTGGAAAAAGCCTGTGCAATAGCTTTGATATTGCTCGACTTGACGATGATTCGTCCACTCAACGCTACATTTCCTTGTCCTCCCTTCCATTCCGTGATTTCTGGAATGACAAAAGGTTTTTCATTGATAGATGGGGCATTCCAACCAAAAGATGATGTGGGGAGAGAGAATAACATCACCCATCCCAACATCATCTTGGCTATTGTATGATTCTTCATTTGAAGAAGTCAATTATGATTATTAAAACTTATACAATGCAAATGTCCGAGCAGGAACTTGCACCGTCATGGTGTTCTTGTTGACGGTCACATCATGGGTTGCATGTTCAACTGGTATGATGACGTTTGGTTTCTGTACGGTGTTGCAAGCCATGGGGTCATCACTATGCAAGGTGGTGAGTTGAATACTTCCTGCATCTGGCAATGCTTTCAAACCCTTGAAGGTAAGTTGGATTTGTTGTGCCTTGTTGCTTGTATTCACGATTTTCACGATATACTTCTTCGTGTTCTTATCATAAACGGCTGAAGCACAAAGTCCGTCTTGTCCTGTTACGGGCTTCTTATCTTCCGTGAGTGAGAGAACATTGGTACCAGGGTTGCAAGCAAACATCTGTTGCACATAATAATTAGGAGTGCGAACGGTCTTCAGGTTGTCCATCCAGATGAGGTCTGGACGCCATTGCCAACCTTCCTCGTGTGCAAACAATGGAGCGTATGTTGCCATTTGAACGATGTCGGCATTGCGCTCGAAACCAGTCATGGCAGCAGCTTCATATAAAGCTCCTTCAAATATGTTCTTTCCTTCAGGAACAGGCAAAGCGGGTTGCGTTACATGACAAGCATATTCACCAGCGAATACTTTCGGACCCTTGCGGTTGTAGTTGTCATAACGTGTTACGTTTTCCATGAACCACTCTTGGTTACGATAGTAATGCTCGTCAACCAAATCAGCTTTCAATCTTGTCATTTGTTCCCATCCGTATGTAAATTGCTTTCCGTCTTTGTCGTCAGGACTTGGACCAGAAGAACCAACAATTTTCATCTTTGGATATTTAGCACGAATAGCTTGCATGAACTTCTCCAAGCGTTCGGGATATAATGGTCCCCATTGTTCGTTACCAACACCAATTTGTTGGAGGTTAAATGGTTCGGGATGTCCCATATTTGCACGCAACTTACCCCATTTGGTATCTGTTCCGCCATTGGCAAATTCTATCAGGTCAAGAGCATCGTCGATGTATGGTTGTAAGTTATCAAGACTCACGTGTACACGAGCAGCATCTCTGTCATCGTTTTGGTATTGACAAGCCAAACCTACGTTTAAGATAGGCAAGGCTTGAGCGCCGATTTCCTCTGAAAGTAAGAAGAACTCATAGAATCCCAGTCCGTATGTCTGATAATAATTGGGGAACAAACGGTGTGGGAAAGTATAGTTCCAACGGTTTTCGTTGAGGGGACGATTCTCAGCAGGACCAACGGAGTTTTTCCATTGATAACGAGAAGCAAGGTCGGTTCCCTCTACGATACAACCACCAGGGAAGCGGAATACACCAGGATGCAAGTCCTTTAAGTCTTTCACGAGGTCTGCACGTAACAATCCTTTCCAACTATCTTGTGGGAAGAGACTGACATGGTCGAGGTCAACGGCGTGTCTTCCTTCCAGATAAACGCGCATGAAACCTTTTGCATCAGTCTTGGGAGAAGCGATTGTTGCCGAGTAACGATTCCATTCATTCCCCTTGATGTCTATGCTTTGCTTGGCGATGACTTCATCTTGTGAGTCAATCAATTCTACACGAATCTTTCCGTTTCCGTTTCCACGAGTGCGAGCATAAACGGAGAAGTCATATTTCATGTTCTTCTTCAATCCCATACCAAAGAAACCGTGGTTCTCGATACCCGTACGCTTCTCACGGTGCATGGGGTCACTTAATGTCACATAATGTGGATTGCGGTCAAAAGCGGGATTGGCATCATTTACTTGCACGTTGCCAAATGTATTCCATCCCATAAGACGTTGTGGAAACTCGAAAGAGCGGTTTTCTACCATCTCAGCATACAGACCACCGTCTGCTCCGAAGTTGATATCTTCAAAGAAGATTCCGTACATGGTAGGTTGGATAGTGGCACCAGGTTTCGTGTTCACAACGAATTGATGTTGAGCATTTGCTGGTGTCGCAAATGTCATCGCCGCCAAAGAAAGCGACATGATAATCTTTGATTTCATCGTCATTTTTTAATTAGATTAATTATTGACTAAATGTATTTCTATTTTACCAATGGAATCAACCAGAACTTAAACAATTTGTCGCCTGCCAATACGCGATAGGGAGGCAATGCTCGTCCTTCTCGGCTCCAACTATTGATACCGCCTACACCAGTCTGCTCTAAGTCGAGTGCCAATTCCGTATATTTCGATTTAGGCACTTCTGGAGAGTGACGTTGTTCTTTGTTGTCACCGTCGTCAAGGTCAGCGATATTATAATGCAAAGCACTTGCGGTGAATGGCTCACATGCTTGAATTCTTAATCCAACCTTTCCGTTTGTTTGTTCCCACCAACGAATGTCGGTCTTGGTTCCTGTTTCTTGTGGACGGATATATGGGAAGAATTGTTCGTCTGCCGTTTGATGATAGATACCTAAGTTCTGAGATAACTTGCGGTCAGAATAGTTCTCGATAGGACCACGACCGTAGAAGTCGCTCTTATCCATATTGTATGGCAAGTCCATCATCATTCCATAGCGGAACATCTCTTTTGCTTTCATGTTTTCGGAAGTAGTCATCTTTTCAAATACATGAATAGCACCAGCGTCAGTTACCACGTATGAAATGGTGAGTTTTGATTCCACGCTTGCCAAGTCATATTCGGCTTTCACGGTAACGGTGTTGCCCTTCTTGTCTTTCGTTGCGGTAAGGGCAATAAGTTTCATGTCAGGATTCTTCCATGCTTTGTAACTTCTATGAATACCTGCACCCATATCGTTATCGGTAGGAGCGCGCCAGAAGTTGGGCTTCAATGTTCCGCCTTCGCCTAACATGTCGTTACCCAATACGGTGTATTTCTTCAACAATCCCGTGTTCTTATCGAAGCTGACGTTCATGTTGTCGCTGGTGATGATGATTTGGTCAGACTTCTTCTTGTTTTCCAATTTGATTTTCGACGAAACGGCTTGTGCGGGAGTGTCGAAAGCACAACAAGAATGCTTGTCTTCGGTTACGATAAACTGGTTGTAAGCAACGGTTTGACCAGCGTTCATCAAGGGTTCTGCGGTCTTCAACTTGAAGTCGATGTTAAGCAATACTTCTGATTGAGCACCGATATTATCAAGTTTATAAGGTAATGTGTACTCTGCGGTTTGTTGTGGCGCAATGTTCAAGTCGGTGATTTCGCCGTTTTGAATAGCCTTTCCGTCTTCCAACAATGTCCAAACGAGTTTGTAGTTCTTTAAGTCGCGGAAGAAATACTCGTTTAACACCTTGATTTTTCCTGCTTTTAAGTCAATGGCAGAAGCCCAGATGTTTTGGTATTCATGCGCAATCTCGTATGCATGAGGATTGAGTTGGCGGTCGGGACCGATAATACCATTGCAATTGAAGTTGTTGTCGGATGGGTCGTATTTGTTGTAATCGCCACCGTATGTATATTCAATCTTGTTCAACTCGGTATATGGCGTGTTCTCCGTAATCTTCATACTCATGGGCTTTACGGGATGACGGTGCAAGGCTTGGTCAACGAGGTCCCAGATATAACCACCTTGGAACTTAGGATATTTGCGAACCAAATCCCAATAGTCCTTAATCACACCAGAAGAGTTACCCATCGTGTGGTCGTACTCGCATTGGATGAGTGGTTTGGTGTAATTTGGGTCTGTTGCATAACTCTCGCAACTCCATGTTGCATAATACATCGGACAGAAGATATCTGTGTTTCTGCCATCTCTTCCAGCTTGTTCCCATTGACAAGGACGACTTGGATCTGTTGCTTTCACCCAATCGTAAGCGGCTTCGAAGTTTGGTCCGTTTACAGTCTCGTTACCCAAAGACCATACAACGATTGAAGGATGGTTGAAATAAGTGTTTACATTGTGCTGGTTTCTTTCCAAGATTTGCTTAGCGAATTGTTCTTTCTTTGCTTCGCTATCTTTTCCATAACCAAAACCATGACTTTCTTGATTTGCCTCAGCCGTTAAGTAAAGACCATATTCATCGCAAAGGTCGTACCAAACGGGATCATCGGGATAGTGGCAGGTACGAACGGCATTGATATTCAATCGCTTCATGATTTGGATGTCTTGTATCATGCGTTCGCGGCTAACAACGTATCCGCCATCGGGATCCATTTCATGACGGTCGGCTCCCTTGATGTAGATGGGTTGTCCGTTTACGAGGAATTGTGATCCCTTGATTTCCACCTTACGGAAACCAACTTTCTGTGGAATTACCTCTGTAATATTGCCCTTGCGGTCTTTGACAATAGCCAACAGGGTGAATAAATATGGAGTCTCGGCAGTCCATTTCTTCACGTTTCTCACCGTGAACTTAGCTTCGCCTTGGGTTAGCTTGCGGAAGTCGGCATTCGATTTGATGATTTCTATTCCGTTGGCATTCAGCAATCGGTATTCGATGATAGGATTGCCCAATACGGTTGCTTGGATGTTTAAGATGCCGTCTTCATAATTGTTCTCAAGATCGGGGGTGATGTGGAAATCCACTAATTGCGTGTCCTTGTTGCGTGCATACAAATAACTATCACGTGCTACACCTGAAAGTCTCCAGAAGTCTTGGTCTTCACACCAAGAACCATCGCACCAACGGAATGTCTGGAAAGCAAAGAGGTTCTCTCCTGGTTTTACGAAGTCTGTCACGTCGAACTCTGCGGCAACCTTACTATCCTCAGCATATCCCACGAACTGACCGTTCACGTATAGATAGATGTTTGACGTTACCGAACCGAAATGTGCAATCACTTGCTTGCCATCCCAATCAGCAGGGATATTGATGGTGCGACGGTAACTACCCACGTGGTTGTCTTTCACGGGTACTGCTGGTGGCTTTTGGTCGAAGTGTCCACGCCACGCAAATCCAGCATTGACGTATTCGGGATCGCCGAAGCCATTGAGTTCCCACATGCCAGGCACTTTCATCGTCTTCCAAGAAGAGTCGTGTAAGTCTGTCTGGTAGAAATTCGTCGGGCGTTGGTCGGCATTCTCTACCCAGTTGAATTTCCAATCACCATGCAAGGAAACGAAATTGCTTGATTTCTTCATGTCGTTAGCCAAAGCCTTCTCCATATTCTCGTAGGCGAAATACGTGGTGTGAATCTTGAAACGGTTCACTTCATTCACTTGTAAGTCGTGCCACTCCTCAAAAGTTGGTTCCGCTATACGGGTAACGACAGGTTTGGCAGGCTGACTGTTTCTGTAGCGTCTTGCGGCATCTACTTGGAGAGATGTTCCCAAAATGATGGCCGCCATCAAAATTGTTTTTCTCATAGGTTATGTTATTTGATTGATAATTGTGCAAAAATACAAAAATATTATGGAATACGGGCATGTTTTTGAAAACATTTCTTCTTTTACCACCCTAATACGTAACGAGCATTGCTATATTTGCCGATAATCTCCGCATCGTTGAGGGCATCTAATTGCTTTACGTAGGGATGACGCTTGGAAACGTCGATGGGATTTCCTTGTATGTCGTGACTATTGAATTCCAAGATAGTAGCTGTTTTTGCCGTTTCGTCAATAGGACCGAATCCCACTGATGGTACATTGTCGAGGGTGCAATTGAGCAAAACTACTTCTGAATGCGGGTAGTTCTTTCCCTTGTTGTCGGGCAATCGATTGATAACGGCATCTTTGCCCAAAGCATGGAATGTACAATCCACGAAAATGTTTCCGTGGTTTTCTTCCGTGTTGCGAATCCACATGAATGCCCCATAACTGGAAATGGTACAATGGTTGAAATAAGAAGGACCACGTCCGAGAATCGTATCTCCACCTCCGTCGATGATACAATTTTGCCAATAACAACTGCCATTTGCTTGTAGCGCATCGCCAGAACCAATGATATGAACGTTGTCGGCATAGTTGTGAGAACCATTCAGTAAGAATCCCTCTGCTTGTCCAAAGCAATCGGTTTTGAAAGTAATGTCCTTGAAAATCATGTATTCACAGTTGTCGGCAGCTATGGCAGCACGGCGAGATGGAAACGTGCCTTTCAACTCGTTGGTCTTGATATCGACAGGGTGGGGATTAAATACTTCGTTGTTGGGATAATGTATTAATACGCCATCTCGCGATTCACCCACGATGGTCACGAATCGCTTGTTCCTAAAATAAACTAATTCTTCATAATCGCCGTTTTTCACGGTTACGGTTACACGCTCTGTTTCTGATGAAAGGAAATTAGGTATGAAGTCCATCGCTCCTTGCAAAGTAGAGAAATCGCCCATTCCATCGGCAGAAACTACCAATTGCTTTGTGTTCTTGTCGGGTGTCTTTTCCTTGGTTTTAAAACGCCAGGCTTTCTTTCCCTTGATGCCTTCAAATCCATCAATCACTCCCTTATCGATGGTTACGGCATATTCGTGACCGTATTCCAACATATTGTTGTGAAGATAAATCGTGGCTTTGTTGCCATGTACGATGATCGGATAGAAGTGAAACGCATCGCTAAATCCACCGATGATGTTCCATTGCCAATTGCCGATAGTAGGTTTGGCGGCTCCGGAAGGAGTATTCGGCACCGTGTTTCTATTCGTGATGACCTCGTCTTTATATATATAAGGAGTGGGCGTATAGATGGCATCAGGATTTTTGGGTTGTCCTTGAGTGGGACCAGCAGGTATGCTGAGGTCAAGTTTATCTATCAGTTTGCCCGTTGTCAAGTCGTACACTTTCACAAAACCCTTATTCCCCACAGCTACTTCCTGATTGAATGTTAGTTTTAATTGCGTATCGACGTTCACGTTCTCCGCTCCATTGGCAGGAAAGAGAGTAGGGGAAACTTGTGCAACACCATATACAAAGGGCGCACACAACAATGTCAGCAAAGTAAATAATCTTAATTTCATGGTAGTATATGATTTGTCGTATTATTTTGCAAATTTAATGATTAATTCTTGAATATTAGTTCGCCATCTAAATTTTTACCACATTTGTTTGATGTGGAAGCTTTAGTTTTATGAAACTTTGCATGAATTAGGACGGGAGCTAATAGCTGTATGATGATTATTATAGTATAGTAAGTTTGACGAATCTGTTGCCAATCGACAACAGATTCGTTTTATCATGACTTTACTTCTTCAAATGCCTATAATACTCGCAGGCGGCAAGTAAGAAAGCACCAGTTCCGAAATTGGTTACTGACTTTTGGTTTACCACTTGTCCTGGGATGGCTTTCTCTCCGATAGGTTGTACATAGCCAACGGTGCCGTCGGGTTGCAATGCGATAGTGGCAAGATATTCCCATGCCTTATCTACAACGGGTTGATAAACCTTTTTCTTTAAGTAACCATTATTGATTCCCCATTGCAAACCATAGCAGAAGAGAGCCGTACCAGACGTTTCACGTCCTGGAGCCTGTTCGGGATCAAGCATCGAACGAGTCCAATAACCCTCTGCTTGTTGGCAATCAGCTACCGCCTTTGCTTGTTTCTTATAGAAGTCAATGTATTGTTTACGGTGTGCGTCTTTCTTCGGTAAATCCTTGAGTATTTTGGCAAATGCAGCTAACACCCAACCATCACCACGAGCCCAGAAGTCTTTCTTTCCAGCAGCGGTTTTGTGTTTTGGATAAACATATTTACCATCGCGGAAATACAATCCCGTTTCTTGGTCGTACATGATGCTATTGGAATACTCCCAGTTTTCATACATCTTATCAAGATATTTCGTGTCACCTGTCAACTTATACATCTTTGTCATAACAGGCATGACCATATATAATGCATCTGCCCACCACCAATAATCGTTGGCATCTGAATAGGCCTCGTAACTCATCACTTCCTTCGCACGAGCCACCCATCGTGACACGTCACCTATTTCGTTGAAGTCATTGGCAGCATTGTATAAATCGATGAATGTTTGAAAGCAAATCTGCCAATCGCCAAACAATACGTGTTGCATGGATTCGCCGTACTGCTTGTAAAGCCACCTTGAATTATCAGCCTCACGTGCTCCTTGCCAAAGGTTTTTCTCTCCCCAAGCCTTGGAATACTCGAACCATTTTTGATTCTTGAACAATAAACAAGCCTCCATGTTGCCTGTATGATATACGGCAGGGTCCCAGAAGGAACGCTCTTGGTCGGGATGGCTTATTTGCCAAGTGTTGTTCACGCGTGAAATGATGTTAGCAACTTCTCCTTTAGTCCATTGTTTGGCTTGAATGGAAAGGCAAGTCATGGATAGTAATGCATAGATGAAGATTCGTTTCATAATGATAGTATTTTGTTGATGCTTGCAAATATAAGCAAAAAATGTGAGATTCCGTTCAATTGCTCGTGATTTTTCAAATATTCTTCGTACCTTTGTCATCTCGTGTAGATATATCAGGAGAGTTTGTCGTATGAAAAAACTTGAAGCCATATCTCGGCAACTCAATGAGTTGGCCAAGGAAATAGCGCCGAAATTGCCCGACGGAGAGGTGAAAACAAATTTACAAAGGTTAAGTAGGCGTTCGATGGAATACAAAAACGGTTCGTTTATCATGTTGGTGGTAGGTCCCGTAAAGTCTGGTAAGTCAACATTGGTGAATTTGTTGGCTCACCGTTTCGTGAGTCCTACCGATAAGTTGGAATGCACCGTTCGTCCTTCCATCATCTCCAATGTTGACAATGAACGGGATTGTAGGATTGACGTGTATCGTTCGAAGGTGGAAGGGCGAAAAGCAGAAGATTTGGACCTCATCGTAGATAAGTTGAGAGGCATCATGTCGGATGATGATGAGGTGGAGCGATATCTTGACAAAGAGACGTTTGCCTTGACCAACGATAATATAAAAGAGGTGATTTTTCCGTCGTACAATCGCGAAGACCGAACAATCATCACTTCCATTACCACTACGGGAAGCAAGTTGTTGAGAAATGACAAGGATGGTAATGAAGGGAAGATTTTCCTTGTAGATATGCCTGGGTTTGACGGAAACAATGTGAATATTGAGAACGACCCTTTGTATGAGGCGATTTCCAAACGTGTTGACCTTATTCTTTTCGTGCACAGTTCCGTTTCTGCTTTCAATGTTACCTCTGCAAAATACCTCGACAAGTTGAGAGAATACAACGAAAGCGTACCTGTCTATCTCATCCACAACGTTTTCGATTCCTCATATTGGCGCGACGAAGAGGGTAGGAGACTCGATGTGGAACGACAAGCACAAAAGGAATATGATGAAATCAGAAGAAAGGGATTTAACATCGAACCCGATTATATCAGTTGCGTCAACTTAGGAAAAGTGACGGATTTTACCGATGGAATGGGAAATTACAAGGCTGATTTTAATACAGAACTAAGTGATGAACAAGTGGAGTTTGCTAAGATAGAACAAAAACTCTACGATAAGATAACGACTAATATCAGCGAACTTAGATTGAAGAGATGTTTGGAACGCACGGCGCAACTCAATGAGAATTTGGTTGCTTTGCTTGCTGAAAAGACGAAAGGATTCAGGGAGAGAAAAGATGACTTAGACCGCTATACGCAATATCTGAGTAAGATAGAACAGGAATTGGGTATTACTGATGCAGAATTGAATGACATCGTGAGTGCTACCTCTTCGCAAGCTCCTGTGTCAGCTTTCGATTCTGAGATTGATAGTAGAATCAATAGTTCGGAGAATATGAGTCAATGTTTAGAACGGTTGGAACGATTGGCTGACCGCTATTTCTCTGATGTGAATACCTTCCTTTCGGAGAATCTCTATCAGAGATATAAAACCAAGGTAGCGGAGTATGTGGATCGTATGCAGAAGTTGATAAACACAGAGATTAAAGAACCTGCTTTCGATAGAGTGAGTGTTGCCATTGAAGAGCGTTTGACACGTGAGGAACTTAGGCAATACATCAAGAAGAACAGTTGGTGGCAGAAAATGCTGGGTATTCCATTAACCGTTGATGTGGTTCGGGATGCTGTTCGTAAGATGAAAAAGGATCTTACAAGTTATAATACTTTGAAAGGGTTGATTAAAGATGAGGTTTATGCGATGGAAACGATATATATAAAGCAGCTAAATGATATGTTTGAGGCAGCTAAAGATAGCTTTATTACCGAGGAGGAATTGAACTCATTGGAAACACTCGAACAACTCCGTTCACGATTGTCTAACATCATCATGTAATTATGAAAAGAAATCTCATTATCATCGTATCGATTTTCATCGGGGTGTTTGTCCTCATGTTGACGAGTGACATCATTACTATTGGTGAGAAGTTGGCGCACGTAACGCATCAACCTTACGTAGAATATGGGTTTTATCTCTTAATCCTATTGGTTTTTGCCTATCTCATTATCTTGCCCATTTATAAGTTGCATCATGCGCCCACGTTTCCGAAGTTGACGATTGACGTAGATACCAATAACATGACTGATGAGTCGCGTCAGAAATTGGTAAATTTCGGAAATAGACTTGCCAGACATTGTGATTATATTCCCGCAGAGGAACGCAAGGATTATCAGCGTAATTTGGTTCAAGCCTTGGAATGCTACCATGATGATGAGGATTTGGTGAGAATCGTTCAGGAGGAATTAGACCATCGATACAAAACTATTAAGTCGCATATCCATGAATGGGCAAAGACGGTTTTCATGATTACGTCGCTTTGCCAGAGTGGAAAGATAGATGCACTTACCTCTATGGTGATTAACTTCCGAATGATTGGCGACTTGATTCGTTGTTCGGGATTCAAGCCCACACATCGACAATTGTTTAATCAATATGCTCGTATTTTGGTCACTTCACTTTTTAGTTATTATATCTCTAATTCGCTTTCCAACTTTGAGGATATTGCCATTCCGTTGGACGATGCTGTTTCGAATGCTGATGTCGATGCTTTCTCTGAAACGGAATTTCTTGGTGGTATGACGAGCTTAAAGATTTCGGGTATTATTCCCGCTTCTATCATTGACGGTGCACTTAATACGCTCATCACGTTGCGAATAGGATATGTCACTTTATCATACTTGAAAAAAGGAAGTGAAGAATTGAAAGGAAAATCTGGCGTTCGGGTGCGCAGGTCTGCCATGCTTGCTTCTGCAAAGGATTTGGGTGAGTTGGCAAAAGATTCCACCATCTCTGGCGTGCAGTTCTTGGGTAAGAAGATTAATGAATTGCTATATGGGGCAAAGCCCTCTGAGGCTGTGTAAAATTTTAAAGGGCTCTAAGGACCCTAAAGTCCTTAAAGTCTTTAACGACATTATTATATGATGCAAACACCTTATTTAAAACAATATCCCGATTTGTGGGTTGATAAGACGATTATGTATGTTCACGGTTTTGCTTCATCGGCTCAATCGGGAACCGTGAAAAGAATTCAAGACACATTTCCTAATGCTCGTGTTATTGCCTATGATTTACCCATTCATCCCGATGAGGCTATGGGTTTGCTTCATCGAGTTTGCGATGAGCAGGAACCAGATTTGATTATTGGCACTTCGATGGGTGGAATGTACACGGAGATGTTGTATGGATTCGACCGTATCTTGGTGAATCCCGCCTTTCAAATGGGCGATACCATGCACGAACATGGAATGATGGGAAAACAAGTGTTTCAGAATCCACGACAAGACGGAGTGCAGGAGTTTATCGTCACAAAGTCGTTGGTGAAAGAATATAGGGACATGACCATGAATTGTTTCTCTCAGGTAAATGAAGAGGAACAAAAACGCGTGTGGGGCTTGTTTGGCGATGAAGATCCATTGGTGCATACGTTTGACATCTTCCGAGAGCATTATCCGAATGCCTTACACTTTCACGGTGAACATCGAATGACTGACCATTCGTTTATTCATGGTGTTTTACCCGTGATGAGATGGATTGATGACAGGCAAGAAGGACGTGAACGACCAATTGTTTATATTCACGTGAATGCTATGATAGACGGATGGGGGAAACCGATGTCTTGCTTGAACAAGGCTTTCGAGATGCTGATAGAGAATTATCAAGTTTATCTCGTGGCACCTGCTCCTACCAATGACCATGATTATCTGAAGCAAACGCAATCGTGGATGGAACAATATATCAGTACGCCTGCTCATAACCATGTGATTTTCTGCAACCAGAAATCGTTGTTGTATGGTGACTATTTCATAGATGCCGCACCCGATAAGAACTTTATGGGTACGGCAATCCAATTTGGTAGCGACGAGTTTAAGACTTGGGAAGAAATCATTGTCTTCTTTGAACGGTTGGGAGGACAATGACATCTTTCATTATGGTTGCAGAATCTTGTTGTATTCTTCAGGTGAATTCAATAACTTAACTGCTTCCAACATATCTTTGTCTTTTCTTAGAGAATGGGCAATCGTGCCTTTTTGGTAATAGTATGAAGTTACGATTTCATTAGAAATATATTCCTTCAAGGTCTTCTTGTTGAAATCCAAATCTTTCTCGATGTTGTGTTTCAACTTCTTTCGAAGGTTCTCGAATTCCGTTTTCGTGTCATCATAATACCCTTCAAACTTGGCAAGCTTTTCCAGTTCATCTAAGTATTTCTCCGTGGCATGGTCGTAGTTAAAGTTGCTTTTCAATACACGTTGCTTGAACTCCTCATAATCTGCATCTGAGATTTCGAAATCTTCTGCTCGAGCGATGGTGGGATGACTATTTACGTAATCTAATTCATAGTTGAGCACTAATTCATTGGAATCTCTTATTGCCACTAAATTATACACCAAGTTGGTCATTGAGTCGGGCTTGATTTCTACGTCAGGCATGATACCACCACCGTCTTTTACTTTCCTGCCATTGGCTGTGTAGAACACTTTTGTCAGAGAGTCGGGAACGTGTTCCTCAATATATCCCCCCTTGTTGCGTCGGTAATTAACGGCTTGAATACATCTGCCACTGGGGATGTAATATTTATTGGAAGTGAGTTTGAGAATACCATTGTAGGGCATTTCCAATGTCATCTGTACCAGTCCTTTTCCGTAAGTGCGCGAACCCATAATTACGGCACGGTCTAAGTCTTGCAATGCTCCGCTGGTAATTTCGCTCGAACTGGCAGAATTGCCGTTTACCAATACCACGATGGGCATTACCGTGTCGATGGGTTCAACCGATGTGATGTAATCATGATTTACGCGCTTCATCTTTCCGCGATTGCTCACAATCAACTTCCCTTTGGGCACAAACATGTTAACAATATTGACGGCTTCCATTTCTGAACCTCCGCCATTGTTGCGTAAGTCAAATACCAAACCTTTCATTCCTTGATTTCGCATACTGATGAAGGCTCTGCGGAAATCTTTCGAACATCCTTCTGTAAATGAGTTGAGATTGATATAGCCTATTCCATCCTCACGCAAAGCGTAATAAGGAACAGCGGGCGTTTGGATGGTTTTGCGAGTAATCTTCAGTTTCATAGTCTTTTTCGTGCTTGGACGCAAAACTTTGATGATGAAACTCGTGCCTGATTCGCCTCTCAGATGATTGCTCACTACATCTTGTGTGGCTTTCGTCATGTCCTCTCCGTCTATCTCAAGGATGATGTCGCCTCGTTTTAGTCCTGCTTCGGCAGCTGGCATTCCTTCGTAAGGTTCTTCGATGATGACGCGTTTGAGTTGGGAATTGTATCGGATAATAGAACCGATGCCAGCGTATGAACCTGTTACGAAATACTTCAATTCTTTCAGTTTCTCCTCTGGGTAGTATGTCGTATAAGGATCCAACGTTTGCAACATGGCATTGATGCCGTTGCCAATCACCTCGTTGGCATTCAACGTATCTACATACATCATGTCAAGATGTTTGTAAATGACGTTCAACACATCCAAATTCTTTATGACATCAAAATTATGATCTTTGTTTTCTTGTGCATTGGCATCCAAAACGCCAAGCAAGAGTAATAAGGGCAATATCAGTTTTTTCATATTCTTTCCTTTTCAACTGCAAAATTACGATATTATAGTGGTAAATACCATAAAAATCCCGAAAAATTATCGTATTTTTTTATTTTCAGAAAAAAAACAGTGAAAAAATTTGGAGGATTCAAAAAAACATCTTACTTTTGCATCCGCTTAACAACAATAACTGCTTCAGTAGCTCAGTTGGTTAGAGCACCTGACTGTTAATCAGGGGGTCGTTGGTTCAAGCCCATCCTGAAGCGCCTTAGAAAGAGTCCTGTAAATCAACGATTTACGGGACTTTTCTTTTTTATACATTTCAAATTTGTAGCCAATTTGTAGCCAAATACAATACTTGTAGCCAAACAAAATCAAACCTCTGCAGAATAAAATTTGAAAGATTCTGCAAGGTTTTGTATTTTTCATCCGTTGTCAAGTTCTAACGTTGACAAGTTGAAAACACTTATGGCACTTCAACTGTCAACAACCTTTTTTGATGACTTCTTGCAAAATAATCCTTGCTACGCAGAAAGGCTGCATAGGGGTGTTGTACCTTTGCACCCGAAATCTAACGGAAGTTCGGGTGAGCGGTCGATACCAGCACACTGCTAACATTCCGAGCTGTAAGGCTCCGAAGGTTCGAATCCTTCTGCTTATGCAAAAAAGACTTCGGTAGTTGCAGATTCACTTATGTTAAAGTCCCCAACTGTTTTTGTCAATTCAAGAAAAAGGTGTACCTTTGCACCCGAAATCGAATAATAAGTCTCTCATAAGGGCGAGGCGAGCGAACTGTAACCTCGTAGGTTGAGAGCGTCCATTTGATAGTAGCCTTTGAGCTTCTATGTTAGAGACAAAACCCCGAGAGGCACGAAAGCAGAAGTTATGCGATGCAAGTAGCGCCGTCAGTGTAGGGGCGATGTCCAGGAATGAAAAAACAGACTTACCACCTGTCTTCTCCCATTCCCGTTTACTGGATTGGCAA
>OMWI01000092.1 GCA_900314715.1 uncultured Prevotellaceae bacterium | reverse complement strand
AGACTGGATTTCATGACACCAGTCGAGTTTATCAAACAAAAATATGGAGAGAATAAAACAATTATTAAGTTGTTGCGTTATTAATTTGAATCCTGCATTTGTTTAAATATCTTAATTCTATTGTTTCGCAGAATGCAGATAACATGATGTAAAGAAAACAGATAATACAGTTATACAGTTTTATTTGAGACTATGTTTTCTTTTCTTATAGAAAGTTATTATTATATATATATTATAATATATATATAATAATAAAATACTCTTAGAGTTTTTTTTAGGGTGTTCGAAAAAAAACTGTATTAACAGTATTAACTGTTTTTCTGTTTTTCCCGCCATTCTTGTAAAAATGAAAATGAGTTAAATATTTCAAAAGTTAAATAATTTAAACTTGATGCCCTAAATTTGCGTATCTCAAATAAAATTCGTACCTTTACAATCGAATTGAAAAATATTATAACATAAACAAATTATGAGAAAATTATATTCCTTTATCGCTACTCTAATGCTTTTAGTAGTTGGAAGCGGAAACGCTTGGGCAGACAGTTGGTCTATTAACTTTAAAGGACTTGTTTCCTCCAATGCTGATGTTGTCATCTCTTCAACAGAGACAGTGACTATTGGAGGTACAGAGCTTGGTACCATTTCTTACAACGACGTTGCCGTTGATTCTAAGTTCGTGATACAGACAGGTACCAAGTGGTTGATGCGATCCGATGGTCTTTACCAGTTCAATAGTGGTGGACGTTCTTTCGGTCTGAAAGACTGTACTGCAGGACAGATTATCACCATTACAGCAAGTGGAGACCCCGCTGTTACCGCCAACGCAACGTTGAAAAGCTCATCGAACGGAACTTATGTTTATACAGTAACAGCTGACGGAGGTGTTAAGTTTACTCCCGCCCGTTATCTCTACTTCTATACGATTGATGTTGAAGATCCAGCTGAAGACAATGTTTCTTACACAGTGAAGTTCGTTGACGCAAATGGCAACTCTATCAAGGATGATGCTACATACGATGATGCTCCTGGTGCAACTATTGCAGTTTCAGATGGTGACAAGGCAAACATCGAGTTTGAGGGAGTAACTTACATTTACGATAGTGACGATGCTGAGGGACAGACCGTAGCAGAAGATGGTTCTACTGTCATTACTGTTAAATTCCGTGTTGGTGAGATATGGAGCTATTCAGTAAATGAAGTTTGTGGTGAGGCTGTTGCTCGTAACACTTCAGGTGAAGCCGTTGAGAATACCACGATTAAAATGCCTTATCGTAGATATAACGTTGTAGATGGTGTTTTGTATGAGAAAGGTGTCACCAACAAGGAATATAACCACTATTTCACTTTGGCTGAAGATGGTACGGAAGTGAACCTTGCTTACACGGCAACTGAGACAACTGATGTTGTGTTCCTTTCCGAAGGTGAAGATATTCCTGGCTTGAGCCGTTGTAATTCTTCGAATACAGGTATCCGCAGTTCAAATTCTGCATCTGCATACGCTGCCAATGGAAAGGTTAAGATTACTACATTGGCTGCTGGTACCTATAAGATTGTTGCTGGTATCTATGATGCAAGTTCTACTCATGACAGCCATTGGATTTTCTTGGCAGGTGAAGAGCAAGTTGCTGACCTCAATTGTACACAAGTAAATTTACAAGAACTTTCTTCTGAGGAGTTCACATTGGAGAAGGAAACTGCTATCTATCTTGGACAAGGTGGTGCTAATAATCGTGGTCTTGACTATGTTTATATCACAGGTAATGGCGGGACTGTTGATGTTGAGTCTATTGAAGTGACTATCGGTGCTGCAAAGTACGCTACATTGTTTTATAGTGATACCAGTTTGGAAGTTCCTGCTGGCGTAACGGCTACCACTTATACTATAGCTGAAGATAATGTTACTTTGGTTGAAAGCAAGGTTTATACGTTGGGTAACGTGATTCCTGCTGGCGAGGCTGTCGTATTACAAGGTGCAGCTAACACCTATTCATTCGACATCGTTGCTACAGAAGCTACACCAGATGCCAACAACTTATTGATTGGTACAGACGAGCTTACCACTTTCGAAGAAGATGGTTACAAGTTCTATATGCTCTCTAACGGTATTTATGGAATTGGTTTCTACTTGCAAAATGAAAGCGGAAACTCTATTGCAAATGACGAACATAAGGCATTCTTGAGGGTTGCTGAGGCAACTGCTTCTAAGGCATTCTTCTCACTTGGCGGTGAGGCTACTGCTATCAACAGCGTGGCAACAGCTAAGAAGGAAACCAAGGGAGTATTTGACTTGCAAGGTCGTCGTGTTGACAACCCAGTTAAGGGCTTGTACTTCATGAATGGCAAGAAGGTTGTGATTAAGTAATTGAAGTAATTGAGAAGTAAAATAAAAAATTAGCAATAAGATGAAAAAGAATCTGTATGTTCAGCCAACTCTGACTATTCAAGAGGTAGATGCTGAATTGATGGCAAGCATGTCCTTACATGACGAGATTGGTGATGGTCAGCTCTCAAAGGGTATCGACTTCGACGTTGAAGAAGAAGCTGTAGCACCAAAGAGTGTTTGGGACGAGTAATTGAAAAATTAATTGGTACTTTATAAAAAGACTGCGGTGAAGCATTTCTCACCGCAGTCTTTTTTATGATGTTTTAGAAGGATTTTTCTTATGTTTCTTTCCCATTTGTGGTTTTCCCTTGCTGTATTTCCTCTTTCCATGATACCGTTTTCTCCCTTTCTTATCAGGGATGGCTTGTGAATTGTAATCTGGTGTTTCCCCGAATTCGTCAGGCATGGGATTCTTGTCGATTTCTCGTCCTAAAAATCTCTCAATGAGTTTGAAGTATCGAATGTCTAAGTCACTGACGAATGTAATGGCTCTTCCATCACGTTCTGCCCTTGCCGTTCTACCGATACGATGCACATAGTCTTCCGCATCGTGAGGCACATCGTAGTTGATAACCATAGAAATGTCATCGATGTCGATACCACGTGAAAGAATGTCTGTGGCAACGAGTACGTCAATTTGTCCACTCTTAAAGCGGAACATCATCTCGTCTCTTTCTGCTTGCGACAAATCGCTATGCATCTCTCCGCTATTGATGCGCATCTTTCTCAGTTCTCGGTTGATGTCCTTTACCTTATTGATTTTACCAGAAAAGATAATCACGCGTTTAAGATCGTTGCTCTTAAACATCATGTGGATGATTTTCAATTTCTGGGGTTCATAGCAAACGTATGCAGATTGTTGGATTTTCTCGGCAGGTTTGCTGACCGCAATCTTTACTTCCACGGGATTGTGAAGTAAAGTCTTGGCAAGTTCCTCAATCTTTTGTGGCATCGTAGCAGAAAACATGATGGTCTGCCTATTCGTAGGGAGTTTTTTTGCTATGGTCATGATGTCTTCTGAGAAACCCATGTCAAGCATTCGGTCGGCTTCATCGAGAACGAAAAACGATATCTTGCTGGTATCTAAATTCCCCATGTTCAAGTGCGAAATCAGTCGTCCAGGTGTGGCAATGATGATATCTGCCCCTAAACGAAGCGATTTTAACTCTTGGTCGTATCTGTTTCCGTCGTTTCCACCATAAATGGCAACACTTCCAATGCCATCGAGGAAATAGCCGAAACCTTGCATGGCTTGGTCTATTTGTTGTGCCAGTTCGCGTGTAGGAGCCATGATGATGCAGTTGACGGCATCTTTGGGAAATCCTCCTTGGTCTAACAAGGAAAGGATAGGCAATAAGTATGCGGCAGTCTTACCCGTTCCAGTTTGTGCAATGCCTAATACGTCATTACCTTTTAATATTTCGGGGATACATCTTTCTTGGATGGGCGTACACTCTTCGAAGTTCATGTCGTAGAGTGCATCAAGTATATTGTCACTTAAGTTTAATTCGTCGAAAAACATTGTTTTGATGTGTGAAGTGTGAATT
>OMWI01000093.1 GCA_900314715.1 uncultured Prevotellaceae bacterium | reverse complement strand
CACCGCATTATGGTTTCTGCCAGCAATCCCTCCAAGCCAAGGGCGAAATACACCAAGAGAAAGAGAAAATGAACGTCCTTTCTCTACATTTCAACAATTGCAATCATTTAAAATTATAGTATCATGAACAAAAACATAAAAAAAGATTATGAAGGATTATACGAACTATAAGCAATACATGGTGATGCTTAATAAGCCATACCCATTGATCTACAACCAAGAGACTGCGCAACCTGCCATACACATAGGTACGCTTAACATAGTGGATTTCACGGGAAGAGTGGAAGTCAACGCATATCCCGTCATCCTTCCCTTACTGTTGGATGACTTGAATTATGTGTCAAATCCCTTTGGGGTTATTTCACCATATAGCCTGTATGATGGCGGTAACAACGATACGTCCAAATGGATGAATGTTTGCCTTCTGCAAGATACCGTCAATATCGAAGACCTGTTCCCGATGTTGCAAGACTATTGCTTATTGGAGAACACGCTCTTCCTGGAACCTTCGGAAATCATCAATGCACTCAAGAAACATGGCTATCGCATCAAGATGCCTGCCGACAGAAACCTGAACATTTACCTTGAATCAGATGACGATGGAGTCAGCTGGCATTCCGCTATGCCACACAAAGGCGAATTCGCTGATTTTACCCATTTTACAAATATGTGGTTCTTTGCCGCTGGCGGCGGCAGCCTACTCGTTAACATTGAAAATATGGTCGAGGAAGCTGTATTTTACGACAGCCTGTTCTTGGAGAACAACAGACAAGTGTATGAACTTCCTAATTACAAGTTCTTTAAAAATCCAGATTTTGATGGCGATATTGGCTATATCAACAAGACTTTTACGGAATTGCTCAACGAAAAGCGCAAAATCCATTGGGTGCTATGTTGAATCAACCAAACTCTCTTGTATGGACAATAAAAGACCATTTCTCCCTATCACAACAATTACCTATTATCACTTTAATTTGTAAAAAACATGACTAATGAATTAGAATTTTGGCTGGATGCATTGAAAGATGCAAGGAAGCAGTTTATCATGGCAAGAGCTGCTTACGTCACTGTCTTCGAAGGTTTAATGGAACGCAAGAAAAATAACATCATTGAAGCTATAAAAGGGAAAACCTTCAATATCAAAGATAAGGGCAAAGATAAGGGAAACCTTCGTCCCATATTCGTGGAGATTCGTTATTTTGACGAATACTTTGACCAAGAGCCATTTGCTCGTTTGACCATACATTTCGTCCGTGACATGTCGGACGTTGAGCAACTGCAAAATCTTACCGCCAGGGAGTCGGCATTAGTAAAAAAATTCACGGATATCTATCACAAACTGTCAATGTTTTCATTTACGGAAAACAAAGAAGTAGTGGAAGCGCTATTCAAGATTCAAAGAGACATAGATTATTTGAAGAACAATATCACCCTATACGATGATCCTTCATGGTATTATCCTTCAGATAAAATCTTCGACGAGGATTTCATCGAAGGGGGTTTAAAATATTCAGGCACCTCCATCATGTCTTATGGTGAATACCGTTCCAATAACAAGAAATAACCAATGAGGATGTATCAACTCGGTACATCCTCATCGTATCATCTTCACTTGGCGTTTCACTGTCTCCCATCCGCAAGGCATCCCTTTTCCGCTGCAAAGGTAGCAGCTTCCCTTCCCCCTTGCAAGCACCGTTCCTATTCCATCACGAAAATGACGGCAGCCTTCCCACTTTCTTTTTCCCTTCTGTTCCAAAACAAAGTGGGTATTCCGTGAATTTCGCTCGTAATTGCTTGCCTGTGGGTCGGCGAAGCACCTTTAATGGCAGCGTGCAAAGCAAAACCCTTGCGGAAAGAGCCGAAAGGCTAAGAACAAAAGGGAAAACAAATTCGCAATGTCTAACTTAGAAATCGGCGGCAACGTATAACAGCGGCGTAGTTCTATGAGTATCTTAGACCAATTTTTCCAATTAAAGGCTAAGCACCCTGATGCTGTCCTCATTTTCAGGTGCGGTGACTTCTATGAAATGTACGAAGAGGACGCGGTGGAAGGCTCCAAAATCCTCGGCATCACCCTCACCAAGCGAATTGGCGACAACACGCGAATGGCTGGCTTCCCCCACCATGCTCTCGACACCTACCTGCCAAAGCTTATCAGAGCAGGTAAGCGCGTGGCTATTTGCGACCAACTGGAAGACCCCAAGCTCACCAAGAAACTGGCGAGACGAAGCATTTCGGAAATGGTTACGCCTCGCATCACCCCTTCTGCTCCTGCTACCAAAAAGACCGTGAAGACGCTGGACATGATCCAAGAGCAATACAAGAAGCTTTTGCGCATCGCTTTCCCTTCTGTCCAGATCTTTCCCAACAACACTTGGAACTGGTCTGAAGTATACCAGGAGGATCCTTACAAGAACAAGAGATTCATGCTCATTTACAATGCATACAAGAGCGCGAGCGAGAATTGCAAGAGGATGGCGATGGCTACTTGACCTTCGGGGTTCACGGGGACGGGGATTTCCCTCCCCCACCCCTTTCCAACCTGGGCGACATTTTTTTTATTGTTTGCCTAAAATAATTATTTAATTATTTGGTAGTATCAAATATTTTTAGTATCTTTGTAGCGTAATTAATTTTAAAACTTAAAAAACGGCGGCAACGTATATCAGCGGCGTACCTATTATGTATAACGACGTTAGAATCTCAACCAATTATTACGACGGTAACGGCAATCGAATCTTTCGCCACCTCGGTAAGCCCCGCAAGGCTTCCACCTTCAATAAATACAGCGAGAAGGCAACTGCCATCGAGATCTGGCACACTGGCGTTCATAGCTTCTCCGTAGACATCTTCAAGAAGGACTCACAAGGCAGATGGGTTTGCAACCTAAGAAAGAACAACGATGGGTTCGTGTGCGATTGCCTTACGAAGAAACAATCCCTCATGCATATCGTCACCTTGAAGGTCAACGAAGACGATGCGGAATCTATCATCAGACACGAAGTAGAGGAGTCCATGGAAGCGGCAAGGAATGCGATTTCATGGTGCAAGGAGGAAGACAAGGACGACGAGGACGGTCGCTATTGGCTCAGTGCCTATCATGGCGCTCAGGTCTATCGCCTAATCGTCAAGGACGGGAAGATCCTCGGTTC
>OMWI01000070.1 GCA_900314715.1 uncultured Prevotellaceae bacterium | reverse complement strand
AGACAGGCTGACAAATGCCTCTGCCGAATCATTCAATGCCAAGATAAAAGCTTTCAGGACCCAGTTTAGGGGCGTGGGAGACATCAGCTTCTTCATGTACAGACTTGCAACACTTTATTCTTGATTTGCATGCACATACCAACCGACTAAATCCGCTGACCCCGTAAATGATATACTTAGACAGCGTAAACGATACATTTTGACATCATAAACAATATGTTTATAATTCAGACAGTTAGATTTCGATTTCGTCGAACTCACGTTAATCCTTGAATTCTATAATCCTTAGACAAATAATTCTATGACGTTTGCTTTAAGCAATCAATACCCAGGGTTTTGCGTGAGGTTATGATTTAAGTCGAGAGCCTTTTGAGGAATGGGGAATACGGTAGTATAGCCATTCTGCTCGCCTGGTAATTGCGGGCGTTGGTCGTATGCTTGATGAAACAAGCCAAAGCGTATGAGGTCTTGTCGTCTCCATCCTTCCCACACCAATTCGCGCAATCGTTCATCAAGAATACATTGTCCCTTGACTGTTGCTTTCTTACCCGTGACTGGCGAGATATAATCATCAAAGGATTTGATAGGAGAAGCCCCTACTCTTTCTCTGACCTCATTCAAAAATGCTAAACCATCTTTCCCATTGCGGTAGAGCGCCTCTGCTTTCATCAACAATGCATCTGCAAAACGGAATAGCACAATGTCGTTTCTCTGTGCTTTCGTTTCATCATTTTGATATTTGTACATACGCGCCCCTGCCGTTTTCTCATAAGGAGAACCAGAAACGTCGAGTTTTATTTCCAATGGATAATATGCCAACAGCCCTCCATCATCCAATCTGACTGGCACTCCATCTACACGTATCGTGTCACTATAGAAATTCATATAATAACGAGGATCAACATCCTTCGTTCTATAACCAAATGTCTTCACCGTAGAGACCGTTGCAGCAAAACCATTCTGAGCCCCGAATCCAAGAGCCGACCCATGATTATAATGACATGAGCGGGCTACATTATCGAAGATATTCGAGAAAATTGTCTTATCCATCGGAATGGTAAATATATTCTCTCTCGAACTTTCATTGAACACCGAGAAATTATCTTCGTATATATATGAAAGGCGATAGCCACTTGCCGATAACATCTCACAATAAACTACCGTTGCCTCGTATGCATTCATGTGAAATTGATTGATGGGGAAATCAATGTCTTTTCCATCCAAGGCTATCCCATCGGTCCAATTATCATCCATATAGATGGGAGCATTCAAAGCCAACTTGGCAAGTAAGAAGAACACTACGGAACTCGTCATGCGACCATAATATGTTCCCACATAGTTGCTATGCACATCGTGAAGTTGCATCATGATGGATTGCAATTCGTCGACCACAAACTTAAACACTTCACTTCGTTTATTCTGCTTTACGTCGTTGACTGAAATGTTGCTATCCACGACAATCGGCACTCTTCCAAAGAGGTCTAACAGGTAATAATAAAACAAGGCACGAACACCTCTCACCTCAGCCTTGTATTCCTGCAACTGCTTATCCGTCAGTAGATGAGAATATTTATCAAGAGAAGCCAAAGAATAGTTGCAAAGCATAACCACCTTATACAGATACTTCCATGTCTCATACAATTCGTTATCATCCTCTGTCCACTTATGCAAGTACAGGTTTTCCCAATAGCCACCATCATACCAGTCACCGCCACGAGTAGGAGTCATGGCCTCATCCGTGGTCAACGTATTGTAATCCCACACTCCACGGGATGTTCCTTGCAATCCTTGCGAATCTTTGTTTCCTCCTATATAATTATATAAGGTGACAACCGTATTCACGTAAAGGCTCTTTGCATCAGCATACGCATTCTCTTCTGACAAATAGCTCTTAGGGTCTTCCACATCACAAGCCGTTAGACAAAGCAAAAACAGAAGCATCATACCTTGCTTCATCATTCTTCCCTTCAATAGGATATTGTTTTCAAATCTTTTCATCATTCAAACTCTTTAAAACGACATGCTGATAGCGAAACTATATGTTCGATAAGCAGGATAGGAACGCTTATCATCGATACCCAAGGTGCTATCTACCACATAACTATTAATCATTGGCGTATTACCACTATACGAGGTGATGGTAGCCAAATTGTTAACCGAACAAGAGATACGCAACGAACGAATATACTTAGACTTCACGGGAACATTCCAACCCACCGTGAGATAGTCGAATTGGAGATAGTTTCCACTTTCCAACCAATAATCGGTAGCCGTTTGGTCATAGATATTCTTTTCGGGAGCCTCTTTCATCACGTTGTAATCGGGAAAACTACCCATGTTCATGTAAGAAAGTGCCGAACCATTATATATCTTATGTCCAAAGGCACCATTCATCTGCAAGGAAACATCAAATGCCTTATATCGGAACGAGATGTTTGAACCAAGCGTCATCTTTGGTGTAGCCTGTCCAGCGACATATCTATCGCTACCATCCTCAATGTTAATGTCCCCATTATGGTCAAGGTCTTCAATCTCATATTCATACGTTCCATCATCTGGATTCTTCGTAAGTCCCGTGCAATGAGGCAAGTAAAACACACCCAATGGTTGTCCTACGATTTGATAGATAATATTGTTGTTTCCGCCATTGATTCCCGCTCCAAACAAACCACCGATACTGGTAATGTTAGAAGCAGTCATGTAAGTTCCATTATGGTCACCACTCAAGGAAATCAACTTGTTTCTCTGCCATGAGAGATTGACATTCACGTTCAACTCCACATCTTTGTGTTGAATGGGAGTAACACCCAAGCCAACCTCAAATCCTCGATTGGACATAGAACCCAGATTGGCGAGCATCTTGTCAAATACGAAAGGAGGCGTTGGAACGTCATAGAGATAAAGCATGTTATATGTCCTTGAACGATAATATTCCGTAGTCAACACGATACGATTGTTCAACCATCCCATGTCTGCACCGATGTTAAATGTAGCACGAGATTCCCATTTCAAATCTTGGTTACGATTGTGAAAAAGTCCCATAGTCACCGTAGGAACATTATTTACCATGACCCTACCCACTTCTTTGAGCAGAGGCATGGAATAATAACTGCTGATACCTCCCAGATTACCCGAAACACCATTACCAATTCGCAACTTCAAAAACGAGAAATGATAATCGGACAATTTAGGAATTATCTTCATGACATTCAGTTCAGTTGAAATCGAAGGAAACAATCCCCATCTATGTTTCTTGTTCACCATGGAAGAAGCGTCTCCACGAGCAGTTACCGTCATTTTGATGTATTCGGAAAAGCTATAACTTACACTTCCCATCACGGAAGCCAACCACGGCTTTTCATAATTGCTACCCGTTCCTCCGTATGGAATCGAGGAAGCTGCCCCTAAATTATTATAACCAAATTCGTTGGAAGCAAATACTTTCGCCTCCGTCCAGAATCCAGTATCTTTATCTCTTTGGTATTCTGTCAACAATTTCACCTCCAAATGATGGACATCCCATTTCTTGTCATAGCTGAGAACGGCATTTCCCAACCATTTCTCGCTCTTATGCTCACTACGATAAGCCTTTCCGTCATCGGCTATGTAATTGGGAGTATATTTGGAAAGTTCGGTGGAATTGAACGTATATGACGCAAACAGACGAAGATTGAGCAACGCCTTTTTCAAATTGACCAATTTTGCTAAGTCAAAGTTTAACGACAAGTGTGTGCTAAAATTGTAATTCCGCTCGTCATTTTTATCATTCAAGAGTGCATCAGGGGGATTGATGTGCCAAGCGGTAGAGTTTTTCTTCCAACCACCTGTCGCATTTTCATTAAACGGGAACGTTGGATTTTGCGCGGCAGCCGAATAAAACAACTTTTGAACGTCTGCGATAATACTACCGTCTTGCGACGAGACGAAAGCACCCAAATCCACCACCAACAAATCTTCAAATGCCTTTTGCGTCAAGTCGATTTTTGCCGTCAGATTACGGAATTCATTAATCTTGATAACCGTATTGTGTTTGACGTAACCTAATGAAGCACGATAATTGGACTGATCAGAACCACCACTAAACGCCACATGATGACTTTGCACGAATCCCGTTCGTGTAATGGCATTGGGGAAATCCGTATCATAGCCGCCATCATTGCACGACAATCCTAAACGTTTGGCATTGGAGAGATATTCATCACGTCCCAACATCTTTATGTTCTTATATACTTTTTCAAAACCGATGTTGCTATCATAATAGATATGAAACTTACCGCCATGACCTTTCTTGGTTTTTACTTCTATCACACCCGAAGCACCACGAGAACCATAAAGAGCCGTCTCTGTTGCATTCTTCAAGATTGTGAAACTTTCTATATCGGCGGGATAAACACTGGAAAGTGTAATCAAATCCGATGAAACACCATCGATAATCACCAAAGGATCGTTTCCGCCAATGATAGATGTAGTACCACGCACGCGCACGGAATTCAACATCGCCATACGGTCAGCACCGGTAGACGACACGCTCACACCAGCCGTTTGTCCACTAATGGCTTGCAAGGGATTGGTAACAAGACCTTTATTCATGCGTTCTGTCGTCAATGTTTCTGCCGATCCAGTTATGACAGGCCAGTAAGTGGTGTCTTTTGGCGTTGAATAGTCAGCCATTATTTGCGCCTTGATTGGCATTGTCGCACAAACGGACAATAATAACGCCAACAATCGCAGATGGTATTTGTTTTTTGTCATGATTACATTTCGATTGCTTAAATCAAGCACAAAATTAAACATAATTTATTACAATTAGACAAGTTTTTATTAAAAAACTTTGAATATTCAGAAAAAAAGTGTTTCTTTGCAAAAATTATTCAAGTCAAACTTTAAATTTTTATTAAAAATGAAAAAGATTTTAACAGCGATTGTAGCTATTTTCATAGCTGCACCATCATTCGCCCAGTTTAGCAGTGGCGGTTTTTCAATTGATGAAGCAAACTTGTATTATGGAGTACGTGCCGGTTTGACGGTAGCCTCTATCAGCGGTGACATCCCCGAAGTTAAACCTCTGGGTTCTAAGGTCGGACTGACATTGGCTGGTATTATTGGCTTACGCGTTTCTAACACAGCTCCAGTATTCTTGGAGAGTGGCCTTTACTATACCGAGCGTGGTGCTAAGAAGAGTAAGCAGGCTGTTGGTTACAACATGTTGGAAATTCCTGTTGTGGCAAAATACGGATTTAAGGTAGCTGATGAATTGGCCATTCTTCCTTTCCTTGGACCAACATTCTCATTCGCTATTAGCGGAAAGGCAAAAAACATAACTTCTACTGAGAAAGGCGCCATTGGTGAAACAGGTACTTTCGAAGAGAAAGACTGGTCTGCCTTGAAACGCTTCAACATGGGATTCAAGGTTGGTTGCGGTGCTGAATATAGCAACCTCTACTTGGAATTGGCTTATCAATTAGGCATTACCAATATTTGCAAAGACAGCAAATTTTCTGGACATAGCAATGCCTTGCTGATTAACTTCGGTGTAAATTTCTAATTAGTTAAAAGTAATACTATCATAGGAGTTCAAGGAGATTGGTGAATGCCAAATCTCACTTGAACTCCTATTTTTTGTTTGACAATACCTCCATCGAAATAATAAAACGCAGTCGAAAACATTGGGGAGATTATTTCTCGTAGTAAGTTTAAAGACACAAAAAGATTATTTTTTGAATTATTTTTCGTTATTTTGATAACGATTTGTTAACTTTGCACCCATATTTTTATTAAAACAAAAAATCATGACGAAGAAACTTTTACTTATCCTTTTTTTGGCAATATTCACCAACGTCCAAACTACTCTTGCACAACTGCCTGCAATTACCCTCAAGACCATGGATGGTAAGACCGTACGAACGGATACATTATCTAATGACGGGAAGCCGTTCATCATCGACTTCTTTGCCACATGGTGTAAACCATGCAATAGAGAACTTGATGCCATTGCAGAGGTATATGAGGATTGGCAAGAGGAGACTGGCGTGAAGATATTCGCTATTTCCATCGACCAGGCACAAAACATCAACAAGGTAAAACCATTGGTCAACAATCATGGTTGGGAATACGACGTACTCCTCGACCCCAATGGTGACCTGAAACGTGCCCTCGGCATACAGATGATTCCGTTCGTTCTCATCTGTGACGGAAAAGGAAAAATCGTCTATAAACATAGCGGATATACCGAAGGTGCCGAGACGGAACTGATAGAAAAGGTACGGGAACTTATTAAATAAGGTAAGATGAAGAAAAAACTACTATTATTTATTATTTCCATCTCACCCTTCCTTAACATCACAGCTCAAGAACAGAAAAAAGTAACTCTTTCTGGTAGTATTCAAAGTGACATGCTGGTTCCCGAGGAAGATAAGGAGACTGGAGCTGAAAAGACAGAAGATTTCCTCACTAACACCTATGCAGACCTACAACTACAAAGCGAGTATGTAGATGCTGGGGCAAGATTAGAATATATGGAACATCCGATGCCTGGCTTTGAAAAGGACTTTAAGGGATGGGGTGTCCCCAACTTCTGGGTGAAGGGAAAGTTAGGAAACAACGAATTGACACTCGGTACATTCTATGAGCAATTCGGTTCTGGATTCATATTGCGCACTTATGAAGAGCGCACTTTGGGCATAGACAACTCTCTCCTCGGAGGAAGATTGTTGTTGAAACCCACCGACGGAGTTATTTTAAAGGTTCTATCGGGAAAACAACGTAGATACTGGAAGTGGAACAAGTCTCTCGTTAGTGGAGCAGATGCGGAAATCAGCATCGACCAATGGATTCCATCCATGCGAGAATCGGGCACAGTACTTACACTCGGTGCTTCATGGGTGAACAAATACGAGAAGAACGAGGAAAAGGTATTCGTTGACAATACCCACTATGTGCATTTCCCTAAGTTTGTGAACTCATGGGATGTACGTGCAAATTTTAATCACGGACCATGGAATTTCCTTGCGGAATATGCACAAAAGACCGCAGATCCCTCATTTGCCAACGGCTATGTATTCAAGAAAGGTTCGGCTGCAATGCTCTCAGGTTCCTATTCCAACAAAGGACTTAGCGTGCTTGTCCAAGCTAAACGCTCAGAGAACATGTCTTCTAAGAGTGCCGATGTCACAGGCAACTCTTCAGCAATCAATTATCTTCCTGCTTTCATACAAGATCACACATACGCCCTTGCCGCCCTCTATGCTTACGCCACTCAGTTGGCAGACGGTGAGTGGGCTTATCAAACGGAAATAGGTTATAACTTTAAGCGCAACACCTCGCTTGGCGGCAAATATGGTATGAACGTGAAACTTAACTACAGTTATGTACGTGGCATTCCCCATGAGTTTGCTGACGGTATGGAGCGTCAAACGCTCTCAGGCGTTACCTATGTAGACTACAAATCACCTTTCTTCAAGTGGGGAAAAGAGACGTACTATCAGGATTTGAATGTTCAAGTGTCACGCCGCCTGAGTCATGATTTCCTCCTCAATCTGATGTATATGAGCCAACGGTTTAACAAGACCGTGGTGGAAGGTGAAGGTGGCATGGTTCACTCTAATATCTTCATTGCCGACGGTAAATACCAGTTCTCGAAGAAGACCACCTTACGTTGCGAGTTACAATATCTCACGACAAAACAGGATGAGAAAGACTGGGTATTTGGATTACTCGAACTCTCACTCGTTCCCCATTGGATGATTACCGTCAGTGACATGTGGAACTGTGGTGACAGCAAAATCCACTACTATCAAGGACTTGTCACCTATAATGTGGGTAGTCATCGCATCCAAGCTGGTTATGAACGCACCCAAGCAGGATTCAACTGTTCAGGTGGTGTTTGTCGCTACGTACCTGCGATGAAAGGTTTTTTCGCTTCGTATAACTACAATTTCTAAAGCATCATGAGAAAGATTATATATACCACATTGGTAGCCTTCGGACTTATCGCGTGCGACAACATTGCTGAAGAAGACCGCCTGATATACGAGCCTCTTCCTGAAGTAAATCGAAGCGTACTCATTGAGGACTTCACTGGCCAACGTTGCGTAAATTGTCCTACTGCTGCCGACGAAATCCAAAAACTTCAGAAGGAGTATGGCAAAGACGCGATTATCGCCGTTGGTATTCATGGAGGACCCATGGCTGTCTATCCCAATCCAGAAAGAGGTATTATCGGACTTGCCACGGAGACTGGCGACAATTATAACGACTATTGGAAAGTGGAGCAATGGCCGATGGGAATGATCAACCGTGGTGCTGTCTGTGCCTATACCGAATGGAAGGCGCACGTTCGCGAGGAATTGCAGAAGAAAGCTCCCGTGAATATCTTAATAGATAATGATTTCCCTGGTGAAGACGGACTTACTCGGGTGTCTGCCACCATTCAAGGAGTCAGGGGAAGCACTACGGGAAAACTACAAATATGGATTGTAGAGGACAATATTACCGCTATCCAGCTTATGCCCGATGGCAAGGCTAATCAAGAATATGTTCATCAACACGTATTCCGTGCTACCGTCAATGGCGAATGGGGCGAGGATATCAAAGTTGAAGAGGGGAAAAAAGTTACCACCTTCAACAACATCACCATTCCATCCGACTGGAAACGCAATAACCTCTCATTTGTTGCTTTCGTTTATAACGAACAAGGTGTGCAACAAGTGGTACGTTATCCATTTAATATTTATGCAAAAGAAAATAACTAAACAATATTGCTTATGAAGAAACTTTTTACACTTACCATTATGCTGATACTTACCGTGCATGTGTCTGCCCAAAAGTTTGATTTCAAGTACAAGGGCGAAGTATTGGCAAATGGTTCTACACTATCAATCAATGCAGAAACTGACATGTTCGGCGAACTGGCTTGTGAGACGAATCCATCTGCTGCTCCCGAAAATGGTCTTATCGTCTCAGGTAAGAATGGGGCATACATCAGCGGAACGGCTCATCTCGCTATCTTGGAACACACTTTCAAGGCAAAGACCGTTCAATGGTGTATGGGTGGTTCTTGCGAATCGATGAAATCCGTTACCGAACTTGACAAGACTTTCGAAGGTTCCGCCGTTCAGACGATGTTTGATGCCTTCACCATCCGTGCGGAAGGTTACTTGTTGGCCAAGCTCGACGTAACGGTGAGCGGAGAGACGCAATCCTTGTATATCGAGTTCTCCAATGGTCAGCACTCTGGTGTTCATTCTTTGCAAACCACCGAGGAATGTGCCAACGTATACGACCTTAGCGGTCGTCTCGTCATGGCAAATGCCAATGCCTCAGTCCGCCAGTCGCTTCGTCCAGGTATCTATACCATCAAGAGCGGCAACAAGGCTCGTAAGGTTCTCATCAAATAATTTGATTCCGCATACAATAAAAGATTCAACATTAACAATAAAAAAGAGATTATGATTAAAAAATTACTCTCAATCATGCTGTTCCTCGCTGTTGTAGGAATGGCAAATGCTCAAGCACCTGTGCGTCGTGATATTAATAAACCACAGCACTTGACAGTATTGAAATCAGGCCAGAAAAACATGATGGCCATGAAAGCCCGCACCATGGCAAAGAAAGCCATCAAGGTTGGTAATGACCAGATGTGGTTTGGTTACGGTAACGATGCCGAGTCAGAAAACATGGGCTTGGCATTAAATGCCGACTACAACATCGGTGTTTACATCCCTTATGAGATGATTGCAGGCAAGGGTGCCACTGTTGACGGTATTCGTTTCTTGCTTCCATCTTCCAAGGCTAACAACATCACGGTATGGATAGGAACGGAATTGCCTGCTGTTGGCAATTATGCCAGAGGTGCCAACCTCGAAGTAAAGGACGTGGCAAAAAGCAATGTTGTCCTCAATGGCTATACCGAAGTAGCTTTCTCCAAGAGCTACGAGATTCCCGAGAGCGGTCTTTGGATTGGTTATTCTTTCGATATAGAAGGTATGCCTGAAGCTCCAGATGACAGTGAGGTGTCTGATGAAGATTATGAAGAATGGTATTATGCTAATTATGTACCATGGATACAGGCAAACCTCACTGATGCTTATCCATTCATGACTTCTTATCTTGACGAGCCGATGGAAGGTACCATGGTATTCGCTTGTAATTACTATGACGAGTTATACCGTACGTATGCACAGTGGGACCCTGCAAACGCAGCAGATTACCTGAGCATGGTAGGTTGGGACGACTATAGTCCTTATGGCTATGCCGTGGCTATAAATGCTCTCATCGGTGGTGGCAAGTTCATGGGCAATGCAGCCTCTACAACCGACTTAGGACAGAAATATGCCAAGCTGAACGAGACGGTGACCTTCCCCCTCACGTTGACCAACAACGGAAAGAACGGTATTCAAAACTTCACCTATGAGGTAGCTATCAATGGCGAGAAGGTGGATGAGAAAACCATCACCCTTGACACTCCCGTCGAGAATATCTTGGGTAAGAAAACCATCGATTTAACATTCCCGACTGGCACCAAGAGTGGTGCACAGAACATCGTAGTGACCATCACTAAGATTAACGGACAACCCAACGAACTGACAGCTATTGCCAAGGGTGTTATGTTCGTACTCTCCGAGTCCGCTAAGATGAAACCTCTCATTGAAGAGTTCACTGGCACTTGGTGTGGATGGTGTACTCGTGGATGGGTAGCATTGGAGATGCTTACCAACGACTTCAAGGATGATGCTGTCATCTATGCCGTTCACAATGGCGACCCGATGGAGATTGACGCTTTCGTACCCATCGTTAACTATTATGGCAATGGATTCCCCAGCATGTCTATCAACCGTACAAGCACCATCGATCCTTACTATGGCAGTGAAGAATATGACTATTACGTGAAGTACGACGTACAGGCAGCCATGGAAGGCCTTGCTCCTGCTTCCATCGACGTGAAGGCTGTTTGGGCAAATGAAGCCAAGACGAAGATTAACATTGAGACTGAGACGAAGGTGATGTACGACGAGGCAGAGTCATCGCTCGGTATCGGTTATGTGCTCATTGCTGACGGCTTGAAGGGTACTGGACGCGACTGGGCTCAAGCAAACTACTACTCTACAGAATCTGAGGTAGGCGAAGACCTTGACAAATTGACGAAGATGGACGACTATATCATCGGCATGGAATACAATCATGTAGCCGTTGCTGGCTGGGGTGTTGAACATGGCGTTGAGGGAAGCATCAGCGGTGCCATCAAGGCTGGTCAACCTATCGTTGGAACATTCGTGGCTGACCTCGACGGTCTGCTCATCGGAACAGACAGAACCAGCGAGGATCCTGACGACCATGTTACCGTGCTCGACCTCATCAAGGACAAAAACCTCAAGGTGGCTGCTTATGTCGTTAACAAGGTGACAGGTGAAGTGCTCAATGCCGACGAGGTAACGCTTCCTGCTGAATACGATGCCACTGGCATTCAGACCATCAGCGACAACACCAACTCAGTATCTGCACGTTACAATGCTGCTGGACAACTCATCACTACTCCGCAGAAGGGTTTGAACATCATCAAGCTCTCTACTGGCAAGACCATCAAGGTAATCGTGAAGTAATCACGCGTCATTCCTAAATACCCAAATCCCCTGCCGTCTCCAAATCGACAGGGGATTTTGTTGTTTTGCCCGTTAAAGTGTTATAAAAGTTGTATGTGGGTATTTTGCCTTAGAATAACTTTATGTAAATTTGCAATAAATTGAATTGAAAACGTAATAAACATGGAATTCTATCTTGTAGTTGCCATTATCTCCATCGTCGTCATGAGTATCCTTGGCTATTTGATTGGAAACCGAGGGAAGCAATCGTATTTGGAGAGTATTGGCAAATTGGAAAACAACATAGCCAATCTGACAAAAAAGATTACCGAACAAGAGTCTCTGATTTCTGAAAGGGGAAACGTCATCTCAACGTTGACCGCAGACAGAGATGTCCAAAAAGCGAATGCCGAGAACTATTCGCTTCAATTAATCTCCCAAAAAGGCGACTACGAGAAACGTATCATCGATTTGAAGACCGAGGCTGACAAAATCCTTCAGAATGAACTGGCACGTGGACAAAAACAATTGAACGAACAAAAGGCTTCTTCTCAAAAACTCATAGATGACCAAAAGAAATCCTACGAAGACCAACTTCGTGAGCAGAAGACGACGTTTGAAGCACAACTAAAAGAACTCAAGGATACTTTTGCGAAACAACTGAGTGAGTTTAAGGCCGAGAGCGAGAAGAGCCTGAAGAAGCAAGAAGATACGGCTGCCGATTTCAAAAGGACGGAAACAAAGCGAAACGCCGAGGCTCTGGAAGACATGAGAAGAACCTACGAACAGCAGATAACCGAACTCAAGGCATCTTTTGAAAAGCAACTGAGCCAAACCAAGGAGGCTCACGAAGGACAAATTGCCACTTTAAAAAAGATGAACGAGGAACAGGTGAAGAGTCAACTTGACCTCATTCGCGAACAAATGCAAACCACTTCTGAAAAGGTGCTCAAACTAAGGCAAGAAGAATTGGGTGAACAAAACAAGGAACAAGTTTCCAAGATTATTGACCCGCTACAGAAGAGTCTGAAAGACATGCAAGAAGCACTCGACAAGACGAAGGAACAACAAACGGAGGCGTTGACTCGACTGGACGAGACCATTAAAATCAACATGCAAAAGAGTACGGCCATTGGCGAGACCGCCGACCGTCTGACTCGTGCGCTGACGGGGGAAGTGAAAGTGCAAGGTAATTTCGGGGAACTGAAACTCAAGCAATTGTTGGAAGACCTTGAACTGAAAGAGGGAGAGCAATTTGACACTCAGGAGACCTTGAAGAACAGAATGGGTAAGAATGCCAAAGGCGATGACGGACATGGATTGATTCCCGACTTCATTCTCCATTTCCCAAACAACCGCCATGTTGTCGTCGATTCCAAGATGTCTCTGACCGATTACGAGAGATATATGAATGAAGAGGATGGTTCGCCAGCGAAAAGTACCTATCTCAAAGCCCATATCGATAGTGTCAGGGCACAAGTGAAGCGTCTGGCAAAAAAGGAATACACCAAATATCTGCCAGAGGGATACAATCGTCTGAATTTCGCTATCATGTACGTCCCTATCGAAGGGGCGTTGAATCTCGCATTGCTCAACGACGCATCTTTGTGGCGTGAAGCCTACGATGATGGAGTCATGATATTAGGACCGCAAACCATGTATATGAACCTCCGAGTGTTGGAAATGATGTGGACGCAAGTTCGGCAACTCAAGAATCAGCAAGCCATGATGGATGCTGCCAACACCGTAATAGACCGCGTTCAGGATTTCGGCGTTCGCTTTATGGACGTAGAGTCGAGCATGTACGATACGGTCAAAAAGATTTCCAAGTTGAAGATTACCACCGCCGATAACGGTCCGAGTATCATCACGGCTGCCAAAAACCTGATTAAGGCAGGAGCAAAAGAAAACAAGAAGAAAAAGTCGTTGGCAGAAATGGACGATAGCATGTTTATAGAAGCAGATGCCACCGTGATGCTACCTTCAGAAATTTCCACAGATACAAAAGAAACTGAAAAGGAAGAACAATTGTCTTATTTTAAAAAAGGTTGACACCAAAAGTTTAAGAATTATGGTGAAACACCCCCGCGAAAGTCGTTATTCAAAAGATGTGAATCGCATCAATGAG
>OMWI01000091.1 GCA_900314715.1 uncultured Prevotellaceae bacterium | reverse complement strand
GGCGGCCGTCCTCTTCCAGATGTTCCCTGACCTGGAGAAGGCATACAATCTCTATCTCAGCCTGGTCGACATCTTCAACAGGAAATCCAAGCCTGCCGCTGCAAGGCTTAACCTCGCCAGATGGTATAACGACATCGAAGCATTTGGATATGACGGATTCAGCAAGGTCATCGAGACCTTTGAGAACCATAACGACACCATCGTCAACTATTTTGAAGATAGGCTGACAAATGCCTCTGCCGAATCATTCAATGCCAAGATAAAAGCTTTCAGGACCCAGTTTAGGGGCGTGGGAGACATCAGGTTCTTCATGTACAGACTTGCAACACTTTATTCTTGATTTGCATGCACATACCAACCGACTAAATCCGCTGACCCCAAAACTCCCACAAATCAATATTTACTATGTAAATTTTGATAAACCAATAATTATTCGTAACTTTGCACGAAAATTGGCATTTGTGTCATTTGGGCTGCGAGACAAGTTCTTACATGCGGTTTCCCGAAGATACAATAATAAACATCATCCGTCTGTCAACACTCAATGTTGACGGAGATGTTGTATTGTATTCAAACGGAAACGTCATGATATAAAAACAAATGAAAGTAACAAAAACAAAGAAACAAGTCACCGTACTCTATACGAGTTCCATGATAGGAATTGTGGTTGGTGTTTTGGTATCTATACTAAACACCCGCAATTTAGCACCCGCAGAATACGGAGATGTGAGATATGTCAATAATCTCATATCTTTTTTCTCAGGATTATTGTTGTTTGGCTATTTTGTTTCTGGTAGTCGTTTGCTGGCATTATCGAAAAGTGAACAAGAGACGAGAGAAATTAAAGGGTTATTAGTGACCATATTAGGCATTACAAATGTGATTTTAATGCTCATTATGGTCATTTGTGGTTTATTCCATCAATTTTATTTAATCAAAGAGTTTTATTATCTTTTCTATTTGACAATACCAGTCTGTGGAGGTGTTGCCCTACTATTGAATTATGTCAACACATCATCACAAGGAGACAACAGCATCTACACCATTGCCTGTGCCAGGCTATTGCCTTCATTGGCATATTTAGCAATTGCATCACTTATTTATTTTCAATTTGGAGCAACTCGTGAACGAATGTTGTTATTAAATAATGGCATTCATTTTTTAGTTTTGGCTATTATCATATATTTGAACAAACCATCATTTAAAAATCTAAAGAAAACATTCAAGAAACTTCATGAGGAAAACAAGAAATATGGGTTGCAAGTATACTATGGTTCATTAGCAGGTGTTTCTGTTGCGTATGTAGCTGGCATTACGTTAGGATTACTCAACAAAGATAACACCAATGTAGGTTTTTATACATTGGCACTAACCATTTCTGGTCCATTGCACATGTTACCTCAAGTTATCGGTACAACCTATTTCAAGCAATTTGCCTCCCAGAATTCCATTCCAACAAAAGTGTTACGATATTCATTACTGCTTGCTCTTATCACTTACATTGGATATGTTATTATGATTTATCCCATTGTTAGCATCCTATATGACAAAAGTTATAGAATTGTTGCATTGTATGCGTCTTTTTTAGCAATTGGGAGTACCTTTATGGGATTGGGTGACCTATTCAATCGTTTCTTAGGTGCCCACGGACAAGGCGCATATCTACGCAACTCAGCATTTATTTCAGGTGGGATTCAAATCATCGGCTTCACTTTGGGTGTATACCTGTGGAACATAAATGGTGCCATCATAACACGTATTATAAGTTCACTTGTCTATTTTGCCATTATGGTATTATACTATATAATTTTCACAAAAAAACAAGCCAACAATGGTTTCTCTATTTAAACAAGATAAAATCCGAACATTCGAGTATATATATTTCTTTGTCATGGTCATTTACATGGCACAGATAGATAGTCACACCAGTAGAATGGTTGGTGTATTATCTCCTCCCTGGTTTCCATTCTTTCTTCCTATTGTGTTGACTATTATCCTATTGGATCGAAACAAAGTTAAATTTGACGACAAAAGATTAATTCGGATTTTATTGACATTTGCCATTTGGACTGCTCTTTTATTTTCCCACAAACAACATTATGACAGTGTACAATACTCTTATGTTTTCTTTCTCTTTTATAGCATCATCATTGCTTACATCCATATTCAAGTGTTTGGAAAGAAAATGCTCCCTCTTTATGAGCATATCATGGTAAGATTATGTATTATTGCCTTATTTTTATGGAGTATTGCGGTAATATATCCTGGAAGTGCCACATTTTTTAGGGGATTTCCCCAAACCAGCCTTGGACGTAATGTATATTATTTATTTGTGTGGCTTGATGAGGCTGAAAGCGGCGGAGCTATGGTTACCTATAATGGAATCCTAAGAAATGCGGGATGCTCATGGGAACCAGGACGATTCTCCATCATGATATTGTTGGCACTCTATTGCAATATGGCAAGATGTGGCATTAAATTCAGAGGAAATTGGAGTAGCATTATTCTACTAATATCACTAATTACCACACAATCTACTACAGGATACATTGGCGCATTAGTTCTATACAGCATTTTTGCATTTAAGAAATTTGACGTAAAATACATTCTTGCCTTTATTATAATCATCGTACCGATAGGTTACCAACTATCAAAAATGGAATTCATGCAGGAAAAGATAGCGGAACAATTAGACATGGATACTAATCTGAGAAAACTGGATGAATCAATGGATTATGTAAATAAAGTCAAGAAATCCAATGAATATGTGGGTTCACTCTCCCGTTTTTCATCTATCTATTTTGAAATTATCAATATTGAACACGATCCCATTCTTGGATATGGAAGGAATGATGGAAAAAGCTATTTTTCCCAAAGAATATCTGGAAACTATGTTTTGACAAGTGGCATCTTGAAAATATTTGGTCAATATGGAATTCCATTAGGAATCATTCTTTATATCATACTCTTTCGTTCATCTGCTGCCTTGGGACGTGATTTCCATACTCGAAAATTTGCGTTGTTTGCAATTTATCTCATATCATTAACTGCATACACTATTTTTATAGTTCCCATTTTCACAGCTTTTTGGTTTTATGGCATATTCCGTAAAGAAGACTTAATAATACCCTCTGAAGCTGACACTGAAACGATTGACGAAACGGCAGAAGTTACTGGTAAATCAAAAGATGAGAGTGTTCTTCCTTCTTAAAAACACCTACCCCAAGGGAATGGCAAGTACCAATAGGGTACATGCCTATGCAAAAGGATTGTCAGGCCAAGAAATTGAAACCCACGTTTTACTTCCCATATCCACAGAGCCACACGGTAGCAAGCAAATCAACACCTGTAAAGAAGGATTTGACGAAAACGGCGTTCATTACAAATACATGTCAGGCTCATCCCTTCGTGGGAACAACATCATCAAGCGACAAATCAATGATCAATACGGATATGGCCATACACTCCTCTATCTTCTGAAGCATCTCAAAAACGATGACCAGGTGATTATCTATGAAGGAGGATGGATTTGGCAGTTGTTATGCATATTCATCGTTCATATCAAAGGTGCAAAGGTAGCCATGGAATTGAATGAACTTCCATACGTTTTTGGTCAACAAAACAAGAAAAAGATTGCCAAACGCGAACGAATGTTGAAACATGTATTTCCACGATATGACCAATTCATCGTTATCTCCGATGCATTACAACTAGTGGCCCAACAATATGCGCCCAAGGCGAAAGTCATCAAAGTACCCATCATCGTAGAAGACATCATTGATTCCAACAAAGAAGAAACAAGTCCAATTGACACACCCTATATCCTACATACAGGTACATTAACACAAAACAAAGACGGGATTTTAGGGATAATAGAGGCATTCGGGAAAGCTTGTCAACAAACGGACATTCCCATCCAATATTTGTTTACAGGATATTTGGAATTGTCACCACAACGAGAATATATCCAA
>OMWI01000090.1 GCA_900314715.1 uncultured Prevotellaceae bacterium | reverse complement strand
CCCTTAGAGGCAGTACCACGAGAAATCGTTACGTTCTCACGAATGCTATTGTTGTCGCCAATGACACAAGTCGTGATTTCTCCCTTAAATTTCAAGTCTTGTGGTTTGGTGGAAAGACTTGCACCAGGGAAAACCTCATTGTTGCTTCCAAGTCTACAACCATTGTTAAGCGTTACGCTATTTTGGAAAACATTGTTGTCGCCAATCACCACATCGCTATCGATGTAACAAAAAGGACCGATAATGTTGTTGTCACCCAACTTTGCATTGGGGTGGATGTATGCTAATGGACTTATTTGGTTCATATCTACTTATTTGTTCTTAATAATTTGTGCGGTAAATGTAGCCTCTGAAACAACATGATCTCCCACAAAGACATATCCTTTCATAGAACTAATACCATGACGGATAGGATGAAGGAGTTCAACGCGGAAGAGTAGAGTGTCACCAGGAACAACCTTTTGGCGGAACTTAACTTCGTCGATACGCAAGAAATATGTTGACCAACGCTCTGGTTCTTCCACTTGACTCAATACCAATATACCACCGCATTGTGCCATCGCCTCAACTTGAAGTACACCAGGCATAACGGGCTCTTGTGGGAAGTGTCCTACAAAGAAAGGTTCATTGCTCGTGATGTTCTTGACACCAACAATGCTATTAGGTCCCATTGCGATAATCTTGTCTACCAATTGCATTGGATAACGATGAGGCATCAATTCGCGAATGCGAATGTTATCCATGATAGGTTCGTCGTTCGGGTCGTAGATAGGTGCTTGCACTTCGTGCTTGCGTATCTCTTTACGCATCAATCGCGCAAACTTATTGTTGATGGTATGACCTGGACGAGTGGCTACGATACGCCCCTTAATGGGCTTTCCGATGAGTGCCATATCGCCAATGATGTCGAGCAACTTATGACGTGTACATTCATTTTCCCACATCAAGGGCTTGTTTTGGATGTATCCAATTTTCTTCGCATCCCTATGAGGCATGTTCAAGATGTCGGCCAATTGGTCAAGTTTTTCTTGTGATAACTCACGTTCATAAATAACGATGGCATTATCGAGGTCACCGCCTTTGATTAAGTTTGCTTCCAATAATGGCACGATGTCTCTTACGAATACGAAAGTACGTGCAGGTGCTATTTCCTTGGTGAAATAATCAGCATTATCCAAAGTGGCAAACTGACTATTGATAAACTTTGATTCAAAGGAGCACATGGCGGTGATACTGAACTGATCATCAGGGAGAATGGTGATGCATGAACCAGTAGCATCGTCTTTCACTTCAATCTTTTTCCTGATAATGTAATAGTCCTTGCGAGCATTTTGCTCTACCACTCCCACTTCTTGTATCTTCTTGACATATAAGGCCGAAGAACCATCAAGGATTGGAAACTCGGGACCGTTTACTTGTATGAGACAGTTGTCTATTCCTAATGCATACAAAGCAGCCATACCATGTTCAACGGTAGACACCCTTGCGTCTTGCTTTGCAAGTACGGTGCCTCGTTGTGTATCTATCACGTTCTCTGCGATAGCCTCAATGATGGGTTCACCCTCCAAGTCGATACGTTGGATTCTATAACCAGTATTTTCTGGTGCGGGATTGAAAGTAACAGTTAAGTTCAATCCTGTATGCAATCCTTTTCCAAAAAGGGAAAAACTGCCTTTAAGTGTTTTCTGTTTTGAAACTTCCATCTTGATACGTTTTTTTTATTGTTGAGCTTTCAACAATTCAATTTCTTTCTTCAAGTCATTGATTTGTTGATACATGGCAGGCAATCTACGGAATATGGCGGCTGATTTCATGAATCCCTTAGCATCCCATGCTGGACTGCCAATAATGGTTTCACCTTCTTTCTTGACTGTTCCCGTGATTCCTGCTTGAGCACCTATTTGCGTGTGGTCGGCAATGGAAATATGACCTGCTACTCCCACTTGTCCGCCAAACATACACCAATCACCAACTTTCGCGCTACCTGCTATTCCCACTTGAGAAGCCATTACCGTATTGGAACCAATCTCTACGTTATGAGCAATTTGAATCAAATTGTCGAGTTTTGCACCTTTATGAATAATGGTAGTTCCCATCGTAGAACGGTCAATACATGTGTTGGCACCGATTTCCACGTCGTCTTCTATCGTTACGATACCAATTTGTGGAATCTTGTCATAGCCTTGTTCGGTAGGAGCAAAGCCAAAACCATCAGAACCAATTACGCAACCAGCATGAAGGGTAACGTTGTTGCCAATCACACAACCTTTATAGATGGTAACATGGGGATAGATGAGTGCATTGTCGCCAATCTTTACGCCTTCTCCGATATAAGCATGGGGATAGATTTGGCAATTGTTGCCCACTTCAGCGCCATCGGCAATATAGGCGAAAGCACCTACATAACAATTCTCGCCAACTTTCGCTTTCTCGGATATGAAAGCCAAAGAGTCGATACCTGTTTTCTTAGGTTGAACGGAAGCATAGAGTTGTAACAACTTGGCAATACACTCGTAAGCGTTTTTGACGCGGATGAGCGTAGTGTTGACAGGTTGTTCAAATTCAACATCTTCATTGACGATGACAATGCTTGCCCGTGTGTTATAAATAAAATGCGTGTATTTAGGATTGGAAAGAAAGGTAATCGTTCCTGGTTTTCCTTCTTCTATCTTAGAAAAAGTGTTTACGGTAGCATTTTCATCACCTTCTATTTTCCCTTGAATAAACTGAGCAATTTGTTTCGCTGTAAATTCCATGTTTATCGCATTAATTAAATAATTTTGCAAATATAACAATTTTAATTCAAATTCTTTGATAACAAAGATAATATTTGCGATTTTTTTTAGATAATGACGCTATATTGAGTATTTCTGACGCTTCTGCAAAGTCTTTTATTTCACCATTCTTGGTCAGAATAGAGATATTTTCGTCTTCGATGTCATACATGTCTTTTTGAATTGTATTGACACTCATCAGAAATTGAGCATCCTCTTCAGAGATACAAAATTCCCTTGCCAGAGATTGGTTGATTTTCCGTATTTCTTCGTCGCTGATGGGTTCTTCACGCACTTCAACGTGGAAGATGTTCCTGTTTAATAAATCTTGTGCCAATAGCGACAAGATTATATCTTCATTGCTTGCCCAAACCTTGATGCTACACCAAATATCATTGTCGTCAAGCAACTCGTAGTTTCTCAATGCTTCACGTTGATGATAGAAATGTGTAGCGTCCACATGATTGTATAGGAAATATTTGAGGTGGGGAGGAGCAAATATGTCTTTTCCTTGTTTGGCGAGAAATTTGGCGCGAGACAATAAGTTTACCAAAATCTTTTCGTACGCAACGGCGGTCTTATGCAAATAAACTTGCCAATACATCAATCGTCTTGAGGTAAGGAAGTTTTCGATGGAATAAATGCCCTTTGATTCCACCACCAATTGGTCGTCTACGACATTCAACATCTTGATGATTCGAGCAGAACCGATGTTTCCTTCAACCACACCCGTGAAGAAACAATCTCTTCTCAGGTAATCAAGTCTATCCATGTCTAATTGACTGCTAATCAATTGGTGAAGAAATTGTTTGGGATACTCATTCTTGAAGATGTTCAATGCCAGATTTAGCTTGCCTTGCATCTCGGCATTGATTTCTTCCATCATCATGATGGATATTTCCTCATGGGTGATGCCGTTTATCAACGTGTTTTCCAAGACGTGCGAAAAAGGACCATGACCGATGTCGTGCATCAAGATAGCTGCTTGCACGGCTTCTGCTTCGCTATCGAAGATGAAAACTCCCTTCTGGGAAAGTGTCATAATGGCCTCACTCATTAGGTGAAATGCCCCTAAGGAGTGCTGGAATCTGGTATGTTGAGCGCCAGGATAAACAACGCTTGCAAGTCCCAATTGCTTGATTCTCGAAAGGCGTTGCATTAATGGGTGCTTGACAATGTTGAGAAGCACCCCTCTTGGTATTTTGATAAACCCGAATACTGGGTCGTTAATGATTATATGGTCGTTCAATCTTCTCTAATTCTATAGCCATTTCTTGTTGCAACTCTCTTGCCTTGTTGCCAGCTAACTCTGCAAAGTCTTCATCTTTGCCGGCATAGATAATGCCTCGGGAGGAGTTAACCAACAATCCGCAATCTTTATTCATGCCGTATTTGCAAACTTCCTGAAGACTTCCACCTTGTGCGCCGACACCAGGTACGAGAAGGAAATGATTGGGTACTATCTTACGAATATCCTTGAACATGGCTCCTTGTGTTGCACCTACCACATACATCATATTCTCTGGCGTTCCCCATTCTTGTGATTTCCTCAACACTCTCTCAAACAATCGCTCGCCATTCTTGTCTTCCATCAATTGGAAATCGTGCGAACCCG
>OMWI01000069.1 GCA_900314715.1 uncultured Prevotellaceae bacterium | reverse complement strand
CGTAGGCATTGGATAATAGTAGCCAGCTATGCAGAAACGCCTTTAGGTGTTTCGAACCAACGGTCACTGTTCGCGAAGCGAGGGAAAGTAAATGGCTGGTTGGGAAGATACACATATAATTCCTTGCTGTTATGCAAGGTACATGATGAAGCGTGTCGCAAACCTAAAGGCTTGCATTTTTATTTATCCATATCTTATCCAACCATTTCGCAGCCCCTAATGGGGCAGCTGCATACCTGGCTACTATCATCTGATGCCTACGGCATCTTCCATGCAAGCTTTGATTATCTAACTAAGATTTTATCCCCTATGAAAAATCGACTGAGCCGAGATAGGACGGAAAGGCATAAACAAAGAACAGGAAACAAAGGTGTTATTGCCTTCGTTTCCTGTTTAGTAACTTGTATGAATGAATTATTTCTTGTTCAGTGCAAGGTCAACCTCTACGGCGATAGATACGGTAGCACCTACCATAGGATTATTACCGATTCCGAGGAATCCCATCATCTCTACGTGAGCGGGAACTGAAGAAGAGCCAGCAAACTGAGCGTCGCTATGCATACGTCCGAGAGTATCGGTCATACCGTATGAAGCAGGACCAGCAGCCATGTTGTCTGGGTGCAATGTACGACCAGTACCACCACCAGAAGCAACACTAAAGTAAGGCTTGCCAGCCAATACGCGCTCTTTCTTATATGTTCCAGCTACTGGGTGTTGGAAACGAGTGGGGTTGGTAGAGTTACCTGTGATAGATACGTCTACATTCTCTTTCCACAAGATAGCAACGCCTTCGCGTACGTCGTCAGCACCGTAGCACTTTACCTTTGCACGAGGACCATCAGAATAAGGAACTTCCTTCACTACCTTTACTTCGCCCGTGTAATAGTCGAACTGTGTTTGAACGTATGTGAATCCGTTGATACGGCTGATAATCATGGCAGCGTCTTTTCCAAGACCGTTGAGGATAACGCGCAATGGTTTTTGGCGAACCTTATTGGCTTTCTCAGCAATCTTGATAGCACCTTCAGCAGCAGCGAAACTCTCGTGACCAGCGAGGAATGCGAAACACTCTGTCTCGTCGCGGAGCAAACGAGCAGCCAAGTTACCATGACCAAGACCTACCTTACGATCGTCTGCCACAGAACCAGGAATACAGAAACTCTGCAAGCCGATACCGATAGCCTCGGCAGCCTCGGCAGCATTCTTCACACCCTTCTTAATGGCGATGGCAGCACCACATACGTATGCCCATTTAGCATTTTCGAAGCAAATGCGTTGTGTATCTTCACACATCTGATAAGGATCGATACCAACACTCTCGCAAATCTGATTAGCCTCTTCGATACTGCTAATACCGTTAGCGTTCAATGCAGCCAATACTTGGTTGATACGACGCTCATAGCTTTCAAAACTAACTTTACGAATCATATTGTTTCCTCCTTATTCTTTACGTGGGTCAATCACTTTAACAATTCCCTGCTCAGCGGTGGTACGACCGTAAGAACCTGTATTTGCCTTAACGGCTTCGTTAGCGTCCATACCATTCTTGATAGCTTCCATCATCTTGCCTAAGTGAACATACTCATAGCCACATACTTGGTCGTCTTTGTCGATGAACATCTTGGTGATGTAACCCTCGGTGAGCTCCAAGTAACGTGTTCCTTTGGCAACTGTACCATAGAGAGTACCAGTTTGTGAACGAAGTCCTTTACCGAGGTCTTCCAAACCAGCTCCGATAACAAGACCACCCTCAGAGAATGCACTCTGTGTACGGCCATAAACAACTTGCAAGAACAACTCGCGCATAGCGGTGTTGATAGCATCGCAAACGAGGTCGGTATTCAATGCTTCCAAAATGGTCTTTCCAGGAAGGATTTCACTTGCCATAGCAGCAGAGTGAGTCATACCTGTACATCCAATCGTTTCAACAAGACACTCCTGAATGATACCGTCCTTGATATTGAGTGACAGTTTGCACGCACCTTGTTGTGGAGCACACCATCCAATACCATGAGTGTAGCCAGAGATGTCTTTGATTTCTTTGGCTTGAATCCATTTCCCTTCTTCGGGAATGGGAGCAGGTCCGTGATTTGGACCTTTAGCGACAACACACATGTTGTCTACTTCCTTAGAATAAATCATATTCGCTTATTTAAAAATAAAAATTCACTATGTTTGCAAAATTACAAATTAATCTGCAAATACAGAATATTTAAAACTAATTATTAAAATCCGTTTAGAAAACTTTAACGATAACACAACATTCTCGTTGTAATTCAGCTCAAATTATCGTTGTTTTCGGTCATTTCCGTTTCCCACTTCTCCAATAAATCTTGTGCTTGCTTGTCGTGAACGTCGTCGATGTCGGCAAAATGATTCAATGCATTCATAGCCGCATGTCGCTCGCTCATATAAGATGACTTGAGAGAACGAAGAACGTATTGCAAGAATCGTGCTTCATCTTGTTCGTTCATTTGCACGGATTGCTTGAATTGGTTGGAAAGCACATGAATGGCGCAGATACGTTGAAGCGGTTGGTCTTTGTCTAACCAACTGATTGCCATTTGCGTGGCACCATCCATATATTGAAAAAGGTGATAGGCGGACAGTTCTGCCATCTCTTGCGTGCGAATGTCATTTAACCATTCTTCTGCCTTTTCCGCGTTCATGGCAGATGATGGCATTATCAACGTGGCAAGTATCTTGCATTCGCGGATGTTTTCTTTCCATAGTGCATCAGCCAATTCCTCGTCCTTGCCGTATTCTTGTGACATCTCGCGCAAATGTTCGAGGCTCACTCCCCAATTGATTTTATAGTCTGCGCCTTTCTGTCGCATAGAGGCAGAGACGACACCGTTCATGTATAGGCGGAATGAGCGTTTGATTGCTTTTAATTTTTCTTGGGTGGAGGGCATTTTATAGGGATTGTAGGTGGGGTAGGGTTGGTAGGGTTAGAGGAAACCGAAATCGGAGCTGTATCTTAGCATTTGATGAGAATAGGACTCCGTGTAATCAATTTCTATATCTACGATTTCATCATTTTTGATAACTGGCTTTAGCCAAGGATTGATGAAGCCCTTGTAGGGAGCAATGTTGAGTTTCTTGTAACGTGCAATAATCTCTTCGTGTAAGTCGCGATTGATTTTCACGGCATATTTCTCTACCAATTCACGCGCCTTGTCGTAATCACCTTCACTCTTTATACGTTGGATTTCTGCCAACAACTGGGCGAAGAGCGAGCGCAACACTTGGTAATCGTAAATGCGCAGGTATGTTTTATCGTTGTGTCTGACTAAAGAGACGATTCCCTTGGAATGTTCATATACCCATCGTGCTATCAAGGCCCTGTTTCGCATGTGCGCCTCTTCAATCTGGTTGCCCAAATTGATACGCGTCAATTGCGTCATCAAACCATTGAGTATATAAGTATAATAATGTGCTTGGTAAGCCTTTGCATCAGGCAACAATCCCAATTCCACCATCTTTTCGTCAGCCATATAATACAGACCAAATAAGTCGGCTCTGGCTTCCTCTATCGTATTGCCGTATGATTTTAATGCGTTCGGATCCGTTCCTGGCAATAACTGTCCACTACCATGACCTAAGCACTCATGCAAGTCGGTATGCAGATTATCGCATACATCACCAAATTTCTCAATCAAGTGTCTTATTCGTTCGTCATCGATAAATTCCTCCTTGAATCCGTTGCCTTTGGCGGCTTGGTCGTATGCCTCGGTGATGTTAGAGATGGTGATGCTCTTCGAACCATACTGTGCACGTATCCAGTCGGCATTTGGGAGGTTGATACCAATGGCTGTAGACGGATATTCGTCGCCACCCAACATGGCTGCGCAGATGACATTGGCGGTTACTCCCTTCACCACGGGCTTACGAAAACGAGGGTCAATAGGAGAGTGGTCTTCAAACCATTGAGCATGATCGCTGATGAGTTGTGCTCTTTTTGTCGCTTGAATGTCCTTATATTCCACCAATCCTTCCCACGACCCTTTCATTCCCAATGGGTCACCATATACTTCGATAAACCCGTTGATGAAGTCTATTTGTCCGTCGAGCTCTTTCAACCACTCAATAGAATATTGGTCGAACAAGCGAAGATCGCCCGTTTGATAATATTCCATCAGCAATTGTATCACTTTCCGTTGTTGGTCGTTTTCCGCAACAGTCATTGCCTTTCCCAACCAATATAATATATGATGAATGGCAGAACCATAAAGTCCGTTTTCTTTCCAAGTGATTTCCTTGATTTCGCCATTATCCTTGACGAGTGTGGAGTTAAGTCCGTATGAAATAGGTTCCTTGTCTTCAGGATTGATGATTGAGGCATAGTAGTCTTCCACTTCCTGTTGGTTCACACCTTGATAGAAGTTGCATGCAGAAGTGAGAATCAAGTCTTCGCCATCAGCTTTGTTGACACGCTTAGGCAATACGTTTGGGTCAAATATTACGGGGAATATCTCGTCACATAATTCCTCCACCGTCTCATTATCCTTTAAGGGCAAAGACGATTGGGGGATTGACAATATGGCTTTCTTGAAAAACGATTCGGAGAATTGGGGCGTAAACTTCTCACAACCATAATGGTGGTAGATGCCATTCGAGAACCATACCCGTTTGAGATAAGTCTCGAAAGCGCAAAACTCCTCATTGTCACGCGTTCCTTTATAATATATATATAAGGCTTCGCATGACTTACGGATGCGGAGGTTGTATTTTCCAAATTGGTCAGTTATAATATCCCTACCACAAAGAGTTGCTTGGGATAGGTAATAAATCAGTTGTTTTTGTTGTGTTGAGAGGTTTTCAAATCCATTTAATCGGTAGCGAAGCATCTGCACGTCGGCAAAGCGCTCGTCGGCGAAGTCGAAAACCTCTTGTCTCATTGCTTCGTTGATTTATTGGGATTATTCTTCGAACCAGGCTTACGTCCTCTCTTCTTTGGCTTATCAGCCATAGCAGGATGTTGCGCAAGATTTCTCAGTTTGTACTCTCGTGGCGTGATACCATTAATCTTGTAGAAAGAAGCATAGAAAGATTGGCGATTGGAGAATCCCACCATGTCGGAGATGTCCTCCATGTTGAGGTCTTGGTAACGCTTGTCACAAAGCAGGTTCATGGCCTCTTCGATGCGATACTTGTTGATGAATGACGTGTAATTCATGTGAAATCTCACATTCACAACCGCTGAGATGTATCGTGTGTTAGTTCCTAAGTCCTCGGCAAGTTTTCTGGCAGAATAATCTTTGTTCTTGTATTTTTTCTGGATTAAGATGACGTTTAAGATTTTCTCTTTTAGTTCATCCATTAACTTCGGACTTACCAATGTTCTGTAAGCGGCTTCTTTCTCTTTTTTTTCCGTAATATTATATTTCGCCATATCGTAAAAAATAATGAAGGTTTTTAGTTCTTGCAAAAATAATAAATTTATTTGAAAATAAATTGATAAGTTTGGATTTTTTTAGAAAAAAATATAACTTTGTAGAAAAATTGGCTACATGAATGTAGTAGATGCATTAAAAACTCACTTCGGATACGACGAATTTCGCAATAATCAACGAGAAATTATCCAAGATACGCTTGACGGAAAAGACACCTTAGTTCTCATGCCGACTGGTGGTGGGAAGAGTTTGTGTTACCAATTGCCAGCGTTGGTGATGGATGGGGTGGCAGTGGTCGTTTCGCCATTGATTAGTTTGATGCAAGACCAGGTGGTAAACCTCAAGGCTAACGGCATTCCTGCGGAAGCTCTCAATAGTGGAAACGACGTGAATCAAGACGTGATGATTCGAAGAAAGTGTATGTTGGGACAATTGAAACTCATTTATGTTTCGCCTGAGAAGTTGTTGTCAGAACTTCCTTTCTTGTTCAATAGCATTAAAATCAGTCTTTTTGCCATCGATGAAGCCCATTGCATCAGTCAGTGGGGACATGATTTCCGACCTGAGTATTCGCAGTTGGGTGTTCTGAGAGAACGATTTCCGCATGTACCCATCATGGCGTTGACCGCCACGGCCGACATGATTACCCGACAAGACATCATTCGTCAGTTGCACCTGAATGGCAAGGAATACATCTCCAGCTTTGATCGTCCTAACTTATCGTTGATGGTAAGAAAGGAATCGTTGAAGGTTGACAAGATGCGATTCATCAACCATTTCCTGAGAGAACATCCTTACGAACCAGGCATTATCTATTGCCTAAGCAGAAAAGGTACTGAATCGTTGGCACTCGATTTGATGAAGAAGGGCGTTAGTGTGCGAGCATACCATGCGGGATTGTCGGCCAATGAAAGGCAAACCGTACAAGACTTATTCAAGAACGACCAAATACAAGTGGTTTGTGCTACGATTGCTTTTGGTATGGGTATCGACAAGAGTAACGTGAGATGGGTGATTCATTATAACATGCCCAAGAGCATTGAAAGTTTCTATCAGGAGATTGGTAGAGCTGGACGAGACGGGGCACCTGCACAAACCGTGCTTTTCTATTCCTTGAACGACATTATCCAATTGGAGAGGTTTGCCAACGAGAGTGGTTTGCGAGAGGTAAATCGTGAAAAACTCAAACGAATGCGCGAATATGCGGAGAGTAATGTGTGCAGAAGGCGCATCTTGCTCAATTACTTTAATGAACAACGTGATTACGATTGTGTTAATTGCGATGTTTGCCAGAATCCACCTCGTAAGTTTGACGGAACGGAAATCGTGCAAAAGGCATTGAGTGCCATTGCGCGAACCAATGAGAGCATTACGTCTGGTACTGTGATAGAGATTCTGAGGGGTATGAATTCCTCTACGGTTGCAAAAAACCAGTATTACCAACTGAAGACATTTGGCGTAGGCATGGATATTCCAACCAAAGACTGGCAGGATTATTTGTTGCAAATGCTACACATGGGATTTATTGAAATCGCCTACGACCAAAATAATATCATCAAGATTACAAGTAGCGGAAAAGACGTTCTTTACGGAAGAAAGCAAGTGATGATGAACGAGATTAGGAGAGAGGAGAAGATAATCACCACCAAAGTGCGACAATCACGTACTTCCATCGCTCCTGGCTTTTCACTCTTTCCACAAGCACATGTATCGATGGTAGAAGACAAGAATTTGTTTGAGGCATTGAGGGTTTATCGCTTGCAGCTTGCTAAGGAACAAGGTGTTCCGCCATATATCATCCTCTCTGATAAGGTGCTTCATTCTATTGCTACCGTCAAGCCTACTGACATCGAGGCATTTGGTCAAATATCGGGAATCGGTGAATACAAGAAAAATAAATATGGTTTAGCATTCATAAAAAGAATTCGTCAATTTGTAAACAAATAGTTTGCATATATATTGACAGAAATAAGGAATTTAAATCACGAAAATTAATATAATATTGTAAATGAAACGGAGAATTTTTTTATTGGCGGTTCTTATTTTGAACTGCATGATGATGAGTGGCAAGCGTACAACGGTCGTTGTTTCGCTTGATGGTTTCAGGTGGGATTATCCTTATTTCTACCATACGCCCATGATGGATTACATGGCGGAGCATGGTATTGAATCGGGATTGATTCCGTCGTTTCCTTCCAAGACCTTTCCCAATCATTATACGATAGCTACGGGATTGTATCCCGACCATCATGGAATCATTGCCAATTCGTTTTACGATACGGAGACAAACGAGGAATTCACACTGAACAACCTCGAGCAGAAGATGAATCCCAAATACTATGGTGGCGAACCCGTTTGGATTACCGCTCACAAACAAGGATTGAAAACGGCGGTGTTTTATTGGCCTGGTTCTGACGTGAAGATTCAAGGCATTTATCCCGACGTGTATTATGTATACGACCAAAAACCGCGTCTTACCTTCAAGGAGAGAGTAGATGGTGTGTTGGCACAATTGAGGAAAGCGGAGAATGAACGTCCAGAATTGATTATGGCGTATATGAACCAACCCGACAAGAGTGGCCACAAAAATGGTCCTCATCACCTTTTGACGCGTCAAGCGGTGGAGTCAGTAGATTCACTCATCAAGTTTCTATACGATGGTATTCAGTTTTTGGGATTGGCAGATGAGGTAAATCTCATCGTGCTCTCCGACCATGGAATGACATGGGTAGACCAACCTCATGTGGTGAATGTCGCTTCCTACTTGAATAAAGATTGGTATGTGAGTATTCAAGGCAATACACCAGCGAATGTCTATGTGAAGAAGGGATGCGCGAAAAAGGTGTATCAGGCATTGAAAGACATCGACCATGTGAAGGTCTGGAGGAAAAAAGACGTTCCCGAATACTTGCATTACGGTTCCAATTCACGCGTTGGCGATGTTGTGGTAATGCCAGATATCGGTTACGTGGTATATGATAAGGAAATCGAGGCGGGCGGTACACACGGATATGATCCCACATTGCAAGACATGCATGCATTGTTTAGGGCGATAGGACCCGATATCCGCCATGCGCAATTGCCTCATTTCCCCAATGTCAACGTATATTCACTGGTTTGTAAGTTGCTTGGAATTGTGCCAGCCGACAACGATGGAGTTCTGCCTTTTGAGGTTCTCAACAAATAAACTCACTCCATTCATCAAATAATTGCGTAAATTTGGAGATAGTTGGCTTTTTTTTAATATCTTTGCGGTGACAATTAAATAAACAAGAATATGGAAAAGACTTGGAGATGGTTTGGTAAGAACGACAAGATTACGCTTGGAATGCTCAAGCAAATTGGCGTAGAAGGTATCGTAACTGCTCTTCACGACGTACCGAACGGTGAGGTTTGGACACGCGAGAAGATTAGGGATTTACGTGAATACATCGAAAGCTACGGTATGAGATGGAGCGTAGTGGAAAGCTTGCCTGTTTCTGAAAGTATCAAATACGGTGGTGCTGACCGCGATCAGCTCATCGAGAATTACAAGGAGAGTTTGAAAAACCTATCGTTGGAAGGGATTCATACGATTTGTTACAACTTTATGCCCGTGCTCGACTGGGCACGTACTGACTTGTTGCATGAGAATCCTAATGGTTCATCGAATCTCTATTTCAGTTTTTCTGAATTTGCCTATTTCGACATGTATATCCTGAAGCGCGAAGGGGCAGACAAGGATTGGGATGCATTTGGCAAACGATTGAATCGCGACATCTTAGGTGAAGTGGCAGAACTGAAAAAGACGATGACGGCTGATGATGACAGAAAATTAGTTGAAAATATCATCGTAAAGACGCAAGGCTTTGTTAGTGGTAATATCAAGGAAGATGAGGAACGACCCGTTGAATTGTTCCGTGAGCTCTTATTATTATATAAAGGTGTAACGAAAGAGCAATTGCGCGAAAACATGAAGTATTTCCTCTCTGCCATTATGCCTACGTGTGAGGAATATGGTATGTTCATGTGCGTACATCCAGACGATCCACCATTCCCCATTCTCGGACTTCCCCGTATCGTTACCTGCGATGAGGACATCGATTGGTTCTTACATGCCGTTGACAATCCTCACAACGGTCTTACGTTCTGTGCGGGTTCGCTCTCAGCAGGCGGTCATAACGACATTATAAAGTTGGCAAACAAATATGCCGAACGTACATGGTTTGTTCACATGCGTTCATGCCATATCTTCCCCAATGGCGACTTCACCGAAGCCAGTCATTTAGGTGGAAGGGCCGACTTGATAGAGTTGGCTCGTATCTTCGAGAAGGTGAATCCCAATCTCCCCATGCGCGTTGACCATGGTATGACGATGCTTGGCGATGAGAATCGTGGCTATAATGCCGGCTATAGTTTCTTAGGCAGAATGTTTGCTTTAGGACAAGTTCAAGGTATTTTGGCAACGGTAGACAGGGAATTAGGCATAGAGTATCATCAACCCGGGTTTTATGATTAGATAAAAAGCCTCTCCCCAGCCCTCTCCCAAGGAGAGGGGGCTTTGAATTTGAATCATTAACATTGACATTAGACTATTCATAATTTGTAACAGTGGCTAATCCTCACATCTATCTCCCTCTCCTTGGGAGAGGGTCGGGGAGAGGCTTTAATATTTCAATTAATATATGAAAGACTTATTTAACATCAAAGACTATACCGTGGTTATCACGGGTGGAACAGGCGTATTGGGTCGTTGCATCGCTAAATATTTAGCACTCAACGGCGCAAAAGTAATTATCTTAGGTCGCAAGGAAGAAGTTGGAAAGGCTATCGTTGACGACATCATCAAGGCTGGTGGCTGTTGCGAGTTCATCAAGGCCGACGTGCTTGACCAAGCTTCTATTCAGAATGCATGCGACACTATCCTGGAGAAATATGGAAAGGTGGATACCTTACTTAATGCTGCTGGTGGCAACATGAAGGGTGCTACGATTGGTCCCGACCAAAACTTCTTCGACTTGAATCCTGATGAATTCCAGAAAGTTCTTTCGTTGAACCTCACGGGAACGGTTATTCCAACGCAAGTATTTCTCAAGCCGATGGTTGCTCAAGGCAAGGGTAGCATCATCAACTTCTCGTCTATGGCAGCTTTCCGTCCTATGACGCGTGTGTGCGGTTATGCTTCTGCCAAAGCAGGCATTTCCAATTTCACGGCTTATATGGCTACCGAGTGTGCCAAGAAATTCGGTGAAGGCATTCGAGTGAATGCTATTGCACCAGGTTTCTTTATCACCGAACAAAATCGTGCCTTATTGACCAATCCTGATGGTTCGTTCACACAACGTGGTCAAGACGTAATTCGCCAGACTCCTTTCGGTCGTATGGGTGACCCAGAAGAATTGTGCGGCACCATCCATTACCTGATGAGCGACGCGGCTAAGTTCGTTACGGGTACCGTAGCAGTAGTTGACGGTGGTTTCAACTGCTTTGCCATGTAATTTGCACGAAAGATGAAACTAATCAGTTGGGGCTTTATCGGTTGTGGCGAAGTTACCGAAATCAAATCGGGACCTGCTTTCAACGAGGTAAACGGCTCACATATAGAGGCGGTTATGAGTAGGTGCGAAGCGAGAGCACGCTCCTACGCAGAGCGTCATCATGTGCCGAAGTGGTACACCGATGCACAAGAGTTGATTGACGACCCCGACGTAAATGCCATTTATGTCGCCACTCCTCCCAGTAGTCACGCTACGTTTGCCATTATGGCGATGAGAGCGGGCAAGCCCGTTTATGTGGAAAAGCCGTTGGCTTCCAACTATGATGATTGTGTTCGCATCAATTATGTGAGCGAACAGACGGGCATTCCTTGTTTTGTAGCATATTATCGTCGATACTTACCTTACTTCCAAAGAGTCAAGAGCATCATCAATGAAGGCATATTGGGCACTATTACCAGCGTCAACATCCGCTACTCCGTTCCTCCCAGAGAGTTTGATCGCGACAAGGAGAATCTACCTTGGAGATTGAATGCTGAGATTGCAGGTGGTGGATATTTTTACGATATGGCTGCCCATCAATTGGATTTATTGCAAGATTTCTTTGGAGTTATCGTTAAGGCGCATGGCTATTGCACTAATCGCGCCCATCTTTATGATGTGGAAGATACCGTCAGTGCTTGTTTCCGATTCGAGAACGGATTGGTGGGTAGTGGCAGTTGGTGCTTTGTAGGTCATGAGAGTGCGCAAGAAGACAGGATTGACATTGTAGGCGAAAAAGGAATGATATCTTTTTCCGTGTTTAATTATGCCCCCATTCGTCTCATGACTTCCGAAGGCACTTCTGACATCGTGGTTGAAAATCCTTCGCATGTTCAGTTGCCATTGATACGGTCGGTAACGGAAGACTTGCAAGGTTTTGGACTTTGCACATGCAATAGTGTGAGTGCCACTCCTGTCAATTGGGCGATGGACAGGATACTGGGTAAATTCTAATGCTTTTATTTGAACACAATGCAATTACTGAATGTTTAGAAGGTTATTGACAATTATCACGTTACTGACCGCATTGGAAATGTATGGGCAAACCGATTCCATTCCCAACGTTGATAGCATTCATGTTGCACCTGAACCAAAACTTTCTTTTTGGGAGAAAGCCTACGAAGTCATCAAGGAATTCAGTAGGGTTGACTCTGATTATATCGAATCGCAGCGGTTTAATTATACTTTCATGCTGCAAAACACCAATACTTACGAGTCGTATAGGATTAAGGACGCTCTCGGCAATTCCATCCGTCTCACGCCTAAGCCAAGCATTAAGTTTGGTCCCTATATAGGATGGCGATGGGTGTACTTTGGTTATACGATTGACTTCTCACACTTGTCGGACGGCAATAACAAGCAAGACTTTGATTTGAGCATATACAGCAACCAAGTAGGCATTGACATCTACTATCGCAAGACGGGTAACAACTACAAGATTCGTTCGCTATACATTGGCAAGGACATCAATACCGACGCGATAGAGGGAGCCGCTTTCGACGGTTTTGATGCGAGCATCAAAGGCGTCAATATCTACTATATCTTCAATCATAAGAAGTTTTCCTATCCCGCGGCGTTTAGTCAGAGTACCTGTCAGCGTAAGAGTGCCGCTTCATATCTGATGGGATTTAGTTATACGCGCCACAACCTTAATTTAAATGCCGTGCGTTTGGTTGACTTGGTGAAGGAGAGGTTGGGCATCGAGGAAGTGCAAGATGAGAACATCATTCAGTGGAGACAAGTGAACTACACCGATATTTCCATCTCGGCAGGATGGGCATATAATTGGGTGTTTGCCAAGGATTGGCTCTTTGGAGCCTCGTTGTCTATAGCTATAGGCAACAAGCGTTCGGTGGGCGAGGCGAAATACAAGCGTTTTTCCTTCCGCGACTTTTCGTTCAACAACCTCAACATTGACGGTATCGGTCGCTTCGGCTTGGTGTGGAACAACATGAAATACTATGCTGGAATGAGCGCCATCTTCCATACTTACAACTATAGCAAGAGCCAATTTTCCACTAATAGCACCTTTGGAAACGTCAACATCTACGTTGGCTTCAACTTCGGAAATCGCCATAGAACCCACAAGAAAAAGCATTAATAGAAGTCTTTTTCAATTTGGTATAATAGCCATGTACGATTCGTACATAGGTCATGTACCATTCGTACATAGGCCATGTACCATTCGTACATGACCATTGTACGAAATAAAATGAAATTATTTTGGAATGACATGTAATATTTTCCAAATATGATTGTCTATATAATAGAATGGGTCAGAAAACGAACATAGACGAACAACAGCGCATCCAACGGATATTGGCGGGTAAGCATGATGAATATGCTTATTTCGTCAGTCGATATTCTCAGGCATTGCTTGACTTTACCAGTAGGATGGTAGGCGATGTCTCTGATGCTGAGGAGTTGGCACAAGACACATTCGTCAAGGCTTATCGTTCGCTTTCCTCGTTCGTTGGAACATCATCATTCTATACTTGGCTTCGTAGGATTGCCTATCATGAGTCGCTCAATTACCTGAAACGAAGGAAATTTCATTGGGTGAACATCGACGAGGTGGTAATGGAAAACGACGTAACAGATGATGATTTATCTACAGGAAAAGAAGAACGAATCCTATTGATGGAGGAAGCCGTGGACAATCTTGCTCCCGAGGAACGAATGTTGATACACCTATACTATTATGAAGATATACCGTTGCGAGAAATCGCCTTTATCATGAACGTGGAGTCTAACGTATTGGCAACGAGACTTCACCGAATCAGAAAGAAATTAGGTTCATCCGACATTTCGAGTGATACGGCAGTCGTGTAGAGCGTAGAGCCTCAGGGTAAAATACCTGTCGTCTCTGAATCCGTATGCATTGCGTTTCA
>OMWI01000088.1 GCA_900314715.1 uncultured Prevotellaceae bacterium | reverse complement strand
TGCCATATATAAGTCCGACATCATGTGGAGAGATTACTCCAAAATGTCAGAGGAAGAGGATATTTGAGGTTCGGGAACTCTTCACCATACAGAGTAAAAAAATTACGGACACTAATAAAAGAAAAAACACTTTTCCGCTGGTTATAGCAACTTTATTCTTCTGTTATTTGACCACATATTTCTTGCTGTTGCGGATGTACAATCCCTTAGGCAGTTGAGAAGTTTTTACCTGCTGGCCACGTAGGTTATAAATGCGTTTTCCATTCTTTTTCACCTGTTTCACAGATTTAATGCCCATTGCAGGGTCTGTCTTCGTACGATAATAGAGTACGGCGGGATTTTGTGAACTGGTATATGTCGTGAAACGTGGTGAACTTGAGTTGTATTGCAATGTACCGGCAATAGTGCTGAGGGTATAGCCACCATCGTCGTTGGTTATTCTCCACACGTTAGCCTCATCATTTGTCCATGCCATATTCTTCGTAGAAGGAGAAATGAGATAGCCTTCGTTTCCTTTTAGCGACCACTCACCTGTAGAACCGCCAAGCGTCAAAACAACAACTGATTCGCTGGGTGACACCTTGTTATTCACGATGGTCACATCCACAGGAGTCATGACTCTCCCATCGAGTGTGCCCATTGCCACTGATTTAGATTCGCACACTACGATGTATTCGTTACCTGCTTTTATTTGCCCATTGGTTGTCACCTTCACGAAATCAACTGTTGTAGAAGGCGTATCAGGATTATCGGGAGTGTCTGGATTATCAGGAATGACGGGTGTCGTACTGTCATAATTGTCGTAAGAAAAGGCATGATCTTTTTTGCTTCCCCAAACATATTCCTCTAACCTTGGATAATCGACAAACGGATTGCGGTTGTTCTGGACTTCATAAACTGCTTTGTTACGAGCTATTTCTACAGCATCCACAGGGTCTTGCTTTGACCAAGTCATCAACATATCGAGATACCATTTATTGTAAGCAGGATATGCTGTGCCATTGAAAACGGTACTGGCAGTAGCGTTTCCGCTCCATTTTGCCACAACATTTTCATAACACGTTGCCATGTAGAAATAGATACGCGCCATATCTCCCTTGATTTCGTCATTAGGTTCAAACACTTGACCTGTATATCCATTCACCGAACAACGCCCCCATTTACAATAACCGTTTTTTGAAGTATCAGAAATAGTTCCCACATTAGCCAATGGCATATTACCACGACGATTGTTGATATATCCATCGGTAGGTAGAACATGAACGATGTCGCATTTGATGATACTTGCATCGTCATAACTTTCGAACCAACTTTGTGGCACAGAATGTTCACGGTTGTAGCAGTCACCCTCTTTTTTATAAGTTCCCGCCTTATCCTTCACGTGTGTGTAGTTTGTTGCATTTGAATACCAATCACGCACATAACCATCTGGGCGTGTATCGGTCTTCTTGTATGCCTCATAAAGGCCATCGTAACCGATACTTGTATGCTTATGAATGATGTCATACATTGCCGTCTTTAGTGCTTGACCTTTCTTTCCATTGGCTGCCTTGTAATAGTTACCGCTACCATTGGGAGCCTGTGCCAATGCTGTGACAGTGGCCAATATCAGTACCAAAGCAATCAGGATATTTCTTCTTTTCATAACCTTCGATTTTTAGTTCACACATCTTGAAGTTCTCGTTTGCAAAGGTACGTTTTTTAGTTCATAGTAACAAGAAAAACGGCGGCAAAGATTTTGCTTTTCTTATTTATTGCCGAAAATGCGATTTTGCTGGAAATAATCAATTATTCTTGAATCGCTCACCGACAAATCCCTGGCCCACATCTCCTGAAATGAGGTCGAAATGTTGGAATACTGGTGGTGTCGGGGACAGGTCGTAATAGTCCATTTCTGCTATCGGAAAGCAGAAGTATTCCAGCTGGTCATAGCTCGTATAGAGACGAGACAGTACCGAATTGTTGTCATATATCCATCGCTTTACGTCATCCTCGACATTGAAGTTCACCATGCCAGAACACCGAACTGAAATGTTATCAGCATAAGCCAGTATCTCAACATTAGGATTCTGACGTAACTCCCGATAGACTGCCTTCTGGGCAGAAGTGGCAAAGTAGAGCACATGCCCTTCCTGCTTCATAATCTGGAAGATGCGTAACTTAGGCAGATTGCCCTCGCACGTGGCAAGGGCAATCTCTTTGTGGTCTTTCAGGAACTGAATTGCTTGTTCAAACATCTCGCTTACCATTTCAGTTCTTCCTGCAGGATGACACCATCAGTCATGGGGCTGTCAGCCTCAGTGAAGGCATTGGCCTTGTACTGGATGCAGAGCATAGTCAGGTTCTCGCTGCCCGTGTTCTTCAGCGCACGCTTGCCATCGGGAGCTACGCGGATAATGGTGCCTTCGCTAACGGGGAATATCTCACCATCCACCTGATACTGGCCTTCGCCTTTCAGGATAATGTACAGTTCCTCGTGAGTTTTGTGCGTGTGCAGGAAACCACTGTCCTGACCAGGAATGAGTGTCTGGAAACTCAGTTCGCTGCCTGTTGCACCCACAGCCTGACCTGCGAACACCTTACCCTGAATGGTTACGTTGGGTCCCATGGGAAGCACATGATCGATAATCTCACTCATCTTACCTACGCTTACTGCACTGAAGTTCTTACCACTCTTAATTGTTTCAATCTGTTTCATTGTTCTTACCTTTTTTATTGATTATACATGTTTCTTCTGAATTGCGATGCAAAGGTATAGAGAAAAAAACATTCCCACAAGAAGGCACTTTTTGGTGAGATAGTTACCAAAAAGTAGGAATTGTGATGTTATCGGACTTCTGCGAAAGTGGCGTTAACTTAGATTAACTAAGTATAATACTGTTACTTGGTAACTATTTGTTACTTTTGCCGTGTAAATACGGCGAAGATAGGCTGCACTTCATCAATTCGAGAAAGTTCGATTGCGTTCGGCTTGCACCGTTCTTGCATTAAATTCACTAGTTATGGCAGATATTAAGGCTGAGTACTTGGCTTGTCCAATCAGACAAGTGGTGAGTCGTTTCGGCGACAAGTGGTCAATGTTAGTGCTATATATGCTTCACACCAGCGAGACAGGGGTATTGCGCTTCAATGAAATCCGTCGTCTGATGACGGACTGTTCCCAGAAGATGCTCTCGCAGACACTGAAGAATCTGGAACAGAGCCACCTCGTTCATCGCGAGGTCTATCCAGAGGTTCCTCCCCGAGTGGAGTATTCCCTTACGGATACAGGCAAATCACTGATGCCTGCCCTCACGGCTCTGATAACATGGGGCAAGGAACATTTCAGTGAAGTGGTAACAGATTAACAGTATTTACAACTCTTCTTAACTCTCGTATATTTCGCCTTAACTATCTCGTAAGAGTTTCTGGTCAGTTCCTTCAGCAAATCATTGGGTGCAGTCGTTGAATTGATGCCTATCCAGTGCTTGGGTGATTCATTATACGGATTTCCGATGCACTCATACTGTGCTTTCAGTTCTTCAATTCGTTCTGATTGGCATTTGAGCGTGATAACCGAGAAATCATTACAATCGAAGAATGAGAACATGTGTCCTGACACATAAAATACCAACACTCCCTCTCCGCTCTTAAACTTCTGAAATGGGAGTTTCTCTTCCACGTCTTCGCCCAAAGAAAGGCAATACTCACGATAGTCTTCTATATTCATATTCTTCGCTAAATTGGATTTTATCCGATTTCTGGCTTCGCATCGGCATAACTCGAGCAAGTTCGGTTCCACTCTCGGCTCGTACATATATTGGAATTTACTTATCTGCTTATGTGCGAACCGATATTTTCCATTATTCGCATATCGGTAAACTTCTTCTTATATGGATCGAACTTCTGCTTTTTTACAGCATTAGGACTTATGCCTCGTGTCAGTCCTTGCTCTTTGCGGACAAAAGATAGTCTGTGCTGCTTTCGAAAACTGCCTTTTCTAACTGTATCACAGTTGTACATAGCATTCCGCTGACGTAACGAGTCAGTTCTAATGTCTATGCTATCTTGTCTGAATGTTGTGCTGTCCACGCAGTTTTGACCAACAGCAAAACAAGGCATAAACAATAGAACGATTAATCCAATAGATTTCTTTGGTACAATCATACAAATTCCGATTTATCTGTCTGAATATGATTGCAAAAGTAAAAATAAAAAAATATATATGAAAATCTTTGGAGATAAATTAAGTTAATGCTTACTCTAATTGGAGTCATCGCGTTTGGAGATATCAGCCGCGCAATTATTTACTGTTTGAATATAAACTATGGTTTCTCGAAGTAGGCCATATTGATAAAGATAAATCGGAATTAACCGTATCACTATCGCATTTAGAATTCTTGCAACATATTGCGTCTGGACTAACTACTACAATGTCTTGTTTAGGTCATAATATAGCAGTTGACCTGAAACGTTCTGCATTCATTACAGCATAATCCCCGAAGGGGAATAAGATTACAGGCAGGCGGTGGAGCGGAGCGAAACCCCTGCAAGTTAGGCGAGAGTGTGTAGAACCCCAACGGGGGTGACAGAGATTCTGTCGTACCTTCGGCACTTATATATATATTTGCGAACTCTTAGCAGGGGTTCCGCTCCGCTCCACCACCTGCCTTTATTCTTATCAGCCCTTCGGACTTTCCACATTGACAGAAAAAGCGAAGCCGTGTGGCCTCACTTTTTCAGTTAGAGAAATTGGAATTTATAAGTCTAAAATAGACTGTATCATTTGTTCATAGTCAGTTTTTATTAAAAAGACCTTTTCTCTTGCAGTCTTAAAACCATCGATGT
>OMWI01000034.1 GCA_900314715.1 uncultured Prevotellaceae bacterium | reverse complement strand
GCGGATGTTACCATCGGCGGCACTCCAATGCGTCTCAGGCTGGAAGTTGATGCGACTACCCACGATGTTCTTCGAGGCAGAGAACTTGTCGGGACCCTCAGCGGGCTTCGTCTTCAAACCCACCTTGAAGCGACCGAAACCGTCCAACTTCACGCCATAGCCAGCGTCGAAGGCCTCCGCCATCACCACTACCAGTTCCCTGAGCACGGCAATCACATCCGATTTCTTTGCGCTTACGTTGTCCTGGATGTGGTCGGCCAGTTTCTCGAGGTCCCAGTAGCCCAAGCACTTTGCCTTGGCGTACCATTGATCCTTAGTCGTACTTCTGGGGTTCTTGTTCTGATACAATACATAAAAAGTAGGCATAATCTTAATGTTTTTTTAGTGGTTAATTTACTCTTCCGCTGCTTTTCACTACGTTTTGGGCCCATTGTCGCAAGGCCAGCGGCTTAACCTTTTGACAATACAAAGATACTAAATAAATTTCATATACACAAATATTTAGACAACTTTTTTAAAGTATTTCTTTAATATCTTAGAACGGCAAAATCTTACAGTCTTACAGCTGACAGTTTTTTTTTGCATATATTACAACCGATAGCAGCGAGAAGGAAGGGGAAATAAATGAAGAATGAAGAATAATGAAGAATGATGAATGATTTAGAATTAAAGATATATTATAAATCATTGATTCTATTATTATCTAATCATTGAATATATTATTATTATCATCATTATTATATTTATTAAATATTCTTATTTTCATACATTCATACTATTATTCATACTACTCTCATCCCCACTCCATGCCTGTTACTTATACTATATTTTAATTGTCAGCTGTAAGATTGTAAGATTTAGCACTAACAAATCATGATTTACACTTGGGTATGTCGATAAAAAAAGTATCTTTGCAAACGATATTCAATACTGATTTAAACGCTCGCTATGCCCACGATAACAAGAAAGATAGAACTCACTCTTTGCACGGAAGGCCTTTCCGATGAACAGCGGAAAGAGCAATGGGGGCTGTTGTATCATATCAACGATTACATTCAATTAAGAGAAATAAAAAGTAGAGTTTTATTATAGTGAAACTATTCGCTAAAGAAAAGTAAATTATTTTATCACGACAGGCTGATAATTCAAGAATTTTATCTATATTTGCAGGCAGAAATACTTATTTGATATGGATACGGGTACTATTACTATTATACTTAGCTTGCTTGCTATTATTGTCTCTATTATTCTCTACATCATTCAGCAACGGGAGAAAAAGAAGGAGGCAAAGGAGCAAAAGGAGCAACAGCTTGACACTAATTTCAAAGATTATCTTGATGGCATCTATATTCCCATGAATGTCAAGGATGTTCAATCGGGCGGCAAGGTGTCTCCGTTCTTTGAGCATTTTGCAGAGATAATCCAAAAGAGGCCGATAGTATCCAGGTATATCTGTCTTTTGGGTGACATCGGGTCGGGCAAGACGGCAGCTCTAACTCACTTGCACCAATGGTACATTGAAAAGTACAGCGCAAAATCCTCCATGCCGAAAGACATCAGACTATACACTCTGAACAATGGGTATCAGAATATTATGAACAGGATAGGTGCTGAAATTCCACTCAAAGACAGAAGTAACTGCATTCTGCTCTTGGATGCCTTGGACGAATGTGAGGAGGCACGTGCTTCGCTCGAAAACACACAGGAGAACAATCCTCGCAAGTTCATGGAACAGCTGGGCAAAGACACCGAGGAATTTGCCTGGGTGGTGGTGAGCTGCCGCAGGCAGTTCTTCCAGAGCGAGGAGTTCCAGCCCGGCAAGGCAGGAGTTCCAGGTGGCGGAGGTGGCTTTGGCCCACTTCCGTATTGGCAAGAGCTTATCCTTGAACCTTTCAATCGCGAACAGGTAGAAAAATTCCTTGTCAAGCATTTCGGAGTCGGAGAGAACTCGAAGAAGGAAGAGGCCATTAAGATGGTGTATAGCTGCAAGGAAGTGTTCTTGCGGCCTTTGATACTGTCGAACATTGACATTATTTTAGAGGAATGTCACGGCAGGAAGAACCTCACCATGAAAGTGATTCTCGATGCCGTCATCATGAATTGGATAAAAAGAGAGGCAAAAAGAGAGGCAAAGGGTGATAAAGCCAAGGAAGCCAAGGAAAAAGAGCTGCTGAATGCCTCATTGTGTACTGCGGCGTACATGTATAAGCATAAGATGAATTACCTAAATGATGCCGATTACAAGGCGATGTGCAAGGAACATGGGATTGACGACAAAGGGAATCTCCTGCGCGTGCAGTCGCTGCTCACAAACGACGCGAAGGAAGGCTTCCGCTTCGCGCACCAGTCCTTCTACGAGCACCTTCTGGCGTATTGGTTCTTCCTGCATCCAGAGGATATTGACTCTCTGCTGGGGCTGCTTGAATCAACCCTGCCTGCATACATGGAAATACTGAATGAGTATGGCTGTAACAAGGGCAAGATGTTGCAATTGATGGATAAAGAGAAGGTCAATGATTACACAAAAGCCACAGGACTGCATAATATAGGTACAAAGTTGTATGTCCTCTGCCATTTCAGCGAGGCAGAGCCTTTCTATCTGGAGGCATTGGAAATATACAAAGCCTTGGAGGAGAAGCAACCGGGGAAATTCATTGACGATGTCGCTGGGACGCTGGGCAACCTTGCAATCCTTCACTGTAACACCAACCGCTACGCCGAGGCAGAAGAGGAATACGGCGAGGTGTTGGAGAAATACCGAGAGCTGGCAGAGAAGAATCCCGATGCCTATATGCCCTATGTCGCCACGACGCTGAACAACCTTGCAAACCTGCACAGGAACACCAACCGCTACGCCGAGGCAGAAAAGGAATTCGGCGAGGCACTGAAGATACGACGAAAGCTGGCAGAGAAGAATCCAGATGCCTATATGCCCCATGTCGCCGCGACGCTGAACAACCTTGCAAACCTGCACTGGAACACCATCCGCTACGGCGAGGCAGAAAAGGAATACGGCGAGGCACTGAAGAAATACCGAGAGCTGGCAGAGAAGAATCCCGATGCCTATATGCCCGATGTCGCCATGACGCTGAACAACCTTGCAGTCCTGCACAAGAACACCAACCGCTACGACAAGGCAGAAAAGGAATACGGCGAGGCACTGAAGATTCGCCGAGAGCTGGCAGGGAAGAATCCCGATGCCTATATGCCCCGTGTCGCCATGACGCTGAACAACCTTGCAATCCTGCACTGTAACACCAACCGCTACGGCGAGGCAGAAAAGGAATACGGCGAGGCACTGGAGATTCGCCGAGAGCTGGCAGAGAAGAATCCCGATGCCTATATGCCCGATGTCGCCACGACGCTGAACAACCTTGCAGCCTTGCACTATAGCACCAACCGCTACGGCGAGGCAGAAAAGGAATACGGCGAGGCACTGGAGAAATACCGAGAGCTGGCTGAGGAGAATCCCGATGCCTATATGCCCGATGTCGCCATGACGCTTTTCAACATGGCCATATTGCACGCAGACAAAGGCGAGCTGGCCGATGCAGAAGAAAAAGCCAAGGAGAGCTTGGAGAAGTACCAGCGGATGGCAGCGCTGAGCCATGCAGCATACGACAAGGATGTAGAAAAAGCCAAGATCCTGCTGGCTTACATTCAAGCGGCGAAAGAGTCCTAAGCCTTTATCTCAGGCATCTGTTCCACAGAAGGGTAACAAACTTCGCTATGATGTTGTTTGTTTGGTTGCGTTTCTCTTTTTTCTGCAAAGGTAGGACAGGAAAAGAAGCGCAAAAAGACAGAATGGTATGACATACCCAGAATGGGCATTGACATTTTTACTTTCCCCTTCTGCCATTATGTCATTTATGATTTTGCGATTTGCATTGGCTTGTATTTTGTTGGTCATTACATAAATATTTATGTTAATGGTCTATGTTATATTCTACCATTGTACAAAGAGATGAAACGGGGCTGACTCAGATATATGAAGCAGCCAAGGAACTTGAGGACTTGAATGTTCTCGAAGCTATATTATTGTGTAAATTTGACATACGTAAGGTTGAACAAACGTTGAATCTTGTAAGGATGTATCAGGCACGACTGAACATCGAATCGATGGAATTGGTCGCGTTCTCTGAAAGATTCATTGAGGAATATGCCACCGATAATAATAAATGCTTCCATATAGCACTCAAATTAGTTAGAAAGATTGGCACTACCATAACTGGTAGCATGAAAATCTTCAGGAAATACTGCCCGGTAGTGCGTAAGCGTTTGGAGGGTTCCGTTAATATCGTCCCCGTTCTTGATTATAGTCGCCTTACATTCCGTCAATACCATAGCCAATTCTTCGGTATAGAGCCATACTGCGAACTGGTCAAGACTCTACTTCATGAACAAGCCACATTCTTTTACCATCTTGTTACAGTTCTCAAAGTATGTAAAGACATGATACGTCAGGAGCAGGAAGTTAGAGGAGATTACGCCCGATTGAAGAAAATCTTTGAAACCAGTTGTGACAATGTATTAAAGAGTATCAATGATGTAAAGGCAACCTTTGGTTCTGTCAAGTTGGTTTCCGAAGAGGAACTTGAGGAACGGCGCAAGAATGCTCGTCCACTGAGTGAGTGGCTTCAGAAAGACTACCATGAGCACGATAATCAATGGCTCAGACGGGAAGCTTATATTTATCGTTATGTTGAAGGTAGTAAACACGGGCTTGACCCAGAGGCATCTCAATTCTTTGCACATAATCCCGAGCATGGAATCCAAGTCTGCAAAGCAATCGAACAGCTCGACTCTTTAGGGCTTACTAAAAGGAAAACCAAGGTGGAGGGCTACAGTTGGCAATATGACAGCATGGATATGGTGTATCTTCTGAAATGGGCTGAAGTTAGTTATGTGGATGAACAGGGTAAAGTGGTTAACGAAGAGAAAGAGAAACGCTTTTATGAGAATTATGTCCTCAAACATTATAAGGGTGAAGTGAAACTACCAACATGGCAGGCCGTGTGCCGCCAAAGAGCATTTTGCTATAATGAGCTTACCCTGAAAAACATGAAGGATGCATTTGCCAAGCATCTGCCTCAATAAAAGTTTTACGGACAACTCTTTTTTGATGATGGTACTTTTGATGGGTTTCTATATGGAATCCATCTTTTTTTTTGATAGAATTTTCATTCAGAATGTTTTTTGTGTCGTTGTTTTGATGATAATGATATCTTCCATCAAAACTAATATTCTGTTGCCTGAATTATTCGATTCCCTATCAAAACAATTTGTGATGACAGGATAATTTTACATGTATTTTCGCAAGCTAAAGCATCAAAGGCAAAACGTCCGTAAATAATTCGTTTTCAATAAAATAGCCTACCTTTGCATCGCATTCCTGAAAGTCAGGTTGTGGTGCTTTTCTTTGTTATGTGCACTAAAAGCGGAGGGAGCATCGAGACGCGTCTCACATTTTTTCATTTAAAGTATGTTTTTATGAAGACAGCTTTATACACGGTAGTGTCACAGGGAGATGTGAGCTACGTTGCCTCACAGAAGGCAGAGAACGGCCAGTTGGCCATGTGTATCGTCCGACTCCGAGAGTTTGGCGGTGGAAAACAAGATGAGTACGTATGTACGCTTTTCGGAAATCTCGCTCAATGTAAGTTTTACAAAAATGATTTGGTGGTTGCGTCGCTGCGATTCCAAGTTCACGAGGTGGGCGAAAAGTGCTATCAGGAAGTCATTGTTAATGACATAGTTAAAATTAATAACATGTAAAAGATATGGAAACAAATAACACAACCGCCCAGCAGGGCAACCTTTTCGCGAGTGCAAACCAAGTGACTAACCCCGCAGTTGAAAGCGCACAGCAGGATGTCTTTGCCATGGTCAAGGGCAACATTGGACAGGCTCATCCTGCCACGGGTGAGCAGATAGCCAAAGAGCTGGCAAACCCTCTCTTGCACGATATAGTAAAAGATGTTCGCGCGGAGAGTGACGAGGCTAAGCAGAAGGCATTGAAGGAGAGGCGAAAGTTTGACATCGTCGGTCTCTGTCCTCACTTTTCACAGTTTCGCGATGACCATCGTACCCAAGCCGATGCCATTCCCGAGTGTTGCACGTACATGACTTGTGTGGATGTTGACAATCGCGATTATGGCCAACGGGCTGTTGATGGTGCTCTTCGGTTGAACGAGCAGCCTGGCAAGTGGCGCGACAAGTTGCTCTACATCGAGAACTCATTGCGCGGAGGTGGCAAGGTTCACATTTGGCTACGTTGTCCTGTAGGCATGACGGTGGAAGAAACACAAGAGGCATTCTGCAAGGCTTTGGAAATCCCTTGCGATAGTTCGGTACAGCAGAAGCAATCGTTTATCCTGATGACGGGCGATGTGGTCTATCAGTCTGACCTTTGGCTTCGTCCTCTCACACAAGAGCAGATAGAGGCCCATCGTGAGGCTTTTCGCTTGCGTGGGTTAGGTATTGATGGTTGGCCAGCAGAGTCAACCCCAGCCAAGCCTGTAGCGCCATCAGCCAATGAGTCAGTTGTTGCGGTTGGCAATGGCGAAGTGGTCAAGCCCTGCGACAGCACCGATTTCATTTTTGAAGCGTGCATGAAAGAGGCAAACGTGCAACCTGCCGACCTGCTCATAGAGAACGAGCCAGGACGCCACAACTCCATTCGTGCCGTGCTCAGTGTAGGGTTGCCCCAGTTGATGACTAAGGCTGAGTGTCTTGGTCAGATACGCCATCGTTCACCTCAGTATTTTGCAACTGCCGATTGTCAACGTTTGGTGAACGACTTCTATGCCAAGTACACCGACACATCGGCTCGCCTTACCCAGTTTCAGCGACGTGTGTTGGCACAAAGCAGACGATTGGCCGAGAAAAACATGGTAGCTACAACTCAAGAAAACGCTACCCAACAACCCACTTGCGATGAACTGACATTGAGCGAGATTTATGCCAGTCAGATGCCTCCACGCATGAACCGCCAGAAGATGCCACGACTGCTGAAAGTTGTTACCTCACGTACTCCTGACGTCTTTGTTGAAACTGTTTCACAAGCCTGTTTCCCGCCGCTCATGGCACATCCAGTAGGACTCTCCTTTCGCCATCCCGACAAACGTTCACGGGAACTGCGCGGAAATTGTGTAACCATAGCCGAGACTGGTGCTGGCAAGAGTTGCAACGACCTGCCTATCAAGCATATCATGGCAGACGTGGTTGATAGCGATGTTCCTAACCGCAAAAAACAAGCGGAATACAACGAAAAATATAACACACGCAACTCAAATCAGGACAAGCCACGCCGTCCCAAACTGAAAATCCGCAACCTCATGCCAAACCTCACGCAAGCAGCACTGGCTCAGCGCACTCAGGATGCGGAAGGTGCACCACTCTATTGCCGCTTAAATGAGTTGGAACAATTCGATAAAATCGAGAATGCATCGGGTACGAAGAACCAATTCACCAACATGAAGATTAATGACGACGAAGGCAACGACTACGGACAGGAACGTGCTGGCACACAGAGTGTAAACGCAGCTGAGTCGCTGTTCCTGAACTGGAACGCTTCAACAACTCCGTCGAAAGCTATCCGATACTTCCGCCATGTGATGAACGACGGTCCCATATCGCGTCTCTGCCTTGCCACTATTCCCGACCCAGGGATAGGAGCAACATTGCCTCAATTTGGGGAATATGACGATGCCTACGACAAGGCACTGAAGCCCTTCATTGACAATCTCAACAAATCCACTGGCTATATAGACTGCCGACAAGCACGACACATGATAGAACGTCTGGAGGCAGAGTGCAAAGTTTTTGCCATAGCTTCGCAGGATCGTGTGTGGGATAACTTGACACATCGCGCCTTGGTGCATGTGTTCCGTAAGGCCTGTTGTATCTTTGTCGCCAACGGCTTGAAGTGGGAAAAGAACATCGAGACATGGTGTCGGTGGAGTCTTCACTACGACCTGTGGTTGAAAATGCACTTCTTTGGCGACCTTATCCGTCAAGCAGACCAAGATATTCCCATTTCAAAGCGTGGTCCTCGCAATATGCTGGAACTGCTGAAGGATGAGTTTACGGTTGGCGAGCTATCCGATGTGAGATACCTTCAAGGCAAAGACCGTGAAGGCACTGTCAACCAGATTTACCAATGGGTACATCGTGGGCTAATCTTACACCTGACAGATGACAGATATAAAAAGGTGACTAACAAATAGTGCTCTTCGTGAAAAGAAAGTCTAAGGATTTTAGGATTGGAGGATATATTATCGGTGCTAACAATGAAAATCCTTGAATCCTATGATCCTTAGACTTTATAACCATATTATACTGAAAGAATAAGGAAAGTAGATATTAGCATGATCTTGAAACAGCTAATGCCTACTTTCCTTGTTTATATCATTTGAGAGGTATTGCATAGAGGGATTTTTGCATTGCCTCAGAAATGGGCAGTATGGGGGTTATGTATGTTTTATATTTTGTATTTTTGAATAGCAAGCACTCAAATTAATTTCATCAACAATATTTGAACTCATAAAAAAGGGTTCACGATAATTCCTACAACGGGATGGAAACCCACAGTTATAGGAATAGGCTATTGGGGCTTCTCCAATATTATATTCACGAGGAATGTCACATCACTAATGTCCACATTACCGTCATCATTGACATCAGCCATTCCTGTAATATCTCGCGATTTACCCAAAATAATGTTCACCAACGTAATAACATCGTTGATATCCACTATACCGCTGCAATTAACGTCGCCCACTTCACAAGGTTCCCAGATCTTTACTCGACTGCGTTGTGCTCCACAATCCATACAGCTACTGATTTCAAGGCCATTATGTGATTTATCTGGATACACAGCAGTTTGCCATTCACCCCAATTGTGCTCGGTATTTGCAGCACTAAGTCGTTGGCCTATTTCATATCGGGCACGCTGAAGGTATTGGCAAGTATAGGCTGGATAATATTCATATTCTTTATTCAATAATTTACAATTTGTCGAATAATCAAATCTATAAAAGAACCCGATAGCTTTATTTAATTCGCTTTCATCAAGGAATTCCTTACCTAAATGAAGATAATCGTAATCGTCAATTCCTTCGGATAATTGTTTCAAACGCAAGGAAACAATAGGCGTATCAGCACTTTGACCAAACATCGTTCCAGGATAAAGCAAGACTCCATCACCATTACCAGTTTGTATGCCTGAAGCAGAAGGCATCTTCTTCTTTTCCCAATTATCTGGCAGATAGGCGCAATTCCATTGTAGCCAACCGTCACTATTCATGGCATACTGTTGCCAAAATGGAACACGTCGCATGACACCAATTGATGACAATGGGAATATCCAAAAGTACGTTCCGCCACATTTAGCATCGCCTTGATAACGCCATGTACGAAAACGATTAGGGTGACTACTTCGGTCAATAAAATCTAAGAAATAAGATTGTTTGACATCGAAATTAGAACCATAAGGATCAAATGATGATTGATTGGGACAGAGGATGTCTATTTTCCCGTCAAATAAGGAGGTCATTTTGTTATAATCACCAAAGAAAGGTACAACAGCATGATAGCCTGGCCACAAATCTTTTAGTTTATCTGTTATGTTAGTCAACAATTCCACTTCTTCATCACTCCCTTTTGGTTCATCCATTGGATAGAAGAATGCTTTGTCCTTTAAGAAAGGATTATCATACACAATGCTCTTATATTGATTGATAGTTTTTTTCGCACTACTATTGAAATCGCCATTATAAAAGTGCCCACGATGTGCAGGAATTGAGAACACTTTACGACGTGGGTCTGCCATAGTCAGTTCTGCAGCCTTAGGATCATCGTTAATCTTCCAACGTGGGATTTCGTAAGTGCTTACGCCATGATTAAGCAAACACTCCTGATAACTGTCCAAAATTTCCTTGGCTTTATTCATATCTTTTTCTGCCACATTTCCTTGAGCATCCGTATCAATACCATTCAGGGTAAAAATACTTTTGGTGGCCCCGTAGCCTGAATTACAATTATAAAGCCCCATAACCACTTCAGAATAGTGATTCTCAGGCAAGGCAAAGTTCCATACTTTTACCGTAACTGAACGGGTAGACAACACTTCATCTCCATCAAATACAGTAATGGTTGATTTATATTCTCCAGGGGTTTGATTGAAATCAGACTTCAACTCGACATAAAATACCTTGTTATGGTCAACCGTAGTCTTTTGAATTTTACCCGTATAAGGAATCAGAGCTTCTGCTAAAGAATCAGCAAAGATACCATCAGCGTAGAAATAATCTTCCCAATATAGAGAGTGTTGTAACACTTCGTTTTGAGAATTGAGGAACGGGCTGACTTCGATTCTCAAATTGCGTTCTTTTTCCTGTTCACGGAAAAACACCTGAAAGCCTTCTTTTTCATTTTGTGCCATGGCTAAAAAGCCTGTAGTTCTTGCTGCAGTGTTCAGATAATACCATGAAGCTTGCATCCCACTTTCGTCTCTTGGCAATTGCATACATCTTATATCATCAATACCATTCCACTCTCTTTGAGGGACTAATTGCTCACAAACTTGATAGTCATTGAATAACATATAAAGCAAATAGGGATCAGTTTCTTCTGCATTCCCTTTTGTCGTGCCAGCCACACTCAGTAACAGGACGATCAGGACTGTCTTTAATGCCCTTGTTAAATGTTTAAAATCAGTTTTCATATTGTATTAAGTTTATTATAGAGAATAAAACATAGGTTATTGTAGGAAAATCCATATCATGCACGAAAAACTCAATAATTTATGAGCCGTATTATAGTTATTTCATTGGTGCTTTCGTGATTATATCTGTAATAGATTTTGCAAATATATAAAATTTTTTTATTGACCAAAACAAATGATGGTATTTTTTTTCAATTTAATCGCGATTATGCAGACTGTAAATACTCTATAGGAACTTATTTATCGTATGATTCACAAAGAAAAAACTATTGTCTTCACTCCTTTATTTCAAAAAAGATGAGAGAAATACGAAAATCAAAAGGAAGGTATTAAAGCGTGTTTGGTAATTAGAAAGTAAAAAAGTAGGAAAGCCGACATTAGCATGATTTTGGATTGGGAGGATGTGGCTTGTCGTATTCTCTTTTAGAAAAAAAGGTCTAAGGATTTTAGGATTGGAGGATTATATTATCGGTACTGAAATGAAAATCTTTGAATCCCATGATCCTTAGACTTAAACAACTTGGTTTGCGATTCGTAAATACCAAGTTTAGAGAGATTAGGCCACCCTTATTTTGTAAGCTCAAAGCCTACACGAGCACCGTTGGCACTCTTGGCGAGCTTGCTGACTGCCTGAACAGCAGCCGTGTTGCTGACCTTACCTTCTTTCTGAAGGATGTTTGCCATCTGCGTGGCGTCAAACATCAGACCCATTCCTTTCTCTGTCTTTGTTACGTTGCCCTTGATGGTCTCGGTAGCTGTCTTGAGGGTAATTTCACCGTTCTGTGGGTTATAGGTATAGGTTCCGTTGAATGGGATACCATTGACCTTAGCCGAGAACTTGTTAGCGTCAAGGAAGGAGAAAGAAGTGTTGTTTCGATTGATACCGATGTTGCTGTAATTGCTTGCCAGCGACGAAGCCATGGTGGCAATTGTAGCAGCACCTCCAGCCTTTGTGAGAGCCTGATCGGTAGTAAAGGCAGCACTTGGCGCATTGTAGTTCCAGCTACCAAGAAGGCTCGACTGGTCGAATGTCATTCCACCTAACAATACTTGTCCCAAAACAGCGCCAAGCACATTACCCAGCACATTGTTGTTTGAATTGGTGGTGGATGTAGTTCCGAGTCCCGTTGTGAAGCAGCTCGACAGCATCAGTGTCATGGCTGCAAGAAGTGTCATCGTTGTTTTTTTCATCATGCTTTAGATATTTATTAAATAGTGAATAGGTTTTCGGGACAAAGTAATAAAAAAAAATTGAAATCTCCAAGGATTTTTCAAATAAACATAAAGTTTACACCGCTTCTCATTCAAATATCGCATGTTTCACATGCTTCTGACTTCGGGAATAAAGAAGCCATTCTCAACCTTGATTAGAGTTTTTTTGACGAAACATCAAAGATGATTATTATATGGCATCAGATTATCAAGATATTATTCTATCCATCCACTATCGTCATCATTGGAAACGGGGGGCACGTCTCTCCAGTTCTTACCGTACACAACGCGTGCAAATAGAACCATAATTAACAGGGATGGCGCTAACAATATTTTCAGCGTAAGCGACAAAACTTTGATAATAAACGCTTTCATGACAACCTCCTTCTCTTGCTGCAAAGATAACGAATTATCATGTAATTCCAAAAAGAGAAACCCTATTATTTAGCACTTGTCTATGCGTCAGCAAATACGCGACCATCGTCGAGAGTAATCTGCAGTTGATTGTATTCGCAATGGAAATCGTGTTGCAGACGGCCGAGATAGCGAGCACTCTCCCACTTACACATGGGCAGGTCGTGAAGCAAATAGTTACCACAAGTCTGTGGTTCTGTGGCTGGCACTTTGTCTTGCGTGAGTATCCATTGGAGACATTCAATGGTTAGGCGGCGCATGTCCTCGACGGTGTACTGTCCTGTCATGATGATATACATACCTGTGAGACAACCCATAGGGCCTACATAAACCACGTCGTCCTTCGCCTCGCTATTACGGAACCACGTTGCCATGAGGTGCTCCATGCTATGCATGGCTGCTGGCGCTACGGCAGGTTCTTGATTAGGTTCGGTGATGCGCAGGTCGAAAGTGGTAAAACCCTTGTCTTCGCGCGAAACATAAATGCCTGGTTTCAGGCGGGTGTGGTCGATTGTGAAACTTTTTATGACTTCCATATTATTATAAAATTGCAATCCTATAAAAACAAATAATCGGCAATCTATAAAGAATGCCGATTTGTTTGTAGTGGATAGGGGAATCGAACCCCTATGCCAAGATTGAGAATCTTGTATCCTAACCATTAGATGAATCCACCGTTAGGGCATTTTCAACACTTGTGCGGAAGCTGGGGGATTCGAACCCCCGGTACGGTTACCCGCACGGCAGTTTAGCAAACTGCTGGTTTCAGCCACTCACCCAAACTTCCTTACCGGTTGGTTCTGAATTACCAGAGCACTGTGTTTCAAATGCGAGTGCAAAGGTAATATTATTATTTTAGATTGAGAAAACAAAACAAAAGAAATTATTGGCGATTAATATTTATTAACTATTGATACATGTCTGTTTCGGCAAACGACAGAGGCATCAAATCCTTGATGCTTTTTATCACGTATGTGCCTTCGGTTCCATACAATAAAATCCGTACAGGTTGCTTGTATCTGTCCTCTATTTCCAATATCACTTGTCGACAAGCACCACAAGGAGAAACGGCATGAGGCACCAACCCATTGTGGTTTTTTGCCGCTATAGCCAAGGTGGTTATCGCAAGTTCTGGGAATTGAGACTGAGCGGCAAAGATGGCCGAACGCTCCGCACAAAGCCCCGAAGGGAATGCTGCATTTTCCTGGTTGGCCCCGATGACAATTGCACCATCAGCAAGTCGTACGGCGGCACCCACACAGAAATGGCTATACTTGGAATAAGAGTTATCTGTTGCTTTTATCGCCTTTTCCACAAGTTCTCTATCTTCAACCGACAACTCATCTGTTGAACAATATTGAATGTCAATTTCGATTTTTAGATTGTCCATGGCTCAAGGATTTTAAGGTTTTTGTTGTTTTCTAAATTCAAAGCACCCGATGTCAGGTTCATTATCACGCATGTTACCATCACGATCGAGCGGCATAGAGGTAACGGCATCAGCCTTTCCGATGGCGCAACTCAGGCTATCAAGGTGAAAGTCGTATTGTTGCTTATCAATATCTATTTTCATGAAATGCTTTCTTCCAGACGATATGGTGTCTTCAATATCTTCGAAGATGACGTTTTCAAAATACAAACTATCGTCTGTGGTGATGACGGGTGTACGAATGATGCAATGTTTGAAAAGGAAATGGAAGTCCACGCTATCCACTTTCTCCGCCATCATCTCATCATCGGCATATCCAGTAATCAGCGAGTTTTGGCATAAGAAATCGACCAATGGATAAGGATTTGAAGAAAAACGTAAAGCCACTCCACGATTGGAGTCAAATGGATAAAACTGGGCTAACGTACATCCATTGATTGTGGTTTTACCTCCCACAACCGACATGCAATCGCATAAGGTATTGGTGATTTGGCAATTCACGAAACTGGTCTGACAATGATTGGCCAAGATGCCATATCCTTGACAATTATGAACCGTAGAATTCACCATCTGAAGCGTGGAACGCTCTATATCGCAAGAATCGATAGAAATACCATTATACGTGCTGTGAATATCCGTGTATTGGAGGACATTATCATAGGACGACTCATTAATGCGTATACCTTGCCATTGTCCAGATACATTGTCGTATGGCAGATAGTCGAACATCCTATCTATGCGGTCGCCCCTCAATATAACATTGGCTTCGGGAGTACCATTGCAAACCAACCTACCGAAGACATCAATGCCAGCATCGTTGTGGAAATAAATCGTTGTGCCTGCTCCGATGGTAAGCGTAGCCCCCTCTTCCACAACAATTCCCTTATAGACAACCAATGGTTTGGTGGTTGACAACAAGGTATCGCGCGAAATCTTGAGATAATCAACCACCAAGGTAGCATCCCAACTATAGGCTTTCAAATTGACACGTTGCTGTACCCCACTCTCCAACGAGAAGAGTAAGTTGTCTTGCAACAACTGGGGCGTTTCCTTAAATGTAGTGGAAGACGTTAATTCCACGAAAACGCGAATGCTATCCTTGTTGCGTATCTCTACTTGATTGATTTGATAGCCATTGGTAGGACCTAAATAAGTACCATCAACATTGACACGGAAACCCGTTTGATTACCATGTTCCAAACGGATGTTCGCACATCGGATGCCATCACCAGAATGATTATAAACCCAAAACGACTTGGTGTGAGTGGGTACATTGCTGAAAACGGTATCCAACTTCACGGTATCCATAGAAAAATAAAGGAGGTTACTTCGTGAAGTGGTAAATGAATCATCATCACTACACGAACAAACGGCCAAAAGTAATGTCACCAATGCTATGAGTAAATATCTCAGTCTCATATATTATGATAACGCAAAATTCATCCATTTATTATACGATTATCGTTGCTTATGCCTCATATACCACGGATGAGTGACAAAAAAGTACATCAACAAGCCAACAATGATGAGTAACAACGCAAACCACTCTCTTCGACCAGGAATGTCAGCAAGAGCGAAACCTACAAACAATCCCAAGCCAATGCCACACTCCCAAGCCAAGAAAAAGGAACTTTGGGAAGTACCACGCTGGCAATGTAAACTGAGTTGGATGAAATACAACAAGAATCGAGACCCCACTACTCCTATTCCACATCCCAATAAAACGGGAGCGAGATAATCAGAGATAGCGGAATGAACTATCAGAACCAATACGGAAAGAACGATGAGAACGATTCCCGTAACTGCCTCATATTTAGGAGAAACATGGATGAACACGTATTTGGCGGTGATTAAAGCACAGAGGAATCCCAACATCATCATTCCATAGAAATATGCCGACAAATGCAATGTCATCAAGATTCCTATCACCATCGTAATCACAACAAGATTGATAAACAACACCCAACCTGATGTCAGGAAAAAACGATCGAGGCTAAAACGGGAGATGTTTTCTTCGGGAACCTTGAACGGGAAACTGACCATGCACATCAACAAGAACGCAACCATTGCCGAACCAGCTGATACGTCGAATACGAGATAGTTGCCTCTTGGAACTAATTGCGTCAAAAGAATGGCAGCCATCGGACCTAATGACAAGGAAAAACGCCCGAACCATGCTGAAGCATGATTGGCTTCGGTTCGGAAAAACGACTCGCATGTATCTATTATCAACGTACTACATAATATCATTTGCGACAATCCAAAAGCTGCTCCTATAATTATACGATATAATGCATAAAAGAAAACATCATGAGGAACATCACCTAACCATTGATGACCATGGGTAAATAAGGTGAGCGATAAAGCCATGACCAACACAGATACGAAGAAGACATGATTACGTCGATAACGCTGAATCAACCAATTGCAATAGGGTCCCATGGCAAACAAACCTATTGCATAAGCTCCCATTACGATTCCAACTTGCATGGAAGAAAACGACTCTTCTTCTACCAAGAACGTAGGCAAGGCGGGAATCAGTAAATATACTGACATCGAAAGGAAGAAGTTGGATAAGGCCATCAACCAAAACTCCCGATGCCACAATTTAGGATGAATAGGTGTATTCTGCGTGTTCATAATCGTTATTTGCCAAACAACTGAAGAATATCTTGATACTTTACATTCTCATAATGGGGAAATACCACATCACAATAAGGAAGAATATCCTCACGAGGATTCGTCGTATAAAGTCCTACAACCTTCATTCCAGATGCCTTGACGGCCTTGAGACCATTAAAGCTGTCTTCAAAACCGACACACTCTTCGGGTGTAGTTCCTAAATAACTGGCTCCCTTCAAATAGCAATCTGGATCGGGTTTGCTTTTACTGAAATCTTCAGACGTGAGTATTCGGTCGAAATAAGAAATGAACTCTGGGTGATGGCGATAAACGTTTTCCATTTTAGCTTGATTGCTACTAGTAACTACAGCCGTCTTAATGCCATGCGAACGCAAATCTTGCACAAATGCCTCAAAGCCCTTCACGTAAACGAATGACATATTATGCTCGAATTCATTAAGTCGTTGGGTTATATCATGTTGCGCTTTTTCCATCCCTGGGAAAAAACGATCAAAAATCTGAACTAAAGTCTGACCTTTAATACGATTCTCCAACCCCACTTCGTTGGGGAAATACATTCGCATCTGCTCTCCCCAAAACACACTATATTGTGATTCCGTATCGAAAATCACACCATCTAAATCAAACAATGCACCTTTCATTACTTTTATCTTTCTTCTGCGAGCAAACTATCCATCACTTCTATCCCCTTTGGCGTGGAGAAACCACGGAAAAACAAGAAAAAAATGTTGCGGAAAACATGCTCCAAACTATATTCACTATACATCGACGATTCCATGACAAGTCGCGAGACATCCTCGGCCAACCTGGAAATGAGTTCGTAATCTATATCATCCCTAAAATAACCGTCCTTTACGCCTTTCTTAAAGAAATCCAAAACCTTCTGTTGATGAATCAAATGTCTTTCACGAATGTAATCCCTCACCATCTTATACTTCTTCACACCATCATAGAAAAGAGGGTTCACATCTCCAATCTGATTGATTTGCATACGGTAAAACTCCATGAGAATATCAATGGCTCCCTTACCGCTTGCAAATATGGAAATATGTTCATCGTGCAATCGTTCCTCATGACGTATTCCCTCAAGCAACAATTCTTGTTTGTCGGAATAAATCTCGTAAAGGGTACGTTTGGAAATCGAGAGTATCCGCGCGATGTCATCCATCTTTACAGACCTCACTCCCTTGCGCTTAAATTCACGCATGGCAACTTCAAGAATTCTCCCTTTCAATTCCCTTCTGTAAATCGTAGGATTCGCTGATGTTCGCATAAAATATTAATTCATTCTGCAAACTTACACAAAAAAATTGAAATATTTTTCTATAAACACGAAAAACTATCCTTTTTGCCTATCAAACACATTATATACGACACGCAAACACCATCTTTACCATCAACAAAAAGTACATCTACGATTCTAACTGTCTCAATTCTACAGAATAAGTTTCCAAATCCTCATTTATACGATAAATATAAAAGGTCTTGTTTTCAGAAGTAAAAAAATCATCTATTTCAGATAAAGGTATATCTAATACTGTCTTAGCTGACCCCGTTTTAATAAAATTAAATACTTTGGACATTGGAAAAGACTCATTTATTACATGGATTGACTTATTAGTTAACAAATCTCTATTGTTAACCACTATTATATAATAATACTTATTATTTGGTTTGTACACATTATGGGAAACTTGATTTTTAGGAATGCAATAACTTTTTATAAGATCTGGTTGATTTGGCAATATTCTCAAACAATGTCTCCAATCTTTACCATCTGTTAAATAATATGCCATCCATACACGTTCAAACCCCCTTAAGTATTGCCTACGAGTGAATTTTTTAGTATACCAATTGTTTTTTGTTGCTAACAAACTATCATACTTTACGTCAATAACTGTTTCATTATTTGCGATTCTTGCATTTTCCCACAATTCATTATAAGCATTTGAAATTACAATTCTTTCATTATATATTTTTATAGAAGAATATACAAAAAAAACGGTTATAATAACATTTATAGCTAAATGATATTTAGATATTATTTTTCCACATAATTGATATAATAATACCACTAAAAGAATCGTTGCATACAAATTAACGCTCATCAATTGGCGATGGGTATTAAAGGCTACGAAGACAAGAAATAATATATTAAAAAACATTATTCCAAAAAGCAATTCATATTCCTTGTAAAAAGAAATCAATATATTTCTTTTTTTTAACCACATAAAAACGATTGTTCCAACAAATAACACTAAGACTTTTCCACCGCCTCCGAATAAAAAGAAAAAATTCTTAACGAACCGAATTAGAATAAAAGTATCGGGGACTTCTCTTTCGACACGCACTAAATTTCCTGGAGCAACAACTACGATAGCACTTCCTATCAAAAATCCAATTACTATAGGAATAACACTCCCTTTAAATAATTTCGGATTCTTAATATAGTAATAAAGGAAATAGCCAGAAATACCAATGCAAAAACTCTCCTGTAAGGAACCAACAATTAATGACAACAAGAAGTATGCTATTCCATATAAAGTATTAACAGATCTTTGTTTTTTCCTTTCATTTTCATAGAAAATAATAAAAAGCATATAAAAACCAGCACACCACAAATAATTCACTGCCCCAGAAACATATCCAATAATCGTATAATTCCACTGAGGCAAAAAGAGTAACAAAGACAACAGAGTTATTGATAATAGTGCGGAATCATTTTTCGTTCGTTGTAAAATATACCAATATATTATATATAAAAAACACAAAAAAACAATTGTATTGACGACATAAAAAGCCTTCAATCCCCAAATGGCACAAAACATCTGAACAATACAATGGATAAGAAAACGTCCATTTCTCAAAAAATAATGATCAATTTGAGAATTGAAAATATCTGTAAAAGATTCTATTCTTTTAGGAATTTCACAAAAGAACGCATAATAGACATCGTCATTAATGAACATATTATGACAATCCCATGCATAAAAAACCACGCCAATAACGACGAAGGATAGGGCGAATAATAATTTAGATAATTTCATTGAAATTGATAATTAATCGAGATGATTACGATATTCCTGTATGATATAAGTGGGACGTTTTTTGGTTTCGTTGAAAATTCTTCCTACGTATTCTCCTAAAATGCCTAAGGCTATTAGTTGAACGGAACCTAAGAATAGTATAGTTGTTATTAGTGTTGGATAACCAGCTACAGGATCGCCAAAAATCAAGGCCTTTGCAAATACGACAATCATATAAAGCAATGCAACTATAGCTATCACAATTCCCATGATAGAGGCAAAACGTAGTGGCATCATGGTGAAACTAACGATTCCATCAATGGCCAGTTTTAACAAGCCAAAGAAGTTCCATGAAGATGTACCAGCAGCCCTTTCTTGAGTTACATATTCTACATAAGTCTTACGAAAACCAATCCAACAATACATTCCTTTTGTATAGCGTTCCTCTTCTCTCAGTTGTTTCAAGGAATCTATACATTTTCTGTCCAACAATCGGAAATCGCCGACATTTTCCAAGATATCATAACTCACAGAACTTTGTAATATTCGATAAAACAAAAGGGATAGTTTCTTTCTCAACCAACTCTCTTTTCCTCTCGTTATTCTTTTACCATAAACATCTTGAAAACCTTCCTCCCATTTTTGAAGCATATCGGGGATTACCGTTGGCGGATGTTGCAAATCTGCGTCCATGATTATCAAGCAATCACCAGTAACATAATCAAATCCAGCTAACATGGCTTTCTCCTTACCAAAATTGCGAGATAAGTCTACGTATGCAATCCGATTGTCCTCATTAAACAATTTTTTAATGACTTCTATAGTTTCATCTTTACTTCCATCATTGACAAACAAAACTTCCCAATCATATTGATTAAGACTATTCATCAATTTGTTCAGTTCTTCATACAAAAAAGGCAAAGAATCCCTTTCGTTGTAACATGGAACCATGATTGAAACTTTCTTCTTTTGCATACTCTAAGATAGTCGATTTACTAATAACTTACAAAAGTACAAAATAATTTTCGAACCACAAAAAATGATTCTATTATTTGTCAAATACACTATAATTCATCCACCATTTTTACCATAAAGCTATATTTTATATTCTCAAACTGTAACTTGATGTTGACCATATTTATAAAAAAGGCAAAAAATGGGTAAAATTTCAAAGAATTGTATTGTTAACATTCCGTGTTTTTTATTACCTTTGCAGATACGAAACCTGAAACTATAAATTGATATGGTAAAAATAACTAAAGAAGCCGCTCTTGAATACCATCAGAGTGGAAGGCCTGGTAAAATAGAGGTAAAACCTACTAAACCGTACAGAACCCAAACCGACTTGAGTCTCGCCTACTCTCCTGGAGTAGCTTATCCTTGTTTGGAAATCCAAGAGAATCCAGACAATGTGTATAAATATACAGATAAAGGCAATCTTGTAGCTGTCATCAGTAATGGAACAGCCGTATTGGGACTTGGCGACATAGGTGCCATGAGTGGAAAACCCGTGATGGAAGGTAAAGGATTGTTGTTTAAGATTTACGGTGGGATTGACGTATTCGACATTGAGGTTGACGAGAAAGACCCTGAGAAGTTTTGCGAAGCCGTTGAGCGTATAGCCCCATCATTCGGTGGCATCAATCTGGAAGACATCAAGGCTCCCGAATGTTTCTATATCGAAGATAGACTAAAAAAGAATCTTAACATTCCCGTGATGCATGACGACCAACATGGTACTGCCATCATCTCAGCAGCAGGATTAAAGAATGCGCTGGAAGTTGCGGGTAAAGATATCTCTAAGGTTAAAATCGTTGTCAACGGTGCTGGCGCAGCAGCCATTTCGTGTACAAAATTATATTGTGCACTCGGTGCCGTGAAAGAGAATATCATCATGATTGACTCTAAGGGTGTAATCACAAGTGATAGGGAAAAACTGACCGAACAGAAAAAACTATTTGCAACCGACCGTCGTGACGTACATACTTTAGAAGAAGCCATGGTTGGCGCAGACGTATTTGTAGGATTGTCTAAAGGCAATATCCTTACACAAGCAATGGTACGTTCCATGGCAGATTGCCCCATTGTTTTTGCACTTGCTAATCCCGTTCCTGAAATCTCTTACGAAGATGCAATGGCAAGTAGACCGGATGTCTTGATGGCAACTGGAAGAAGCGACTATCCAAACCAAATCAACAACGTTATCGGATTCCCCTATATTTTCCGTGGAGCACTTGACGTTCATGCAAAAGCCATCAACGAGGAAATGAAAATGGCTGCCGTACACGCGATTGCCAATTTAGCTAAAGAAACCGTTCCCGACGTGGTGAATGACGTTTATCATGTCAGCGATTTGACATTCGGTCCAAAGTATTTCATCCCTAAACCCGTTGATCCACGTTTGATTACGGAAGTAAGTGCCGCCGTTGCGAAGGCAGCAATGGACAGTGGAGTTGCCCGTCATCCTATCACAGACTGGGAAGCATACAAAAAAGGTTTGATGCAGTTATTAGGACAGGAAACGAAACTTACACGAAAACTTCACGACACAGCTCGTTTACATCCTCAAAAAGTGGTGTTTGCAGAAGGCGGGCACCCCACCATGATGAAAGCTGCCGTTCAAGCAAAACAAGAAGGTATTTGCGACCCCATCTTATTGGGTAACCCAGACCGTCTGCATCGTTTGGCTCAAAGATTAAAGCTCGACTTATCGAATATCAACATTATAGACATGCGTGCCGACCAAGAACAAGGTCGAAGGGCAACATACGCTAAGCACTTGGCAGAAAAACGTCAACGACAGGGTTATACTTTCCAAGAGGCCTACGACAAGATGTATGAGCGCAACTATTTTGGAATGATGATGGTGGAACAAGGCGAGGCTGATGCATTTATCACTGGTCTTTACACCAAATACTCCAACACCATCAAAGTGGCGAAAGAAGTAATCGGAATACGAAAGGAATACGAAACATTCGGCACAATGCACATTCTTAATACAAAAAAGGGTACATACTATATTGCCGATACGCTCATCAACCGTCATCCCGACAAAAACATTTTGGTTGACATCGCCCGTTTGAGTGCTCATACCGTGAGATTCTTCAATGAAGAACCGCGCATAGCCATGATTAGTTACTCTAACTTTGGAACCGACGAAACGGGCAGTCCTACCAATGTTCATAACGCAGTAGCCGAGATGCAAGAGAGATATCCAGACCTTGCCATCGACGGTGAGATGCAAGTTAACTTTGCGCTGAACAAGCAATTACGCGATGACAAATATCCATTTACTCGGTTAAAGGGATTAGATGTCAACACCCTCGTGTTCCCCAACATGTCATCTGCCAATGGTAGTTATAAGCTTTTACAAGCACTTGATCCTGATGCAGAAATCATTGGTCCTATCCAGATGGGATTGAACAAGCCTATTCACTTCACAGACTTTGAATGTTCGGTAAGAGACATTGTCAACATCACGGCTGTAGCCGTTTTGGATGCATACGTTGAAAAATTGAAACGTTCTGCATTGGTATTGTTCTAAACTGACAAATAAGAATCAATAATAAAGCCATTTCTTGTTTCTATCATGCGAAACATGAAATGGCTTTATTGTATCATCAAAGATTCTTTTCTATGGTTGAATGTACTTTCCTTGCGTTTGCTTAATATATTCTCTGGCAAACGACTTTGGATAACCAGGACGAGAAACACGTGCACCTAAACCAGTCTTGGTACATAGGAACTTACAGTCTTTTTCGGGCCTTACGGTCATATCATTGTATTTCACGATGAGATAAACAGCCAATTGCTTCCACCTTTCAAGCATTTCCTGCGCTTTTTGGTTGCTGTATTCGTTAAGATAAGTCAAAGCAGCTTGTTGGTTTGTTGCGTAAAGCGACATAGCTCGTTCTTCTATTTCTCCTTGTAACTTGAAATAACTCTTTTCCAAACTATCACGAACAGCTTCCAAAGAAGGGAACAATTGCTTGTAACGAGGATAAACCATATTGCTTACCCAATTGCAAACCCAGAAAGCATTACGATCAGAGAAAGTAATGTCGTCAGCTCCCTTCGTATTATAACAGTCTGGTTGAACGGTATTTCCACAATAAATAGGTGTATAGGCAACCATCGTACCATCATCATTACCAAACCAAAGTACGCCACCAATCTGTCTTGGAAGCCAAGAACGCATTTGGCTGACGTATGTAAAACCAGTTTGTTGTGTTGACGTTGGACGTTCGTTGAAGCACTTCACACCATCAACCTCAAAGGACAATGGCGTCGGACGATAAGGCATTTCCCAAATACCACCACCAATGGAGGTGCTATCAAGAGCAAGAGGTGTTCCCTCATAATGATCGCGCATACACATTTCCACATCGTGAACGCTCAACTTCCTATTTGGTACTATCCACAAAGGCATATCCTCTGCATTGGGATCTTTTCCCAAAGCCCAAGGAAGATAACGGTCAAAACCATTATCGAAATGACGGAAGAATGCCCAAACACGAGCATCGCAGAATCTACGACCGCCAAAATCTGGCTTAGCGTATGCATCTTTCCAAGAGAAGTCTGCATCCTTCCCCGTAAACCATCCCATCTTACGAGCATATTTAATCACATCCTTAGAATAAAGGACATTCTGCTTATCCTTCATGTTGAATTTGCCAATACGACTTTGATTGGCATGTGCACAAATGGCATCATCAGGAATACGCATGGCAACCCATACAACACCTTTGCTTCCAGGTCCCTTTCCCATCATCTCCATAATCCATGCTTCATTAGGATCACAAATGGTAAAGGTTTCACCCTCGCTATTGTAGCCATAGGTTTCTGCCAATGTCGTCATTACACGAATGGCTTCCTTGGCTGACTTCGACCTTTGAAGAGCTACATAAATCAATGAACCATAATCGAGAATGCCCGTAGAGTCTACCATTTCCTCACGACCTCCGTATGTGGTTTCACCGATAGTCACTTGATATTCATTGATGTTTCCGATGACATTATAAGTTTCTGGTGCTTCAGGAATAGCACCATGATAAACGTTACTATCCCAATCGTATATCTGGCGCATTTCTCCTTTCTCGTGCTTGCCAGCTGGATAATGGCACAAATATTGAAACATACCATAATCATCAGCATTGTAACTGCAAATAACCGAACCATCAACAGAGGCTTTCTTTCCTACGATGAAGTTGGTACAAGCCGTTGATTGGCAAACATATAGCCCTATCAGGCAACATAATGTTAAGAATCTTTTCATTGTCAATAGATGATTTGAATTTTATAATTAGATTGATTATTGCGATGGTCTGTCACCGTGAGTTCCAAATTATGTTTCTTTCCAGTTTTCTTCACGGGTGTTCCCTTGAGTTTGCAAGCAATGAAAGATGAACGACCTACTTTCTCGAACAAAACGAAATGACCGTCTATACTTCCCTCGAAATGATTAATGCCACTTTCTTCATCCGTGAGATTGAAGCGAACCACATCTCCATTTTGTCCTTCATATTCTATCTTAGGAGCATTGACATCGTAAGCCAATTCATATTCGGCGTTCAAGTCAAGTATCTTGGCTGTTACCCATCCATCATTATAGTTTCCACCAACGTATTTATCTGTTTTAGAATGCGATATGATGTATAGTTTGGAAGGATCTTTCACTTCTTTCTTCACTTGAAGACTTAATTTGCAATGCTTCAACAAGGCTATCGATTTCTCCGACAATTGAAAGGAAGATGAAAAGGAATTCTCCTTTGTAGAAACACGTGGGGTTAATACGACATTCTCAACCAAATAACGAGAAGGAACTTGCAATTGCAAACCAGGTAATTGATAGTTGTTCAAACGATTCCACACCAACGTATGAAGTGGATGAGCCAACTTCGTACGATGAATCGGCGTTTTCTTTCCAATGACAGTAAAAGAATATTCACTTTTGTTTCCCTTAAAATCAGACAAGATATAAGCAAAACGATAAGGACGTTCTTCCTTGAAATCTATAATCCCACGGTTCTCGTCGGCAGAACAGATTGGAAGCGTGGTTCCAGGCAAAAGGAAAGAACGCATATACCACACATGACTCTTGCTATAATGGTCGTAATCACCCCAGGCATTTACTTGGAGATTATCGCTAACGGGAATGTCATTCACGTCACTTTGGAAAAGTAAATGTCCATCTACGTATAATTCGGTTTTTCGAATACCGAAATTGTTGGTAGATTCCTCCATATAGTCGTTTGCCCACAATCCGAATCCCACTTTCCCCCAAGCGGTCAACTCTTGCGATACATTATTGGCGGTAAAGTTGAAGTATTGTGCTTCATCACTACCATTGAAAACGCCTTGGTTTTCTTGGGGATAAGCCATCATTGCATGAGCGACAGGAGAAACATGGTCAACGATATTATCTCCGATAAATCCCAGCGGGTCGAGCATGTTATAGGTCTCATTGTCATGAATTTCCAAATGCAGATGGGGAGCTTGTGATGCTCCGGTATTTCCGCTGAAAGCCAACAACTGACCTTTTGCCACAGGGAAATCCGTTGGACGAAAACGAATCTCGCCTTCAACACAATGGTGTTCGTATTGCCATTTCCTCACCAATGCCGTTACTTGCGGAATGAATCGTTGCAAATGTGCATAAATACTGGTATGCCCTTGTGGATGATGGACATAAACGGCATTGCCAAATCCCCCTATTCCGATGGTAACATGAGAGATATATCCATCACCGATAGAGAAGATGGACTTTCCCTCTACCCTATCGGTCTTGATGTCTGTTCCTCCGTGGAAATGATTAGGACGTGGCTCACCAAAGTTACCAGCCAACGATATAGTGTAATTCACGGGTGATTGGTATTGACTTTTAGACATATTCTTGCTATTTGCCAAGAGCATCATAGCCAACATGAAAGTCAATATCATCACTCGTCTCGTCATCTTGCTTCTTTCTTTAACAAGCCTTGAAACTCATGTCAAGTCCCTTAACGGAATGGGTAAGTGCTCCCACGGAAATAAAGTCTACTCCCGCTTCGGCATAATCACGCAACGTATCTATCGTGATTCCACCAGACGACTCCGTTTCATACTTACCACCTATCAAGTCAACGGCTTTCTTCGTGTCTTCTACAGAGAAATTATCGAGCATGATACGGTTAACACCTCCGTGGTCTAACACACGTTGGAGTTCGTCGAAGTTTCTCACCTCAATCTCTATCTTCAAATCCAAACCTTTGTCTTTCAAATATTGATGACAACGGTCAATGGCGTTTTCGATACCTCCAGAGAAATCTACGTGGTTGTCTTTCAACAAGATCATGTCGAACAAACCAATGCGATGATTCATTCCGCCACCAATCTTAACGGCTTGTTTCTCCAACATACGCAAACCTGGAGTAGTCTTTCGTGTATCCAACACATGGGTATGTGTGCCTTCCAACTTCTCCACGTATTTGTGAGTCATCGTGGCTATACCGCTCATGCGTTGCATGATATTCAGCATCAGTCGTTCTGTCTGCAGCAAAGAGCGAATCTTTCCTGTCACGATCATGGCAATGTCTCCCACTTTCACATGACTTCCATCACCCATGAGCACTTCTACTTTCATGGTTGGGTCAAAACGACGAAAAACTTCTTTCGCTACTTCAACGCCAGCAAGGATTCCTTCTTCCTTGATTAATAGATGTGATTTACCCATTGCATCTTCAGGAATGCAACACAACGTGGTATGGTCACCATCGCCAATGTCTTCGGCAAAGGCAAGATCTATCAAGCGATCTTCTAATTCATTAACACTCAGCATAAGTTTTATTTTAATTGGTTATTAGGTACTACTTTCTTGTTCACTTCCTCCCTGATGACTCCACGAGGCATCACGGTAGGTTCATGGGGCATTCGTGCAGGACCAATCATTCCTCTTGCCCCTTGATGTGGAGGTGGAGTTATATTCCTACTCGAATCTATTCTGACAGAATCCTTGTTAGGTTCTTTCTCCTCATCCAACGATTTCTCTGGTTCTTGGGTGTGCATACGCACCAATGAGATATGGTTCACTACAGCCAACTTCATAGTCGTTTGGTTTTCTCCCGCCCTATTGATATTGTTGTTCAACAGGAAGAATCCCTTCACTTCCTTGATTCCCAAGCGTTTGTCATCATTCACCTCTATCGATTGGGAGTTAGAACCAGAAACGTGCATGTTGCGAGAGATAACACTATCGTTAGACAACTTGATAGCCAAAACGACTATAGCATCTCGCATTCCGTCTTGGAATATGAACTGACTATTGAAATGAAGTTGCAACTTATCGCCAGGATGGAACGTGGAATCTGCATCTATCTTAAACGAATACTTGTTGAATGCGGGATGATGCATCAAGACAAACGACATATCCCCATTCCATATATTGGCAGTATCACCCGTTGCCGACAATGAACCATATCGATTCAAATCGCTTAGAGATGCTCCCAATGAAATAGCCGTATTACTGAGACGTTGGGAAAGATTCTCGTAAATTCGATGCAATCGTTCTGTATGCCTTGTATAATACACCAGCGACGAGTCGAAATCCGCATCAGTACATCCGTATTTTTCTAAAATAGCATGTCTGTAAGCACGTAGGGTTAAGGAGTCATGAGGTAATTCGTAGTCGCTCGATATGGCCTCGGCAATATGATAGTCATAGAGAATATCTTCCATCTTGTCAGGTTGGATATACTTGTAAGGTACTTGGGGCTTACAACTGCAAAGAAGAAACACCAAGACCAACAAACCATTTGCCAACCATGAAGATATTCTCATCATTCTCCTCCCCCTTCGTCTTTTATTTCTTCTGGTAATGGAGATTCTTCCTTTTTCTTTCCCGTAAACGCCTCACTAAGTCCTTCTAAATCCTTGCGATAGAAAAGAAACAGGATAACGATTCCAACACTCACACATGCATCAGCGAAATTGAACACGGGTGAAAAGAAGATAAACTCTTCTCCCCCCCAAAACGGCATCCAATCTGGCCATGTCGAAACGATAAGCGGGAAATAAAACATATCCACTACTTTTCCTTGCAAAAAAGAGGAATAACCCGAACCAAAGGGAACGAAATAGGATACGTAAAAAGGTGAAGACGCATTGAATATCAATCCGTAAAACATCGAGTCGAACATATTGCCTAATGCTCCTGCCATGATAATAGCCAAGACGATGACATAGCCCCTACGATGTTCACCACAAATCACCTTATATATATAATAGCCAATCGCACTAATGGCGACAAGTCGAAACAAACTAAGCACCAGCTTATTGAAGAACGTCATTCCGAAAGCCATTCCATTGTTCTCGATGAAGTTGATGAAGAACCAATCCGTGATTCTTATCGACTCACCCAAACACATGTGGGTCTTGACGGTAATCTTAATAATCTGGTCAATGATGAGCAGGATAACGACCAACAAGCACGCTATCCTGCCATCAGTAAGGATTTTCTCTTTCGTTTCTTTCATCTTTTCTTCTCCTGCATCTTCGAGGACACGCTCAAAGTTGCATGGGGAACGGCACGCAAACGCTCCTTCGGAATCAGTTCACCCGTAATACGATCTATTCCGTATGTCTTGTTCTGGATACGAATCAGAGCTGCCTCCAATCCTTGGATAAACTTCTGCTGACGATTGGCAAGTTGCACGAGCTCCTCCTTGGATTGTGTCATACTGCCTTCTTCCAAAGCCTTGTAGGTGGGTGACGTATCGTCAACGTCGTTGCCGTCGGCGTTCATCAATTGTCTCATCATAGAGTCATAATCTCTACGCGCCAACCTTATTTTCTCGTTAATGATTTCCTTGAACTCTTCCAGTTCTTCATCACTATAACGTTTCTTTTCTGCCATAATTAATTAAATATGTGATAGATTAAACTTTAACTACTTTTACATTCAGTTTGAAATCGTCAAACTCAACATTCACGCCATCGTTCTCGGCTATGGTTATCTCGTCAGCAAGCACTTGTGCCTTGATGAAATCACCGAAGTTTTCAATGGCCGCATCTGTCTGGGCATTGAGAGCCACGGTCACCTTGATGCGGTCCGTTATTTCGAGTCCTGTTTCCTTACGAATTTTCTGGATGCGGTTAATCAACTCACGAGCCATTCCTTCATTGCGCAATTCATCGGTCAACTCAATCTCCAAAGCAACGGTCAGGTTGCCTTCATTGGCAACGAGCCATCCTGGAATGTCATCGCTGAAGATTTCAACGTCTTCCTTGTCAACGACCACTTCCTGTCCTTCGATATTCAATGTCAACGCACCCGTGTTTTCCAACGTTGCGATTTCTTCTTGTGAGATGTTGTTCATGTAGGCGGCAATGCCTTTCATCAACTTACCGAACTTCTTACCCATTGTACGGAAGTTGCACTTCACTTTCTTCACCAACATACCGTTTCCTTCCACGAATCTCACTTCCTTCACATCCACTTCGTGCATAATTAATGACTGCACGGCTTCGATGTGAGCTTTCTGCTGTTCGTCTACGGCAGGAATCATGATGGCTTGCAGAGGTTGCTTTACCTTAATGTTCACCTTCCTGCGCAATGCGAGAACCATAGAGGAAATGCGTTGTGCCATATCCATACGAGCCTCAAGTTGCTCATCAATCAAACTCTCGTCAGCAACGGGATATGTATCAAGATGTACGCTGTCTTTTTCACCTAACAAGTCAATATACAAGCGGTCTGCATAGAATGGAGCCAATGGTGCCATCAACTTAGCAACGGTCATCAAGCAGGTATATAGAGTTTGGTAAGCCGACAACTTATCTTCGCTCATCTCCTTGCCCCAGAAACGTTTGCGGTTCAGGCGAACATACCAGTTGCTCAAGTCATCATTCACGAATGCGTCAATGAATCGTCCAGCACGTGTAGGATCGTAACCAGTCATCTCTGCGTCAACGTTCTTAATCAATGAGTTTACCTTTGAGAGAATCCATCTGTCAATCTCAGGTCTTTCCACTTGATGATTGCACATAGAAGGTTCGAAGCCATCTACGTTGGCATACATGGCGAAGAAGCTATATGTATTATATAAGGTGCCGAACAATTTCCTGCGACACTCATCTACACCCTCTGGGTCAAACTTCAAGTTATCCCAAGGCTCTGAGTTGGTCATCATATAGAAACGAACGGGGTCTGCACCATACTTGTCAATCATCTCGAATGGATTGGTCACATTACCTAAGTGCTTCGACATCTTATTGCCTTTTGCGTCAAGCACCAATCCAGTAGAAATTACGTTCTTGAAAGCTACGGAGTCAAACACCATCGTAGCAATGGCGTGCAACGTGAAGAACCAACCGCGTGTTTGGTCAACACCTTCGTTGATGAAGTCTGCGGGGAATGCTGTCTTCTCGTCAATCTTATCGCTATTCTCGAATGGATAGTGGATTTGTGCGTATGGCATAGAACCTGAGTCAAACCAAACGTCAATCAAGTCAGACTCACGCTTCATGGGTTTTCCTGATGCACTTACCAAGACGATATTGTCAACGTATGGACGGTGCAAGTCTATCTTGTCATAGTTTTCTTGTGAATAGTCACCAGGAACAAATCCATTGTCTTTCATTGGGTTGCTTGTCATAAAGCCAGCAGCAACGGCCTTGTCAATCTCTTGGTACAATTCCTCCAGACTTCCGATGCACAACTCTTTACCGTCTTCATCTCTCCAAATGGGTAATGGTGTTCCCCAGAAGCGAGAGCGCGAGAGGTTCCAGTCGTTCAGGTTCTCCAACCAATTGCCAAACCTACCCGTACCCGTTGATTCTGGTTGCCAGTTAATGGTCTTGTTGAGTTCCACCATACGCTCTTTCTTGGCGGTAGAACGGATAAACCATGAGTCGAGGGGATAATAAAGCACGGGCTTGTCGGTTCTCCAACAATGTGGATAATTGTGTACGTGTTTCTCTATCTTGAGAGCCGTCCCTTCTTGCTTCATCTCCATGCAAATCACGATGTTCAGGTCTTCTGCCTTTGAAGCAGCCTTCTCATCATACTTGCCGTCAATGTTGAATTCTGGCTTATAGGCATTCTTGACAAAGTCGCCTGCATGGTTGTTGTATGAGGGTGCCAAGCAAACTTTCTTGAAGTTGTCATCCAACTCATCCACGGTATAGTACTTTCCTTCCAAGTCTACCATTGGACGGGTTTCGCCTTTCTTGTTAATCAGATAGAGGGCGGGAATCTGAGCGTCTTTAGCTACCTTTGCGTCATCTGCTCCGAAGGTTGGAGCGATATGCACGATACCCGTACCGTCTTCAGTGGTAACATAATCACCAGGGATTACGCGGAAAGCACATGCTTCCATCTCTACGAAGTGGTCATTGCCATTCTCGCTATCAAATACCTTGTCAGGATTGGCTTCTGCGTATGCCTTCACATAGTCGGGAGCATTGCCGTCTACTTTTGCGCATGGCTTTACCCATGGCATCAATTGGTTGTAATGCAAACCTACAAGTTCTGTTCCCTTGTAATGTCCTACGATTCTATATGGCACAAACTTCTCTCCCTTGTTGTATTCGGGCATCTCATCGCCGTCGGTGATGTTGCCTTCTGGATTGAAATAGGCATTCACGCGAGCCTCGGCCATAATCAAAGTCACCTTCTCCGCATTATAGGGATTATAGGTTTCCAATGCCACATAGTCAATGTTAGGACCAACACAGAGTGCCGTATTTGATGGCAATGTCCAAGGTGTAGTTGTCCAAGCGGTGAAATAAACCTTACCCCATCCTCTTTGAGCTACCGTAGATAATACACCAGCATCGCCTTTCAACTCAAACAATCCAGTCACTACGGTATCTTTCACGTCACGATAGCAACCTGGTTGGTTCAACTCATGCGAGCTCAATCCAGTACCAGCTGCGGGCGAATAGGGTTGGATGGTATATCCCTTATAGAGTAATCCCTTATCGTAAAGTTGGCGCAACAACCACCATAAGGTTTCGATATACTTATTGTCGTATGTAATATAGGGATGATCAAGGTCTACGAAATAACCCATCTTCTCGGTCAACGTGCGCCATTCAGCGGTAAACTTCATCACGTTTTCACGACATTTCTGGTTGTAATCTTCCACGGAGATGTATTTCTCACTCTCATGGTTGTCTATATCGGCTTTCGTAATACCCAACTCTTTTTCTACACCCAATTCTACGGGCAATCCATGTGTGTCCCATCCAGCCTTACGATGCACTTGATATCCCTTCATCGTCTTGTAACGATTGAAGGAGTCCTTGATGCTTCTTGCCAGTACGTGGTGAATGCCAGGATGCCCGTTTGCCGAAGGAGGACCCTCGTAGAATACGAACTGGGGACAACCCTCTCGTTCCTTGATACTTCTGAGAAAGACATTCTTCTTTTCCCATTCTGATAAGATCTCGTTGTTGATTCCTGTCAAGTCAAGACCTTTGTATTCAGCAAACTTCTTTGACATCTTTGTTATTTTTTTCTTTTAAAATTGACGTATTTTTTTTAATGGGTGCAAAGGTAAGTAATTTTCTTCATTCCACCAAAATAAAGGTATTTATTTCTTTCATGTTTCTCATTATAAATAAATATAGCGTTTGCAAGGCGTAAATATACTGTTTAGCAATCGCAAATATATGGTTTATCATTCACAAACCTATCATTTGCAAAATGTCTTTACATTGATATGAAATGTTACAAAGACTTTGCGAAAATAATCAAGCAAAGAACGGGAAGAAAGAAAGCAATGAAAAAATTGGTTGGATAGGAAATTATTGGCTAATTTTGCAACTATAATTGCAATTAATAAATATAAACATGAGAAAAAAATCTACTTTTCTTTTCTTGTTAGCCATCTGCTTTTTTGGCGGAAAAGCTAACGCTCAACTATCAACTAACCCCGATAAGTTTCTCGGCAACATCACAACCCGCTACAATGTAGACGCTGGTGGCGGCGTAGATCCGTATTACAAGTTATGGAACCAGATTACTTGTGAGAACGAATCGAAATGGGGCTCGGTGGAAGGAACACGTAATAGCTACAACTGGGGTTGTGATAAGGCTTTCAATTATGCCAAGCAACACAACTTCACCTACAAGTTTCATGCGCTTCTTTGGGGTGCTCAATATCCTGGTTGGCTTGAAAGTTTGTCTATCAAAGACCGCTATGCTTCTATCGTGAAGTGGTTTGATGCTGTTAAGAAGAAATATCCCGACCTTCCTTTGATTGATGTGGTCAACGAAGCCGTTTGGTCGAATGAAAGCAGTCCTCACCAACCAGGTAATCCAATGATAAGAGAGTCGTTGGGAGGTAAAGGTAAGACTGGCTATGATTGGCTTATCAAGGCTTTCGAAATGGCATACGAACGTTGGCCAAACGCCATTTTGATTTATAATGACTACAATTCTATTCAATGGCAAATTGACCAATACATCGACCTTGTTACGAATTTACGTGATGCTGGAGCGCCGATTGATGCTTATGGTTTGCAATGCCACGAATTGACAGATATTAGTTTGAGTACCTGTAAAAGTGCATTGGATAAACTCGACAATGCGCTTAAAATGCCTATGTATAGTACGGAATTTGACATCGGTACGAGTGATGACCAAAAGCAATTAACGCAATACAAGAATCTTATTCCACTTTTCTGGGAGAGAGATTATTGTGCTGGTGTGACTCTTTGGGGTTATATCTATGGTGCTACGTGGACAACTGATGGCAACTCTGGTATTTTCAGGGATGGAAAAGCACGTCCTTCTATGACTTGGTTGCGCGAGTATATGGCAAGTGATGCTGCCAAGAACGCAAAAAGTCCTTTCCCTGGTATGAAAAAAGAGGCTTCTGTCTATGTGAAACCTCGTGACATGAAGGTGGTAAGAGGCGATATACTTCCCATTATGGTACGTGCAAGTTTGGCAACAAAGACGATTGAGAAGGTAGATTTATACCTTGGAAGTCAGTTGATTGCCACGATGACGGAGGCTCCCTATTATACAGAGTACAACGTTCCTTCGAATGCAACTGCTGGATGGAAGACCTTAAAGGCTGTTGTTACGGCTACCGATGGTTCTACATACGAGCGTTTGTCTCGCTTCAATGTGCTTAGTGCTACTGCTAAACGTGAGCCATATAGTGAGATTATCCCTGAATTGCCAGGCAAAATCGTTGTGGGCGAATATGACAAAGGTGCTTCTGGTGTTTCTTACTACAAGGCTTCTCGTAATGCTACGACGGCCACTCAGACAGATGGATGGATGGAATATACCGTTGACGTGAAAGAGGATGGTCTCTATTCGATTGAGGCAGAAGTGGCATCAAATGTCTCTGGCGGAACATTTCACTTGGCAGAGTATGGGTTTGACAACCTCACTTATTACACAGACATGGTTGAAGTTCCTCAAACTGGCAGCAATAGCAACTTCCAGACATTGTGTTGCTTGATGAGCAAACCTCTTACGGCTGGTCGTCACACGCTTTGTTTGAATATTGACAAAGGCGGTTTCTGTATCAAGAATCTCAACTTCCGTCGCTATGAGCAAAACAAGAGTATCGCAGTTAGCGTAAGTTCAATGTCTCCTGCCACCATTTCTGTTGGCGACTCTACCACTATCAGGGTAACGGCAAGTTGTTCTACCAGCAATATCGATAGTGTTCGTGTCTATGCAAACGACTTACTCATTGGCACATTGACTGAAGCTCCCTACTCTATCCAGTTCATTCCTACCGTAAAGGGCAACTATACCATCACGGCCATTGCTACAGATTCGGATGGTAAAGAGAATGTTTCTGCCAAGAGAACACTCAAGGTAAACGGTAAGCGCACACCTTATACCAGTAAGTTTATTACTATTCCTGGTGTCATTCAAGCAGAAAACTTCGACAGAGGTGGTGAAGGTTTGACCTTCCACGACTCCGACAGCAACCGAGAAGGTGACAAGAATTATCGTTCTGATAGTGAGGGTGTTGACTTTGTTGTAGGTAATGGTGGTACAGCTATCGGTTACACGGCTGCTAACGAATGGCTTGAATATAGTATCAACGTAACTGAAGCTGGCCAATACTCATACGATGCTACCGTTTCTTCGGGTACTACTGGTTCTGGATTCTCCATTGGTCTTGTCAACAACAATAGTGTTATCACATTGGCAAGAGTTAGCGTTCCACAAACGGGAAACAGCAACTGGGATACCTATAAAGTGGTGAGTGGAAATTTGAGTAGGAATTTGGAGGAAGGTGAACAGATCCTCCGCATCACCATTACTGGTGCACAATGTAATATCGACAAGATTGAATTGAAATGTACCGTAAGCGCAGGTATTGAATCTGTAACTACTGCTCAGCGAATGAACTCAAATGAGATGTATAATTTGGCTGGCCAAAAAGTAGGTGCTAACTACAAGGGCATAGTCATCAAGAACGGAAGGAAGATTCTGATTAAATGATGCAAAAACCTTAAACAAACTAAGAGGTTTGAAAATCTAACAGTTTGAAACTATCTCATAGAAAAAAGCCATTTCCAAACTCGATTAAGAGTAAAGAAATGGCTTTTCTCTGTTTTATTGAGAAGTCGATTTATAGATTAATTGTCGCCAATACGAATAATTGCATTTTACCATATTCTCATACATTTGTAGTTAATGGTGACGGTAGTGACGATAGGTTATGCAACTTTCCTATATAGGAAATTATTTACCCCCAACCTAAATGTTTTTCCTTATGGGATGTTCTAAAAATTAATTGACTGATAGTCAGATATTTCTGTCGATAATTCGATATAATTTGGTACCTTTGCAGTACCAAACGACGTAATGATG
>OMWI01000043.1 GCA_900314715.1 uncultured Prevotellaceae bacterium | reverse complement strand
GACTTACTCAGCAATTGTTTGAGAAAACTCACTATCTCATCACGATGTTTGACACCTCGAATGAAAACATACTCAATCACTTGCTTGTGACCTCGGTCTCTCTCACAGAACTGCTCGTAAGGAATGTTGTGTCTCGTCATAATCATGATAATAACCTCACCCGTAGATTGTAAAGAAGGTGGTTTGATATTATCGTCAATTGTGCCATCTGGCTGTTCGCGCAATTTAACCAACGACATTATGTAATCTACGTTTCTATCCTCTATAGACTTACCATATTCTTTGTCCAAGTTCTTATAAAAATCTTCAAAACTACCCTTTGCCATACCTTACTCTACAATCTTCAAATCCTTATTAACATAAAACAATGGCTGCTTATACGCATAGCACATCAACACAAAACGGTCTTTCAGTCCCATAGATGTATAGTGATTCACCGCATCACTGCCCTCATGATGCAGCCCTGCTGCATACATGTTTATCTGCGCCTTAGTCAGAATATCCACATGGGTCTTACGACAGATTTTGCTGCTAGCCAATTCATACAGAGGCTCGTATTGATTATTGCCCAGTTCATCATTGAATACTGCACATTTGCGATCTATGCCGCAATACTTTATCAGTTCCTTGATTTTTACATTATAACCACTCTTGCCACAAATATACTTTAAGACATGGAACTGGAATTTATACTTCATGATGATGTCATAGGCAAAGCGCATCACAGGAGTTTCAATTTCCTTACGACCCACATTTTCTCTGAGCGTTTTCTCAGGCAAATAGTGCACATACATGACTCCCTCATCCGATACTGCAATGTTTTCCATCGACAGCCGTTTGAACTCACTGATTCGGCAACCAAAAGCACATTGCAACAGAAAAGCATCCTTCGTTTCCTGTAAAGTCTCTGGCACCTCCGTGTCCTTCAGCTTAAGAAATTCTTCTTGAAGAAGGAAAACAGGCGGATCGTATGACTCACGCATCATCGTACGCTTCTTGTTCTTACCCAGATGGACAAAAGGGGAAATGCTTAACTCACCTTTTTCTATCAGCTCATTAAAGAAAGCTTGAACGCATTTCATCTTGGCAGCAACGGTATTCTGATCACGACGTTCAGTTGGTACATTCCTGGTCATCAGCAAATCATATAGGCTCTTATGCTTTTTCACATATTTGTATTCATCAAACAGAAATTGACGATAATCCGTGATGTCATCTGCATCAAATTCTGACGGAGTGACTTTCAACCTATGCTGGATGGTTAAGAAACGAGTAAGCTCACCTAACGAAACCTTATAGTGCCTCTGTCTGCCTTCTCCAAAATTACCATCCCTTAGGCCATCATCAATATATTTAGAGAACCTGTCAATAAGTGTCATCTCCTTTAGAGACTTTACGCTTTTCTGGGGATGGAGAATCGTAGTGATAGCCTTCTCAAACTCATCGGTGGATATCCGAGTCTTGTCCTTCTGTTCGCACAACTGTTTGTATGCCGTTTCCATAGCATCAATCTCCGTATCGATGTCGAGTTTTAGCTTTTTGTTATAGACACTGACACGTGGCTTCAGTTCACCTGTATCATCAAACTTATCCAAATCCTTCAAGTCTGCATCAATCTCGCTTTTATGGTACAAGTCAACACCTCTACCATCACGCAAACGGAAACGGAGCCGGATAGTTCCTTCAGCCTTATTAGTCCTCTTTACTATCGTTAGTCCTTTCATACCTTTTCTATTATTAAAGCGTGTTTCAAATGTGGTGCAAAGGTACTATTTTTGCACCACCAAACCAAACTTTTGCACCACATTTTTGAAACGGTTTAATATAATTAACTTTGCAATATGCTGATTTTCAAAGCAAACCATTTCAAAACTATTTCAAGGTATTTCGGATTTTGAATCCCAACGGGATCACTTAACAAAATCCGCAAGAAACTGAAATTCAGAATCTTGCGGATTATTCATTTTATCAAATGCATTTACAGGTGCCATATCAGAAGTTGCCTTAGGAGAAGGCACAGATAACACCAGTCCAACTTCATCAACATCTAGTTTATTCAACAGTTGTAGTTCGCCCCAGTTCGTTTCCTTCCATGAAACTATAATCTTGGGGAATTCGAAAAAATTTACCAAACACGCACAAAAACCATTAAACATATCCGAAAAATATTTGGTTCAACCGAACAATTGTACTATCTTTGCAACAAACTTAGGAATATGAGAGTTATTTCTTTTTCTATGATTAGGGAGTTTATTGCCAAACATGCTGATGCCGACGTGCCTCTACGTGATTGGTATAAGCGTACTTGCAATGCTGACTGGACGTGTTTTGCGGATATTAAGAAGACGTTCAACACCGTTGATTATGTGGGTAATGACCGATACGTGTTCGACATAAAGGGTAATAACTATAAAATAGTGGCTATCGTGTTGTTCATCAACAAAAAGGTTTATATGCGTTTTGTTGGCACACACGAGGAATACGACAAGATTAAAGATATAAAAAATATATAGGTATGGTACAGATAAAGTCAGAGAAACAGTACAAGGCAGCATGTGAGCGCATCAATGAACTGCTTAAGGTAGTTAACAATGACACACCTGCTGATGATAAGAATATGCTGGAGCTTGATCTCATTTCAGACCTCGTAGCCGACTACGAGGAAGAGCATTATCCGATTGCTGCGCCAACACTCGGTGAGACCATGAAGCTACGTATGTATGAAATGGGGCTTACTCAGAGCAAGTTAGCCGAAATGCTTGGTTTGAGTACTGCACGCATCAGTGAAATAATAACCGGCAAGGGTGAACCTTCCTTAAAGACGGGAAGAGAAATCAGCCGCAAACTGAATATAGACCCAGCCATCGTATTAGGAGTATAACACTCCTATTTAACTATACCGTCATAGTTGATTTACCGCTCCCTCTTCATTAGCTTGTTTCTGAATGAGTGTTACCCAAACCTTATGCGAATGTTTTCCGCGAGTGGTGATACCAGAATCAGCATCTGCCACCAACCGTTTGAGGTCGTTTGAGGCTGCGGCTCTCGACTGCCCAGTTGCCCGAACATAGTCGGTAAGTGTCATATAACCATACTTATTGATGATGGCTTTGGCCATTTCCAAACGTTCTTCACGACTGTATTTGCATCTCTTTGGAGCGACTACGCCCGTTCTGACGCGTTCGAAAGTCGCCAGATTGTTCATTTCCTTTAGCAATTGAGGGTCAGGCTTGAAATTGATTCCATTGATACACACATGTCTATATTTTGTCTTGGGCTCCTCACCATCCTGTTGCTCCTCCGAAATGGCTTTTTCCGAAGGGGAAGATGTATCAAATCCCAATGACAGAGAGAAGACTCCCAGTCCGTCAATCTTGATGCTATGACCCAAAGGCATCCAACTCTGCATCGTTGACACCAGTGCATCCATGACAGCACGGATAAGTCCGTCGCTGAGGCTTCCTGCATAGGTGCGCATGTGTTTGATGACGGTGTCATAATCGTGCAGTGAGTATGTCTGCATCTTTGGAAAAATAACTTTCTTGCCCTCACTCATTTCCTCTGGAAGTTCCTGTAATACGAAATTTGCCATGTCTTATTCAGTTTTTAATGTTATTCTATTAATATTTCTTTTCTATCCTACAGATTTTTATGTTTATGCACCGTGAACTTATGTTCACCGCGCTTGAATATATGTTCAACGTCCGTGAACTTGTGTTCAACGCCCGTAAACATAACTTTTCACATCACAAAGATACATCTTTCTGTCGATTCCACAAAATTATTCCGCTGCAATCAAACAACATTGCAGCTAATGAAACACAACTATAAATAGATTTTTATTGTGTCATTTGCAGATTCAATCTTTGTTGTAGTTTTAGGAGAAGGCACAGACCGTACCAGTTCTACTTCATCAACATTCAACTTATTCAACATATGTAACTTGCCCAGTTTGTTGCTTTCCATGCAACTGCTAAAATTATTTGACTTTTTCTGTTATATAAAAGTCATTCGGATACTCCATAATATTTGATGTTCGTATTTTGACATTTAAATTATGTGAATTGCAGAACTCTTTCAATTGACGGCAAACAAAATTTTGCATCAAAAGAGAAACGAATGGAGAAATAACGATTTCTTTTATAAATATTTGAGGATTAATGTCAATATATATCCCATCAAGTTTATTGCAAAATACGAGGAATCTGATTTCTTGTTCATTTTCGTAATAAATCGATTTCTGGAAAATATACTTTTCTATATCATTCAATGGCGCACAACTATAATAGTCAACATCCGAAATGACCATATCGTATTTCAAATTCTTTATGCTGTCAATAATATTTTGAATATTGGTTTCTATCCTGCAAACAATATCGTTGCTGGAATATGCCTTCCACATAAGATAATTCTCATCATTTGTCCCATTTTTTCTCTCATCCATAGTCCAACAAGATATACATGCTGAGAAAGCTTTTTTCTTATTCCGTGCTATTCTCTGTCGTTCTGGGTATGACGGAACAGCACAAAAAGGGGATGATTTACCTTCTATGTGTTTCTCTTCTCCTATCTTGTCTCTTAAGTCTGTGAAAGATCTTCTATTGGGGACAAAAAATCTCTTATGATATATCAAATCTAACAGATAGGGCAACTTGATATAGCGAAATATCGTCGTGTTTAGATTAATTAGAGAAGATAATCCTCGTAGATAAATATCATGCCCATCGATGCTTTTAACTCGATGTTCTGCTAAAACATTTATGTCTTCTATAGTTAAAATTTTTCTTTCCATATATTCACTTAATTCAATAATTATTTTACAAATAATTTTACAAATTAATTATTTCCTTTTTTCTCCAAGATTATATCTTAAAATTGTTTTTTGGTCATATAGCGTAACGTAATAATCGCTTTTAAAGGGAAACCAGAAGTCAGAGTCTGCTTCTATTTTGTCGTATTTTATAGGTAACCAAACATCCCCTTCAACATTAATGCATCCATAGAGATTCCCTTTTTTAACAAGAAATAAGTCTATACCACTACATAGCATAGTTATATCGTCATATATTTGTTCTGTAAGAATCTCTCCTGTAACAGCATTGCCTAGCGAATATAGACCATTATTACTAATTTTGAAAAACCACCCATCATTATTATAATGATTATCATTAACAAGAGCGATTACATGTTTTTTTAATGGCACAATTTCCTTGCCACAGTTGTCTACAATTCCATAACAACAATCTTTATTTACTATATTATTAGGTCCACAAGCAATTAGATTGTCATATTCTTCCGTGATATAATTTTGGGAAGGGATATATAATTGGTATTTATTTGATTGAAATAATATGAAACAGGAAGTATCCGTATTATAAGTATTTTTTCTAATTATTTGATTGTAAAGAAACGGCAAATAAATATGCCCTTCCCTCAGTTCTGCAATTGAATATTTTTCCCCCTTTTGTAAAATAGCAAAATCTGTTTTATCATCCCAATAAATACAGTTAAAAGAAATCGGTATTATTACCTTATTTGATTTGTCAATGAGTCCATATTTTCCTCTTACTCTCGTTATAAATCTCAAATCATTAGGACTTATATAGACACCTTCATAATTTCCTATAACGGGAACAATGTAACTATTATTGAAAACCTGATCATCTTCTTCAAAAAGATAATGAACAATACATTGTCCGTTCAATTTATATGCATAACAATTATAACCAATATATAAAATTCTATCACATTCTATTTCTTTTGTTTCGGATACTTCTTCATATCCAGTACTCATGTTCGTTGAGTAATGATGCTCTTTTATTACCCATCTGCCATCTTTTCGGCAAGGAAAGATTCCAATATTATATTCGACATCAAGTACATCTCCTTGAAGCAAAATATCATTATCAGTAAATAAAGTATCTCCAAATTTGTTTTTCTTTCCATATACATCTGAAATCAGAGAATTTCTAAAGTCTATATTACCAATAAAACCATAATACCAAAACTTTGCTTGCATGTTATTATCAGCATTCCAAACTTTATCAAAAACAAGCGGCAAAACAACATCTCCATTTAGATTAATAAAACCATAAACTTCTTCGTCAGATTCTATTATATACACTGGGATAAATGGTTGTTTAAAATCATATCCAGCATTAAAATACTCAGCAACTTTGTTGTACTTCACTTTTGAATAAACAATAATCCTATCATCTATCCCCAAGAGTACATTTGATTCTCCTTCTCCAATATAATCAAACCATCGATTGAAGAACATTTTGCCGTCTCTATCTATCATTGTAGTTTTTCTTCCTTCGGGGAAATCACGAACCACAAAAGCCTTATTATTTTCGAACCTATTAACACAATAATATATTGGAGGGATAACTACAGCAAACGTTTTGTCTACGAATCCATAGAGACCATTATAGCAGAAAGACGCTCTTTCACAATGGAAAACCACAGATGAGTCGTTCTTTAAATTCTCAATAACATCATCCAACTTGTTGTTTATTCCATCTACTCTTTGTAGAAGTTGATTATCTGAAGATTTTATCTCCATCTCATACTCCTTGATAAGAATACCATGTTCATCTTTTATTTGTATTAGATAACCTCCAGTCTCTAATGTTACTTTTAACATAGAATCAGACGTCACCTTACCTGCCAGTTCCATGTCAATGAATACTTGGCAATCTTGCTTTGATAAGAATTTAACTACAGCCATAATAAAAAAACGTTGATTATCGGTTAAACAGACTCCATGAATATCTTATTTAATAGTTCTTCCATACCAAATTCAATAGTTTTGAGATCCTTGCTAAAGATTCGATATCTGGTTGAGATGAATATGTACACCATATGGAAATAGTAGATAGACTCACTCCAAACTCTTCCGATAGCCATATACTCGTCTTTCTCTGTTCAACCAACACTACTTTTTGTCGATTTACGTCTTGCATATCGTTTAGATTTACTGTTTAGGTGTAAAATTAATGAAATCTTTTCAATCACAATGATATTTACATGTTATTTTAGGGTTTATTAAGCCACATTCTCTATATATGTAGCAAATTCCCATGTCCTACAGGTGAAAAAAAACATGGAGAATTCCGTTATAATAATGCTTTTGCGCTTCAGTGCGATTTTAGTTCTTCACATGATTAACAATGAGAAAAACTGTAGTTTTGGCGTTTTTGCAAAGACCTCCCTTATTTTAAGTTAAATATCTTATTATCAATGAATTATCTTTTTCAAGACCTCACCTAAGACCTCATGTAAGACCTCCCATAGACCTCACCTAAGACCTCCCGTTGATGGGTAGTTTAGTTTGAGGAAAAATACTTCTATGAGGTTGTCGTCTGATGCACTTGAAATGAACGAGTGCGAGACGTGTCAACTGAAAACCAAGACAACAAAACGGGAGGTCTTAGGTGAGGTCTTAGGTGAGGTCTTACATGAGGTGTTTATATTCATAGCACCTTAATAATTAGGATTTTAGATAGAATTAGGTGAGGTCTTGGCAATTGCATTGAATTCACAATTAGCAATTCACAATTAGGTTTATCTCTTACTGCTTAGATTAATATCTCCCTCTCTTTAGGAGAGGGTTGGGGGGAGGCTTTTTTCTTACATTGGGAGAGGGATGGGGAGAGGCTTTCCACTCACCACTACGCTTCTTTTGTCTCAAAATGCAAATCGTAACCGAATTGTAATCGCCATTTTTCAACTGTTTGGCTCAGTTTTCGTATCTTTGCATGCGAAGAAATAAACATGCATAGATATGACGATTGATTTGATTTTTAGGTTGCTTGGCTCATTGGCATTGCTCATTTACGGTATGAAGACGATGAGCGACGCCTTGCAGAAAATGGCAGGACCAAGTTTAAGACACGTATTAGGTCGTATGACAAGCAACCGACTAAGCGGAATGTTGACAGGTACGTTGGTGACCTGTGCGGTACAGTCATCATCGGCAACAACGGTCATGACCGTTTCGTTTGTCTCTGCTGGACTGCTCACTTTGGCACAAGCCATATCAGTCATCATGGGCGCCAACATCGGTACCACACTCACGGCATGGATTATGTCGTTAGGCTACAATCTTGATTTGACCATCATCGTATTCCCCGCTTTCCTCATCGGCATGGTGCTTATCTACAAGAAACGCCATCGTGTGGCAGGAGATTTCCTCTTCGGATTGGCATTTTTGTTTTGGTCGTTAGTTATGCTGAGCAGTGTGGGACGTGACATGGATTTAGCTCACAACGCTGATGTAGTTAATTTCTTTGCATCGTTCGATACAGGCAGTTATCTCACTATCCTTGCATTTCTGACAGCAGGAACCATCATCACCTGCGTGGTACAATCGTCGGCAGCAGTGATGGCTATCACCATCCTCCTCTGTTCTACGGGCGTACTACCCATCTATATGGGTATTGCCTTGGTGATGGGTGAGAATATCGGCACTACGGCAACGGCTAATCTCGCTGCCCTTGGTGCAGGCACAGAAGCGCGACGGGCTGCATTGGCGCACTTATTGTTCAACGTCTTTGGTGTCATCTGGGTGCTTGCTGTGTTCTATCCCTTTGTCAATATGGTGTGTGGAATTGTTGGTTACAATCCTTCTATGATGGGACAAACAGAGCGAATACCTGTCGTACTTGCCATGTTCCACACTTGTTTCAACATCCTTAATACAGCTCTGCTCATAGGTTTTATTCCCCAGATGGAACAACTCGTTTGTAAGCTACTACCCGAAAGCAAAGCGAAGGCAAAACAGCCAACCACGTTGCACTTCATCAGTAGCGGTGTGATACAAACACCTGAGATTGCCGTACTTCAGGCACAGAAAGAAGTCGTGCATTTTGCCGAACGTATGCACCGTATGTTTGGAATTGTATGCGTACTCATAGACGAGAAAGACAAAAAGGAGTTTGAAAGTCAATTTGTACGTATCGAACGCTATGAGACCATAGCAGACAACATGGAGATAGAGATTGCAAAATACCTTGAACTGGTTGGCAATGAACATCTTTCGGATGACACAAAGGATAAGATACGCATCATGCTCCGTCAGATTGGAGAGTTGGAATCTATAGGCGACGCGTGTTATAAGATTGCCCGTTCGGTCAACCATCTGCACCAAAACAGAGAGAACTTTACACCCGAACAACACACAAAACTTCACGATATGCTTAGATTGGTGAACGAGGCTTTAGTACAAATGATTGTCGTGGTGAGTGGTAGACGTAAGGACCTCTCCCTTACTGATTCACTCTCCATTGAAAGCGACATCAATGAACTTCGCAACCAACTCAAGAGCGAGACCGTTATGGGTGTTAACTCACATCAGTATTCCTACACTCTTGGCACACTCTATAACGACATAGTCGCCGATTGCGAGAAAATCGGCGACTATGTGATGAATATTGTTGAAGCCCGTCTGGGCAAGCATCTACTTAGTTATGAAGGCCTGCAACTGAACCTCGACAAGAAGACGGCAACCATCGACGGTAATCCCGTTAACCTTACAAGAACAGAATTTGAACTTCTCCACCTACTTTTATCCAACCGCGGGAAAGTACTCTCACGCCAGCAACTGATGGATACAATATGGGCTGGCGTCATCGTTACCGACCGTACCGTCAATGTCAACATCACCCGTCTACGAAAGAAGTTAGGAAAATACGCTCAAAATATCGCCAGCCGCACTGGTTTTGGATACGTCTTTGAAGATCATGTTTAGGTGAGCTAAACATAGTGTTTGCATCGGCTAAACACTATGTTTACGCTTGATAAACACCATATATATTCGTAAAGTATCACTTTCGAACACTCTTCCTTCTTCTCACTTTCTTCTTGCTCTTTGACCCCTCACGAATCAATTTCCACTCGCGGGGCGTGAAATCAGATGAAGATGCTTGCCACGTTGGATCGGGCATATACCACCATAGTTGATTGAAATAGTCATTCAACCACTTGTCCTTGAACACGTAGCCACGGTTGGCATACGGGAGGTTTCGTAAGATGCGACCATCTTTCTTTTTCCCGTCGAACGACCACATACGATACTTGTCGCTACGGTCGTAGAAAGTACCCAATTTTTCTGATTCGCTAAAACTTGACAACAAATCGGCTGCACTAATCATCAAGTTCGCACGTGGCACGAAATTCTTCGCGTGCCATTCAAGCGTACCATTACGCAAAGCCACTTCAAAGTATTCGCCATCGTAAGGTCTTACCACCTTACGCATCTTGCCCATTCCATCGACCACCTTGAATGGAGCGGCAGCAAAGAGAGAGTCAGAGAAGCAAAAATGCTTTGCCGTTTTCTCCGCCTTGATAAGTAACGTAAAATCGTCTATCTGACGATTTGCCCAACGCATGGCAGGCTTCAGCCAATAAGGAACTTCGAAGGTGCGCCCCACTCCATACGACAAACGATAGCGATAGGTGTGATGCACCTTGTTGAGACCTTCCTTAAAATGAGCCGTGAAATAATAAGCGTAGGCAAACGGCATGATGCTATCGGTCTTAGAATACCTGACGAGATGCAAGCCAATATCATCAGCCACTTTCCACTTTTTCAAGTCAAGCGGTTCGAAATTCATGTTATCCTCACCATAGGATAGAATCACCGAATTCTTGTAAGTCAAAGGCTTATCGTTCATCGTCACCGTGAAGTCGTATATGTAAGGATGCTTTCCTTCCTTATTCATTTGAGCCTCATCATTATAGGGAGCCTCTGCCTCAAATCCCATTTCCACCGTCTTGGCCTTTCCGTGGTTCATGAACTCATATTGTACGTCAACTTTCGCATAGCCATCATCGCCAATGCTAATGGTAAGCACTTCCTTAGCTACGCTGATATCCGTTTCCTTCAACGGCACCAATTGATTTCCTTGTACAAATACCACACCATCGTTAGCTTGAACCATCATAGAGAACAAGCACAAAATTGTCAAGAATAAAAATTTAGTTTTCATATCGTTTTCATTTAATTGTAATGTTCATTTCTCGTAACATTTCCTGAAATATAAAAGGGTCGATTTTCTTATCGAGAATCAACTCATAAAAACTTTGCAATTGACTCATGGTATACGTATCAGGCAATAAGTCACATACGATAGGTTCAAAACAAATATCCCGTCGTAACGCCTTGATTGCCAATTGCAACATCAATTCATGGTCGAATGCCAAAGGAGGAATCTCATCGAGCGCAAACCATTCCGCTTTGGCAGCATCGTCGCCACCCTTGACTTCACTGATGCGCACCAACGCGTAAAAGGCAATGGTGATTACACGCTCACGAGGATCGCGGTCGGGTGCAGAGAAAGCATGGAATTGTCGCACGGAAGCAGTAGTCAATCCCGTTTCCTCAAACAACTCCCGTTTGGCTCCCGTTTCAGCAGGTTCATCCATATTCAGGAATCCGCCTGGAAAAGCCCAACATCCTTTGTATGGCTCAATGCCTCGCTCTATCAGCAACACCTTCAATCGGTTGCCATCATATCCGAAAATCACGCAATCGGTAGTGACGTTCGGATGCGGATATTTGTAATGGTATTTCAATTCTTCCATCCTCTTTTGTTTAAGCTCACCGCAAAGATAAGAACAAATTCGCATACTTACCAAACATTTTCAGTGAAAAACTCTTATTTTTCCACGAAGATGAAGATAATTCAAAAATTTTATGTAAGTTTGCAAAGACAAATCATCAATTAATAATATGGATATTACCGAACGGTTTTTAAATTACACGAAATTCGACACACAATCAAGTGAGGAATCAGAAAGCGTACCCAGTACGCCTAAGCAATTAATCTTTGCCAAATACCTGAAAGAAGAACTGGAAAACGAGGGATTAAGCGACGTGGAAATGGACGAGAAAGGCTATATCTACGCAACGCTGAAGGCAAACACCAAGAAAAAGACACCAACGATAGGATTTATCTCGCATTACGATACAAGTCCCGATTGCAGCGGGGCGAACATCAAACCACGCATCGTAAAGAATTATGACGGTGGTGACATCACACTCAGCGAGGGTATCGTCTCATCGCCCATTAAATTCCCAGAACTGAAAGCACACATAGGTGAAGACCTTATCGTAACAGACGGAACCACTTTGCTCGGTGCTGACGACAAGGCTGGTATTGCCGAAATCATGCAAGCCATGTGTTGGTTGCGCGACCACGATGAAATCAAACACGGTAAAATCAGGATTGCCTTCAATCCAGATGAGGAAATCGGTATGGGCGCACACCATTTCGACGTGGAGAAATTCGGTTGTGACTGGGCTTATACGATGGATGGAGGCGATATTGGTGACTTAGAGTTTGAGAACTTCAATGCCGCAAGTGCCAAGATTCACATCAAGGGTGTGAGCGTACATCCTGGATATGCGAAGGGCAAGATGGTGAATGCCAACAAATTGGCAGCCGAGTTTATCACGATGCTTCCCAACGACGAGACACCCGAAACCACCGAAGGATATGAGGGATTCTATCACCTGTTAGGCATTAATTCCAACATCGAGAAAGCCACGCTCAGTTACATCATTCGCGACCACGACAGAGAGCGTTTCGAAGACCGCAAGGACTTCATTGAGAAATGCGTAAGACAGATGCAAGAGAAATACGGTGATAACATGATTTCGGCTGACATCAAGGATCAATACTACAACATGAAGGAAAAGATTGACCCGAACATGCACGTGATTGACATCGTATTGAAAGCCATGCAAGAATGTGGAGTAACTCCGAAAGTAGAACCCATACGTGGCGGAACAGATGGCGCACAATTGTCGTTTAAGGGATTGCCTTGTCCCAATATCTTTGCAGGAGGCGTGAATTTCCACGGTCCTTACGAATTTATTTCCATTCAAGTAATGGAGAAAGCCGTGCAAGTAATCACGAAAATTTGTCAGATAACAGCTGGCTACGAAGATTGACAGATAAAAATAGATAGATAAAAATGAGTGAATTACCCAGTCTCATCAATGACCTGGCCCTGATACTCGTTGTAGCTGGGATAGTTACATTAGTATTCAAGAAGCTGAACCAACCTTTGGTATTAGGTTATATAGTGGCAGGATTCGTCGTGTCGCCACACATGCCATATACCATGTCTGTGATAGATAAAGACAACATCCAGATTTGGGCAGACATAGGCGTCATGTTCCTCTTGTTCTCATTGGGACTGGATTTCTCATTCAAGAAAATCATCAAGATGGGTATGTCGCCCATCATTGCCGTATCGACCATCATCTTTTCGATGATTGTGTTAGGCCTTTGGGTTGCCCACGCATTCGGATGGAGCGATATGGACAGTATCTTCTTAGGCGGTATGCTCGCCATGTCGTCTACCACCATTATATATAAGGCATTTGACGAATTGGGATTACGTCAACAGAAATTTGCCGGACTGGTGATGAGCGTGCTTATTTTGGAAGACATTCTTGCCATTGTCATGATGGTATTGCTGTCTGCCATTGCCGAAGGTAACAGTCCCAATGGCGGTCAGATGTTGTCGAGCTTCATCATGATAGGCTTCTTCCTAATTCTATGGTTTGTTGTTGGTATTTTCCTCGTGCCGATATTCTTGCGAAAATGCAGGAAATTGATGAACAATGAGACATTGCTCATCGTGGCATTGGGATTGTGTTGCTTGATGGCGGTTATTTCCACGAAAGTGGGATTTAGTAGTGCTTTTGGTGCATTCGTCATGGGTAGCATCTTGGCAGAAACCATTGAGGCAGATAAGATTATCCGATTGGTAGAACCAGTAAAAAACCTGTTCGGTGCTATCTTCTTCGTGTCAGTCGGCATGTTGGTTGACCCTGTCATCTTGGTAGACTATGCCCTTCCTATCGTATTGATTATCATTACCATCATATTGGGACAAACCATTTTCGGCACATGCGGATTCATGTTGAGCGGTCAGTCGTTGAAGACAGCTATGCGATGTGGTTTCTCCATGGCACAGATTGGTGAGTTCGCGTTTATCATCGCCTCATTGGGATTGTCATTAAACGTCATCAGCGATTTCTTGTATCCCGTAGTGGTGGCCGTTTCCGTTATCACGACATTCCTCACTCCATACATGATTAAAGCCGCAGAACCCTGTTATTATGCATTGGAGAAAAGACTGCCCAAGAAATGGTTGCGCAGATTGGACCACTTAGGAGGAACAAGAGAATCGACCGTAAAGGAACAAAATGAATGGAAGTCGCTCTTTAAGCAACTCGCCATATTTACGGTGATTTACTCCATCCTCACGATTTCCGTCATTACGCTGATGCTATCGTTTTTCCATCCATTCATGTTGAAACTGATACCTAACGATAATTTGCAATGGTTGGCAAATGCCATTACGGGATTATTGACCGTTGCATTTATCTCCCCGTTCCTACGTGCCATGGTGATGAAGAAAAACAAAAGTCCGGAGGTGCGTTCGTTGTGGACTCAAAATCGCATGAATCGGCTTCCCATTATCTTCACGATATTGGCGAGAGCGGCTATTGCAGCAGCATTCATCTTCTATATCTGCAATTACCTCACCCAATTCACCAACGCAGTCATGATTACCATAGCAATTGTGGCTATCATGGGTATGGTGATGTCGCGCTCGTTGAAAATGCATAGTATCTCCTTGGAACGTATGTTTATCCAGAACCTACGTTCACGTGACATCGAAGAACAAATACATGGCAGAAAGAAGCCTCTGTTTGAAGGAAGATTGCTCGACCGAGACATTCACATCAGCGAGATTGACGTACCCGAAGACTCTTCATGGGCAGGAAAGAAATTGGCAGAATTGAAAATTGGAAACCGTTTCGGCGTGCACGTGAGCAGTATCTTGCGTGGTGCTCAACGTCTGAACATCCCAACGGGAAACACCGTTATCTTCCCTGGCGACCGTATTCAAGCCATTGGAAACGACGAACAATTGAATCAATTCGGAAATGCCCTTCGTTCTGAATTAATAGCCGAAGACCCAGAAATCGAAAAACGCCAGATGCATCTGAAAAAGATGATTTTGAACAACGATAGTGAGTTTATCGGAAAGACCTTGAAAGAAAGTGGCATTCGTGACCGATATAATTGCATGGTGGTAGGTGTGGAAGAAGGACAGAAAAACCTAACCATGATCAACCCCTTGCGCGAGTTTGTTGCTGGCGACATTATCTGGGTGGTAGGTGAAGAAGACCAATTAAGGGAATTACTCAAATCCTAACACTTTACTTTTTCATCAATACCATTGCACGGCATTGCTATATCCGCTGCGCTTATCATATTTAAGCGCATCGGTAAGCGTGCTTGCATTGCATCGGAAAGAAAAGTTGTAACTGGTATAGGGTGCTAACACTACCGTACAACTCATGTTAAAGCAATGCAAGTCGCGTTGCAAGGTTGCGGTAGTCATACAAATAGCCTTGTTTTCAAAATCATAACCACTGGAAAAGCGAATATCCCAACCATCGCTGATACGAATGTTTCCGGTAACATTGAGCGTTTGCGAGAACTTATAAGGATAACGCATCGTCTTGGTATTGAATCTTCCAGAAGTATTCTCATGCATGTTAATACCGTATCCGAAAGTCAATGACCACGGCATGGAGAATTTCATGTAACCATCGTCATCAGTTTCAACCTTGTCGCTATTCTTCTTGCTTGCGCCACGTTGTCCTTTCACCATCACGTCATCGATGTTGCTTTCCAAATCAGTGTCGATACCTTCGTCATCATCCTTGTTGTTTTTCTTCTTGTCATCATCGTCGCTACCGCCACCAAACCATTTCTTGATTTTATCGGGTGTAAGGGTGAAAGAAAAGTTTTGCGACATACCTTGGAAACGTCCAAACCTACCACGACTCCATTCCGTATGCGTTCCTATATATGGTCTTCCCTTCGCGTCAAGATCGTATGCGTAGGTGTTAAACACTGCGTTTAGATTAAACGTATAACTCTTCCACCATTTCAAGCGAATACGCATGGTCAAATTACTCCATGGTCTAAGCTTATCAGACATATTGTACGAGAGATTCGCACCCAATCCGTCAATGATACTGATTTTCTTCACGCCAGTAGAATCCTTGTCACTCTTGATTTTCATCTCGATATTGTTATCTACGTCAAACGTGATACGTCCACTCTTTCCTGGTCCTGGTAACCCAAACAAAGAGTTTTGAAAAGGTGAATACTGAACCAAGGAAACAGAACCATCTTCATCAGTCTTTAGATACGTATCATAAAATCCATATTTGTCGGCACTGAAATCTGGCGCATAAGTGAAAGTAATCTTGGGTGTGAAGACATGGCGGATTCGTTCAACCTTATCGCCAAACAACTTTCTGTTGGGAATAAAGTTTCCGTACAACGTAGTTGAAGCTGATAATGAAATATCCCAGTTATAAACGTTATAAAAGCCATACAAGGTATCAGCCATCTCTTCTCTCTGCGTATTAGGATTCCACCGTCGCGTGATTTTATTGGTGTACATGCGATCGACAAAATTAAAAGTTGGAGTCAGATTCAGGTAGTTGAGCACCGTGAAATTACCAGAAATAGGAATGGAATGTGACATTCCATTTTGCCAATCCTTGATTAAGTTCGAGTGAAAAAGCTTATCTTCCTTGGTGTTAATGGAATTTCTTATTTGTCCCGTATATTGTATGGAGATTTTCTCATACCATCGTTCATTTCCCACCAAATGCTTTCGCTTAAACGGGTATATACGACTTAATGAGATATTTAAATCAGGCAAGAGCACAGATATACTGGAGTCGCGCATATTCTGATATAAGTTTGCGGTAGAACTTAACGACAATCCAAGATTGGAAAATCTCACGTTCCAACTCACGGAAGACGTACGCGTACTCTGTGTCCTCGCTTGCGGATTGTACATACTATTGATGTTGTTCTGCTCATAGTTCTGTGAAGCGAAATTAACCCTTGCCGATAAAGTGCTGAAAGGATTGGATTTGGGATCTTGTTGATGACTCCATATCAACTTAAAACTTTCTTCGCGCGAGAAGTCTGGCATTCCCTTATCTCCAGTCTTCGTATCTTGATAACTGAGGAGAAGGTTACCGCTAAATTTGTATCTTTTACGATAATTGCTTGCGGCTGACAATCCCCATGAACCTTTAGTATAAATCTCGCCTAATAGCTTTAAGTCCCACTTATCACTCATCGCGAAATAATATCCTCCATCACGCAAATAGAATCCCCTACTGCTTTCATCACCATACGTAGGCATAATAAAACCACTACTATAACTCTTGGTAAAGGGGAAGAAACCGTATGGGATAGCCAATGGTAAAGGAACGTCAGCGACAACTAAATAAGCAGGTCCGAACACTACGTCTTTACCCGGTCGAACCTTCGCACGTGAAAGTGCAATATAGAAATCTGGATGTTCTTCATCGCAAGTAGTATATCTACCATGTTGCAAGAAAATCTCACCATTGTCGTTTCTCTTGGCAACTTCACTCGTCAAGAATCCATCTTCTTGTTGGGTGTAGACATTGTTAATCAAACCTTTCTTCGTCTTGAAATTAAAGGCTATCGTATCATTTTCATAGGTATCATTTCCCATTTGGAACACAGGCGTTCCCGATAGTCCTTTAGCTTCTAACGAATCAGCGATTCCCGTTGCATGAACCAAATTGCTATCAAGACTCATGTAAACCTTCTCGCTTTTGAGATCCATGTTCTCGTACTTCACATTCGTAGAACCATATAGATATGCAGTATTGGAACCAGCCAAATACACGATGGAATCGGATGCAGTATATTCTACGGGAGCTTCAAGTCCGTTTTTCTTCTGCCTATACATCGAATCTCTCATGATGGAATCGTCTATGGCCTTGTTATGATGATAAATTGCCAATTGCAAGGAATCCATCTTCGTGGTATCTATAGCCAATTCGTCTATTACCAAAGAATCGTTTGGCAAGCTGTCAGAAATAGAAGAATCAACGGGTAGACTATCATTCACAAGGGTTGCTTCAGCACCCTTTTTCACCACCTTCTTTTTAGGAAACATGGGTACAGAAGCATTTGCCATTAAAAAAATAACGGCAAACAATAATAACATTATGAATGTTTTTCTCCTCATTTAATCGGCAAAGTTACACAAAGTCAAGTGAAAAGCCAAATTTATTTGGACTTTTCCGAGACGTAGCAACTTTGGTGAAGCCAAAGTTACAGAAAAATAACGGAACAGCACACCGATATATAGATTATTTAACGGAAAGAAACATTATTCCCCTGCAATAATCCCCTTGTTTTTGAGCATGTCGATAAACTCATGCACCTCTTGTTCAGCTAAATCCGAAGAAACGGCAAACTCCTCTGACATGCGCTTGACGATAGTCGTCTCGTCCAAACCTGCATTGATTTGATTGATGATAAAGGCTCCCGTTTCGTTCATCTTATAAGCATGAACCACTTGTTGCGTTTCATTGTCTTTGATGACCGCCACAATCGTTTCGCCCAGTTCTTGCAATATGATTTGATAATTGAGTTTCATTATTTCCAACCATTATTTGTTTTTCTTGTACTTGTACAATTCGTATTGGTATAACATCGACCTTTTCATGTCAATGATGTGTTCCTTTCTATTGGCAGCAGTGCATTCCATGTTATTGGCACACACTTTCAAACGAATGCAATCGGGATAATAAGGACATGTAGTACATGATTCTGATTCGGCAAGTGGTTCTAAATAACTATCATATTCCACCTTGTCAATATCATCAGAATCAATATGTCCATAAAGATGTTCATCGGTTTGTTGCTCACATCTACCCAACTTTCCATCTGGAGTAATCAATACGTCATGGGCACTGTCAGCCATACACTTGTGCAAGGTCAATTTATCGGGAATAGTACTCGGACGAATCAATCCTAATTCCTCCAATCGGTCGTACAACATCACCCTTCGCTTGAGCAATTGCATTTGAGCGTCATCAGTTTTCTCGTACATGGAAGTTTGACCATGATGATAATCATAGAGCGCATGTGTATATGCCCTAAGCAACTTGTTTTGTCCAAATCGCTTTCCCAATTCTTCCACCAATCGCTCTACATCATCCATGTTTCGTAATGTGACATTCATGCGAATATCTACCTTGATATTGGCATTCAGAAGGCATTCAATATTGTGGAGCACTCTTTCATAAGCATCCACATCACGATAAATAAAAGCTTTGGCGCGATTGTACGTTTCCTTGGTTCCGTCAATCGTTATCTGAACGGATTTCAAATGCCATAACTGAACTGACTTAACAATCAATTCATTGTCAAACAAATAACCATTACTCACCATGGTTGACTCGAAATCCAATCCCTTTTCGGAAAGAATCTCGCATATCACATCCATGACTTGATGATTGTATAATGGTTCTCCACCAAACCAATTCAACTTAACCTTTTCTTCTGATGGTCGATGCTTGATGATAAAGTCTGCCACTCGACGAGCCGTATCTATCGACATGAATAGGCGCGAACGTCCTTTCTGATAGCAATAATAGCATCGAGCATTGCAATCAGTCGTTGTAAGAATCGTAAATCTATTGATGTATTTGTGGGGAGAAGTGGAAACCATTCTTGCTACGGATTTCAATTGATGGCACAATTTTCGGTCATCATGTGAAAGGGGCACCAAAAACCATCTCTCTATCAATTCATCCAATTCGGTTATTCGCTTTGCCTCTTCCTTATCCAAAAGAAGAAGACAACGAGTCAAGACATTATAAAGCAACAACCCGTCAGCAACGGGCTGTTGTATAATATAATTCGACAGACGGTATTGTTCTCCGTCATGTCTATGGGGTTTACCTAAAAAGTTGTCAGCAATCGTAATCGTTGGATGGACGATTTGCATAGGCTAACGAGTTCCAAAAATGGTCTCTTCTTATAGACCTATTAGTCCTCCCAAAGATTTGTGCCGCCAGTTCTTCCCTTGAAGATGTTGTTGTCATCCTCTTCTGGTAAACCAGGACCTTCACCAATCTGGTGTTCTCCAGGACAAGGTTGGCTATCTGCATTACAAAAAGCAAATGCCTTAACCTCAACTTCTTCCATCATTGGCTTTGTATAAACTTTCTGTTTCATCTCTTTACTCTCCTATTATTTGAGTGTTGTTATTAATATTCTACTACCAAATTTGGTGCAAAAGTACAATATTTTTAGATTACCTACAAATAAAACTACATTCTTATTACTCATTTAAACATTTTTTAAGAATGTGACACATTTTAACAAATATGCAAAAAACATAGAAAAATACTTGTAGAAAGGACAAATAAAAGGAGTTACGAAGAGATTCGTAACTCCCAAAAATCTGATGTAGCGGGAGAGGGACCCGAACCCTCGACCTCCGGATTATGAATCCGACGCTCTAACCAACTGAGCTATCCCGCCAACACTTTCAAAGAATTCGGCTGCAAAGGTAATATAATCTTTTCAATTGGCCAAAACTTTTGAAAGATTTCTTTTCAATTCCCTTCAAACAAGGTCTATTTGCTCTTTCTTTCGAACAAACATCAACCAATTTTGATGGAATATTGTGCCATAAACGACGCACCTGGTTGTAGATGGTTCATCAAATACTTATCCTTAAACTCACCATTGTACTCAACCTTGTCGTGGATTCCATACCACGGTTCTATACAAACAAAGGGTGCATTTTTACCGAATGGACTCCAAATGCCAACAGCTGGCGACTTGAAATTAACCGTCACTACGGGTTTTCGTTCCTTATCAAGTAAAGCCACTTCCCTTACTTGTCCCTTGTCTATGATAACAGCATCCTCTTCAAAACTCTTTTCATTAAATGTCCAATAGCCATTATCCGTATCCAAACGGAATCTGCCTGGACGAATACAACCACCCACGTTACCCTTCAAGCGTTCGATTTCTCCTTCGTTATCAAACTTGATTACTCCGTGCATCGGTTCTCCTTCCACCACATCAGGTAGATAAAAGGCAGGATGACCACCAATTTGGAAATGAATCTCATTGTTATCCGTATTCTCCACATGCCAAATCACGTGTATCTTGTTTTCTTCCAACCGATACGTAACAGCCAAATTGAAACGGAAAGGATAATTACGATGCGTCTCTGGGGTATCGTGAATGGCAAAAGTCACCTTGTTGTCTGTCTTGGAAATCAAGGTAAACTCCGTATCCCGGGCAAATCCGTGGCGTAACATTCCAAAGGCGTATCCGTCAATATGGTATTTATCTTCCCATAAGCCACACACGATGGGAAACAACAATGGTGAATGGCGGGGCCAATATTTTGCGTCGGCTTGCCAAAGATATTCTCTACCCTGCGCATCCTTGATACTTTGCAACTCTGCTCCCATTTCGGCAATCTTAATTACCAATTGTTCGTTTTTCAGTTCTTCCATGGTACGTATATTAAAATTGGTGATTATATTAAATATGTGTGACAAAGATAATGCTTTTCTGACAATAATAAAAAGTGAATGATGAAAATTTAACTGAAACGGTACAAAATAACTTGTACAACTAAAAATTATGAACTATCTTTGCCGTATGAAATCTGAAATCATCATCCTTGGAACTGGTAATGCATTGGTTACGCATTGCTACAACACATGTTTCGCCTTGCGCGATGAGAACACCACCCTTCTCGTTGACGCTGGTGGCGGAAATGGCATTCTTCGCCAATTAAGAGAAGCTAATATTGCCATAGGAGAAATCCATGACATGTTCGTCACACATGCACATACCGACCATATCATCGGTGCTCTATGGGTGATTCGCATGTTTCTCCAACAAAAGGCAAAGGGTATTTGTCAAGGTATCATTCGCGTTTATGGACATGATAAAGTGATTCGGGTTATCCAAAACATGATGCGTGACATGCTTCCTCAGAAACTTGTCAATCAAATTGGTGTTTCCGTGCTTTTCAAAGAACTTCATGATCGCGACGTCTTTCATGTTGGCGACATACGTTTTCAATGTTTCGACATCCTCAGCACGAAAGAAAAGCAATTCGGTTTTACAGCTTGGTTGGCTGATGGACAACGACTTGTCTGTTTGGGTGATGAACCTTATAATGAGCATAATCGTTCTTTGGTGGAGCATGCCAATTGGTTGATGAGCGAGGCATTTTGCAAATATGCCGACCGTGATGTTTTCAAACCTTACGAAAAGCATCATTCCACCGTAAAAGATGCCGCCCAACTCGCAGAGGAATTGGGCGTTAGCAACTTGATTCTCTATCACACGGAAGATAAGACCATCTTAACACGAAAGCAAGATTATACGGCCGAGGCTTCTGAGTTTTTCCACGGAAATGTATTTGTGCCAGACGATTTGGAGATTATTTCCCTCAACTCATAGGGTTCCTATCCACTCCGCAATATCGGCAAGCACTTCTTCCGAAATCGTCTGTTCTATAGTCCCGTATTCATCCACGGCTCCCGTCTTACAGGGTTGGAAGAGATGATTTAATCCTGGATATTCCTTGATTTTATTCTTCTTATGTGAAGGCAAGTATTTTCGAATGGCGGATAGATTACTTTCCGCAATTACTTGTGAATCCTTGCTTCCATTCAACACAAATGCAGGACATGTCACATGTTGTATGGCTTCCTTGGGATCATACGACACGAAGAAGTCGTACCATGGAGATGTTTCCATCATCAACATGGTCAAATGCATTTGCTTTACGGTCATGTTTGCAGGTTTTCCTTGTTGACGTAGGATAAAATTGGTTTGTTCCGTTAAAATACTATCTCCTTGAATACCCGTTCCAGCCAATGTCACGATGAAATCGGGCACTTTATCCTGAGCAAGCATAAAGGCTATCATTCCTCCTTCGCTATGACCGATAACACCTACCTTATTAAACTTCTTCAAACCTCTAAGATACTTCACGCCTTCAGTTGCGTCTCGTTTGAAATCTTCCGAAGTAGCATCTGATATATTGCCCGTAGAACCACCCACTTGTCTATCATCATAACGCAACGAAGCAATACCATGACGGGCTAAATAATCGGCAATCACGGCAAATGGCTTATGCTCGAAGAGTTCTTCGTCGCGGTTTTGCATTCCACTTCCCGTTATCATCAACACTACGGGCACTTTCTTTCCTGCACGATAACCCACGGGATAAGTGAGTGTTCCAGCCAACGAAGCGGTATCTTTCACATTGGTAAACACTACTTCTTCGGTTTGATAAGGGTATGGAGCTTGCGGCGTTTGAGGACGTAAGCGCACCAAATCACCTTTTTCCAATTCCAATTTCAACTTATACCCCATTTGGGAAAAGATGCCATTCAACTTCCCATTGACGAGTTTTGCCACGTATGAACCACCCAACGTTTCGAAATCCACGTTGATGGAATCGGCAGAAAGATGCTTCACCGTTCCCTTGATACCCTTTGCTCCTTGATTGGGAGAGTCAAGCGTACAATCATTATCCCCGATATGAAATACCAATGGCAATTTGACGGTTCCCAAATTTAGTTCACCGTTCCACGTTCCTACAATTCCTTGCGCCCAAGTGATTGTTGAAAACAACAAGATACCCAATATCAATGTCAATTTCTTCATCTTTCAGATTTTCTAAGTTTGTAAGCTTTCACGCTATAATAAATGGTCGTTATTATTATGAGAACAAAAATACAGGGTAAAAGAATCTTTGGTAAGACACTTTTATAATATGCGCCCATCATAATGACTATCGAGATAAACAACAAAGCAATTTCTATGGCAAGCACACGTGTCATTTGCACGATGGGAGCATATTGGCGAACATCGGTCACCTCGAATGGCATGTTCACCATCTTATGGGGGAAATAAGCAGATACCAACATCAAGATAGTAGTAAACGTACCTACCGCTGCCATGATTAATAGCACACTCTTACTTCCTATCGCATTGGTTTCCAAGTCAGCACCGAAATGCGTAGGAACCTTTTCTGGCGAATGGAGAAACAAGACAACAGCAATCACCCAAAGCAACACTATCAAAACAGCTGAAATCACTTCAAACACCAGTCCTTCTTTCGTACGATGTACTTTCACACTCGGCCTGTTTCTCCATGTGGATTTAGTTCTAACAAATTTCATTTTCATGGTTCCTCCTTCCGTTCCTTCTTTTTCTTGGGCAACCGTTTCTCCTTTCGAAGAGCCTCCGCAATAATCCATTGCAATTGCCCATTCGTCGAGCGAAACTCGTCGGCTGCCCAAGCTTCTATCGCATCCATCATCTCAGAGTCAATGCGCAAGATGAAGCTTTTGGTATTTGATTCCTTCTTCGGCATTCTTAATGATTCAACGTTCCCGTATTCACCACTGGTTGAGCAGAGTCATCACCACAAAGCACCACGAGCAAGTTGCTCACCATAGCGGCTTTCTTGTCATCATCCAACTCTACGATTTCCTCTGATGACAACTTATCGAGAGCCATCTTCACCATCGACACGGCACCTTCCACGATTTTCTCACGAGCCGTAATGATAGCTGATGCTTGTTGACGACGAAGCATCACGGCGGCTATCTCGGGTGCGTAAGCCAAATAGTTGATGCGTGCTTCCACAATCTCTATTCCTGCCAATGCCAAACGCTCATTGAGTTTCTTTTCAAGTTCAAGGTTGATTTCCTCCGCACTACTTCTCAATGTCAATTCCTTAGCGTTTGCATCTTCTTCATCATACGCATAAAGTCCAGCCACTTGTCGAAGGGCAGCATCACCTTGAATCTTCACGAAATTCTCCAATGCGTTCATCAATCCTTTCACATTGCTTCCAAGTTCGTTGGCATTGGTGGCAATAGTTTGCGAGTCGATTTCAAAGATGGCCTTGTATGTATCTTGAAGCTTCCACACCAACACCATTCCAATCATCACGGGGTTTCCCGTTTTGTCGTTTACTTTGATGGGAGCGGCATCTAAGTTGCGTGCGCGCAAAGACAATTTCTTGCTTGAATAAAATGGGTTTATCCAAAAGAATCCCGTTTCGGTAAACGTTCCGCTATACTTACCGAACCACGTAATCACGCGTGCCTCATTGGGTTCAAGCAACAAGAATCCGCACCACATGATAATATTAGTTATCAACAAGATGATTCCTGCCGTTAGAATAATACCACCTAATCCTTCTGTTCCTTCATCAATCATGATGATACCATAGATGATGGCAGCAAAAGACAAGATAAGCACGGCAAGATTAATGAACAGCATCAAAAAGCCGTAAATAACAGTTCCCTGAAATGTAAATTCCTTCTTTTCCATATCCTTTTTACATTAAAATAGTTGATATCATTTTGATATCGCAAAGATATGTATTATTTTTCATTGCTCAATCATTTTCTTGAATAAATTAACTCTGTTTAACGAAAAACACAAACATATCGTTTGGCTTACGTAAATGATATGTTTAGCTCACGTAAACCATATATTTGGCTCACGCAAACGTATTGTTCTCGAAAATAGTGATTGTGATTGATGAAATTATCTCTATTTATTTCATCATGTATTTCATGACTTGCCCGTTTTTTTGACGAACGATGTTGAAACCACGTTGCATTTTTGTCAAGCGAATACCACTTGGCGAAAAAATAAAAATATCTTGGTTTTCATCTACGGAAGACGGATTCTTCACGTTTAAGGCAAGTGCCTCCTCGGTGGTGAGAATATCCCAATGACATTCTTTTCCATTCTTTGCATAGCTTACCACGCCAAAATCGCCAGCAATATCTTCAACGGGATAAGCGAGACAATGCAAAGAAGCGTTAGCATACCCATGTGAAAAAGGGGCTTGAATATAATAAACCGACTTACCATCTGCTTCTATTCTTTGGATTCTACATGGGGAAGCCGTCGTGCTAATATTCCATTCACCTTTATCGTTAGGTGTTCCTATGTATCGGTTAGCATGAGCATCCTTGATGGTAAAAGCACCCAACTCATTTGCTACGGGTTGGATGGTGAAGTCTTGCGCATAGACATCCCATCCAGCATAATAACCACCAAGATTTCCATCGTTGTTGATGATTAAGTAGCCGCCTTGCTCACAACTACGTATGCGATAAGTTTGTGTTTCGTCAAAGGTAGGAGTGTTACCTACCTTGACGATTTTCCAGATATAATGCTCACCACCTTTCAAGTCGTAAGTAGCATGTCCTTCCGCATCGGTTGTCCAAAAGGCATTGGCTCCCCAAGTGTTCTCGGTTGGTGCATTGGTGGCACGAATGGCGTAAAGATCAGTCTCTTCGTCTTGCAAGATAACTTGTGCCTCCCAATCATTCCTGTTTTGAGCATCCCTGCGAATGAATTGCGTATTCGTGGAGATATTGGTGGGGTTGGTGAATTGACCGCTTTTCCACCCAGCCGCTTTAAAACCATTGGCTATAGGCTTACATTGAAAGGTAAAAAACTTTGCCTCGCTCTCATCTTCAGTCAACGTTCCATCTGCTTTCAGATAAAAAGAACCGTTTGTCTCCTTATCATTCAGAAAGGAAGTGGAAATCATATACACTCCTCCATCTTGCAAGGATTGCATGGCTCGTTGGTAAGCATCGCCTTCATCCTCTGCCCCTAACTGGCGGGCAAATGCTTCTAACTGTTCGCGAGTGATAGTTACGAAATTCAAGGCATATCCATTCCCCACGGAATAAGACTCATCTTCGTAAAGAATTGCCAAATCGTCATTGGCAAGTTTTATCATTGTGGAATAGCAAGAACCACCTGGTTGGATATTCAAAACATCGTGCCAAGTCAACCCTTGGTCGATACTCATAGCGAGTGTGAGGTTTTCGCGCGAACTCGACTTGATATAGGTATGGAGCAGAATATCCATCTTTCCCTCCGTTGCACGACTGAAATAGAGAATGTCTGCATTACATGCATTTCCAGTAATCTGACTATTGCGCCATTGCGAACTCCATTGGGAAGCATCTGCCGTTCCTGTATTAAATCCTCTATCACCACTCTGACGCACGGAGACCATCAATCTTCCATCGTTCAGTTGTTCCAACTTCGACTCATCGCATCCCTTGTAAGCGTTTGAAGGTCCTATTGTCCACGTCTCACCTTCATCCTTCGAACTAAGAATATAGCATTGTGGGGAGGTTTTGTTTTCATAGGTGAGACAATTGTTGGTAAACATAACGGTTCCATCAAAAGTGGTAAGACCCTTACCCGATGAGATGAAGTTGCCATAGAATCCAAACTCATTCGTCTTGCCATTCACCGCATCGGTGAAATTGGAAGTATATAACTGGCGAGGTTTTGTCCACGTCACACCATTGTCGTCGCTCAGACAAATAGCAGCATTTCGCATACCGTTCCAATACATCGTAGAACCAGCCGCCATCACACAAATGAGTCTTCCGTTCTTGGTACGTGCCAATGCTGGGTCGCCATAGCCAAAGTCGGAAGTGGTCTTCCCATCGCCCACGGCAATGATGTTTTGTTTACTCCACGTCTTACCTCCGTCTTCACTACGACGAATGCTCACGTCAATCTTGTGGTTGCCTAAGTCGGAATTACTCCCATAACGCCTATCGCTTGCCACAACGATGTTTCCCTCCTTGTCGAGAATCATGGCTGGAATACGATAGAATCGGCAACCGTCGGTGGTGGGAACGTAGGCGAAACTCTGTATGTTGAATATTTGCGCCTTGCCGTTGGGGTCGCCGATTGTCGTAGGAATGTCAAGCGTTTGTGATGTTCCTTCAAAGGTATAAACAACTTGTGTAAGTATGGCATCAACATAGTCGCCTAACGTAGCATCATCCTTGATAGAAGCCGTCAACCAAAGATAATTGGAACCATTTTGCAAGACATAGCCATTGAGTGGAATCTCTGTTACATTTTCCGTGGGAGTTACTTCACCCACTAACGTGGGATTAGCCTCCGCATAAAACTCTTGGTTGTTGGTTTGATAGACTTTCAACGATGCAACATTTGCCAAGGTGTTATCTTTGAGCGCAACGATGATTTTATCCAACGATGCACCTGGCAAATTGCCTGGGATTCCTACTCGCAACAATAGAGCCTTATCGTTGTTTCTTCCCACCGTCTGATAACCTTGCTTTACACTCACATCACGTGGTAACAATGAATGATTGCCATTGATGATGTTGTCTTTCACCTCATCACTTACGGGTTCTCCCTTCACGAAATAGAAGGGTACACCTCCATCGCCAGCGGCATAATAGGAAATGAGTGGTCCTGTATAACTATTGCTGACCGACATATATACATTCCCTTTCGTAGTGCGCAAAGAATAGTTGTTTCCTCCCATCGAAGTTAACGTTACACCTACCTTATTTTGCGTGAACACCCATGTCTGACCAGAGAAGTTTCCCGTCGATGACGATGGTTCAATGAAAGCCCGCCGACCTACATTATATATATAATAGTCGCCATCACCCGACTTAACAAACACCCATTGGTAATTCTCCGCATCGGTATTGGAATCGTTCTTTCCCGTTGACCAAACAAACTCCGATGAATAATCAGGGCTGTAATAGATGGCTCCCCTACCATTGGCATTGACTATCCGATAGGCGGTAAACTCTTTTACGGGTTCGTCATCGCTTGTGTCGAACAAGAGAGTAATGGTCTTCTTCTCGGCATTGATGATTACTTCGGGTGCTTCATTGCTGACGGTGAAGTCGGTTGGCAAAGGCATTGTGCCTCGTGGGAAGAACAGATAACCTTTGTTATATACTTTCGTCAATCCCTTTGCTCCAGCCGTTGTGCAACTAACTTGCGTATGGTCGTATGCTTGAGATGAACTCTCCGTAATACCCGTCATCAATACTTGCCACACGTCAAGCCCTGCATCCGTAGGGTTAACGGGATAAATATCATAGAGATACTTACCCGCAGAGGCAGCTTGCAAGCCGATGATATTCCCCAGTGTTGGCCAGTTTCGCCATCCTGGACCTATCGCAAAACCATTGTTGTTGTAACTGAATGTGACATTATATGGTGTGATGGTTGAAAAAACGTGATTCTCCACATAATGCCCGTTGGTGGATTGTACGTATGTTGACGTTCCGTCTTTCTCTATCCTGATGTAATAGAGGGCATCGTCATCAGCAGGTGTGGAGGGTGATGTTTGCAACAAGATGGGATAATGCGAACTGGCGTTTTGCTCAAACTCCTTTTCGGCATTCAGCCAATAACATCCCACGTAAGCCGCTTCACTCGACGCTGCCACCGTACATTTCACTCGATACCATCCCGTAGTAATGTCCTCCGCACGGGATATGCGTTCATTCGTTTGTGCATAGATATAACATGTAGCCAACAAACAGGACATAAAAATCAATATCTTTTTCTTCATCTTCCTTTAGGTTTAACGGTGATTGTTGGCACAAATATACATCAAAAATGGTTTGAATCCAAATAATTCCCCTTATTTTATGATATATTTCTTTCCTTGCTGAATATACAATCCTTTACCTACGGGCTTTTCCATGCGTTGACCATTGACATTAAATAGAGGCACATCCTTTGTGGATGGTACTTCCAAATCGGCTATGCGGTTGGGCGTAGCTGCCTTGGCATCGCCCATATATTGTCCGATAAAGAAGATGATACCCGATGATTTCTCGCTGATAACATACACAAAGGGACGGTTGGCATGGAAGGTAACTTTCTTCGGCAATCCCCCTACCTTCCCTTCAATGATAGTGACTGCTGCCGCTTCCGTTCCCGTTTCATCTACTTCCATCTTCGCCACCTGTCTCATATTACCGATATAGAAATAGGGATTATTGCAGAAATAAGGGAACTCGGCAAGATATTTGTCAAATGCCGTCGGCATTCCCAACGCGCACATGATGTCTTTGAGGTCGATATGCGTCTCTATCTTCATCCGTGGTAACTTGAGGTCAACGTCGGCAATTCTACCCTGCAACATCTTCTCGTCTCCTTTCATCTGCTCTATCACATCCTCAATGGTCTTACCTTTCTGCGGTAGGAACACGCTCATCTGATATGCTCCGTTGCCGTATGGCAGATGTACCACTTGATACGTGTCGTTTTCTGCATAGTCGAGTTTGCTCTTTTGCCACATCATAAATACGTTGCTACCGCCATTGAACGGTTCTTCGAGAGTGTTGTCTGGGTCGAACTTAAACGTCCATTCTCCATTGAAATAAATGGCATTAAGGAGATAAGAGACGGCAAAGGGATTGAAATTGTCCTCGTTGAGTATTTCCTTAATCATCCCTTCGGTATGGTCGCTCGCCCATTGATTAATCACGTCCATCGTCTTCCCGTCGTTGAAGTCGCGTGTCTCGGGAGTGGCATCATAATAGTCGTATGCCTTTTTCACGAAGGGTGCTTGCAACTCATAATCCTTATTCACGTAGATGGTGTTGGCAATCTTCACCTTTGTCTCCTTATCTAAGTTGCCACTTTCAGTCAACATCTTCCGACAGAAGGCATTGATGGCATCTGCGCCAGCTTTGCCAAACCCCAACACATCGTTGATTTCCTGTTGTGTCTTCCCTGCCGCACCGTTGTTGAGCATTCCCAAAGCGTAAGTGATACTCAATGGTGAAAGCACCTGACTTTCCTTGTCTCGTGCTTGACGAAATAGGTTCAAGGCGAAGTCGTTGTTCTTCTTCACCAATTCTCTTTCCTCG
>OMWI01000085.1 GCA_900314715.1 uncultured Prevotellaceae bacterium | reverse complement strand
CATGAGAATGATATTGTCAGGGTCATAACGACGAATCTCCGTAATGATTTCAGTAGCATATTGCTTCAGGCTTTCCCAAGAATCTTCAACTGGTTCGTTATAAAGTTCATAAATCACGTGAGGATATTTCCCGTATTTTTGTGCCATTTTACCGAAGAAATCCTTTGCCTTTTGGGTATGCATCTCATGTGCGTGCCAGTCGATGATAACATATACGTTGTTCTTGATGGCAGCTTGGATGACTGGTTCAATACATTGTAGGGCAAAAGTGGGATTCTCCAAATAATTGTCTTCAACGGTAGTGACGCCCATTGCCGCACGAATCACTGTGGCATTCCAATCGTTTTTCAGCGTCTTGATTACTTTCTTGTTGTAGAATCGAGGCCAGATGTTGTGCCAGCCAAGGCTAACGCCACGCAAAACAATGGGATTGCCTTGTTGGTCGCATAATTGCGCGCCTTTCACTTGCAATTGTCCCCATTGCTTAACGGGGTCAATGGCGAATATATTGGCCGATAATAGAATAGCCAATGATAGTAAGATGATTTTTTTCATGATGTTTTTTTGTTTTAGGATAGTTCATATAAGCCCATAACCATTAAGCCCATTAAGCCCATTAAGCCCAATATCACTACAACAAAGTAATAGAATAAAGATAAACCACCGATGCAGGTATCGCCATGAGTGAAGAGTCAAATCTATCGAGCATTCCACCATGACCAGGCATGATGTTTCCGCTATCTTTAATGCCAAGCGTGCGCTTGAAGAGACTCTCCACAAGGTCGCCCCATGTGCCGAAAAATACAACCGTCAATCCTAATCCCATCCATTGAATCATGCTCAATGAGTGAGCAGAGGCACCATCATTGGCATAATGACTGATGATAGCTGCGGCAATGAGAACGAAGATGCCCCCACCGATGCTTCCTTCCCAACTCTTTCCTGGGGATATACGTGGAAATAGTTTGTGCTTGCCAAACAATGAACCACTACAATATGCGCCAGAGTCGTTTACCCAAAGGAATATGAAAATGCTCAATGGCAACAACTTGTCGAATTGATGCATAGTTCCATCGGGTGAAACCTCGAAAGCCAATATGTTGATGAGGGAGAATGGCAAGGCGATATACATCTGTGCCAACATGGTATAAGCCCAATCGTGAATGGCGTTTTTGTTCTTGGTATATAATTCGCTTACAAACAAATAAACGATACTAAGGATATATGGCACGAAAACGATGAAGTTGTCAACGTATCCCGTTCTGATGGCAGCAACCGCCAAAAAGAGATACATTCCCGCAATGGTTGAGATAAACCGATTGATGGTTACGTCTTCCAATTCGTTGACCAATCCTGTGTATTCCCAAATCGTCATTCCCGTAATCAATGTGAAAAGGAAAATAAATGCATCGGGACGAAATACCATTCCGACAATCATGATAGCCAAGAAAATGACTCCACTGATAGAACGGATGATTAAGTTTTTCTGTTTGTCGCTCATAGCTAATGGTTTTTATTTGAACTGAAAATCAAAGAAGACTATTGTTTTGCACGTCATCATCTTTTGTTTCCGTTTTTTGTTTCTGTTCGTATTCCTCTTGTGCCTTGCGTACTTCCTCTGGCATGTCTTCCAACTTAGGACTCTCGGCATTTGCCAATTTCTCATTCTCGTTGATGATTTCTTGAGAACGACTAATCCAAGGACGTTTACCAAAGATACGTTCCACATCTTCCGCGAAAATCACCTCGTTCTTGATGAGCAACTCAGCCAATTCATTATGTCCTTCTCTATGTTCGGAAAGGATATTCTTTGCACGATCATATTGCTCGTTAATCATCTTCAATACTTCATCGTCCATGATTTTAGCCGTCGTTTCAGAATATGGGCGTTGGAACTGATATTCTTGGTTGTTGTAATAACAAATGTTGGGAAGACGTTCGCTCATTCCGGCGTATGCAATCATTCCATACGCGCTCTTCGTGGCACGTTCCAAATCGTTCATGGCACCTGTAGATATGTGACCAGTAAACAATTCCTCAGCCGCACGTCCACCTAAAAGAGCACACATCTCATCAAGCATTTGTTCCTTGGTAGTGATTTGGCGTTCTTCGGGAAGATACCAAGCTGCTCCTAATGCTTGTCCGCGTGGAACGATGCTAACCTTTACCAATGGATTGGCAAATTCGCAGAACCATGAAATAGTGGCGTGTCCTGCCTCGTGAAGGGCTATGGCGCGCTTTTCACCAGCAGTCATCACTTTCGTTTTCTTTTCCAAACCACCAATGATACGGTCAACTGCATCTAAGAAGTCTTGCTTACCAACGGCCTCGGCATTCCTACGAGCTGCAATAAGAGCCGCCTCATTACATACATTGGCAATATCGGCACCAGAGAAACCTGGTGTTTGACGAGCGAGAAACTCAATATCTACCGTTTCATCGGTCTTGACAGGTTTTAGGTGTACCTTGAAAATCTCTTTTCTCTCTGGGAGGTCGGGTAGGTCAACATTGATTTGACGGTCGAAACGTCCTGCACGCAACAATGCTTTGTCGAGCATATCCACGCGGTTGGTAGCTGCAAGGATAATCACGCCACTATTGGTTCCGAAACCATCCATCTCGGTCAATAAAGCATTCAGCGTGTTTTCGCGTTCATCATTGCCTCCCATAGAAGGATTTTTGGAACGCGCACGACCTACTGCATCTATTTCGTCAATGAAGATAATACATGGTGATTTCTCCTTTGCTTGACGGAAAAGGTCGCGTACACGACTGGCTCCTACACCAACGAACATTTCCACGAAATCGGAACCGCTCATAGAGAAGAACGGTACGCTTGCTTCTCCAGCTACAGCTTTAGCCAATAACGTCTTTCCTGTTCCCGGAGGACCAACGAGAAGTGCTCCCTTTGGAATCTTTCCACCTAAATCGGTATATTTCTTGGGATTCTTCAAGAAATCCACAATCTCTTGAACCTCTTGCTTAGCACCAGCTTGTCCTGCTACATCCTTGAAGGTTACGCCTAAGTCGTTGCCTTTCTCGTACATCTTGGCCTTGCTTTTTCCAACGCTAAACACGCTGCTTCCACCAACGCCACCGCCACCCATTCGGCGCATCATGTAAATCCAAATGATGACGAGGAAGATAATAGGACCAAAACTGAGGATAATGTCGAAAAGTCCACTTCCTTTGTTGTTTTCATAACTGAAATCTACGATTTTTCCTGCCGTCTGTACTTCGGTAAGATACTTTTCAAGTTCGTCAACAGAACCGAATTCGATGGTAAGATAAGGATTCTTTCCCGTTTGCTGGGCAGACATGTTAAATACGTCACGAATGTTCTTCGCCCTCACAAACATCTTGAGTTTGCTTTCATCCTTGTTGACCACGACATTGTTGACATATCCTTTATCAACATATTCCTTAAACTTCGTGTAACTTGTAGGTTGGTTCATCGCGTTTCCGGATGCTGGCGACAATATCGAATTATTGCCATTGAAGATGAATCCAACGGCAAGCATGATGATAATGAGGCCATATAGCCAACCCATATTAAACCGCGGCATCTTCGGGTCTTTGTCGTTGCCTGGTTGATTGGTGTTATTGTTGCTCATGATATAATTGTTTCTTTCTGTATTTACCTATCAAAAGATGTACCAAACATCAGTCGAGGTTGGGTATTTTTGTTAATTTTGCATCTTGCCACAAATTTTCAATGTCATAGAATGCACGTAACTCTGGTACGAAGATATGAACAATGACATCTCCATAATCCATTGCCACCCATTGTGACACGCCAAGACCGATGACGTGCATGGGTTTGTCATGCATATCCGAAAGTACGATGTCGCCAATAGATTCGGTAATGGCTTCTACTTGCATGGGAGAGTTTCCTTGGCAGATGACAAAGTAATTGCAAACGGCACCATCGATGCCTTCTAAATTCGCAATAATGATATCTTGTCCTTTCTTCTCTTGAATGCCTTTAATAATAGCTTCAACTAATTGTTTTGTTTGTTCCATTCAGTCAATGTGAGATAATATGCTACAAAGTTACATTGATTTATTTAAAAAACAAGTAAATGAAAAGGTTAATTTGATTTTTTTTATAAAAAAACACATCAAAATATTGTTAGTTTAAAAAAAAGATGTACCTTTGCATCCGCATTCGTACATCGTGGGATGTTAAGGATGTGACATTTTGGGGTATGGTGTAATGGTAACACTACAGATTCTGGTCCTGTCATTCTTGGTTCGAGTCCGAGTACCCCAACAAAATGAATCGCAAGTACTTTTGGTTTTAGCACTTGCGATTGTTCTTTATATGAAATTAAATCTATCGGTATGTACGATTTCGACTTAAGCGAAATTACATAGAGTTTTGTGATTCCTATGATCGAATTCGCATTTTTCATATTTTCGCCAAGACCTCCCGTCGTTTTTCATAAACCACTAAGTATTAAGGAGTTGTAAAACAGAAATGCTTGAAAGACCTCATGTAAGACCTCCCATAGACCTCCCCTCTTGCCGACCTGATTTTCGGTTTGTTCTTCTTCTGCTCGCTCATTTCAAGTGTATCAGAATATAGCTACATCGAACATTTTTATGCGAACTTACACAACATCGACGGGAGGTCTTACGGGAGGTCTATGGGAGGTCTTACGGGAGGTCTTACATGAGGTCTTGAATAATTCAACTCGTTGATAATAATGTATTTAGCTAAAAATAGGGGAGGTCTTTGCAAAAACTATAAAATTCTATTAGTGTCCGCTAAAACTTTTTTAAGCAAGAATAAAAATTAGGCTGAAGACCTCGCTAGGTTTTCAGCCTTTTTGGTTACCTTTGTTTTTGCAATCAAACAATATAACCATGGACAAAGGTACACATTTTCTCGGACAGCCGATGTATGGTCAGCTATTAAATTTGCTCGACAAGTCAAAAATCCTTCGTTTCAGCCGCGAGAGGGGCGGTGAGCGCTACGTCAAGCGCTTCGACGCCTGGCAGCATCTGGTCATCATGCTCTATGCGGTCATCAAGCGTTTCGACTCCCTGCGCGAGATTACGAACTCGATGTTCCCCGAGGCTCGCAAGCTGGCGCACCTGGGCATCAGCCTGATGCCTCGCCGCTCCACGCTCGCCGACGCGAACGCCTGCCGCAGCGAGCACATCTTCGAGGCGGCGTACCGCGACCTGTACTCCACCTACAAGGAAGAGCTTTCCTCGGACAGCCGGAAGGGGCAGGTGCCGAAGTGGCTCAGCCGCCTGCAGATACTCGACTCCACCACCATCACGCTCTTCTCCAACCTCATCTTCAAGGGCGTGGGCAGGCATCCGAAGACGGGCAGGAAGAAGGGAGGCATGAAGATGCACGCCAACGTACATGCCAACGAGGGCGTCCCCTCCGACATCCGCTTCACGGCCGCAGCCACGAACGACAGCTTCATGCTCCGCCCCTCCGACTACCACGGGGGCGACATCCTGGCCATCGACCGGGCATACATCGACTACGCCAAGTTCGAGGAGTTCACCCGCAACGGGGTCGTCTACGTCACGAAGATGAAGAAGAACCTCACCTACGAGACCGTCAGCGACACGATGTACCAGAACGGGGACGGGCTGATGCAATACAGGATACAGCACGTCATCTTCAGGAAGAAGGTCAAGGGCGGGGAGGACATCGAGCACCACGCGCGGATCATCACATACGTGGACACCAGGAAGAAAAAGGCAAGGCTCGTCTCGCTGCTGACCAACGACATGGAGATGGAGGTGGAGGACATCATCGAGATCTACCGCCAGAGATGGGAGATAGAGCTGCTCTTCAAGCAACTCAAGCAGAACTTCCCGCTGAGGTACTTCTACGGGGAGAGCGCCAATGCCATCAAGATACAGGTCTGGGTGACGCTCATCGCCAACCTGCTGATCATGGTCATGCAGAAGAGGATCAAGCGTAATTGGAGTTTCTCGGGACTGGCCACCATGTTCAGGATCATGCTCATGTACTACGTCAACTGCTACACGTTCTTCGAGGAACCGGAAAAGGACTGGGCGAGGATTCTGGAATGCCACAGGAA
>OMWI01000012.1 GCA_900314715.1 uncultured Prevotellaceae bacterium | reverse complement strand
ATGGGGCATGGAGAGAATAAAACAAAGAAGAAAATGAATTTCAAGTTTAATGCAGAACATACGTTCTTTACATCAGATACGCATTTCAATCATGCGAACATCATCAGATTTTGCAATCGTCCTTTCAAGGACGTAGAGCAGATGAACGAAGTAATGATAGCAAATTGGAACAACGTGATAGGTAAAGATGATACAGTTTTCCACTTGGGCGATTTCTGTCTGGGCGGCGCAGCAGAATGGACAAAGATACTCGACCGTCTGAATGGCAAGATTTATCTAATCATGGGTAACCACGATTTGAAGAACATTCGACAAGGATTCATCAGCCGCTTTGAACATGTTGCCATGCAGATGCACATCGAAGTGGGCAAGCAACGAATCTATCTGTGCCACTTTCCTTTTCTGTGCTTTGAGGGTGGATACAAGGACGTATGGCAGCTGTTCGGTCATGTCCATACCCGAAGGTATAACACAGGAAATGACGCAGAGAGGCTTCAGTTTCTCTATCCGACCCAGTATGATGTGGGAGTGGACAACAATGGCTTTGCTCCAGTATCATTTGGGCTAGTAAAGAGAACCATTGACAAGTAAGTTGAACAAAGTAAAGAAAAGTAACAATGAAGATACAATACATGAGTGACCTGCATATGGAGTTTGCAGAGAACAGCAGGTACATAAAGCATAATGAGTTTCCTGTAACAGGAGACGTGTTCGTGCTGGCAGGTGATACGTTCTATCTGAATAATTCTATTGCCCCACTCAGTAAATTTTGGAAATGGGCATCTGCCAACTACCGTCAGGTGCTGATAGTCCCAGGCAACCATGAGTATTACCAGTTTTGCGACGTGATGGAGCGTGGCTTGCAATGGAAATGGATGTTCAAGGACAATGTGGGCATCTATCAGAATCAGGTGGTTCGGATTGATAACACAGACTTCATCCTGAGTACGTTGTGGTCGAACATTTCCCCACAGGATGAGTATTTCGTTTGGAAAGGGCTGAATGATTTTCGTCAGACCAAATACAAAGGGAAGCTCATTCAAGTGAATGAATATAACCAACTGCACCAGTTCTGCTTGGATTTCGTCAGGAAGAGCGTGGTGGAGAGTACGGCTGAGAAAATTGTTGTGGTTACCCATCACTTGCCTACACGGCAGGTGGTGGCACCACAGCATCTGGACTCGATCATCAACAGTGCCTTCGCTACAGAACTTGGTGATTTCATCGCCAATAGCCGTATTGACGTGTGGATATATGGTCATTCCCATACCAATATTGATGCTACCATTGGCAATACAAGAATTGTCAGCAACCAATTGGGATATGTCTTCAATGATGAGCATCTTTTGAACGGATTCGATGCAGGAAAGTACGTTGAACTATAAAAAGTTAAGAACATGAAACAAAAAGATAACAAACCGATATTGTTGATTGTACCAGACATACATGGCCGTTTGTTCTGGATATCAGCCACAAGAAAGTATCCTGACTTACCTATGATTTTCCTTGGAGACTATTTGGACCCATATACATATTATGAGGAAATCCTGCCAAGCGAGGCCCTTACAAATTTCAAGGAAATTCTTGATTTCAAAAGGGCCAACATGGAAAGCGTTACTCTGCTTTTGGGTAATCACGACATCCATTACTTTGATAAGGACATGAACAGTAGCCGTAAAGACAAAGGACGCTATGAGGAGATTCATCAGATCTTCAGTGAGAACTTGTCCTTGTTCAAACTGGCTATGACGGTAAAGACAGAAGGAAAGGATTTCCTCTTCACTCATGCTGGGGTCGATTTGGGTTGGCTAAGGTACAGGATGCCAAAGGTTAACGTCAATGATGTGCATGACATCTGCAAATCTCTCAATGACAAATTGATAACAGAAGAGAGTCTTTACGATTTTGTTTTCAATGGCCTGATGGATGTTTCCGCTTCACGTTGGGGCTATGCACGATACCCCTCACCCATATGGACAGATGAGACTCTATCAAGTCTTTGGGCATACCCAACAGGAATCGGAACCAGTCATCACAGAGCAATATGCTTGCTTGGATTGTCGCAGGGCCTTCCTGCTAACAAGCATGGGCAATATTATAGAAGCATGAAGAAACAGATTCGTTCCTACCTAGACTTACACTTAGAAATATCATGAGGGTGTGTCAAAATGCAAAAAACTGAATTGGCAACTTACTATCTGTAAGTACCCTGCTCAAAAACAACAAAGAAAAGTCCATTTCTTAGCCCTGAATAAGGTTTTGATATGGACTATTCTTTCTCTTAAGTTTTAAACTATAAAAATTTTCAAGAGGGCATTTTTATTTTGACACACCCTCGTACCTGCCCCCGATATTATCAGGCAAATACATATTGATTCACACAAATTATTATGCGTGAGTTAATTTAGAATTAATGACGCACACTCCTGCTTCAATATAAGAATCCAAGCATCCAAAGTGGTAATTTTGCCCCATCAGGCATGTCCCAGTCATCGGCAAAGATGTAGGAATTCTCCACACCAGCAATCTGTGAAAAGCCCTTACTGCGTCCTCCTATCTCAAAAGTGTATATTCTATCAACTTTGAAATCGCCTTGTGCCTTGCCATATTCGACAGTATGGCTTTCTGAAAGGCTACATATCGCAAAGGTTTCACGTAGTGTCCCGATTTCTGCCTTTGTGGGTGTCAACGCGTAAAGAATATTGGGATTTTCCAAATAGACCTTGTCTGGTTTGGAAAGTTTGCCAATCTTTTTCTTGTCGGAATATAGCAGATTGAGAACTTTTGCATCACCAAGATACTTCAAATACTCCACTACTGTGTCACGCCCAATTTCAATAGCAGCTGCTATCTTATTAGCATTTAGTTCAAATGGAACTTCACTACAGATAAGAGCAATGAGAGCCTGCAATTTCCTGACATTAGCCACATCGACCTTACAAATCTGGGGCAACTCTGCTTCTATAATGTAGTTCACCACTTGTTCAATCTTAGTGTAATATTCACCTTCCCCCTCCAATAAGAAAGGATAGTATCCTTTCTCCAAATACTCCTTAAAAAGGACAACAGGTTTGCACTTCGAAGAAACTTCTTGCCATAAATCGTATGGATGAGCCAGTATGTCCTCCAATGCCCATCGCTTGAATTCCAAACCATGATAGAAACGAAGTGATTCGCGGAATGAAAGTCCTGGCATCGTGTATTTGACAGCGCGACGAGACAGGTCAGCATCTCCTTCCTTTAGTCGCAGAAGGGAAGACCCACTGACGATCAGTTTTAAGTCGGGGTACAATTCGTGAATCTCTTTTATTTCACGACTCCAATCAGTTGTACCAGACTTGTACTTGTGAATTTCATCAATTGCCAACAGTTCGCCACCACGAATAGAAAATTCCTCAGCCAACCCCACAAGTGTTCGCATAGAAAAATCTACAGTATCAGCCGAACAATAGAGTATGCGGCGGTCACCGAGTCTATAATTATGCTTTAGATACTGCTTGATGAGTGTAGATTTGCCCACACCTTTAGCTCCCATAATGGTGACAAGTTGAGCATTCCAGTGTATCTCATCCATCATGTCACGGATGATCTCTGTTGTATTTAGAGATACCTAAACTACCATGAATAACAAAAACTAACCAAACTTAAACCACTGGAATACAGATACTTTCAGATTTTAACACTTCAGAAGCTGTTTTTGGTAGCTTCGGAAATTCCCTATAAATTTGCAACGTATTTCTACCGCAGGGAATTTACGGGGCTTTATTTTTGCCACATCGTGAACGGAGTTGACAAGGGTTTCTGACAGGTTACGAGAATTTACAGGTTCCTGCTCCGATTTTGAGAAACGGAACATCGTGACGAAAGGCGACAAGGGATGTCGAAGGTTTACCTGTGATGACTTGCGGAGAGGTACAACAAAAGAAATGTTGAACCGACGAACGAAGCAAGAGCAGAGTCAAGCTCGCTTGAACTATGCCTTGCAAGGAGGAGGAAGAATATTATTCAACCCATAATAATTGCAAGCATGACAAAGACCAGAAAATGTGCCCATTGCGGCAAGATGTTCGCTACGAACAGCGGAATGCAGAAGTATTGCTCCGAGGAATGTGCTACGGCAGCAAAAGAGACCAAGAAGAAAAGGCAGCGTGATTTCCTTCGGGCTGTGGAACCAATAATGGAACTCCAGCAGCAAGAGTACCTGACCTTTTCTAAAGTGGCCATCCTATTGGGCTGCACCCGTCAGTATGTCTATAAACTCGTTGAGCAAGGCAAACTCCCAGCTTCTCGTCTGAGCAGCAGGATGGCTCTTATACGCAGAAGTGACATCGAAAGGATGTTTGAGGCGAATCCTTATAATCGTGTTCTCCCTTGTTCGAAACCGAAGCCCTTTATTGGCAAGAAATTAAAGACTTTTTCCATGAAAGAGGCAAAGGCCGAACACACAGCTGATGAAGTCCTTGAATACTACTCTGGCGAGGAAGTGATGCATATCTACAAGGTCAAACAGTCGTGGCTTTATGCATCTGCCAAGCGTCATCAGATTCCGATGTGCCGTATCGCAGGACGCAACTACTACAGCAAGAAACACATTGATGCCGTGTTTGGAACTACCATAGACCTTGATGCCATTGTTGATTGGCTGACACCCCAAGAGGTAGCAGACCGTTATGGCATCAACCTTACGGCAGTCCGATCCTATGCCCATCGCCATAAGATACCCAGCAAACGTGAGTACGGACACACCTACTACTCGCAAAGCCACTTTGACGAACTCCGCCGAACGGACTTGTTGGAGGACGAGAACTATTATACCGTCGAGCAAGTGCAACAACTCTACGGACTCACCAAGGCCAATATCTGTCATATCGTCAAGGTAAAGCACATCGAGAAGACAAAGGTCGGACGGTTGAATCTTCTGCTCCGTTCCGATGTGGAGAGAGTGATGGAGGAACGTAAAACGTGTGGAATGATGGCTGTTGGATTCTAATTTCTACCATGCTGACAGATTATTCAGTGATTATCGTGAATAATTGGAATCAGCATCGCATCATTGAGTTTCTTTGCACCCGTGGAGAAACGCTCCACCATGATTATCAACAATAATAAGAATACCATTATGAGTAACATCTGCAAGACCGTGACCCTCCGCACACGGAAAATCAAAGGCGGAGAACAGCTTTCCTTCTATCTCGACTACTACCCTGGCTATCGGGACGAGTCCACTATGAAGGTTATGCGCCATGAATCCCTCGGCATCTACATCTATGCAAAGCCGAGGACACAACGGGAGAAAGACTACAATGACCGTATGCGTGAAAAGGCAGAAGCCCTTCGTTGCCGTCGCTATGAGTCCATAGTCAATGAGAGGTATGATTTCTTTGACAAGGAGAAGATGAAAGGCGACTTCCTTGCTTACTTCAAGCAGAAGGCGGACAAGAAGAACTGCAAGTGGCAGCACGTCTATAAGCACTTCGAGAAGTTCACGAAGGGCAAGTGCCGTTTCGACGAAATCAACGTTGACTTCTGCAACAGGTTCCGTGAGTATCTGATGACCGCTCCGCAGACCATCCACACGAAGCACAAACTGCATATCAACTCTATTGCTGGCTACTGGTCAACTTTCCGTGCCGTGCTACATACCGCCTACAGGGAACACAAGATAATGGAGAATCCAAACGGCTTTTTGGAGCGTATTGATACCATCCCAACGGAAAAGGAACACTTGTCAAAAGATGAACTTGTCAAGCTAGCTAACACCCCATGCGATTTTCCTGTGTTGAAGAAAGCATTTCTCTTTGCCTGTCTGACAGGACTACGAAAGAGTGACATCAAGCAACTCACATGGGAGAACATACAGCCTTACGGTGATGGAGGAATGTACGTAACCTTGCGAATGCAGAAGACAAAAGAACTGGTGAATAACCCCATCAGCGACGAGGCTCTGGAGTTGATTGGCGAGAGAGGAACAGGGCAAGTTTTTGTAGGCTTCACGGACAAACTCACCCAGACACCCTTGAAGAATTGGCTGAAAGCCGCTGGCATCACCAAGAAGATCTCATTTCATTGTAGCCGCCATACATTCGGTTCTTTACAGGTGGATGCTGGTACGAGCGTCTATACCGTCCAGCACATGTTGGGACACAAGAACGTCTCAACCACGCAGATCTATGCAAACATGGCTGACGAGAGCAAGCGAGAATCGGTAAACCGTATCACCCTTAGACCAGTGAAGACGGTGCAACTAAAGGTCGTGGGGCAATAATGACCCACTTCTGTTCTATCAGACACCTATAATATATGTGTCATCTGTGGGGAGGGGCGTTGCTTCTCCCTTTTTCTTTCCCTTTCGTCATTATCCTTCAACACTTTATAGTATGATTATTGGTTCTAAAATCATACTCGATAGGACCAATTTCTAAACTAATGTAAAAACGGAGTGGATTTTTGAGAAGAAATTGAGCTGCCGGGAATAATCGGAGTAACTTTGCATCGGAAATCGCTCAGCCGAGTGCTGGCAGATACTGACGATTCCATCAAGTACGAATCAATAAATTAGAAAGGAACAATAAATGAGTAGTGTAAAATGTAAGACTGAAAACATGGCGGTGAGAGACTACTGCCTGTTGTGGGGATGCCCTGGCTTGGTCATCCTCACTATCTCCCTCTTCGTTTCATTGAAGGTAGGCAATGATTTCGGGCAAGACAACTTTGCCAAGTTCGTAACCTTTATAATCTCCAGCGGATTGTTGGGGACAGTCTATTATCTGTTCCAGTCCATGTTGGCTGATATGCCACTTAAATTGCAGAACGGGCAAAGGAAAGAAACCATGCTTCTGACCGACCAAAAATCGGGAGAGATACCAGAAGATTCAACGGGCGATGTGAGCATTGAACATGTCCAAGGATGTATGGCAGAAGTGCCACATCAAAGTGAAGTTCCACAAGAACCCTTATTAGAGGAACTGCAAGAACCAACCATAGAGGCTTCCGAAACGACGGAGATGAGTATGGAGCAGTCTGACCTGTATGACCTACGTTGCAAGGAGTTTCAGCGTGAACAGAAACAGAGACGGCAGGACACCATCTCTGCCATTATGGAATATGTGACCCATACCATGTCACCATACATCTATGACAATGGGGAGTTGGAAAAGCTCTGTGATGCAATCAGGATGTGGGCCGATGACTGGCAGCATATACCTGTACCCATCAGGCTGAAGTCCACCCTTACCACCCTTGACCTACGGCACTTTGTCTGGAACATAGCCGAGAGGTTGGGCAGCAAGAAAGACTATACGGGCGAAGTACGCGCCATCTTTATCAAAAGGATGTTTCCCAATGTGATGAAGGACATAGAACTTGACAGCATCCGCAACTTCAAGTTCCAGCCCGATGCTGGCAGCATCATGATAGACGAGCCTGACAGAGGTGACTATCACTTCCATTACGAGTAGATTTTCTGTTCAAAAATCAGCGAAAATCAAAAATATTTTCTCCTTTTCGCTGATTTTTAAGCCAAAGTTGCATGGGTCTTAATAACGATTTCAATTCCCCGTTGGTTGAGTCCTTTCCAAAACTGGCATAAATTCCACGTTTTGGAAAAAACTCAAATTCATTAACCCCATCCTTCCTCTTATGACAATAACCCGATAGTGGGCGAAAGTTGATGTCATCGCATCGGTTTTCGCCCATTATCTGTTTTGCAATCTTCTTTCGAGAGTACCATATAAGTCTTGAAGCACACACTGTTTCAACCTTTTCCTCTATCTATCTGCCCTCGCAGCCCACATTTTTCCCAATTATTCCATACTGATTTGATTATTCGTGGATTATCGTGAATAATCGGAATCAGCATGGCATCATTGAGTTCCTTTGCAGCCGATTCACCAAAATAGTGATAATTTATGGAAAACGAAAAATTGACATTCAACGACCTCCCGCAGGTAGTCGCCCAGCTTCGGGATGAGGTGATGGGCATGAAAGCCATGCTGTCAAGACAGCAGGCAGAGAGTAGTAAACCAGTAAAGGAGAACCGTCACAAGCCCATGACTGTGGAGGAGGCCATCGAGTACACGCACATCCCCAAGGGAACCATGTACATGAAGCTGGAGGATGGTACCATCCCTGCCACCAAGCCTGGCAGAAGATGGATCCTGTATCAGGACGAGCTTGACAAGTGGCTGGAAACCACACGCAGGAATGTCGTGCCGCTGACAGCAGACGAAGAGAACGCAGCCATCCTTACCTCGCACAAACGTAAGCCTGACAAGCATGACTGGCAGAACGAAGCTGATGCCGTTCCGACGTAACCCTTTTTCAGGTTCAACTCAATTCACGTTCAAATCACATTATTAACAACGGTGGGGGCTGACCAATGCCAGCCCTCACCACAAACAAAAGAAGCAATGAATCACAAAGTTGTAAAGTACGGAATCCTGCTGACCAGAGAGCAGCTTGATTTCCTCAAAGATGACAACCAAGGCTTCCACCGCATGAAAGCCTTTGACACGTTTCTCTCTTTGGCGGCAATAGAACCATTCCACTATGAGAAGAAAAACTTCTCAGCTGACCTTGACATCGGGCAGTTTGCCATATCAAAAGTGGAGCTCGCCGAACTTTGGCATTGTGACCGTAAGACAGCACAGAAGATGATAGACCTCTTCAATGAGGTGGGGATTCTCACATCCGTCGCCAACAACCGCACGACCATCCACACCATCCACTGTCTGGCTTTCTGGTTCGTGAACGGGCAGAATGCCCCCATCAGGAATCCGCATTATCAGCGTAATCCAGTCACTCAAAAACTGGCTGTCCAAGGTAATGCCAGCTCAACCTCTTCTAATGATAATGGCAACAGCCATCCTCAATCGCTTACCTCCAATAATCCCGTTCCATCTGTGGCTGCTGCCAACGACGATGAAAGGGAAGAGAATAAACCATCTCCATACGGAGAGGATGGACAGCTGCCAGAGGATTACTTGGAGGAAATTGACGAACACTATGCCAACCTGCCACCAGAAGCCGATGAGCCATATAGCTCTTCTGATGATACCAAGTCAGGCAACACTCCTTCCAAGCCCAACAATCAAGAGGGCATCCATATTGATGAAGGCTCAACCGCACTACCAGCCTCGCCAATTCCCAATGCTGTAGCTGCGGACACAACAGACACTACCGACTGCCATCAATGTGGCGATGACTGAAAGAAGGCCAAAGCCTCGGACAAGCCCGAAGAAGTGTGATTTTTTCTGAGGTCTAAACAAGAAGTCCCAATGTCTGACAGATTTGCTTCGCTGCACTGTCCTTCCACTGGGCTCTTGCGCTGCTCGCAGGCTCGCACCAGGGCTGTCCAAGGCTTTTACTTCAATCTTTCAATAGTAATACATTTATAAACCCCATTATGAATAATCGAGAACATTATGACTAAGACAAAAACAAAGACCTCAGAAAAGAGGCAGAACAAGGGACACCATATCGATGTCCGCTTCACGGAAGAAGAATACAAACAGATTGTAGCCAATGCTGCCAAATGCGGTATGCCCAAGAGTCTGTATGTCCATAACACCGTCCTTGGACACCAGCCCAAGCAGCTGATGACCGAGGGACAGGAGGAAGCCTTGAAAAGTCTTTCCGCCGCAAGGTCGGAACTTGTCGGCATCCGCAATGCCCTTCACGGACTGCCTCAGGAGGTGAGGAAACGGTACTTCAAAAACGAACGTTTCATGGAAGCATGGATTGAGGGCATCAACTACCTTATCTGCCAGTGGGACTCGATTAGGGAGAAATTCATGGGATAACAAATAAATAAGACAACTATGGTAGCAACAGCAAGACCTATAGAGCATGGTCAGGCTATGACCAACTATGCAACAAAAGACTTTAGAGCCGACATCGTGAAAGTGAACCTACTGACTGAGGATCTGCCTCCTATGGGCATGTGGGACGAGATGGTGCTCCACATGAATCGCTTCAGGCAGAAGTTCGCAAGGAAGCCCATTGACAAGACGTCCATACGCATTGAGGTTTCCCCATCCATGAACGAGAGCGACGGATGGACGCTCGATGACTGGCGAGGGTTTACTGAGGAGTTTGTCAATGAACTCGACCAGGTGACCAAGACACCAGATGGCAAGCACAGGAATCTTGTCAAGACGAACATCAAGAACTCGCAGTACTTCGCCGCCCTCCACTATGATGCCAAGTCTGGGATTCCCCACCTGCATCTGGTGGTGAACCGCATCGACAAGGACGGCAACATCAATGACTGTCACTTCATTGGAGAAAGAGCCGTGGCAGCTGCCCAAGCCATCAATCTTTGCCACGACTGGAAAGACCCGATGGAGATTCGGGAGGAACACCTCCAACAGATAACCAATGACTGCATGGATATACTCAAATCCCTGCCACGCTTCGAGTGGACGGATTACGAAACCATGCTGACCAAACGTTGCTACAAGGTCAAATTGCAGCGTGACAAGGAGAACGTAGTTAGGGGCTATTCCATCAAGATGGGAAACTCCGCTTATAAGTCATCGGAACTTGGAACAGGCAGAAGACTGATACCGTCGCAGATAGAAACCACATGGCGAAGTCTTCATCCAGTACAGAAGCCGATGGCTGTACAAGGCCAGAAACCTGTGGACAGCAAGAAACCAATCGCTGATAGTTTGTCAAAGACACAGATTTCATCACAAGCCAAGTCTACCTCAACATCCAGCGACTACCAGCAAGTCATCCTCATCGATGGCGAGGAGAAACAACTCAGCATCCCAGAAAGAGTCTTCAAGGAGCTTGACAGCAATATTGTGGTTCCAGAAAACAGCGATGCCACACACGAGGACATCCTAAAGGTAGCCATGTTGCTGTTCCTGAACTACGTCGATGCTGCTACTGCTATGTCCGAGTTTTATGGTGGCGGTGGCGATGCGGGCACAGGTTGGGGAAAAGACAAGGATGAAGACGAGCTGGAAAGGGCCAGACGCTGTGCAAAGATGGCCAACTGGCTCTGCAAGCCGATTGTCAGAAGATGGAAACGAGGAAAGTAAAACAAACAGATTATCAACACGAGTAATACCAATAATATGTCACAAAAAGAAAAATACAATGACCTCATGTCTGCCATCAAGGAAGATGAGGAAAAGAAAGAAGAACAAAACCGCGTTGATGCCACCTTGGAGCAGATCAGGGAGGCACTTACTTTGTTGCAGAAATTGCTTGAAGCAATCAAGGAGGCGAAGGAAAGCAGTGTAACTACCCAGAAAGGGCTTGATGCTGCAACAAAAAGCGCGGACAATGCCATCAGTGGTATCTGTTCCGCTATCGTGAAGGCAGAAAACACTCCAATCAAAGCCAAACTTGATGACGAAAGTCTGAAACAGCTTCATGACAATCATGTCCAATGGCTGGGGCAAGAGAAAAAGACACTTGACGACCATCACAGGCAGCAGGAAACGATTTGGCAGAAGCATAGCCAACGACTTACTGAAATTGTGAAGAATAACGAGGGCGTATGGATTTCCACAAAACTGTTCTACATTGTAGGCTCTCTTTCCCTTCTGTCCATCATAACGATTGTGATGGAAATTACCGCTTACCTATACTTCCATTGGATTCAATAAATTGTTCTATTGTGGTATAATTATTTAATTGATAGAGGATTGCACAGAATACAAACAAATTAATGATGACATGTTTCATTGCTGCAGTTTTTTTAGCCGAAGCAGGGCTTCGAGGTAGTAATAGTCGGCATAGACAATGCTGGCATCAATCTCGGAACCGGCGGGATGGTGGCCAGTAGAGTGCATGAGGAATGAGACGTTCTTGTCGCGGCTTTGGTAGCGGGCGGTACTCAGGTCGCGGAGCATCTGTATGGCTGCATCGCGGTAGCGGTCGCCATCTTTCACATATTGGCACAACTCCAGCAGGGCACTGGCAACGACACAAGCCGCTGAGGCGTCCTTAGGGGCCGCTATACCTCTTGAGTCATCCATATCCCAGATAGGCACCATGTCGTCGCTGGTTTCATGCAATCGCTTCAGGTAGATGTCCGTCACCTTTTGAGCGAAGCCGAGGAAACGCTTGTTCTTAGTATAGCGATAGACCATGGTGTAGCCGTAGATGGCCCATGCCTGTCCGCGGCTCCACATTGAGTAGTCTGCATATCCTTGATGCGTTACGCCCTTGATGAACTTTCCCGTCAAGGTGTCATAGACGGCAACGTGATAGCATGAACCATCGGGCCGGAAGTGATTCTTCATCGTTGTATCGGCATGACGAACAGCAATATCGTAAAGGTTTGAGGTTTGGCTGTGCCTTTCTTTGTCCGCCCAGAACAGCAGTTCCAGGTTCATCATGTTGTCCATGATGGTGTTGTGGCCGCCATAGTCCTTCACGTGGCGAGGCCAACTGAGGATGGTGCCCACAGTGGGGGTGAAGAGTGTGGTCAGCGAGTCGGCGGCTTGCAAGGCGAGTTGCTTATAGTGCTCGTTCTTTGTTATCTCATAGCCTTTCAGGAACGAGTTGATAGCGATAAATCCCAGGTCGTGGTCAAATACGGGACTATTGATGATAGGTGCAATAGCTTCGGTGTAGCCAATAGCGGCTTTATTGACAGCCTCGCTCTTGTTGTAGTCGAATGCCATCCACAAAATGCCCGGCCAGAAGCCCGAGCACCATTCTTCGGGCTTTGCCTTACGGAGGTTCCATGTCCGCCCTTCCCTTAAAATGTTGCGTGGCATCATGGTGAAGTCGTAGGGACGCAAACTTTCTAATGCCTTATCCACCTGTGAAGAGCAGTAGGCCAACTGCTGATTCACGTTGAACTGTCCGATCTCCTTCGTGAAGACCACGCCGCTGACGTGATTGCCCACAAACATCGGCACGTAGTCGGCGGTGGCATACCAGCGAGGCTTGCTGGGCATCTCGTCGTAGATTGGCTGTCCGTTGATTTTCATTCCTTTGAAGGTGATGTTGCGGATGCCGTGGTCGGTGTCGTAGCCGTTGATGATGGAGAGATTCGGCGTAGTGCCCGTGTAGCGGACGTTGCGGAAGGTGACATCCTCCACGCCCCTACCTGGTGCCGTGCAATACTTCTGGTTATATCCCACCTTCACCTGCGCAATGCTGCCAGCCTCAATCTGTTCAATGCGAATGTTATCGAAGAGTACATCGCGCACGAGGTTGCCGTCGCCGCAGTTAATGGCCAGACAGCCCTGGTAGTCCACCTGTGGCTCTGCCTGTCCCAGAATGTCGATGTTCTCATAAACCAGATGCTCGATGGTGTCGCCCACCTCAGGGTTGCCGTGAATGCCGATGAAGATAGGGTGCGCCACGTCGGCCCAGAGTGTGCTGTTGCGCATCCGCACATTTCGGGTGTTGCCGCTGAAGCCCTTCCGAGTGGCGTAGGCCGTGGTGCAGTCATCGCTGTTACGGCAGAACACGCGGTCGAAAAGGACATTCGAGGAGGCAAAGACATTTAAGCCGTCACCCCATCCTGGATGTGATATGCTCCTGACATCGTGCAGCGTCACACCGTCACTACCACCCACAGGACAGGTGTTGACGATGAGACCGTCAATCAGCACGTTCTTCGAACGGTGAATATGACAGCCTTCATAGCCACTTGCAGGTCGGGCGATGCCACGGCCTAAGATGCTCACGTTCTCAGCATTCTCAATGGCAAAGGTGCCCGAGAAATAACTGCCCCCGTCAAGATAGACCGTGGTATTCGACGGCACCTTGATGACATCTTCCGTGTATATGCCAGGGGCATAGTAGCGGAAGTCACGGCCCTGTGCTTTGGCAGCTTTCCCGGCATCTTCTTTGCTAATAGTGGGCTTCGAAGTAAATACCAACAGATTGTCAGTGATGTCGCCGTCCAGTTCCACGCTCACGTTCTCAGGCTGGAACAGAAGGAACTGCACCGTCGAGTCGTTCTGCACGTTGGCAATCGTGCCGCGATAGTCGGGACGGATGCGGGCCTTCTTGAATTTCTTGTTTTTGCTAACCACCTTCACAAACACATCGCCCGTGAAGTCGAAGAAGGCGTAGGAAATCTCGCTAATGGCGTGCTTGCCGCTGCCAGTCGAGGCATTCACCTTCGCCATATATGTGTCTATTTTCGTCCACTCCTTGCTGCCGCGCGGCTGGATGAACACATCGTAGTCATGCTTCAGAGGCGCACCTTCAGGGGCTGGATACGTAAACACCTGATGCAGTTTCGTACCTTCCTTCACACCCGGCACCCGCACCTCGCGACTCTCCCCCTTGCGCTCTGCCTTGGCTTGCAGTGCCAGCACCTTTTTCGTGTACGGCATCTTCAGCCCCTTCGCCTTCACATAGTGGTCGTAGGGTTTCTGGTAGATGTCCCGCAGCTTTCCGCGTCCCATCTGCCCCGGTTCCGTCCAGTCGCAGTAGAGACCAGTCAAGTCTGTCCATGTCTCGAAAGGCACGTCGTTGCCCAGATTGTAGCGGGCCGTGTACTCAAAGCCCTTCATCAGCCGGTTGTCGAGTGCCCCCCAGAGGTCATCGCCCTGCTGCCAAGCCATCTCGCAGATGTCGGCTATCGCCTCTAGTCCCAACTGCGCGTGTCCTTGGTCGCGTCCTGTCTCCTGACACTGTCCCGTCTCACTGATATAGCGCGGCAGTGAGCCGTTGTCATAACCGTGCAGGTAATAGTCGATGGCCAGACGGTACATCACCGTATCCTCCATAACTATCGCCGCCGCCATGCGGAAGCGGTTGACAATCGCACCCCAGTTGCCGTTGGCGTAGGGACTGTCCGCCTCGAATTTGTTCATCGTTGGCACCATCGCCCTTCTCAGCATAGTTTCCCACGCTGGTGTCTTTTGTTCCTTCTCTATTATCATCGCTCTGCATAGCCAGTATCCCTGAATCAGGCACAGCGGTGCATCATGACCATCAACCCTCTGCAACTTCTCCGTGTATGCATTGATGATGCGCAGTGCTTCATCGTGCTTTCCTTCCTTGGCGAAGTCCCACGCGGCTTTCATATCGCGTTCACTGCCGCCCTTCGATTTACGGAACTCGCCATCGCGTGCCACCACCTCGTAAGGCCCGGCCATCTTATACTCCTGCGCGAACACTGGGGCTAATGAATGACTTGCGCAGAGAAACGCGAGTGTGAGAAAAAACTTTTTCATTTGAAAAGCACTTTCTTGGCATTCATGATGTATATGCCCTTTTGTAACGAAGAGTGCTGAATGATTCGTCCTGATAAATCATATATTCGTCCTGTTCTGTCTTCATCCTCCAGTAATTCATACCTCTTTACTAAGGTACCATTGCTGTAATAGATGAGATTGAAATTATCCACACACGCCCAATCATAAACTGTAGGAGTAAAGTGTCTGAGACCTATGCGTACATCACTTATAACAGGTAGATCAAAATCAAGATACTGTGTATAATATCCGTCAGTAAAGGCCTTATCTGCAGTACTGACATTGTCAGGGTAATTGAATGGTTCATAGGTATATGGTACAGTGGAGGCATAAAGTGACTGCATGGCTGTATGTGTTAGGTCGTACCATTTACCATTTTCCTCTTGTTGGATGTTGGCCGCAACATAAACCTCTGCCGTGTCCTCCAATCCCGCTGTGTGGCGCAGCCATGCGTTCTGGATGTTGCCGTTACGATAGAATCCCTGCCAGCTAAGACGATAGCTACCGGCAGGCATTTTCGACAGCACCTGATAGGTATCGAATAGTTGATTGTAGTGTTCGGCTACGGTACCAGGAGTTGCACTGAAAGTCGTTCCTTCCCACCCGTCGTTACCATCGGCGAAGTCGGGGTTACGGAGCAGGGGAGTGAGATCGGCCTCGGTGTTTTCGCCTATGAGATTGATAGCTTCATCATTAGGAGCTGTGTCGGGTACAGGGTTCAGCGCCTCGCACTCGGTAGTCTTCGTGGCAGCGCCTTCGTAAAGCGCCAATACCTGTGCCGATGTGAGGGCACAGTCATAGACGTTGAGGTCGTCGAAGAAAGTGCTGGTCATATAGGCGTCTGCCTCGAAAGGACTGCGCCCAAGCCATGCCATGGTGTTGCTGTTCAGGGTGAGGGCTGTGGTATTGGGGGCTTTCGTATTACGCAGTTGTCCATCAACGTAGATGCATGTAGCTTCTGTGTCGGAAGTGACTGTGATGTTATGCCACATGTTTTGGCTCAGCCCCGCATGTGAGCTGACCTTGCATGTGCCGGAGCGCACTTTTTCGAAATACCAGTTCTGGTTGTTGGCCTGACTGATGAGCCCAAGATAGCTGCTCGTACCATTGTTGATGTTCCATGCCCAACAGTAGTTGTCGAGATTGCCTCCTTCGGTCAGTAGTAGGTTAATACTGACGCTCCACGCCTTCCCATTGAGGACAGTACCGATAGCTTGTGCGGCATCACCTCCGAGATCCAGGTGTCCGTTCTTCTCATTGCCCCCGGTATAGAGGGCACGATTTCCGTCGGCAAGTTCCAACACGGTGGCATCACCTTGCAGTGTGCCGTTGAGGGAGGCGGCATCATCTCTGGCTTCGCCGTCCTCGAAACCGTAACGGATGGCGGGTGCGGGTGGTGTTGCAGGTTGCAGCATAGCCTCTGGGCTGACGGCAGAGAGTGGTACTGTGATCACGGAGAGGGAGTAGGCGGGAACATTGTAAGAGAACTGTGAATTGACAGCGGAGAGTTGAGCGTTTCTGGGGCAGACGTTCATGGGGTTCTCCATGGAGTTCTCAGCGTAGTTGTCAGGATTGCTCATGACGCGCACTTGTGCTGCGCCGCTGATGGTAGCATCGCTGAAACGGAAGGTGGCAGGGATGTTATCGCCGCCATAGTTGATAATCTTCAAAATGGCGACATCCTCAGCCTCACTCAAGGATGCACAGAGGTAAAGTCGCTGCCCTGCGGCCTCGGAGAGTGTGATGGTGTGTACAAGTTCTCCGTCGAGATAACATCGTGCCGTAAGTCCACTGCGTACAACTTTTAGGTGATAGGTTCTTCCTGTCTCGATGGTTCCTTCAGCGGTGGCGAGGGTTGTCTTCGATCCGTTCACCGCCTGTTCCACGCCGTGACGCTCGTTGCCCCATCCACCGAGGTTCCACCATGCATAGTTGTTTCCGTCGGCGTAGGCAAAACTGAGGAGGAAACCCTCATTGCCCGCGTTCTTGACGGCATCCACCTCAATAGTGCAGTCATCCGTTACCACGTCAAAGACATGTGCAGTACCCTGTGTTGATGCCGGCGAATGGAAAGGTTCGGTTTGCTCGAATACGATAGCACCTTTTCCATTGGTCACTTTTAGGTTGCTGTATGTCACATCAGTATTCCATGATCCCAAACCCAAGCGTGCGCCAGCGGCAAGACTGATGCCGTTGCCCGTCTCCGTCCATGTGATGTTCTGGTGTCCTACGTTGGATGCCATCATCTGCTGTGCCCAGTAGCTCGGGGTTCCGAAACTGGAATAGGCGTTGTAGTGAATCATATCGGGTCGCCACTGCGCTTCGTTCTCGTTCATAAAAATAGGGGCATAGCTGGCCATGACGCAGACGTCTGAGTTTCGTTCCATGCCTGCCATATAAATGGCCTCGCCGAGCGCAGCCTTCAGTGTACCGTTGGTCCCAAAATCACTGGTGACCGCATACTCACCGTTGTAGATTTTGTGGCTGCTACGGCTATTGTTGTCATACTTGTGGTAGTTGGCAGCAAACCAGTCGGGTGAGCGGTAGTAGTGCTCATCGACTACATCCACGGCATATTGGTTGCGCCAGGTGGGATTGTCAGTGCCCCAACTCTCAACATTGCCGATACACGTGACCTCCGGCCAGCGTGCCTTGATGGCATCGTAGAACTGCTTGAAGCGCTCGGCATAGTGGTCACTCTGGTCGGTGTTGTCGTCGGCATGGAAATTGTAGTTCTCGTTACCGATTTCTATGAGATGAAGGTTGAAAGGCTCGGGATGTCCTGCCGCAGCACGCTTGGCGCCCCAATAAGTGGTGACATCGCCGTTGGCATACTCCAGCGCATCCAGTGCCTCCTGGATGAAGCCCTCGATATGCTGATAGTCTTGCAACCATCCGTGACCCAAACCCACGTTGACCACGAACAAGGGCTCCGCGCCAAGGTCTTCAGCCAATTGCAGGAACTCATGGTAGCCCATGCCATTGGATACGGGATAGCCCCAATGGCTGTTGTAGATGCCCAGTCGTTCCTCTACGGGGCCGACGGTGTGGCGCCACTGATAGCGGTTGCCGCCCTCGATGTAGCAGCCACCGGGGAAACGCATGAAACGTGGGTGCAGTGCTTCCAGTTTTTCTGCCAAGTCGCGGCGCATCCCGTTCGGGCGATCCTTGTAGGTTGGCGGGAAGAGGCTGACGCAATCCAAGTAGATGGTACCAGCCTTGCTCCCTCGGATAGCAAACCATCCAAGCTGATAGGAGCCCGTGGCTGTGATTTCAGCGGTGTATTTCTTCCATTGTCCCGCATCGGTGACGTGAACAATAGAGTGTCCAAGGTCTGCTCCTTCATAACTTTCAAGGGTGAGGGTAAGGTCACCCGTCCAGTTGTTGGCTGTACGCACCCAGAAGCTGGCACGGTACGTCTGACCTTGGACAACATTGATGCCCCAGTAGCCGATATTACGCGTGCCATCGCCCGCCTTCTTCAGGTTGAGGTGCATGGCTCGCTTCTGTGCGCCATTAATGAGGTTCTGCGACGAGATGCTGAACGTGGCATCGCCGATGAGCCACCAGTAGTCGGGATTCGAGCGATTTTCTTCCATGGAACCGTTGCGGATGAGCTCGGCATAAAGCCCTCCGTCGCCCGCGTGGTTAATCTCCTCATAGAAGATACCGTAGTGCAGCGGACCTATGACGGGGCCGCGTTGCGCCGTGGAGACATCGAAGCTTACCTGCGACATAGCGGGAAACCCGAAGGCGAAAACTGAAAGGATAAGAGGGAGAATTTTCCTACGCATAATTGTTCTTATTTATTCGCATCAATCGTCGTCCCAGACCGAGAATCTGTTTGCTCTGACACCCGCCTCATCATCTTTGGATGCCCTTCCACCATTGGTGATACCGTCGATGTTAGTAGGATTGGAACGGTCCAATGACGATGCTATCATTTGGATTCCGGAGATGCAAATCATTTGCAATGCAGGACTTATATATTGATTCTTTTTCATAGTCGTAATTTTGAATTGAAAATTATTAATTACTTGATGAGCACTTTCTTGCCATCAACAATGTAGAGTCCACGTTGCTGTGCATGAACTCGGCGTCCACTAAGGTCATAGACTGGGCCGACCATTTCTTTACTATTCACTCTTTCGCTGTTCACCTCCCCGATGATAGTTTGAATATCCTCGAAGGTGAGGCTGAAAGCTCTCACTTCGCCCACCGTCTTAGATGCGATGTAGGCACGGAAGCCCTTGATGGTATTGCCCACTGACTTGACGATTTCGCTGCTGCCTTTTTTGAGGAAATAGTCACCAATGGGGATTGTCGTAGCTGTGTAAGTACCTATGAAATCAAAGTGCTCTGTGGAAGAGGTTGGAGCGAGAGACGGTGCAATGGTGACACCTGTGAACGTATAACTGCTGGCAACCTTCTCTGAGCTTACGCCACTGATGATGGCAGGCATATTGGCGGTGATGGCTGTTCCTTCAGTGAAGTTGAGCGTGTAGGTGTCTAAGCCTGTTTCTGTCTCGTCCGTAAGGGTATAAACCTTAACATCATCGCCGAAGGCAGCCTGCACCTCTTCTGCAGTGAGACTGAATGGCAGGCAGAGGGTGTTGAAGCCCTCGGTAATGGTGCGGTTGAGCGTCACGTCGGCAAAATCGCAGGCTTCGGGAGCGTCAGTGTCGGTCTCATCCAGCGTCACCTTCTTGGCATACTCCGTCAGGGCGAAGTTATTGAAGATGCACCACGCCCAAGGCGTGAAATCGGGTACATTGACCTTGATGGTAGCCGTCTTGCTCTCGCCAATGTAAGCATAGAGTTCCACTGCATACTTGTCGGCATCTATCAGAGCCTTGGCTTGAGTGGTATTGTCGGGATTGGCATTTCCGGCACAGTCGCTATACCATGATGGAATCTGTGCGAAATATTCGTCGTTGATGCTCACGTAAGCATTGGAGAGTTCATAACCTTTCTGCCCAAGAGCATAACATGTAGCATTGCTGCCCTGACGGAAGAGGGCATTAAGGGTGAGTTTGTAGAGGCCCGCGTGCGGCACTGTGACGGTTTGCGACACATAACCGTGACGTTGATAGAGTTCTCCACCGTAATCACCTGCATTGTAAGCATTTCCGTAGTTTGCTGAAGTATTCTGTTTGTTGGCCGGCTCTGTGAGAACCCAACTGGTGGTACTCCCGCTGGTAGCACTCAGAATAGTGGCTGTGGAGGCAATGGCTGTGTAATCGGCGGAGAGTGTAGAGTTGAAGGTTGAGATATCTGCTGCTGTGATGCCTGCTGCCGTGGCTGCAGAGAGGACATTTGCTGCTTGTTTGGCTGCCACAATGGCATCATGTTCTATCCGTGTCTTGAATATCACGGGATCAGCTCCGGCTGCTGTTGCGGCATCAACATACGCACGTGTACCGTCTTTCATATAAAAATACTTGCCATTATGTGACTTCAGTACGAGGTCATCACCGCTACTCTCCACAAACCATGATACAGTATTGAAGCTGGCTACTTTATCTGTGTAACCATCGCTACCGAAATAGAGGCCATTGTCAAGGAACTTGATGGTGCTGACGCCAGTGCCGTTGGTAGTAACTTGAGCGGGAACGCCATAGTTGTCCGGAACCCCCTGAGTACCATAGTAACGTCCACGGCTCAAGAACTTATCTTGAACGGGAAAATAAATGTAGTACTCGCCGTCCTCGACTGCCTTTGTGGGTAGGTCGGCCAGTTCGGCAGTAGTGATAGGACTGGTGCCATCAACCATGATGTTGATAAAGTCATTGAGGTCCGTCTCGCTCACGCCTACGGCACCTCGCCAATAGTTGTAGAATTTCTGCTGTAGGTTGTCGCCCTGCAGCGCCTTGATGTACTGAAGTTTGTGGTCGATACCTGTCTTGTCGCGCAGTCCTGCGCTGGAGAACGAGGTGAGCTCGTAGTCCTTATAGAGCTGATCCACGGGCAAGCCCAGCAGACCTTCGAGCAGCATGGCGAAGCAGCCCGTGCGGTCGGCACCGAAGATGCAGTGGAAATAGGCGGCCTTGTCAGCCTTCAAGGCAGCAAGGATGAGGTCGAAGGCACTCTTGAACTTGGCATTGTCGAAGTTCAGGGCATCCTCGCTCCAGCGGCTGAGGTTGGCATAATAGTAGGTGGCGCCGTCAATAACCGAGTTGCTTATTGTGCCCGAAGCAAAGTCTTTATCCTCGCGCAAATCTACCTCAGCGCCAATGCCTAGGTTGGCCAGCATCTGCAGGTCTCCGTCACTGGCTGTATAGGTCTTGCCTGCCGCCAGTTCCGTTCCACGGAAAAGCTTTCCATAGCGGATGCGGTTGCCATCGGCATTCGTCCAACCACCCAAGTCGCGCATATTGGCAATGCCGTCAGCCTTCATCATGCGCAAGTGTCCTGTTGTGGTAATCGTTCCGTTGGCTACAACTACATCGTTGACCTCCACTTTATAATAATAAGTTTGTTGTGGAAGCAGATTCATGACCTCGTAAAGCACGCTGCTTGCTGCTACGGAGAACGTCTCAGCATCAGTGTAAGTGCTGTTGAGGGCCAAACTAAGAGTGGCATCCACAGTCTGTGCCGGCAGGGGTACCATCACTGTATTCGGCTGGTCATTGCGCAAAGCGGCGTCAGTAGAATAATTCCCAATGACGGTTGCCGTGCTTTCCGTGTATGTCGTATTGGCCAGATAGTCCGCCACCTCGCCGTTCTCGACATTAATATTATAGACAAGGTCGGTGTAATTGTTCGGGGCTTCATACACTGATGTGTAAATCAGTTGGAAGTGGTCGGCTTTCATTAGCGTCTGCCCCTTGCCTGTATTCTGCACGCGGAAAGTGAGACTGCCGTCAAAAACAAAGATATTCTCGACGGTCAGTGTGTGGCCTATGGCTTTCTCAGCATTAACATCTGCATTAGTGTGAGAGACAGATACCGATTCTCCGTTGGCCGTCAATGTGATGGGAGCACCATCACCGAAACCGGCCACTACAGCAGAGAGGGTGTAATAACCTGCGGGCAGTCCGGTAACGGTCTGACCCACGTCAAGTGTCTTAATACTCGTAGCCCAAGAATTGAAAAGGTAGTCGCCATCCGTGTCGGAATAGGAATAGGTGGCATTGTCCGTGTGCTGTACGCCCGTATCATTGCCTGTGGTCAGACAATTCCAGCCATCGGTGTTGCCCAACTCAAAACTTGGGTTAATGATGGCGGAGGTATAAGAGGTGTTTGCGTCGCGTGAAAGGGCAGCAATTTCCAATGGCTGGTAGATGGCATAGACGTCAGCAGCCGAGGTGTATTCACCTTCATCGTATTTCGTCTGAAGGGCACTTTTGACGCTCTCGCTCGTCGATTGTGCCTTCATTCCATTGACAGCTGTGAGAATAGCACCCGTGTAAAGGTCATTGCTGGTCTGCGCATTGGTGATGGCAGTGCCAAGGGTGCTGAGTGTCGATTCCAACCACTCCTGCGAATCGGTGTTCACATCGGTCTCAGCGGCAGTAACGGCAGCATCCAAAGCTGACTTCAAACTTGCTTGCATTGGCTCTGACTGAAGAGCTTTAGCTATAGCTAATTGCTCCTCATAGCTTGCCAAAAGGGCGGATAGGTCAATACCACAATAAGTGAGCGTCACATTGTCGTATGCCGCCCAGTCCTCGCTACTGGTTACTGTTTTACGGAAGCCTATTTTAATTATTCCGTCAGTAACAACGGCCCTGATAGGCTCATTGACATACTCACCTGAGAGGAAACAGGAGGAAGCACGGTTTAGATTATTAGGCACATAGCAGTTGTTTCCACTGACGGTAAAAGCTGTTGAAGAATTATATGTAGTATTAGAACTCGAGACAAAACCATAGTCGAAGATAGACTTTAATGTCCCCTCAGTGGAATTGATGTAGTACTTGGCATTAAGAACCTCTGTGCCATTAGTACGTGCCGTAGCGGCCGCGCCTGCATCGTTGCCACCACCTCCCATACGGTAAAACCCTTGACACTGCATTTTATAAACGCCGTTGGGCAGACCTGTTATGGTTTGGTACATGTCGAAGGTGCGGTTCCACTGTTCAATACATTTGTTGTTATCTACGCCGTTGTATGTGGTGTAATCGCCCGTCCATAGTGGTATGTCACAATAGGCCCCAAAATAAGGATTCATCACAGCCCATGTAACATCAATCGGGTTGGACTCTGTGGCATTGGCTAAGTTGGTAATGAGGTCTTCCTTAGTGACGAGCTTCCAGTATGCTTTTGAGTTGTTAGGGGCAGTTGCGTTGACAGTGGTTTTGGTGACGTCCGTGTTATGACCAAAAATGTAGTTCTTTGTGTCATTGGTAGCTTGAATGGTATAAGTATTATCCAACCCATCAACGGCTACAAATTTCCATGATGTGTATTTGGATGAAGAGCTAAGTTTGTCAACATAACCGTCAGAGCCTAAGAACCTATCGGGATAGGTGGGTGCAGTGGAAATGTAGTATTCTCCTACAGTAGCAGTAGGCAATAATGTCACGGGAATACCCCCTTGAGAAGTAAGTGAGGCACGAGTCGTCTGGTCATTGCCGCCGACAAGGAATCCTTCGTTGCCGACATTGTAAAGATAGAAAGTGCCATTGCCTACAGGACTGGCCGTCCACGTTTGGGCTTGTAGGCTCGTTGCCATCAGGCCGATGAGCCATAGCATAAAGAATCGTAATAGCTGTTTCATGAGCTGTTTGCTTTTTTGTTTATGTTATTTATTATTGTTCATTTGTTCGTTGCCGATACAACCATTTTGTGTTGCTTCATTTCACAACTACCTTACGTCCATTGATAATGTAAATACCTTTCGGCAATTTGCTAGTTAACAAATTACCTTTAATAATTATACGACCACTGAGGTCAAAACATTCACTATTTGACGATTTACTATTTACTATTTGGTCTATGCCATCTGGCACGGAACCATGAAATGTCAATGTGAAATTGTCCCAAACGAGCCACGTGCTTCCGCTAGTAGGTTCTTTGATGCCAAGGGTGAGCTGACCCTCATCACCCACGGTAACATTAACGGATAATTGGCCGTAGGTGGCATCACTCGCCATCTTGTTTCGCTGGGTGTCGAAATCGGACCCTGCACAACTCTGCTTGACAACGGCTTTGGTGGTTTCGCCGCCAGCCGTGGCAAAGAGATAGCCAGTGTTGCTGCCCTCGCCGTTGGCCATCTGGCAAGTGACGGTGTAGGAACCTGCAGGGAGGCCAGTGAGCGTCTGCTGCATAGAGAAATCTGTACTGTGCCACACTTCAGCGGCTCCATTGAAGCGTTGATTGCCCCATGTACCTGTGACAGTCCATCCTGACCAGCCGTTGCCAGCAAAGTCGGGGGAAGCGAGGAGAGGGGTGATGTCGATGGGCGTCTCGGCTGCGGAACCGCCGAGTACACTGACATAATCCGTATGGAAGCGGGCACGGGGGATAGCGAAGAGTTGGAAATGAGCAATCTCATCGCCCGTCTTGTTACAAGCCAGTTCCTCACCGTCACAGTAGCCGTTGGCGGGAGTCCAGAGGCCGAGCCAGTTTCCAGGGTAAGTGCCGTTCTCGATGGTCCACGCTCCGCCAGTATTCTCTGGAAGGAAACGTGCCCACGAAATGGCGTAAGGCTGATCGTGTGTGCGCCATTGTTGGGGTGCATTGTACTCCGTCTGCAGTAGGAGACCATCGTAGTCGATGTTGCGCATAACGTAGCCACCGTCGAAGGATTCAAACTGGAATACAGTGCGGAGGTCTGTCAGAGGGTCGGTTGGGCTCTGATAAAAGAAGGCCCTGTTTCCGTTGTGGGGTGCATTAGCCCGAAGACCAACGAGGAGGTCGGCTTCATCGCTGGCGATGACAAAGTAGCTGCCTGCCGCAACCGCTTCGGAGAGCTGCGCTTCGCTGTCAATGCGGGTGTAGCCGTGTTTTGAGGACAGGAGGTCGTAGTAACTGTAGGCTGCCGCTTTGACATCTATGGTGAAGGTGTAGGTTTTGTCAAGATAGATGGCTGTGTAGGTGAGAGGGGTCCCGTCGGGCAAGCCGATGGGCACACTGACGGTGAGGGTGCGGCCATGGGTGCCATCCTGCCAGGTAACCTCCTCGGGCAGGGCATTGTCGGGCAGGGTAAGGCCGAGGATGACTTCCGTACCAGCGAAGACAAGGGCGCTGGTCTCGCCATCAGTCTGTGTGCCACCGATGGAAATAAACGGACGGGCAGGAATAACATGGAGGTGGAACTGCTGCTCATTGACATAACCGCCCTGGTTCACATACTGGCAGGTGTAGGTGCGGTCTTCAGTGATGTTGGGAATGACGATTACGCTGCTGCCCATAGCGCCTGTACTCCAGCGGTAGTCATCGGTCCAGCCGGAAGAGTTGCCAAGATAGAGGATTACGCTTTGGCCGTAGAGGACAGTCTGCTCCGTAGCACTGTAAATGGTGCCATCAACGGTAATCTCGGGAACAGTAACGTCAGGCACGGCATCGCCTGCAACAGCGATGGCGAAGCTCTGTTCCGAGGTCGTGCCGTTGGCTGCGGTGTAGGTAACGCGATAAATATGACTGCGGTCGGCCTTTACGGTGAGCTGTCGAGTGGTCTCACCAGACTCCCATTGCCATAGACCTGTGTCCTCTGTGTCAGCGGGCAACTGGGGAATAAGGGTGATGTCGGCTCCGTCGGCAGGGATGGCACGGGTCTTTTCAATCCTATAAGTATATTTCAGTCCGCCGAGGTTGGTCTGGTTCTTGTAAGTGACACCTTTATATATGATATCACCGCTAAGTGGCGTGATGGCATCGGCCTTCTCGATGGCTGGTCGCCAGTGGGTAAGCGTGGAGAAGCCCAGATGGTCGAAGCCGCCGCTGTTCTGGCTGTAGTTGCCCCCACCGCCATCAGGACATATCTTCGCGCTTGCCGCTTCAGAGTATTGCATCTTGACACCGCGCAGACCTTCGTAGTAACCGATGAGACGATCCCAATAAGGACGGTACTCGCCTGAGCCGCCCGTGTTGACACCTGTCATGAGCCAACCGGCACCCATCGTTCCACGACAGTCGGCATAGTTGTAGTTCTTCCATGGCAGCGAAGCGGCATCCACGCCTCCGAAATTGCTGGCCGCCACGAACTCTGCACCGGCAGCAATGCGGTCATCCATGTAGGCGAAGAGATCATCCCCCTGTGAGAAGCCCGTCTGACAGATATCGACAGCCAGTCCGAGTGCCATCAGCGCGTGGCCTTGGTCACGGCCACTCTCCTGCATTTGTCCGAGATAGCCAAAGGGACCACGTTCGTCGGGCATAAGGACTGGTACGAGGTTGCCCAAGAACTCATCACATCCGTCATTGAGAATCTGCGAGAGCGTAGTGCGGTTGGGGTTATAGGTGCCGACGTGGTCATATTTGTAGAAAGAAACACCCTGATTGTAGATGTGAACGTCATCACAGAGAATACCGATACTCATAAGACAGAGGGCGTTGCAGAGGCCCCAGTTGCTCCAATAATGTCCCGGGCGCTCGCCAAGGTTGGCATAGCGGGCGTTGAGCCACGTGTCATGACGGCGGCGCAGGAAATCGAGGGCCACGGGATACCACGTGGTGAGCATATAGCGCTTGAACTCCTCGAAGTCAGTACGGCTCCAACCGTCATAGTCACGTACCAACTCAGCAGCCTGTGCGAAGCCGTAACCATATAGCCCGGCGGCGAGGCTCTTATTGGTGTCACCACCTACGTATTTGTTGTTGTGTGCCCAGTTCATCAAGGCACGCACCGCATTGTCTGCATGGGCACGGTCGCCGCTGATACGCCATCGCAAGGCGTTCTGGAAGGCGATGGCTGCTCCACGTGCGGCATTCATATAATTTTGCCCACTGCTGCCGCCACGTATGATTTCCCAGACGGGCCACGTTGCCGTGCCGCTTTGCGAGTATTCGTTCTGGCACAGAATCTCGTATGCGCGCTTGATGCGGGTGTCACCGGCAGCCAAAGCTGCCTTGATGCGGTTAATATCAGCCTCTGTGACCATGCCACCAGGATGACGGAAGCCGTGGCCTTCGGGTGTGAAGATGCAGGTCTCGGCCATCGTGAAGCCTGCGGTCTTCTGGGTAGAGATGAGGGCTGAGGTAAGGTTCTTCAGCCGCAGGTCAATCAGAGTCTGTGATGCGCGCCCGCGTACAATTTCTTTCTCTGAGAGGTTCCGCTCATCGCGCAGTTGGCCGATAGCCCCGTCAGCGTATGCAGTAAGATCGGTAGCAAGAAAGTCCTTTACTTCATCGAGCTTCGTTTGCAAGGCTGTGAAGTCGCCTGACACGCCGTAGCGGTAGGACGTCTCCAGCTCGTCGGCTACGGCAGCGAGGGCTGTTACTTCGGCATCGGCCAGAGCTGCATCGTAGAGACGGAAGTCGTAAATGAGAGTCTGTTTCAGATAGCTGTCACCAGAAAAAGGAGCACGACCAATCCAGCAGTATGCAGGAACGGCTGTGAACGTCTGCTTCAGTACTGGCATTCCGCTCTGACTGAGCATCTGACGACCATTCAGAAAGACCTGCCCAGTAGTGCCACGCTGGCGATAGAGAAAGTGAATCCAGCGGCCCTTGGCAGATTCGGTTCCTGTCTCCATGCCTGTTTCATGGTTGTAGCCACCTGTGGATGTGGCCATACGCTGGGCGTTCAGGCGATATGCCGTATATGGAGAGGCATCCGCAGTGTTGGCAGCCAACTGTGAGAAGCACCACAGGAAATAGCCTGCGCCGGAGAGCGAGGCATTCTCGTTGACACGGTAATACACGGAGACGGTAAAGTCTGTCAGTTCCTTGACGATGGCTCCCGCGCTGCGCGTCATGTCGAGGTAGCCCGTGGCATTGCCCAGGTCGAGCACATGGTGGCTACCCACCTCCACCACCTTGGCCGCACCCTTCAGGCTGGCCGTCACGCCAGATACTTCGTCAGTCACATTCGCTCCCGACACGTTCTCGAAGTCAAACTTCAACTTCAGGTTCTCTTCCTGCGCTCCTGCCGTCAGGGCCATGAGGAGCATCGCTACTACAAGCAGTTTCTTTTTCATTGTGATATGATTTTATGATTTTCTGCTGCAAAGTAACGCATTTTCTCTGAAACGGCGTGTCCCATCTGTCTTAAACCATACGTTTTGTCCGTCTAAAAGCAAAAATAGACGTTTCAGGCGTATTTTTTAGATAAATAAAGCTGTTATTTCAATAGAAATTTATAACTTTATCGCCCAATAATGATTGTTTTAGCCTATGAAAGGTAAATTCTGTATCTTGTTGTGCAGCATGTTCGTATGGGTTCTTTGCGTCAGCGGGCAACGTCATTGGATGGTGGCCGATGGGCTTCCGACGGGTGAGGTGCAGCAGATTGTGGAACTCCCCAACGGCCAGATGCTCGTGAACTGCGAAGGAGTATTTTGTCTTTCGAATGGACACTCCTTCGACGTAGTGTCCTGCAACCAAATCCTGGCATATAAGCTTCCCCAATACACCAATCGATATGGCCAATTGTGGGAAGGAGACTCTATTTTATGGCTGCGAGACTTTTATCGAATCTACCGCTTTGACGCCCACCAATACAGATTTGTAAAAACCGACGAGAACGGATTGGGCAGACCCTTCCTGAAAACCATCCTTGCCGACAAGGCTGACACGCCACAGCCAACAGCACAACAACAACACGTCATCGACTCACTCCATATACATGACGCTACCGTTGCCATAACTGACCGTCAGGGCGGCCTATGGATAGGCACTCGCACCAATGGTATCGTCTATCAGCCGCCACATAGGACTAAGCCTATGATACACACTGGGAATGATCCCTTGATCGGACAAACACGAAGTGCTTCCCTGCGCAACGGACAGACTATGTTTGTCATACAACTAGATGATGGCAGGCAGTTGCGCTGTGATTCGCTTTCCCATTTGGCTTATGCTCAGTCAGACCACACAACCATACCGCTAAACGAGAAACTACCAGCTTTGAACCAATATCGCCACATGGTAGGAGCCTGTCCTTTGGACGAGGAGTGGGTGGCAGTCTATACACAAAATGGTGCTTTCCTGCTTGACACGAAGGCTGACACGCTGGCACCGTTCCCCCATGCCTATGAGATAGAGTGCTACAGCAGTAAATACAACTGTATGCTGAAAGATCACAAGGGAACTTTATGGGTAGGAACTCAGAACGGACTCTTCAAAATGGAAGAAGTGAAAGGCAAAGGAACAAAAAGCGAAAAATACAAAACACCTGATAGAATTGAGGGACTGACGAACAACTGCATACGCAGTTTGGTGACAGATGCTGATGGACACGTGTGGACAGGCACATCGTATGGCATCTCACGTATTACGCCTACCGTTGTCAACCTCAGTGTAGATGACGGCATCCCTGCTAAACCAATGATGGATTGTGCCGCACTGCTCCTTACCGACAAACGATTGGTTTTCGCAGCAGGTGGTGGATTGGCCGTATCTTTCCGCCCCGACGAACAATTAGGTGAGGAAAAGCCACTCCCCGTCGTCATTACCAACATCACAATAAACGGAGAAATGGTTGAAAGTTCGACGCTTTCCCTTTTAGGCAACCTTTCCTACAAACAGAACTACCTCTCATTCCAGTTCTCAACCCTCAACTACGCCACACCCTCGCACGACCGCTACCGTTACCGCATCCGGAATTTGGAAAGTGAATGGAACACTTGCAGTGATGGGGGTGGACAATGTACAGCCATCTATAGGGCGCTACCCCCAGGCGATTACACCTTTGAGGTACAGGCTGCTACGGCATCGAGCGAATGGGGAACTGTCACCACATTGCAATTCGCCATACGTCCACCTTGGTGGCTCACATGGTGGATGAAGACAGCCTATGGCCTGGCTACCATCCTGATGATTGTGGGTCTCATTAGCGTCTATCTGCAGAAAAAGAAAGCAAAATTGAGGCGAGAGAATGATGCACGAGTGAACCACCTCTTTGAGTTGCGCGAGGAAGCCCGACACCAATTTGCTGAGTCGGCTAACATCTCTCCCGACAAGATAGCCATCAATGCCGAAGAGGAAAAGCTTGTATCTCAGATGCTAAAAGCCATTGAAGCACATATCGATAACGAGCAATACAACGCTGACCTGTTGGCACGCGATGTCGCCATGAGCCGCGCTTCGCTTTACAAAAAGTTGCAAAACATGCTCGGCATTACACCTACTGATTTCATCCGAAAAGTGCGCCTGAAGCGAGCTGCCCAGTTGCTTACCGAATCCCAGCTCTCCATCAATGAAATTGCCACTCATGTCGGTTTCGCCACTGCTCGCAACTTCTCTTCCTCTTTTAAAAAGATATTCGGTGTTACCCCCTCGGAGTACCGCAATAGAGAAGAAAATGCTAAAAAAACGCATAATTGAAAATTAAAAGAGTTGATTGTTTCCTAATGGCTAACTGAAATATAGCTCGGATAAAAACTCTTTGTAATGTCATTACAAAATGGAGCCTAAATGTAGTTAAATACGTTAAATTTTCATCTTTTCTAATCTCTATAGAATCCACGTCACCACTTTTCTACCGTTTAAGATGTAAATAGCTGATAGAAAAAGACTTGCAAATACGTTAACTAATGAATCCATACGATTTTTGTTTTACCGGTGCAAAGGTAATAAAACTGTTGCATACAACCAGCATTTTATCAAAAAAATGTTGCCTATGCGCAACATTATATATCAGAAAGGATTATATGTGCACTCTTAAGCTAATTTATGTTGCTTCTGCTTTTGGTGTTCCATCTGCCATGATTGATGTGATCATTCCCTATGTGATGCTGGGATAATAATTGGACTTTATACCTATAGACTATAGTCTGGAGGCTACTATGTAAACATTTTGTTTCAGTTAGGGGTGTAAAAGCGGTAAATATCAAACTAAAGTAATAGGAGGAAAGTGACATGGGTGGAGTCTTGGCTTGGGCTAAAGTAAATTTTGATTTCATAGTTCTGTTTGTATCTTTTCTCTTCTTTCGCAAGCATAAGTTTCATTTGAGTATAACACACTATTCAACTACCGTTTTCACTTGTTTTACGGAACCATCTGCATGTTGGTCTTGTCGGATGTAGATACCTTTTTTTGTGGGTATAATGGTGCGAATGCCATCAATGGAAAAATACTCGGTTTTGATGATAGAGTCGATGTTTCTTGCCGAATGAATGGCATTTGTTGGAGCTGGTTGCAATTGCCAACAACATGATGGTGAAGTCAGTCTGGCCGATAGTTTCCCATCCTCCACACCATACCAATTGTCGTAATTGCTCGTTTGACTATCAACGTTAGTGGCTCGAATTGCCAAGAGTTTTGTTTGTTGATGCATGAAAACGGGATGAAGCGATAAAGCATTGACAACGTTTGAGCGGATGAAGAGATTGCGCAATCCATAATTGAAATCCCTGTTATTGAGAAAATACACCTTCCCTTCGCTTAACCATGCTGAATAAGAGCTGTAAGTGGGATATTCATTGGCCTCATGTGCCGTGAATGTCCAAATCGAACCTTCTTGGTTGTTGTCTTCCGTTAATTCCAAGTTGCCTGATTTTGCGGAAACCTGTCTCAAGAACACCGTTGACTCGCCAGGAAGGGCGATGTAATAATCGCCATCGATAATGCCTTCGTACCGAATAATGTTGGTTTGTCCGTTGTTTTTGAGTGTATAAGTTTTACCGGCAATCGTTGGGAAACGAATCTCGTTGTCGTTGATAATCTCAAAGTCTACTTCCTTGCCCTCGTCATCAATGATGTCAAAACAACAAGAAGCATCAGTATGCTTGATAATCGCCATCTTTCCCGCGTCAGAAACTATCTTTACGGTCGTGGCTTTTCCGTTTTCCCATGCGATGTCGATGCCGAAGCCATTGATGGCACGTAATCCGCGCACTTCACCTTTGGTCCAAATGTTTGCAGGAAGAGCAGGCAACAATTCCAATTTTCCTTGATAGCTTTGCAACAACATCTCCGCCATACCTGCCGTAACGCCAAAGTTACCGTCGATTTGGAAAGGAGGATGTGCATCCCATAAGTTCTCATAGATACCACCGCGCTCAGAACCGTCATTGTATGTTACGGTAGTCAGCGTAAGCGCTTTTTTGATAAGACTTTCACATCTATCTCCGTCGTGGCAACGAGCATGAAGGTTCACCTTCCATCCCAACGACCATCCCGTACCAGCATATCCTCTCACGTTCAATGAATTCTTTGCTGCCTCATAGATAACAGGGTCGATGTCATTGGCAATCTCGTGTCCTGGATATAAGCCTATGAGATGTGACAAATGGCGATGAGAGTTGTAGGAACCCACTTTCGATTGTGACGTATATTTCCATTCGCGCAATAAAGTTGTTCCGTTTACCACTTCTGTTGCTATGCCTTTGTCCAACTTATTAAACTTGTTGATGAGGTTGTTCTTGAAAGTAGTGGAAACGCAATTATCGCCCAATTCATCGATAGCTTGTAGGGTATTGCTAAACAAATCCCACACCAATTGTTGTGAATGAGCGGTGGCATTCTCAGAGCCAGGCCCATGTTCGGGAGAATATTCATTAGGACATTCATAAGTGCCGTCAGAAGCCAGTTTCAATCGTTCGAGCCAATACTCGCAACATGATACCATAGCTGGTAAAGCCTTCGTTTGTAAATACTCCTTGTCAAGCGTATATTGATAATGTTGCCATAGGTGCATACAATACCAAGCGTTGGCGATAGTGTAGTTTTGCATCCAATTAGAACCAGAACCATAGATGTTATTCTCCGTCGTGAGCGTCCAACCTTTTGTTTGTCCAGCTATTTGCGATGCGTTCTTTCTCCATTGCGGACGAACACACGCTTCCCGATAGATGTAATCCGTATACGCCGTATGCAAGTCGCTGAGGTTTGTCACTTCTGCGTGCCAATAGTTCATTTGTACGTTGATGTTAGAGTGAATATCGCTATTCCAAGCAGGAGAATTACTATTGTTCCATATACCTTGCAAGTTGGCTGGCAACGTTACACCTCTACTACTCGAAATGAGCAAGTAACGTCCGTATGTGAAATACAGTTCTTCCAAAAGCAGGTTTTTGGAAGGATTACTATTGTAAGCTGAGATGAGTTTTGGCGTAGAGAGGGTGTTACTTGCATCTGTGAGCGATAGTTGACATCGTTTTTCCAATGCTTGGTAGTCTTTTACATGGTCGTCTCTGATAGCCTCATACCCCTTTTCTTGTGCAGCTAAAATTGTGTTTGTCACTCGGGAAGGAAGCTCCGATGCTGGGTAGATATAGTCATCATTGTCTGGAGAGAAATTAGTAGCTCCACGTAAGTATACATACATCTCGTCCGCATCAGATACTTGAATTCCCTCATCCGTAGATGAGATGGTACCTCCACGTGCGACAATTCTCGTTTCACAATAAAAACTCTCGGGTTCTTTCGTGCCCGTTCTTGCCACGGTTCCATTGAATATAGCCTTTCCAATGCCATTTACAACAGAGTAAGTTGGTTTGGTACCATTGGCATTATATAAAATAATGTGGGTATTGATACGTTTTTCCTCTGATGCTTGATAACGAATGGCAACAACATCATCAGGGTAAGAGGCGATGTATTCACGCTTGAAAGTTGCGCCAATCGAGGAATACTCCACTCCTGCACATCCTTCTTCCAAATCAAGATAACGCCTATAGTCGGTTGTAGATGTAGCGTCAGTCGTTGTGATGTAAAGTTGACCGAAATTAAGATAACTGCCATACTCGCCATTACCCACAACATTGCCAACGTGTCCGCGCCAGAGCGTCTTGTCGTTGAATTGTATAACGTCGCGATGAACACCACCCAAGATGGTTGCACCGAATTGACCATTGCCAATAGGTAATGCTTGCGACATCCATGTAGTACCAGGAGAAGTGTACCATAATGTGTGCTTATGTGGGGGAGTCCATGTAGTTGTTCCTTGAATGCTTACCTCGTTGACAGCATCAGGCAAAGCGTCCGTAAATGCCATGTCTTCAATAGCAACAAATGCCAATGGATTATTTGGGTCACCTTTCGTCCAACATCCCAATTCCCTTCCGAATCCAGCTCCGCCCCATTGGTTGAGATAAGCAGCATTACTACCCAGTTGGTCTACATAGATTTCATATCCTTTATAAGTACTATGAGTGGTTGTTACGATTTGAAAAGCAGAATAACCACTTGTGGGCGAGGCAGAAGTCTTGAACTTGTCGCCAGCGTAATACATTACCTGTCCTCCACGACTGATGAATTGATACCTGTTGCCTGTAGAAGCAACGATTTTCCATTGTTGATTGGTTGCTTTTTTCTCAACCGCTTCCGCCGTTACGATGTTTTGGTTCTCGCCTTGTACGGTTAGTACACCCATACCGTTTTGCATCTGGATGTAATACCAATACTCCGTGCTTCCATTGCTTACGTTGGGAAACGTCGTTTGCGCCATGAGCGGCATCATGCTCATCAATAAGCAGACAATAGTGTATAGCTTTTTCATCATGTGTGTATAGTTTTTGCAAATATAGTGATAATTTATGGAATTATCATCTTCTTTTTGTGATTATTTATGCTATCATTTTGGTGTGCAATGACAATGGTATCGTTTGTGGGAGGTGAAGAATCTAAAATCCGTGACAAATTCTAATCAATAACGAGTGCCAAACCAATAATTCTTTGTACTTTTGCAGTTGCTAATCAATATTGTTCTTATGGTACTAAATTATATTTGGATTGCATTTTTCATAATAGCGTTTGTCATAGCTTTAGTGAAATTGGTTTTCATGGGCGACTATGAAGTGTTTCCCGCTATCATGAATTCCACGTTTGATACATCGAAGACCGCCTTCGAAATATCTTTGGGATTGACAGGTGTGCTCTCGTTGTGGTTGGGAATCATGAAGATTGGTGAGAAGGGTGGAGTCGTTAACGTATTGGCTCGAATCCTTTCGCCCGTATTTACCAAATTGTTTCCCGACATTCCCAAGGGACATCCCGTAACGGGAAGTATATTCATGAATATTGCCGCCAATATGTTAGGACTTGACAATGCGGCAACACCTATGGGATTGAAAGCGATGGAACAGATGCAGGAATTGAATCCCAAGAAAGATACGGCAACCAATCCCATGATTATGTTCTTGGTGTTGAATACGTCTGGATTGACATTGATACCAGTAAGTATCATGGTGTATCGTGCGCAATTGGGAGCAGCAAATCCCACGGATATTTTCATCCCAATCCTTTTGGCAACGTTCTTCTCGACATTGACTGGTATCATCGTGACATCTCTTTACCAACGCATCAATCTCTTGAATCGTACGATGCTGCTAACCCTTGGTGGGATGTGTGCCTTGGTAGCGGCTGTGGTATGGGGATTCGGTCAGATGGATAAAGAACAAATGAACATCGTAAGTACGTCGATTGCCAATATCCTCTTGATGACTATTATCATCTCTTTTATCTTGGCAGGAGTGAGAAAGAAAGTCAACGTCTATGATGCATTCATCGAGGGAGCCAAAGACGGTTTCTCTACGGCCGTGAGAATCATTCCATATTTGGTAGCCATTCTCGTTGGAATCGGTGTCTTTCGTGCTTCGGGAGCGATGGACATGCTTATCGACGGTATCAAATGGTTAGTGGCTTCATGTGGAGGAAATACCGATTTTGTCGGTGCTTTGCCAACGGCATTGATGAAACCACTCTCAGGAAGTGGTGCTCGTGGAATGATGGTTGATGCAATGACCACGTATGGAGCCGATAGTTTCCCAGGAATATTGAGTTGTATCTTCCAGGGATCTACCGATACTACATTTTATATAATAGCCGTGTATTTCGGTTCGATAGCCGTGAAGCATACTCGTCATGCGGTGACGTGTGGATTGTTGGCTGATTTGGCGGGAATTATCGCGGCAACGGCTATTGCTTATATGTTTTTTGGATGAGAGTAGGGAAGATAAGGAAAGTAGGGATTGTAGGAAAACCCCTACCGAACCTACTACACCTATAAAAAAATAAAAAATCATGGCAAATTTAAAATCACTCGCAAAAGACACTGCTATTTATGGATTGAGCAGTATAGTGGCACGATTTATCAACTATTGGTTAGTGCCAATACAAACATCCAAGTTTAGTGCCAATGGTGGACAATATGGAATTATCACCAATGTCTATGCATATATCTCGTTGTTGATTATCTTGCTGACATACGGTATGGAAACCACCTTCTTCCGCTTTATGAGCAAGGAAGGTGAGAATCCCGAGAAAGTATATTCAACCACATTGCGCCTTGTGGCAACTACATCGCTTGTATTTGCCGCCGTTATTTCCGTGTTCCTTCAACCTATCGCTTCCGCGATGGGGTATGCAGATCATCCAGAGTATATTTGGGTGATGTTTATCACGGTTTCCATTGATGCTTTCACGGCTATTCCATTCGCCTATCTGCGATATATTCATAAGCCCATTAAATTTGCCTCTTTGAAAATATTCAATATCTCGTTGAATATCATTCTCAACTTGTTGTATTTGGTTATCCTTCCTGCATTGAAACTGAATCCTTTTGGCATATATGAAGATGGTTTCCGTTTGGAAGTAGTTTGGGTATTCTATATCAATATGATATGTACGATTGCCACGCTATTGATGCTTTGGAAGGAATTGAAAGGTATTCGTTTCGGTTTCGACCAAGCTACTTGTAAACGAATGTTGAAATATACATGGCCATTGTTGGTGATGGGATTAGCTGGACAATTAAATCAAGCCGCTTCACAAATACTCTTCCCATACTTCTATGATGGTTCGGTGGAAGATGCACGTGCGCAATTAGGAATCTATGGAGCCTGTATCAAGATTGCCATGATTATGGTGATGATAACGCAAGCATTCAGATACGCTTACGAACCATTTGTTTTCAGTAAGTCAAAAGAAAAAGACCAAAAAGAGACGTATGCCGTAGCCATGAAATACTATGTGATTTTCACGTTGTTGGCATTCCTCGTTGTGATTGGATATATGAATATTTTGCGCTATTTGATAGGTGAAAGTTATTGGGAAGGATTGCGCGTTGTACCAATCGTAATGGCTGCAGAGATTATGTTTGGTGTATTTTTCAACCTTTCTTTCTGGTATAAGTTAACCGACCGTACCATCTGGGGAGCTTATTTCTCTGCCATCGGAGCCGTGGTGCTTATTGTCGTTGACATCTTATTAATCCCACGTTTCAGTTATATGGCTTGTGCGTGGGCTGGATTTGCCGCCTACGGTATTTCCATGTTCATCTCTTATTTCGCAGGACAAAAATATTACCCCATTAAATATCCTATCAAGGAAATGCTATTCTATGTGGGTATTACACTTATCTTCTTTGTTGGTATGGAAATGGCTAATCGTACGTTACCCGTATGGGCGGCTCCAGTATTCAATACCTTCATTATAATCTTCTTCGCGGCTATCGTTTTGAAAAGAGACTTTAAACAACTCATTCGTAAACGCCATGTTTAGGAGGTGTAAATACCATATTTAGGTGATGTAAACACCATGTTTGGAACATATAAACATAATATATAGAGTTATGAAACACTACATGAAGAAATTGGTGATATTGATGTTGGCTTTGTTGCCAATAACCGCACATGCCGATGAAGGTATGTGGACCATTTACAATTTGCCACCTGCAGCATTCGAAATCATGAAGCAGGAAGGCTTTCAGATGAGCTATAATGATTTGTATTATGGCGACCATGCGTTGAAAAATGCCGTTGTCAACTTCTCGGGTTATTGTTCGGGAGTGGTGGTGTCGCCTAATGGATTGGTATTTACCAACCATCATTGTGGCTTTGAGGCGATTCGTTCTCATTCAACGGTAGAGCACGATTACATGCTGAATGGTTTTTATGCCAAGACGTATGAAGAAGAACTGCCTAATAAGAACATGTTCGTGTCGTTTATGGTCAATCAAGAAGACGTAACCAAACGATTGTCTACTCTTGGATTCAACGGAATGACCACAGAACAACAAGAGGCGTTGATAGATTCCTTGCAAAATGCCATGACTAAAGACATCAAGGAAAAAGACTCAACCTTGTATGTAAGCATAGACGCATTCTATGAAGGTAACAAATATTATGCTACCACCTATCAAATGTTCCCCGATTTGCGATTGGTGTTTACCGTTCCCAAGTCAATGGGTAAGTACGGCGGCGAAACCGATAACTGGATGTGGCCAAGACAAACGTGCGACTTCTCCGTATTCCGCATCTATGCCGACCCACGAACGAATGGTCCTGCTGAATACAGTAAGGAGAATGTGCCTTATCATCCCAAGCGTTGGGCGCAGGTAAGTATGCAAGGCTATAAGGAAGGCGACTATGCCATGACTATCGGATACCCAGGTAGTACCAATCGTTATTTGTCAAGCTATGGAATCAAGGAAATGCGCGATGCTGATAATGCCACTCGTGCACAAGTAAGAGGAGTGAAACAAGACATCATGATTCGCCACATGCGTGCTGATGAGGCCGTTCGTATCAAGTATGATTCTAAGTATGCATCAAGTAGTAATTATTGGAAAAACTCCATTGGTATGAACAAATGTATCGATTCCATCGGTATTATCAACCAAAAGAAGCAGTTCGAAGATCGTATACAAGCGTGGCAAGATAGTACGGGATTCTTGAAAGACTCCTTGGATTTCGCTAAGTTGAAGAAATTATACGAAGAGCGATTTGAAGACCGTCGTGCTTTCATGAATTGGGTGGAGACGTTCAATCGTACCAACGAGTTTACTACTCGTGCGCAGAGATTGAGTAGGGGTATGGAAGTTAAAGGACCAGAAAACAAACCCAAGAAACAATACGTGGAGTTCAAGGATAATAGCGATGAATGGGATGAGGCATTGGATAAGGAAGTATTTGCCGCTTTGTTGAAGAATTACAAGGAACACGTTAGCGAGAAATATCTTCCTGCATTCTATTCTACTATTAGCAAGAAATTCGGAAACGACTATACCAAGTATGTAGATTATCTCTATAAGAAGTCGATGATCATGAAGAAAGGCAAGAAATTATACATCAACAAAAAGAGTTATTTGAAAGACCCAGGCGTGAAGTATGGTCTCGACTTGCTGGAAAACATGTCGTCTATACGTGAAGGCTTGTTGGCTACATACGATAGTATAGATACGCAAGAGCGTTACCTTTGTGCTGCTAAGTTGCGTATGGAACAAGATTTGCCACACTATAGTGATGCAAACTTTACCATGCGTTTAAGTTATGGTCAAGTGGGTGGTTTCGAGTTAGCTGGCAATCCTTCTGGTTATTACACCACGGCTCAGAGTATCGTTGACAAGATGAAAAAGGCAGACCAAAACGTGGAGTATTATGCTGAACCTATCATGCACGAACTGATGTCTGCAAAGGATTTCGGTCCTTATACAGACAAGACAACGGGTGAAATGCAACTCTGTTTCCTCACCAACAATGATATTACGGGTGGTAATAGCGGTTCTCCTATCTTTGGTGGAAAGGGTGAGTTAATTGGATTGGCTTTCGATGGAAACTGGGATAGTCTTTCGAGCGACATTAACTTTGACAAACGTTTAGCTCGTTGCATAGGTGTTGACATTCGTTTCGTGCTTTATCTCATGGATAAATGGGGACACGCCGACCGTCTTTTGAAAGAGATTGACGCGAAATAGGGTAATTTAGATAATTCAAACAAATGAAACGTTGTTATTTTATTATTTCTTTGATAGCATTTTTGTCACTCTCTTTCTTCTCATGTAGTAATGATGATGACGATGACAAGGATTCACTTGTAGGTGTATGGGTAGCAGAAAATATGTTGCCAATGTATGAATATGGAGTGACAACATCTGAGGTGGTAGGTCATGTTAAAGTGTATTTCCAGTTCAAGGAAGATGGTTCACTTATTGAGAAGGATGTTATAACTTATATTGAAAGTGGTAAAACCTATACTGAAACATCAACTTATGGTAGATGGTCGGCAACAGAGGGTCATTTAAAAATGATAGTCAGTTTTGCCGAGCCTTATGAAAACCCGAAAGAAAATGCAGATGAATTTGACTACACTTATCAATTTGCGAATGGCAAGTTGGTATTGTCTTATAAAGATGAAGAAACAGGTCAACTTATTACAGTCCCTTTTGTTCGTGGTGAAATGCCCAAAGATTAAGGTCGTAACACCTTAAAAGAATGGCATTTGTTTTCAAGACTTTTCATTTTATTAAATGATAAATGCCTCCAGGCAAAGGTTTTATTACACCTTTCATTTCAAGACTGAATAAAAGAGCAGTCAGTTGACTGATAGGAATATTACTTTTTACGGAAAGCATATTAATTTGCAAGTCGTTGGTACGTGAAAGTGTGTCAACGACTTTTTGTTCATCTGCGGTTAATACGGGAAACAATTGCCGTTCTATTCCTTGTTGTTGTGCTTGTTGTAATAGGGCATCATTCTCCCATCGCATGGCTTTTACGAAGTCGTGGGCATTGGTAATGAGTGCGGCTATTTGGTCACGAATGAGATGATTGCAACCTTCGCTATATTGGGCACCAATGGCTCCAGGAAAAGCGAAAGCATCACGATTATAGTCGCGAGCGAGTTTCATGGTAATCATACCACCGCCATGTGCGGCACTTTCTACCAAGATACAAGCGTCGGAAACGCCAGCTATAATACGATTTCTACGTACAAAGTTAATCTTGTCAGCATTGGTGTAGGTAAGAAATTCGGTAAGTAATCCACCATTTTTCACCATTTCATCGGCTGTTGGCTTATGTCGTGGAGGATACAAATAATCCAAGCCATGAGCTAACACACCTACGGTTTCATATCCATTTTGCAGAGCATAATGATGCGCACATATATCCACCCCGTAAGCCAAACCACTCACGATGAGAACTTTGGGACAGAGAAGGCGTAATTCGCTAACGAACCTACGAATCAAGTCTTGTCCATAGACAGTACAATGACGAGTACCTACGATACTGATGATTTTGGCTTGGTTTAAGTCTGCCGTTCCTCGGAAAAACAGAATCAATGGCGCATCATCGCATTCCTTCATTCGTTGCGGATAGCGTTCGTCGTTCATGCAGAGTGGGATAATGCCGTGAGCCATATCGTATTCAAATTCGATTTCGGCACGATGCATGGCTTCTCCTAAGTCTTTAAACGCCTCTACTAATTTAAGAGAGGCATTGGGAACAACCTCTCGAATATCGTTTCGATGTTCCATCACGGCAGTAGCAGACCCGCAACGACGGTATAGTTCCATCATGCCAGCCACGTTGTAATACTTGACTCGCGTGAGCGCAATGGTATTGATAACTTCCTGTTGATTCATTGTAGTGCTTTCTCCAATATATCGCTATTACCTAATCGTCCGTTGATGAGACAAACCAATTCTACCGTTGCCCTAAAACAGATTTGTTCGTCGGCTTCACGGAACAAGTCTTGTTGGAAAATATACTTAATACCTTCCTTATGCCAAGCCAATCGCGAGATGAAAACATCGTCGCAACGGAGAGGAATCTTGTATTGCAATTTCATGCGAGCCACTACAGGGTCAATACCCTGTGCATGTAACTCGGCAAAACTCAATCCTTTATCCTTGATAAATAAATGTCGGGTGTGTTCTGTGTAATGCAGGTAATTGGCATTGTTCACTATGCCTTGGATGTCGCATTCATAATCGCGCACTTCCATCCTTGTTTCATAAACGTATTCCATAGCTGATTTGTTTGCGTGGCAAAGGTACAAAAAAAAGAAAAGTAAAACAAAGGAAATGGTTTCATTTTTGAAATGAATTGCAACTCTCAATCTCAAAACAGAAATAAAAATCCCTCAATGGGATACAGACTTCACTGGCAATGATAGACAATGAATCGACCGAGGACAGTGATTTAACTCCACGTTAGCAAGAGTCAGTGTGGCCTTTTTGAACGAAGGTGGTGAAGGAAGTGAAGGATAGAATAGTAACTTTTGGGTAAATAATTTCCTATAAGGAAAGTTACTATTTCTTCCTTCACTTCCTTCACCGTTGAAACATAGTACTTATTTCCGCCTCGTAAATGATACACTTAAACAGCGTAAACGATATGTTTAGACATCAAAAACAATATGTTTATGAGTTCCATAATATCTGTTTCTTTTACCAAATATAAAAAAAGGTGCGCCAAGATAACTTGCGCACCTTTTGTGAGTTTTAGCTGTAGTTTATAATAACAGCCTTTTGTTTCGTTATTTCACTACGACTTTCTTGCCATTCATGATGTAAACACCCTTTTGCAGACGTTGTGCATCGTTTACTTTCACACCATTGATGTTGAAGATATCGTTGCCCTTCATGGTCGTGATGTTGTTAATGCCAGTCAGCACTTCTGCATCGACGAAGGTAATGTTAACTTCAAGCACTACGGCCTTATCGTTGTAAACCACACCCCACTTAGCAACGAATGTATCGCCTACATTGAAATTGCTGTCATGAGCACCAGAATAGTCGAATGTTCCAGAAGCAGGATTGTTGAGTTTCAGGCAGAATCCGTTTCCACTCTCACTCCAAGTTGCTGCGTCACCTTCGGCGTTGCGCCATCCATCAATGTTTGGTGTATTCTCCACGAAGTTGTTATTGGTGCAGTTCACGATGTATAAGTCAGCCTCATTGATGTCTTCAATGCCTAAAGCCTCGCAAACCTCAGCTACGTTGAATGTAGGAGCAACACCAGCTTCGTCGTATGCAGCATTGGCCAGTTCCATGTGTTCGATAGTGATGGTCTTTACGATTTCTGGTTGGTAGATAGGCTCTACGAACTCTGTAAACAATACGTTAATGGTATAGACAACAGTCTTCTCGTTAGCTTGCAATGCCCATTTTGCGGTGAATGTCTCGCCTGGGGCTGGTACATTGGCATTACCCATATCGCAGATGTCAAATTTTCCGTCTGGCAAAGCTTGGAAGAACTTCACGCAGACAGACGCATTGTCGCCCCAGAATTGTGCATCTCCGTCGCGGTTGAACCATCCATCGTAAGGAGCATAATCATCAACCAATTCTCCTGTAGTGGCGTTCATGATAGACAATTTTGCCTCACTAATATTTTCTATTCCGAGGAATGCAAGTGCTTCCGTGAAGTCTACCTCGCCTTGTTGTGCAGCATAACCTTGTTTCACCATGCGCTCAACGTCAATGGTAAGTTCAAGAGTGGTAGGTGCTACGTATTCCTCGATAAACCAGATAGCCCTGTCGCCAACCTTGTCCGTGCTCTTGTCGCTATAACAAGCAGCTCCAGCTTCCGTTCCGTCGGTACCGATGAATCCCTTGATTTGACCAAGTGTGTATTCGCCGTTACCGAGATTGTTGACATTGATAACAAGCTTATTGTCTGCCAATGCCGACATCGTCCAGTTGTTGGTTCCTGCAAGACCTACGTAAAGTGTACCGTCGGTGATATAATAGCCACCATCGGTAGGAACAAACGACAATTCTTGTGGTTCTTCTGCCAAACGTACACCATTTCCACCTTCGCCTTCATCATATAATGAGAGGTAGAGGCCACTTGCCTTTTGCTTGAAAGTATATTTCTTTTCAGGATTTGGTTGAACGGCAGAGTTAGCGTAAACCTTACCAGCTTCCGTAAGTGTTTCAATGGCAGTTCGAATTTCCTCTTCAGTTGCGGCCTCATTGTCGTATACGTCTTGTGCGGCATAAACGGCATTCATGTATTCTTCAACGGCACTTTCTGGAATGGCAAACAGACCTTCGCCAACACCTTGGCGAGCCTCGATAGTACCATTGGCAACGGCGATAACCTTTTCAAGTTCGGCACGAATGGCATCTGTATTGCTAACAGCCTTGATGTCAACGCGGTCGATGAATAGGTGTTGTGCATTGCCAGAACCTACGTTTTGTCCTTGATAACCCAATGAGAGAACACCCGTAGTTGGTTTGTCGAGCGTGAAGGTAATCACTTCGTTCGTCCATGTACCAACTGGATAAGCCTTAGCTTCAGCTAAATATTCCTTACCATCACCAGCGATGAAGCCAATCAAACTCTTAACAGGAACGTTTGTGCCACCTGCCGAATTGTAAATAGGAATGGTAAGAACGTAACTTCCAGCTTCGAGCGTTAACTTTTGTGTATATTGAACGGTAGCAGACCATACGGCAACGACACCGAGGGCGTTTCCTTCTGCTACACCTTCAGGATTGGTAGCAGGAGAAACATAACCCTTACCGCCAAGCCAAGCATTTTCGTCACCACCGTAAGCAAATACGCCACCAGCACGAGCATCACCGTTTTCTACGGCAATCTCCCAACCTTCAACAGGTTGCTGGTGACTATAGATAGTACCATTGGCTTCCATGTCCTTCTCATACGTACAGATACCGTTGGTTAATGGTGTACTCTCTGCAAAGTCAAGGTTTGCGCCTTCGTAAACGCTCTCGTAGTTGAGATTCTTGAATGAGAGCCAACTGATGTTATTGCCATCAAGGACGTTGAACTTGATTTCCATCTTTCCATCTTCACCAACCTCACCAGTAGCGCGGAAGTTGTCGATGTAGAATTGAGATGTTCCCACTTGTTTTCCAGCAGTTACGTCAACGGGAGTTCCATCGTTCAATTGCAAGGTAATACCCGTTGCTGGAGCGGTGTAGCCGTCCTTTGCTCGAACGCGAACCCATGCGGAGATGGAATATTTACCAGGAGCCAAGCCTTCCAATGTTGCGGTGTGAGTCTTTGTTGCCAATGAGTTAGCGTCACCTGTCCAATACTCGAAGAAAGGAACAAGGAAATTAGTACCATCATTTTGACCTTCAACCGACCATGTGTTGATATACAAGTCGCTATCGTAGTTGCTTACGCCCCAAGGACTGAGCAACAAGTCATCGATGATATTTTCTACGTGCCAACCGATAAGGGCAGAAGGATTCTCCAATGCGTTAGCTTCTTCAATGGTTATCGTACCTTCGTTGTATTTAACCATCAGGTTGTCGTAAACAGCTTTATATGCTTCATAAGCTTCAGCCGTGTAAACGTTGGTAGCATCCATCTGTGCTTTCATGGCATCAAGAACGGTCTTCGCCTTCACAGAGGCATTGGCGCCATTGATAGCTGAAGTAAGTGATTGAATGGCTGCATTCAAGGCATCTTCTGTCTTTTCTACGTCAGCAGTAGCGGTAAGCACATCCATTAATTGTTGTTTTGCTGCATCGCTGATACCTTCGGCACCTTGCAAATTGTCAGCCTTCACGCGAAGATCATCTAATGATTTTACGAGAGATGAGAATTTCACGTCGCCAATTTCCACATCACCGAAATAAGTGAGTTGGAAATTATCCCAAATACACCAAAGAGTCGTGTTGTTCTCGTTTCTTGCACCAACAGTAATGGTACCATTTTCTACCTTTACGAAAATAGGACTGATGGTGTATAAACCATTGGTGAATGATTCAGATGCGGCACTCATTGAGTTTTCTGAACCAGTTCTCACGGGAAATACCGTTGTCTCGTCATTGATGTAGAATACAGGTAGATCGTCAATGCCGCTTCCATCTTGACGATAGAATCCCTGTGCGGTCATGCTATAAACACCATTGGGCACATTCTCGACAGTCTGACTGAGCACAAACGTTGAGTGATAAGACTCTGCGCAGTTGTTGAGGTTGTTTCCACCAGACAAGTTGGAATTGGCAGCTTGTATTGACCAGAAAACTTGGTCGCGGTGATTGCGGTTAAAGTTAGGGTCTTTCATCAAGAAAGTTGCACTGACGGGATTGTCAACCGATGCACCAGCCATGGCAGCATTCCATTCAGCCAACATATCTGCTTCAGGAATCAATTTCCATTGAGCATTAGCAGCTTCCTTGTCAGTAAGATTCTTACCGAGAATGGTAGAAGTACCATCGTAACCATAGAGGATGCTTCCATCACCGATAACGAATACTTCCCCGTTTGTCTCGATAGTAAGATGCTTGGGATTGCCATTGTCCATGTAATCCCCTTCAAAGTAATAAGCCGTGCCACCGTTGTTAACGCGTGTTTCCATCGTGTACGTACCGTCTTCCAGTTTTGCGAACGTTACGTAATCGGGAACTGTAACTAAAGAGGCACGTGTTCCCCAATCGTTGCCTGCTCCCCAATACATGTTGCTACCTACGTTGAGGACGTAATAATTACCGTCTGCAACGTCAGCAGGTGTCCATGATTGAGCAGAAACTTGGCTAACGAACATGGCTAATAGCATAGCCGTGATGAGTCTTAATTGTTTCATAAGCTGTTTGGATTTGTTAATAAATGATGAATATAATTAGGTTCTCGTTATTTTCAAGTTACGGGTATTGCAAATCTATTTTGCAAAAATATATTAATTATGTGGATTTAGCAAATTTTTCATTTGATTTTTATGAATTAGTCTTTTTTACCTTGGATTTCAAGTATTCGTAGCCCATTCTACAACGCAAACAATCTTTTTTGTCGCAATACTCTAATTTCAATTGAATGAGTGCTTGAGAATCACCAGCGTTTTCAACGTCCAATCCACATTCTTTCCAAGTCCTTACGATATGGTTGTCTTCAGCTTTCAGTTGTTCCAAGAAATCGAAAGCACGATCACAAAGCTTTTCGTTCATCTTGTATCGTCCATAGGCGAATAACACGGGAACAACCGTATTGATAATGATGAGGTTAAGAGAGTGTTGCGACAGTTGCTTTTGGTTCTTTTCGCTGATAGAGCCGAAGGTATAATGCGTTTCCCAATATGGTGTTACATGCGTGTTTAGAGCATCTTCCACCTCCTTGATGGTTTTGCAATCCATCAGCAAACTGAGTCCAGCTTTCTTCGAATAATAGAGATTTGCCAATTGGGAAATACGTATGTGGGGAAAGTTTTGCGGTCTTAGTCTCAAGAACTTCCACCATTTAAAATCTATCGGTTTCATCGAGAATTTATGAGATAGATAGAGATATTCATTACGTAATTTCGCAAAGTATCCTTCATTTAATGCTTCTTGATGGTATCGGGTAGGAATGCTGTCAAGTTCCAGTAAACCTGCTTGTCCCATGAAGATGGCTTCTATTTGAAAGAGGTCATCACGATGATGCGCTACGCTGGAAAGCGGAATGCTTTGTGCCCATTTCTCGAATGCGTCTCCGTTGATTCCGAATCCGTAATTACGTGCGAGGGTGATGAAAAGTGCCGTTTCCCATGAGCCATTGCATTTTTCCACTCTCTTTTGTATGGCTTGTGTCTTTTGTTCCAATCGTTCCGTTTGCAAAGCACTCATCCACGAATGAACCATCAACCGTGATAAGTCGGGTATAATCTTGTAACAAGGAGGATATTGGTCAATCGTAAGCAATTCATGATAGTGTTTTTCAAGACCCTCAGGAATGTCTAATTGCATTTGTTTCAGCAATCTCCCATCGCAAGTTCGTGGTTCTGAGTCGATAATACGGCAAACATGCAGCACCGTGTTATTATATGCTGCGTCGAGATGATGCCCATGCGCATACCAATCGCTTGCTTTTTCATGTATTTCCACATTTCCCACCCATAGCGTATTATCTATTTTAATTTTCGCGTTGAAAAAGTCAGGACCAGCATTCCTATTGTATAGGCCTGTGTCAATAACGTCTATAGGCTCGCCAAACGTAGTGTTTAGCTCGCGTAAAGGATACATTTTGTGCTTCCAAACATAGTGTATAAGTTTTTCCATAGTATTTGATAGGTTGTTCTTTCATATTTAATAAGGTGAAATGTTGTTCAATTCGTCCATCTCTTTTTCGGTTATTTTCTCACGAAGCGTTTCCAAGAGTTCTTTCAAGGATACTTGTGTCTGCGGATTGAAGTCATCAGAAGTCAAGTAATTCATCAATGAATGGCGGAATGCTTTGCCTTCAGGATATTCCGAACATTTATTCAGGTCGGTCATACATATAAGCAGACTTCCCTTACCAACTTTCCATTCCATCAAGATGCCTAATTTATGGTTGCGCTCGATATTGTCGATGACTTGTATGATAGGAAAATAACTTTTAGGGAGATTATCTAAAACCAATGGCCTGCTATTTTTCAAGATAGGAAACCATTGCCAATTGGTGTGTTCTTCCGTCGGATAGAAGTTGAAAACAGGATGTTTCGGTTCGCATAAGATACCCATTGTACCTGGAGAAACAGTCTTTTTGTTGTTCTCGCAAATGGTTTTAAACATGCGATAATTCCAATAGTCGGTTTGGAATAGCGGGTCAATGGTGTTGAAGGTACTATCATTCGTGGGAGTCCATAATACACGAGCACCCTTTTGAAGCTTTTTGGCGATTTCATCGGTCATTTCTTGAGTGACAATCACCTTCTTGTTGAGTTTTACTTGTGGATAATGAGCAGGATAAATCCATATTGGATAACTGTTGTCGTTTGTTTCTCCCGTTATTCCGACACTCACTTTCGCTTGGATAGGATGAGGATTCTCACCTTGAATGGTATTGAAGGTAGGAGAGGGAATCGTAATGCTTCCCGCGTTCATCAATCCTTTTTCGTCACGGTTAATTGTCAACAAACCCGAGTTTGACTTGTTCTCGCCATTTTGTTGATATGTGATATTGTAATGAACTTCCTTTCCTGCCAAAGAATGGTTGCCGTAATTGGCGATAAGCACATCCCATTTCAAAGGTTCTCCTTCGGTGAAGCAATACTTTTCCATGTTGAACATGGTAACTACAGGTGAACAAAAGGCGCGCCATTCAGATGGAGAAATAAAGCCCTTGTTTTCCATAAAAGCATCGAGAATGCCTACGTAAGCAGAACCTTGGCCAGGGTAATCTTGTAAATCCAAGAGTTGGAAACCAGCCATATTTCTTGTTCGCAAGTCCATTTCAATATCAGCCTTATAGAGATTAGCCGCCCATTTACCCGTTGCACGATTGAAATCCTTCAATTGGTGCAACATTCCAGCCTTTTGCAAGCGACTCCTAAATATTTCCATGTTATATGGATATAATGCACCCGTGTATTTGGGAATCTCATGGTTGAAGTCGGGGATGTGTTGGAATTGTCCCGTTTCATGACTAATAACGGGAACAGTTGCTTTGTCACATGCCTCGTCGAAATTCATGATAGCATTGGGATAGGTATGGTTTATCAATCCTCCATCTGCCGCATCAGCAAACGAAAACGAACCTCTCGTATGTGTGTTGTAACTTCCCCAAGCTTCTCCGCCGATGCGACAAGTGGTGAAGTAATCCATTCCATCTTTGATTCCTTGATAACCTAAATAATAGTTAGAGCCGAATGTAAATAGTTTTGATGGGTTTTCTTTTCTGAAAACATCTACGAATTCCTTCATTTTGTCGATGGAACCCCATAATTCATTTCCCAAGGCAAACATCACGAACGAAGGATGGTTGGCGTATGTGTTGAAAATGTTTCGTCCTTCTTGTAACAAACATCTCATTAACAATGGGTCTTCAGCCTTGAAGTCTCCCCAAAATGGTAGTTCTGGTTGCAAGTAAACACCCAACTCATCAGCAGCAACAAAGGCAGCCTCTGGCGGACACCATGAATGGAAACGTAAATGGTTGATACCGTATTCCTTACAAGTTCCTAAATATTTCTTCCAAGAATCAACATCCATCGGAACATGCGCCGTTAGAGGGAAAACACAAGCATCGTGCTTTCCACGAAGAAATGTTTTTTCTCCGTTGATGTAAAAATGATGTTCGTCAGCGGTGAACTCTCGCATACCGAAAGTAGTACTTGTTAGGTCTTTCCCGTCTATTTCCACTTCCAACGAATAGAGGTTTGGTTCGAATTCACTCCATAGCTTCATGTCTTGGATATACATGTCAACTTTTTTCTCATAGAATTCTTCGCCCGTATTATCAAAATCCTTGCCCTTTAGGTCAAGAAAACTAATCTTTCCATTCCATCCCAACGGAATAGCTCTTACTTGTATTTTCGCTTGAGGACTAAGCCAACCATTAATAAATAATTGCAATTGAATTATCTTTTCCTTGATAACAGGAGTAATATGTATTCCACAAACGTTGATGGTGTCTATGGCTTCAAGAGAAATATCGCCGATGATACCGTTCCAGTTGGTTTGCGTGTCTTCGGTAAAAGCATGACTGCTGGTAAACAATTGTTGGGGTAATTGATTGTAACTCCTTTCTGTTGGCATTTGCACGCTATTGTCTACCTCAATGGTCAAGGTATGTTTGCCAGGAGTTAGATAACCATCGAGATGATAGGTTTGAGGAGTGGATACTTCCTTGAGACTGAAAATGGAAATGCCGTCAACGTATAAGCAAGAGGGTTTTGTGCGTTCCAAGTGCAAGTATATCAGTTTGTCCTTCCATGATGCTGGGATTTCCACGGTACGTTGATACCATGCTCGTCCCACATAGGGGTATAATCGCGTTAAGTGTGTGGTTTCGCTTTTGTTGGTATTCAGCATTCCTTTCCGATTGGTGTCGGTTGTACCGGGAAGTTGGATGATGTCATTGAAGATGCTATCGTTTCCCAATGCCAATTTCCATGTTCCCGACAAGTCGATATATTGACGGTATTTGTTGTTTATCGTGTGATTGATTGCCCACATATTTGTGGCAACGAATAATAGTGTCAACGGAAGAAGGAATAACTTTTTTTTCATGTTTCGTCGTTTTGTTTGTGGTTGCAAAGATAATACTTTTTTGCGAAACAATTATCAACTATTGTAAAACATGAGTGACATTATATGTTGAATATGTGGGAAAATTGCCCCAAAATACGGGATTTTAACACAAAATTGTCATTTAAAAAGTTTTATTTAAAAAAATTATACTATATTTGCATCCTAAACACCTAAATATAAGCTTATAATTATCAACAAACAAATAATAACTAAAATCTTAACAAGTATGAATTACCGCTTTGTAAAACTGACCAAAAAGGTCTTGCTTGGATCTTGTTTGGCGGTGATGTGTGGTGGATTCACTTCATGTAAAGACGATTACACCTTAGACGACGAGGGCAACTACCCGAGTTGGTTGGGTAACAGTATTTACACGGAGTTGTCTAATCCAAACCCCGAAGTACTGACAGGTACTTTTAAGAACTACGTGCGGCTCATCGATGATTTGGGCTATGCCGAGACATTGGCGAAGACAGGTTCAAAGACCATCTTCCCAGCCAATGACGAGGCATTTGAACGTTTCTATGCCAACAACACATGGGGCGTTTCCAAGTATGAGGACTTGACGGAGCCGATGAAGAAGCAATTGCTTTATTCATCCATGCTCGACAATGCCATCCTCGTAGAAATGCTTTCCAACGTGCCTATTGGCAATGAAGTTACACCTGGTATTGCCATGAAGCACTCTACAGGTGTTAACGTGATTGACTCCATTACCTTTATCCAAGGTGGATTGCCTTCTACATTGGATAAACTTCCTGCCAACAACAAGTATTGGGAGAAGTTCATGAAGAATGGCATTCACATGGTGATGGACGCTACTACGCCTATGATGGTACACTTTACCTCTGAGCAGATGACGGGTAACGACATCTCCACTCGTGGCAAGGACAGCGATTTCGAAATTATTACGGGCGCTCCCTATAGCGACGAGGACAACTCGGCTTACATCTTCCGTAACAAAATCATCAAGCCCGACGTAACTTGTCAAAACGGATATATCCACCAATTGGAAGACGTGCTCGTGCCTCCAGGCAACTTGGCAGAGTTGATTCGTACCAATGGCGAGAGCAACTATTTCAGTAGGATGCTTGACCGTTTCAGTGCTCCGTTCTTCAATGCAACTGTGACCAACAACTATAACGACTATGCACAGATGTACGGCTTGCAGTTGATTGACTCCATCTTCGAAAAGCGCTATTTCAGTGCTCGTTCGCAAGGAAGTTCTTTGAACGTTGACCCCAATGGTGCCACCGTTCAGTATTTGTTGAACTTCGACCCAGGATGGAACACGTACACAAATGGTCAAACTGGTTCTAACGCATTGAGCGACCTGGCTACAATCTTCGTTCCTACCGATGAAGCCATGAAGAAATACTTCTTGCCAGGTGGTTCAGGTGAGTTTCTTATCAACCAGTTCGGTAAGTTGGAAAACATCGAGGCTAACCTCAATGAGAACATCGACTCTATTCCTATCGATATTGTTCAGGCATTCTTGAACAACTTGATGAAGAGTTCATTCGTAGGAACCGTTCCCAGTAAGTTCGGCGACGTGATGGACGATGCATCTGACCCCATGGGAATTAATACTGAAGTGTTGAACAAGAATGCTGATGGTAGTTACGACGTGAAGATTGCCAATAATGGTGTAGCTTATATGCTGAATACCGTATTTGCACCAAACCGCTACGTTGCTGTTTCAGCCCCTGCATTGTTGAGTGAAAACATGAGAATATTTAACCAAGCCATCAATGATGGTAACGGTATTTCTCCGTTGGGCTTGAACTTGAACTTCTATGCTTACTTGCTCGCCATGAGTGCTAATTACGGATTCTTTATCCCAACCGACGATGCATTTAAGAATTACTATGTCGATCCTACGTACTTGAAACATGACCAGCCACGCGTATTGAAGTTCTACTATGTAAAGACGAATCCTTACGTGATGTGCTCTCAATGGAAATATAATCCAGCGACGGGTGAAGTTTCCGACTCCTTGGGAATGGTACCTACAGCTAACTTCAGGTCGCAGTTGATTGACATATTGAATTATCATACGGTCGTATTGTCAAACGACGAGAAGATGGGAACCAATCGTTTTTACAAGACCAAGCACGGTGGTGAAATTACCTTTGGTGATGGTAGGGTAGCGAGTGGTTCGCAAATCGACAACGGTTACCCAATGTCGTATATCACTAAGACTTATAACCAAGAAAATGGTGTTTCTTATGCTATTGACCACGTCATTCAAGGACCTATCAATTCTGTTTATAACGTATTAGATGAAAACGACCAGTTCTCCGAGTTCATGGATTTGTGTAGCTACATCAGTAGTGAAGTAGGCGATACGTTAATGGGATTTGCCAGCGACAGGTTGTCTGAAATCAACATGGTAACGAAGAAAAAGCGTATGGAAGCATATCACGTGTTTGCTGCAAAGAATGGCTTGACCGATAACATTAATTATTTTAATACATATAATTATACGGTATATGCTCCCGACAACGATGCAATGGCAATCGCTTACCAACGTGGCTTACCCAAGTGGGATGACATTTATAATATTTATAGCCAGTGGGTTGACGCTGAAGACAGTCCTGCCCGTCAGGAAGCACGCGACAAGGCCTTGGCAATGATTGAGGAAATCAATGCATTTATCAGGTATCATTTCCAAGACAATTCAGTCTATGCAGACAATGTCATTGAAGGTGGAGAGTATGCAACGGCTAATTCAGATACCCTCGGTATTCGTGAGAAATTGCATATTAATGGCGGTAATGGTAAGTTAAGCGTTACCGACAAGCGTGGAAATGTCGTAGAAATCAATGGCGCCGACCTCAACAACAGAAAGATCGTGAACAAGATGACGCGTGATTTCATGTTCAACTTGATTGCCTCGCGTGCCTCTTCGATATCTGCTTCTTCTTTTGCCGTAGTTCATCAGATTAGTACGCCGCTGAATGCACATGCGGATACTGACCGCTACGATGCTCTTTGGACAGGTGCCAACGCCAAACGTAAGTTGGCTGCTTTCAGGAAGAAGTACGACAGCATGTTGTATAAACGATATTAGAAACAATAGATTTTGAAGTATGAAAACAAACAAGATAAAATATCTGTTGCTGTCGATTTGCTGCTTCCTGAGTGGTGCAGCAATGGCGCAGACACGTATCTCGGGAACCGTCAATGCCCCCGATGGTCCCGTGATGATGTGTAACGTGGTCGAGATTGACGCAAACAACCGTAACGTTTCGTATGCTCAGACCGATATCAATGGTAACTTCTCCATGGAAATCATCAACACGAAGAATAAGTTGAAGGTTTCATATATTGGATATAAGACGGTTATCGTTCCCATTGGTGATAAGACGGTATTTAATATTGAGATGGAAGACGAGAACACCTTGAAGGAAGTTGTGGTAAAGGCTACGAAGAAATTCCGTTCTGGTGGTTTGGTGATTCCCGAAAACGAGGTTTCCGTTGCCAAGCAGACGTTTGACATGAACGAAGTGGAAGGTCTTTCCTTTACATCTGCCGACGAGGCTCTACAAGGAAAGATTGCCGGTCTTGATATCGTTGCCAACTCTGGTAACTTGGGTTCAGGTACATCTATGCGTTTGCGTGGTGTAACGTCTATCAATGGTTCTGCCGAACCACTTATCGTTGTCGATGGTAATATCTTTGATAATCCAGATGAGTCATTCGACTTTACTTCTGCTAACGAAGAGACATACGCATCATTGCTTTCTATCAACCCTTCCGACATCGAGAAGATTGATATCTTGAAAGATGCCGCTGCAACCGCTATCTGGGGTTCACGTGGTGCTAATGGTGTTATCTCCATCGTTACCAAGCGTGGTTCTCGTGGTAAGACTCGTGTGGATTACTCTTTGCGTGTACAAGCCAACTGGCAGCCGAAGGGTTATAATCTGTTGAATGGTGACGACTACACGATGATGCTCAAGGAAATGTATTACAATCCTTCTCAGAGTGCTACAGCCACCACGAGTATCAACGAAATCAACTATAACCGTTCATGGGCTGAGTTTGAAAACTGGAACAACAATACCGATTGGGTGAAGGCCGTTCAGCAAACAGGATGGAGCCAGTATCACTACGTAACAATCTCTGGTGGTGGTGAGAAAGCTAACTTCCGTATCTCTGCTGGTTACGATAAGCAAAGTGGTACTATTATCAAGCAAACGCTTGACCGTTTCTCAACGAAATTGGCTTTGGACTACTTCGTGAGCGACCGTATCACATTCCGTACCACCTTCCCGTTGACGTACACCAACAACCATAGAAATTATGACGATAACATTTTGGGACGTGCACAAAAGATGTCGCCTAACATGAGTATCTATCGTCAAAATGCAGAAGGTGCAGATACAAATGAGTTTTATGTGATGTTACCTTCTGGTGAAAATGGTAGAGGTTCTACGGTTGCAGGAACATCTTCCTCGCAATTAGGTTCTATCCGAAATCTTGGTAACCCTGTTGCCATTGCCAATGTAGCTTGGAAAGACGAGAAGACTTATCGTATCTCTCCTGAGTTCCGACTTGACTATTATTTGTTAGGTAAGGATGAGGACAAGACGCGACTCGACTACACGGGATTGGTTTACATGGATATTTATTCTATGAGCCGTCCCAGCTTCTGGCCTGGTTCTTTGAATACAAATGGTTGGACTGATGGAAATTACAACTTAAGTACGGGCTATGATTATAATTCATTGGCGTTTACAACAAGACATACCTTGACATTGACACCACATTTCAAGAACAAGGATTGGTATTTGACCATGTTGGGACGTTGGGAGATTACCTCTGGTAATAACAATAGCCAGAATGTATCTACTCGTAATATCCCGAATGGCGTTACTTCTCCAACCGTAGATGGTGACTTGAGCAATATGAATACGAGCAACGGACAATGGCGTTCAATGTCTGGTATTTACCAAGGACACCTTTCATTCAAAACACGCTATTCGTTGGATTTCTCCGTGCGTGTCGATGGTACCACCAAGTTCGGAGACAGTCGTAAGTGGGGTTGGTTCCCTGGTGTTTCTGCACGTTGGAACATCTCCGATGAACCTTGGATGAAGTGGTCAAGGTCTTGGTTGTCTATGCTTTCATTCCGTCCATCATGGGGTATCGTAGGTAAACAACCTGGTTCTGAGTATTTGCAATATGCAAAATATAATTCATTGGGTTATTATGGAGAAAGTAGTTCCACCAGTATTTATTTGGAAGGTCTGCAATTGAACAAACTGCAATGGGAGCGTACCATGTCATACAACATTGGTGGTGACTTCGGTTTCTTCAACGACTTGATTACTGGTGACTTCAACTATTATTTCAAGCGTACCAAGAACTTGTTGATGGGCGGTGTTCGCATTCCTTCAACTACAGGATTCTCTTCTCTGGCTTGGACCAATGTTGGAGAGATGACCAATAAGGGATGGGAATTGAACATCAGTGCCAACCGTTTCATCAAATGGGGTAAATTCTCGATGAGTGCTAATTTCAACATCTGCCAAAACTTCAATGAGATTGTTCAAATGGACGAAAGCGTACTCGAGTCTATCAATTCAGAATGGTCTTATAATAATCGTGGCGCTTACCTGAATCGTATCCAGACGGGTAATCCATTGGGTTCTATCTACGGATTGCGTTATAAGGGAGTTTATCAATATTCTTACGAATGGTTGATTAACCAGCGTGAAAGTCACGGTTGGTCTGCCGAAGAATTCCGCAGTTATATTAACAAATTCTTGGCAGAGGGTAAGACGGCTCCTGTAGCCATCGACAATGAAGGACATGTGTTGATGGATTCAAAGGGCAACCCCATCCAGCAAGTTTATAACTATCAAGATGGTAATTCTTCTTATAAGTTCCAAGGTGGAGATGCTATTTACGAAGATATCAACCACGATGGACAAATCAACTCGCTTGACATTGTCTATTTAGGAAACTCCAACCCGAAGATGAGTGGAGGTTTCGGCGTGAGCTTCTTCTATGGCAATTGGTCTTTGAAGACCAGTTTCACCTATCGTTCTGGAATCAAGATTGTCAACTCAGCCAAGATGGGACTCGAGGAGATGTTCAATGCTTACAACCAGAGTTCTGCCGTTAACTGGCGTTGGCGTAAGAATGGTGATGTTACTACGATTCCACGTGCCATGTATGATACGGGTTATAACTGGCTCGGTAGCGACCGCTATGTGGAAGATGCCTCTTTCATTCGTATGAGCTACGTGCAGTTGGTTTACAACTTTAACAAGAAAGTGATTCAGAAACTTGGCTTAAACCGCTTGCAATTCAGTGTATCTGGTCAGAACCTGTTGGTGTTCAGCAAATATAGCGGAACAGACCCAGAACACTCCGCAGGTGCTTGGGGTATTGCATACGACAATTCTCAGACTCCACGAAGCAAATCGGTTACTGCGAACTTTATTATCGGATTCTAAAACAGTGAAAGTATGAAATGCAATAATATATATAAGGTGTTCGTGATGGTAGCCGTTGCCTTGTTGGGTTTCAGTTCTTGCAACGACTTCTTGACCATCTATCCGACAGATAAGACCATTGCCGAAGATTTCTGGAAAACGAAGTCTGACGTTCAGGAAATGGTCAATGGTGCCTATAAGAGCATGACGAGCTACGATAACCAAGAGCGAGCTATCATCTGGGGTGCGTTTCGTTCAGATGAATTGGTGAAATACAATGATTATTCCAGTTCGGCTCTTGACAACATCAATGCTGTCAACTTGTTGCCATCTAATGGTTACAATTCATGGGCCTCGTTTTACTCAACCATCAATCGCTGCAATATAGTCTTGGCTCATGCGGCAGATGTTATGGCTGTTGACCCATCGTTTACTGAAGGTGATTACCAAGCTGCTCGTGCGCAGATGCTGGCATTGCGTAGCTTATGTTATTTCTATTTGGTACGTACGTTCCGTGATGTTCCATATACCACCCAGTCGTATGAGGATGACGACCAGAACATGCTGGTTGCTCAAACCACTCCTGATAGCCTCTTGCAACATTGTATTAATGATTTGGAAGAAGCTCAAGGTCATATCTTGTTGACTGGAGGATATGGATTGCACGATTGGCGCAATTGTGGCTTTTTCACGCTTGATGCCGTTAACGCATTGCTGGCAGACATTTACTTGTGGCGTGCTTCCATGACCAAGAGTCAATCTGATTACCAGAAGTGTATTGAGTATGCAGACAAGGTTATTCAATCAAAGGATACCTATTATAAGACTACAAAAGATGATAAAGTTGGCGGAACTGGAGAGAAAGACCCTTACCATTTGTTGAAAGGGGCATCTGCATATATAGACATATTTGTTCGTGGTAATAGCGAGGAGAGTATTTTGGAATGGAATTACTATCCAGGCAGGTATGAAACTTCCAATGGTGTAGACGTAGGTTTCAACTATGCTCTTGAAAATGCTTATTATCGTACTGGTTCTTGGAATGGTAATACACATAATTATGATTTTAGAAATACGGGTATGTTAATGGCTTCACCTATATTCAATTTCTATAACGAAAATGCGAATACCAACCAAGGTCAAAAGGTATTTGGAACAACATCAGATATGCGTTATTGGAATTGTGTTTATGGTGGTCATAATGAGGAGGCTACTCAACTTGAAATCCGCAAGATGGTGAGTGAATCTTTTATTTCTTCTACTACGCAAACCGCTTCAGAGACAAAGAGTAATGACAGGTCAATAGGTAATGCATATCAAGGTTACGAACAAAATTGGATTGTCTATCGCTTGACCGATATAATGCTAATGAAAGCTGAGGCTTTGGTGCAAACTGCAGCATCTGATAGCGACAAGGTGACGCTTGAACAAGCATTTAATTTGGTGCAATACGTCAACAAACGCTCTATCTCCGAAGATGGTATTCAAAAGGGCGATACGTTGAAGTTGGCGAATTTTACGTCAAAGGACGATATGGAACTCTTGGTTCTTGCCGAGCGTGAGCGTGAACTTTGCTTCGAGGGAAAGCGTTGGTACGACCTCGTACGCTATTGCTATCGTCACATGGACGGTGTTGATATCAACTCGAAATTGGCCGACCAAACTTCTTGGCCAAAGCTCTATTCGCCAATGCTGAAACTCATTGTTAGGAAATACATGAGTGGCGGTGATGCTGTTTCTTACAAGATGAAAGGCGAGCCGTTCCTCTATTGGCCGATTCTGGAAGGAGAAATTAAAGTTAATAAACTCCTGAAACAGAATCCAGTGTATATTGATGAAAAGTCTACCAGTAAAAATTAAGGGCAATGAAAACGCAAAATCATTATAAAAGAATTTTCCGCAAACTGACATTGTTGGCTTTCCTTCCTGCAATGATTGGGCTTGTGAGTTGTTCGGAAAACATAGACGAATCCAATCTTTATACGTTTACAGGTGAAACCATCGAGGACTATTTGTCCAGTCGCGAAGATCAGTTTAGTAGTTTTAATTACATTCTTACGCGTGTGGGATACGACAAGATTCTTTCCGCATACGGAATGTACACTTGCTTTGCTCCTACGAATGAGGCCGTTAAGGCTTATATCGAAGAATTGTACAACGATGAGGAAGCCGATTTACCGCACAACGGTATGACTTCAAATAGTTTGGAAGGCTTGACCGATTCCTTGTGCAATGACATTGCCTTGTTCCATCTTGCCAATACGGAAGTGATGGCGGTAGACATGACCAATGGTATGACCATCAATACCATGCTTGGTAGAGATATCAATGCAGCCATTGACTCTATTACTGGTAATACGGTGTTAAATGCCTATTCTACCATTACCAGCATGGACAACGAATTGGAAAATGGTGTGCTTCACGTAGTGGATCAGGTTATCCGTCGTTCCAACCGATTGGTTGCAGGTGAGCTTGCCCAACACGAAGACTTCAAGTTGTTTACGCAAGCATTGACGGTAACGGGTATTGCCGATGAGTTGTCTGCCACCTTGAAAGAGGGTATAGAGGAAATCACCAACAATACCGCTAAGTGGTATGTACCCGAAGAATGTAAGGTGGGCTTCACGGTGTTTGCTGAGAGCGACGAAGTCTTGCGCGAGCATGGAATCAATAACATTGACGATTTGGCTGCTTATGCAAACCAAGTCTATGGAAGTTGTGCCGATGCTGGAAGTGGATGGTATGATTATTACCGCAACCATAATATTAAAGTTGACCAAGGTTCAGACTATACCAATCCCAACAACTGTTTGAATATGTTCGTTCGCTATCACATCTTGAAGTTCCGTGCTTCTTACGACAAGCTGTTGTATAGCTTCAACGAGGTTTCCAAGGTTTCTTTGGTAGAGTATTACGAGACCATGTTGCCTTTCACCTTGATGAAAATCATTCGTGTCAGCGGAAAACGATACCTCAATCGTTGGGTTACCAATACTTCTCTTACAGACCGTATTGCGGAAATGGGAACGGCCAGCATCCAAACGGTTATGCGCAATGGTATTGAGATTAAGAATACCAACATTCAGGCTTTGAATGGATATATCCATCCCATTACGGATATGTTGGTTTATGATTACGACGTGCCTCATGGTGTTTTGAACGAGCGTCTGCGTTTCGATGATACGTCTTTCCTCGGAGAGATGATGTCTAACTCTCATCGTGGTGCTACATACGCAGAAATCAAGGCTTGGAATGGTGGCATTTCTGGTTCAGAAGGTTCTCTTTCTGGTGATTACATCCGTTATCCGTCGAATTACTTCGACAACATGAGGGTTTATAATGGCAATAATACCCACGTGATGTATCTTTCTGGTTCTAATAATGGTTGGAGCAACTATCAAGGAGACGAGTTCAATTGTATGGGAGCTTACGACTTCGCATTCCGCTTGCCACCTGTTCCCGATGGAACATACGAACTTCGCATGGGATATACAGCCAACGGAAACCGTGGAATGGTGCAATTCTATTTAGGACGCAGCTCTTCGTTGGTTTCCATGAAAGCGCTTGACATTCCTCTCGATATGCGCCGTGTTCCCGTGGATAATCCTGATGGTTCCCCAGATACAGGTTCAGGTACGGGATGGTGTCTTTATACCAAGACTGATGATATGGGTGTTGAAACAGATGCTAACATGCACAATCTTGGCTGGATGCGCGGACCGCTTTATTATACTTTGGGTAAAGGTGGCGGCACGTTGGCTCGCGCCAATCGTGAAGACTTGCGCCGAATCATTGCCAAGATGCAATTCGAACAAGGTGAGTATTGGTTGAGATTCAAGACGGTATTGCCCGACAACACCACAACTGAATTCCATCTCGACTACATTGAGTTCTGCCCTGAGAATGTGTATAACAACAATCAGTATGTGGAAGACATGTATTAAAATCTAAAATAGTATACTTTATGAAAAGAAATCATATATTCAGAAACGCTTCTCTTGTGTTGGCTTCGTTGGTGATGGGAGCCTTCACGATGGGATGCTCTGATTGGGATGACCATTATGATGGCAATGCTTCTGCTGTTGGTACGGCAGCCTCCACCTTATGGGAAAACATTTCATCCAATTCAGAATTGTCCCAGTTCTCTGCACTCTTGCAGAAAGCGGGATACGACAAGGTGTTGACTCAATCGCAAACATATACGGTTTGGGCACCAAAAGATAACACCTTCAATTTCGATTATTTCAACTCGTTGAGCACCGATAAGTTGCTGAAGGAATTCGTGCAGAATCATATCTCGCGATATAATTATGCCGTTCCCAATGAGAAAGACCCCATCGTTTTGATGTTGAACGAAAAGGTAATGCCATACGTGTCTAACATGATTGGTGGGGTAAATATCTCCAAGTCGATAGGTACTAGCAATGGCGTGCTGAAGACGTTGGATGGCTTGTTGCCTTTCCGTTACAACATCTATGAGTCCTTGGAGCCTGGCGATTTCGCCATCGACTCTATCAGTAAGTATATTCACGATTATGACGTGAAGAAATTAGACATTGCTAAGAGTGTGCAAGGTCCTGTAAAAGACGGTAGGATTACTTACTTGGATTCTGTCTTCGAAGAGGATAATACCCTTTACACATTGTATAGTGCTTACATTCAGCGAGAGGATAGTAACTATACGATGCTTGTTCCTACCAATGACGCCTGGACTAAGGCAAAGGAAACCGTCAGTAAGTACTTTAATTACATTGACGAGTTCACATTCCTTTCAAACACCTCTTCTTCTTCCGCTACGAGAAAAGAGGAAGCTGTGAAAATAGATGCTGCCTATTTGAGAGACTCCATGATTAATTACATGTTGGTGCAAGACATGTTCTACAACAACAACCTCCCAGCCAATGCCGCATTGAATAATCTGCAGACAGGTCAGAGGTTGAATGTCGATTCTCTGATGGGAACCAACTATTTTTGGGGTGGACGTTCTATTGTCTATAGCGAGGATGCAGCCAATTTGTTCGAGGGAGCCGTTAGGGTGGACAAGAGTAATGGTGCTATCTTTGTAACTGATAGTTTGCGAATGCGCACTTGGACCACATGGAATCCTCCAATTAAGGTTGAGGCTGAATATCCAATTTATTCACAAGCGCAAAACATTACCTATGGTAACGGCTTTTCAGAGAATATCACAGCAGGAACGAAGAATCCTTTGGTAGAAGGGGCTGTTTCCAACAATACATATTTGTATGTACAACCCATCAACACTTCTGTAAACCCAGAGTTGGATATCTATTTGCCACACGTGCGTTCAACAACGTATAACATCTATTGCGTGTTTGTTCCTGAGAACATCACCAATGAGAACGTAGCCGTTGAAGACTTGAAGCCTAACCGCTTGAGGGTGAGAGTGGGATACAACGACGTCAATGGTGCCGTGAAAGAATATAACGTCTCTGGTTACTTGGAAAACGACCCCACCAAGGTTGATACCGTATTGGTAGGTGAGTTCAATTTCCCGATAGCTTATGAGGGAACAGGCGATTATTATCCTTACATTCGCTTAATCAGCCAGGTTACCAGAAATATGACTGCTGACTACACTCGTGAGTTGCGAATCGACTGCTTGTTGCTTATTCCAAAGGAATTGGACGAGTATCGTAAGGAACATCCTGATTATAAGTTTTATGAAGGTGCTAATGGCAGTGGTTCCGTTTACGTTGTCTATTAAAATGTCTCATCTTTAAAAATTGATTCAAATGAAAAGATATTATATTCTTTTAATGAGCACTCTTCTGATGCTTGGCTTATGTCAGCCGATATTAGCTCAAGATGATGACTATGAAGAGGTGGAAGTGGCTACCGTTGCCAAGAAAAAGACTCCCGCCAAGAGACCTACATATCCCATGATGGAAGTCAAGGGAAAGGTGATTGATGCCGCTACGAAAGCTCCTTTGGCTGGTATACAAGTACAAACGCTTAACGACCGCTATTATGCCGCCATGACCGACGAGCAAGGTGAGTTTACCATCAGCGTTCCTACCTTTGCTTCTGCGCTCTATGTCTTTGCACCAAGATATTTGGCTCAACAAGTGGGTATCGGTGACAATACTAAGCCGTTGACAATTACCATGATTGCCGATAAGTTTAAGGCGATGTACGAAAATTCCACCGACATTACCGCTTCATCTACTGCCACGTTTGATGTAACGACATCACAAAGTGTAGAAACAGAAATCGAAGGCCAGTTGGGTGCAGACGTTCACACCATCACTCGCTCTGGCGGTCCTGGTTATGGAGGCGCCATGTTTATTCGTGGTCTGAACTCCCTGAATGCCAATGCTCAGCCATTGGTCGTTATCGACGGTGTGATTCACGACATGCAGGAAACGCGTAATACGCTTCATATTGGCGACTATACGAATCTGTTGCTCAACATCAATCCCGACGACATCGAGAAGGTGCAAGTTCTCAAGAATGCCGCTTCCATCTACGGTGCAAGGGGTTCGAATGGTGTTATCTTGATTACCACCAAGCGTGGTCATAGTATGGCAACGCGTATCAATGCTAATGTTGGCGTGGGCATTTCCTTCGAGGGAAAGCTCCCAGAGATGATGAACGCCAACCAGTATCGTTTGTATGCTTCTGAAATGTTGGTCGGACATCCCAAGATGAAGTCTTTCGAAGGCGACGTCAAGTTCCTCGTTGAAGATCCTTCCAAGTATTACTACAAGGACTATCACAATGAGACTGATTGGAGCAAGGAAGTATATCATACCGTGTTGAACCAGAACTACAGCATCAACGTACAAGGTGGTGACGACGTGGGTATGTACAACCTCTCTTTGGGCTACACCGACGGTCAGAGCAATGCCAGGAGAAACGGGTTCAACCGCTTGAATGTGCGTTTCAATACCGACATCAGCATTATCGATAAGTTGTCTACCCGTTTCGACATGTCGTATACCAAGATTAATCGCGACGTTTTTGACAATGGTGCTCCTGAAGACTTCTCTGCAGGTACGGTGACATCTCCCAACTTCTTGGGCTTGATCAAGTCGCCTTTCCTCAATCCTTATACTTATAATATCGTAACGGGATTGCTGTCATCTACGCTCTATGGACCAGACGACTTCCTGACGAGTATTGACCGCGACTTGTCTTTGGCTAACCCCACCGCATTGTTGGAAAATGGTGATGCTATCAACAAGAACCGCGTTGAGACCACCAATTTCAATGCGTTGATTGCTCCCACATTCCAGTTTAATCCTAACCTTAAACTGACAGAGGTGTTCAGCTATACGCTCGACCGTATCTCGCAACGTTATTATCGTCCCAAGAATGGCGTTCCTTCGTTCTTGGTTGAAGGTATCGGTCGTGTACAGAGTGCCGCATGGTCTATGTTTGCCAAGGAAACAAGCGTAGAGAGCGACACCCGCTTGCAATTCACTAAGCAGTTTGGCGCTCATTATCTCAACATGTGGGGTGGCTTCCGCTACCTGTCGTTCAACTTCGATGACAACGAACCTGAAGGTGAATACGCCATCGGTGGTGGTAACGACAAACAACCCAATATCTCTACGTCAATGGACTATAAGTCGGCGACGGGTACTAACGACACATGGAAAAACATGGCTTGGTACGCTAACATCGATTACAACTATCGCAATCGCTACTTCGCACAGGTATCGGCAGCCGTAGAGAGCAGCAGCCGCTTCGGTAAGAATTCCGATGGCCTCTCGCTCTTTGGCGTGAAGTGGGGCGTATTCCCCAGCGTTCAGTTGGGTTGGGCAATCACCAACGAGGCATGGTTCCCCAAGACCAAGGCCATCAACTATTTGTTGCTGAAGGCAGGATACGACATCACGGGTAACGATGACATCAGCAACTTTGCAGCACGTACTTCATTCGGCGTCATGAAGTATCTCTATGGTACTTCTGGACAGGGTGCTACGGCAGCACAGCTCAACAATATAGGTAATGATAAGATTACCTTCGAGAAGACCAGGAAGTTTAATGTGGGATTGAAGTCTTATTGGTTGAACAATCGTGTGGGTGTGAATCTGGATTACTATCTGAGCCATACCAGCAACTTGCTCACCTTAAAGAGCTTCGACAACCCCGTAGCAGGTATCAACAACTATTGGAGCAATGGCGGTTCGCTTGACAATACGGGATTTGAACTCACCGTAACGGGCAAGCCCATCGTTTCCAAGAACTTCAACGTGGAGATTGGTGCCAGCATGGGTCATTACGTAAACAAGGTGAAGACCTTGCCAAACAATGACAATATCTACGTGAATGGCAAGAACAATGCCATTGGCTATACTTCTTCTGTCTATGGTGTAGACAATGTGGCTACTATCATCGGCGAAGCCGTGGGTAGCTTCTATGGCTACAAGGTGGTGAAAGACCAAACCTCTCCAATGGGCGTGTTCACGTCTTCTCAGGCTGCCGCACAAGCCAACCTCTATATGGTAGACGCTACGGGCAAGCCTCAGTATTTCAAGGCAGGCGACATGCACTTCGCCGACCTCAACGGAGATGGAATCATCAGCGAGGCCGACAAGACCATTATTGGCAATCCTAATCCCGACATCTACGGTAACATCTTTGCCAATATCACTTGGAAGAACCTCACGCTCTCCGTCAACTTCAATTACTCGCTCGGCAACGACGTGTTCAATTACCAAAGGAGCATATTGGAAGGCGGCAACAACTTCTACAACCAGACCGTGGCAATGGTCAACCGCTGGCGCCATGAAGGACAGGTTACCGAGATGCCGCGCCTGAGCTATGGCGACGTAATGGGCAACAGCCGCTTCAGCGACCGTTGGATTGAAGACGGTAGCTACCTGCGCTTGAAGACGCTTCGTCTCACCTACAAGGTTCCCGTTCGTTACTCTTGGTTGCAAGGACTCGCAGTTTGGGCAGAGGCCGTCAACCTTTTCACCATTACCCATTATCTGGGTAGCGATCCCGAGTTCTCCGTTGCCAATTCCGTACTCTATCAAGGAATTGATGCAGGTAACGTGGCACAAAGCCGTGCCGTTGCAGTTGGATTGAAGATTAATCTCTAAAATGTTGAAAGAAAGAATGAAGAACATAGAATTAACAACCGCTATCAGCGGGCATAATAATGATTCGACTATGGCTACAATATTTATCAATAGAGGGAAGGGAAGTTTGAGATTGGTGATGAAAGTGCTGGGTATGGCGCTCATCATACTCCAGTCTGCCATCTTCGTTTCCTGCGAAGACATGCTTCAGACGGAGTCAGACCGTCAGATTTTCGATCCTGCGCTCGACCAGAAAACCGACTCCATGTTCTACACGTTGGGTATTCTCAAGGCCGTTCAGCAAGCTGCCGACCAATATGTGTTGGTCAATGAGATGCGTGGCGACTTGGTGGCTACTAATACGTATACCGAAACCGACTTGCAGCAGTTGGCTAACTTCTCCGCCACTGTGTCCAACAAGTACGATTCTGCTTACGTTTACTACCGTATTATCAATAACTGCAATTACTTCATTGCACATCGTAATACCGAGTTGTACACGGGTAGCCGCAACGTGAGTATGCCAGAGTATGTACAGGCTCACTCCATCCGTGCTTGGGCTTACATGCAACTTGCCAAGACCTATGGCACGGTGCCGTTCTATACTGAACCAGTGACCAGTATCACGCAAGCTAACGAGGTGAAGGAGAAGAAAAACCTTCAGCAAATCTGCGATGCGTTGGCTGGCGAAATGGAGAAGTATAGCGGCTATGGCGTTCCTACTTACCGTAATATCAACGCAGGTACTACCAATGCGGGGAATTCCAAAACTGTATATTCCGAGAAAATCATGTTCCCCATCGACGTAGTATTGGGCGACATGTACTTGGAAACTGGACAATACCAGAAGGCTGCCAGACACTATTTCGATTACTTGGTGGCACAGCAGCGTCCAAGCGTTAATTATTTCATCTCTCCCTACGAGAACCTTCAAAATGAGGAAAGGAATCAGATGCCTAACGATATGCCGGATCAAATTTCAGGCAACTCATGGTTTGGCATCTTCTACACCAATTCTGCTTCCGACGACATCGTTACTTACGTGCCTATGGCAGTGAATAGGATGAAGGGTACCGTTACCGACTTGCCGCGACTCTTCGGATTCGACTACTATTCCACCGAGTCAACCAACAATCGCCAGCAATATCTGTTGGAACGTCAGATAGACGCTTCTCCTTCATACATCAAGCTCGCACAGTCGCAGGCTTATTATTACATACCAACGTCTTCCACTACCGACAATTTCGTGAAGGAAACGTATTTGGTAGGTGACTTACGTAGAAGGGCGTCATTCGAGAACACGAGAGACCAGACCTATAAGGACTCCCTGTTCAGCGTTATGTTAAAGTATAACATGGGTAATATCTTCATCTATCGTTATAATACCATCTATCTCCGCTTGGCAGAGGCCATTAACCGCATGGGTTATCCTGATGCTGCCTTCTGCATCCTGAAAGATGGTTTCTATCGTGAGATGGCTAACGACACCACCTATATCAAGCCCGAGACGCACCAGTTGTTGCGCTCTACGCTACCGTTCTTCTCTACCGAGAACATCGAGTTGTTTAGGGAGAGCTACGGTATTCACTCCTATGGCTCTGGCTACACTCGTGGTACATTCTCGCCTTACCAATTAGATGCTATCGTAGGCAACAAACTGCGCGAAATTGCATTCACCGAGAACATCACCGTAGGGGCAACGAAGAATGATACCATCAATGCGGTGGAAGACTTGATTTGCGACGAGTATGCGCTGGAGGCTGCATTCGAGGGCAACCGCTTCGGTGACCTCTGCCGATTGGCAAGGCACAAGAACGAGAGTGGCCTTTATGGCTCTAACTTCGGAAGCCTGTGGCTGAAGCACAAACTGGAATACAAACGCCCAGTGGTAGACCTCTCCGATCCAAACAATTGGTATCTGCCATTTAGCAAGTAACATCCAAATTTTATCATTCTATAAAAATCGAGAAACCGAGTGAAGCTTTTTAAGGCTTGCTCGGTTTCTTACTTTTTATAGTAATAAACAAATCACCTTATCAATACTGAAACACCGTCTTGTCACATTTGTTAAGCGTCACACGTCACGCGTCACTTTAAGGTAGGTATGCAATGATGAAGTTTAAAAATCAAATTAAAATTGTAAGTAAAAACAATAAAATAATTATAAATTATTATTAGTATTATTTTATTATAATATATAATATATAATATACTAGTATATTATATATTATATATTATAATAACTTATAGCAATTAGCATGTTTTGAAAATGAGAAGGTACCTTAAAGTGACGCGTGACGCGTGACGTGTGACGCTTTTGTATTATCAAACAAATGCTATTCTTTACATCATGCATATATAATGTATAGAGATTGGATAAATACCCTTTACTGACCGCAAACATAGTGTTTAGTTACAAGAAAATGCCGTAGTATCCACTAAACATTAGCAACTCAACACACCTCTCACATCAAAAACTCCCTTCCTTTGGGGAAGGGTTGGGGATAGGTCATAAAAGCAAATGGAGCCCGATGCTGTCACAGCGTCGGGTTCCTTGCAAACTTCAAACAACTAAAAAGTAAAAAGTTGCCTGACATAAATATTGAACATTTTCTTTGGGACTTTTATACCTATCGGATAAACAGCAATTCGCGGTATTTGGGTAGCGGCCACAGAGAGTCGTCTACAATCAGTTCGAGCTTGTCTATCTGATAGCGAATATCATCTAATTTCGGTTCTACCTGATCATGGTATGCGATAGCCTTGGCGTGTTCATCTTCAATGACATTAGCCTGTCTTCTCGCATTGACGAGTTCTTCTACCTGTCGTTCGATGGTGGAGGTGCGTTCCGCTATCTCCTCGATGAGTTTGATGTTTCTGGAAGAGAGTTGTTTTGCCTTCTCCTCGGGGAATACGGTTGCCATTCTATCCACGTTTTTCAGCAATTCGCTCTGGTAGCGTGTGGCAACGGGGATGATGTGGTTCATGGACAGGTCGCCCAATACACGCGCCTCGATTTGTATCTTCTTGGTGTATGTCTCCCATTTCACCTCGTTGCGGGCTTCCAGTTCCTTCTTCGTCATGACACCGAGGCTCTCAAACATCTGGATACTATCGGCATCAAGATAGCGCTCGAAAATCTTGGGACACGACTTCTCCACGTCAAGTCCGCGTCTCGTTGCCTCTTCCACCCATTCGTCGCTATAACCATTGCCGTCGAAGCGGATGGGCTTGCATGTCTTGATGTCTTCGCGTAGGATGTCGATGATGGCATGGAACTTAGGCGTGTGCTTGCCATCGGCGAACTCTGGGTTTTGGGAGATCTCGGCGATACGCTGGTCTACGCGCTTCTTGAAGTTGACCAATGCCTCAGCAACGGCACTATTGAGCGCTATCATAGCGCTGGCACAGTTGGCCTCGCTACCCACGGCACGGAACTCGAAGCGGTTGCCCGTGAAGGCGAAAGGCGACGTGCGGTTGCGGTCGGTGTTGTCGATGAGCAATTCGGGAATCTCTGGGATGTCGAGTTTCATTCCTTGCTTGCCGTCCATCGCCAATAGGTTCTCCCTGTCAGCTTTTTCGATATGGTCGAGCAGTTCGCTGAGCTGCTTGCCGAGGAACGAAGAAATGATAGCTGGCGGTGCTTCGTTGGCACCGAGACGATGTGCGTTGGTGGCACTCATGATACTGGCTTTTAGCAATCCGTTATGTCGATACACGCCCATCAATGTCTCTACGATAAACGTAGCGAAGCGCAGGTTTTGCTCTGCCGTCTTCCCTGGTGCATGAAGCAAGATGCCATTGTCGGTAGAGAGACTCCAGTTGTTGTGCTTACCACTTCCGTTGATGCCCGCAAACGGCTTCTCGTGCAATAGCACGCGGAACCCGTGCTTTCGTGCCATGCGTTTCATCACCGACATCAGTAGCATGTTATGATCTACGGCAAGGTTGGTCTCCTCGTATATCGGCGCTAACTCGAATTGGTTCGGTGCCACCTCGTTGTGACGTGTCTTGCAAGGCACGCCCAATTCGAGTGCTTGTATCTCTAAGTCGCGCATGAAGGCAGCAACACGCTCTGGGATGCTACCGAAATAATGGTCGTCCATCTGTTGGTTCTTCGCACTATCGTGTCCCATGAGCGTGCGCCCCGTCAACAGCAAGTCGGGACGAGCCGCATAGAGACCTTCGTCAACCAAGAAATATTCCTGTTCCCATCCGAGGTTAGAAGTCACCTTCTTCACCGATGGGTCGAAGTAATGGCAGACCTCCGTAGCCGCCACGTTCACCGCGTGGAGCGCCTTGAGTAACGGAGCCTTGTAGTCGAGCGCGTCGCCATTATAACTGATGAATACGGTGGGAATACACAAGGTATCGTCGATGATAAACACGGGCGATGTGGGATCCCATGCCGAGTAGCCGCGCGCCTCAAACGTACTGCGAATGCCACCCGAGGGGAAGGAAGACGCGTCGGGCTCTTGCTGAACTAGTAGTTTACCGCTAAACTCCTCTACCATTCCACCCTTGCCGTCGTGCTCGATGAAAGAGTCGTGCTTCTCGGCTGTACCCTCCGTCAGCGGTTGGAACCAATGCGTGTAATGCGTTACGCCATTGTCCATCGCCCATTGTCTCATGCCAGCAGCCACGGCATCAGCTACGTCTCGGTCGAGTCGTGCCCCATGATCTGTTACGTCCATCATCTTCTCATAGATGTGTTTTGGCAAATACTTAAACATCTTCTCGCGTGTAAAGACTTTCTTGCCGAAATAGTCGCAAGGTCTCTCACTGGGTGTCTCTACGTCGAGTGGCTTCTTCTTGAATGCCTCTCCGACAACTTGAAATCGTAATGCTTCCATATTATTGTAGTTTTTTTTAGAAAGTAAGATAGTTAGAAGCAAGAAGCAAGAGATTACTCTTATTCTTCAACTTTCAATCTTCAATTTCCTTAATTGTGAATTATTAATTGTAAATTGTGAATTATTAATTGTGATTTATCGATTCTTCATTCTTCATTCTTCATTTTTAAATACTGATTAACTTTCATGGCCGTTTGCTTACCGCTTGCCATGGCGCGAACTACGAGAGAAGCACCATTGGCGGCATCGCCACATACGAATACGTTTTCGGGATATTGCGGATGTTCTGGCTTGATGAATCCCATGGCCAAGAGAACCAGTTCTGCCTTGATGACCTCTGCTTTTCCCTTTTCCACCATCAACGGGCGACCGCCATTCGGATTGGGTTGCCAATCTATCTCCTGTATTTTCACACCTGTGAGCTTTCCGTCCTGACCGAGAAATTCAAGCGTGTTGATATTCCATCGTCGCGTACAACCCTCCTCATGACTGGAAGTAGTTTTAAGCGTACGCGGGAAGTTTGGCCACGGATTGTTGGGGTCTACGGGACCTTCCACGGGCTTCGGCATAATCTCTATTTGCGTGACACTCTTACATCCCTGTCGATGAGCTGTTCCGATGCAATCCGACCCCGTGTCTCCTCCACCGATTACGAGCACGTCCTTTCCCTTGGCGGTGATGCGCTCCTCCTTGCTGAACTCCATTCCTGCCAACACTCGATTCTGTTGGGCGAGTAGTTCGAGCGCGAAATGTACGCCTTTCAACTCCCTGCCAGGTACGTTCAAGTCGCGTGCCGTAGGTGTTCCCGTGGCAATGATGATGGCATGGAACGAACTTGTGGGTTGGTTGTCGATGCTTTCCAAGTTGTCTAAGCAAATCTCGGCATTGAATCGAAACTCGATACCCTCTTCTTCGAGGATGTTGATACGTCGGTCGATGATGGCCTTGTTCAACTTGAAGTTCGGAATGCCATAGCGCAATAGTCCTCCCGCATTCTCCGCCTTCTCGAACACCGTCACCTGATAACCCATCTGGTTCAATTCATTGGCAGCCGCCAATCCCGCAGGACCAGCCCCAATAACGGCAATGCGCTTGCCGTTGCGTGTGGGATGTTGTGGGATGATGTAACCCTCGCGGAAGGCAGCCTCCGTGATGGCAGCCTCGTCTTCACGATTGGTCGTCGCCTCGTGCTCGATGAGGTTGAGCACGCAAGCCTTCTCACAGAGTGCAGGACAGATGCGTCCAGTAAACTCAGGAAACGGATTGGTGGCAGACAACAGGCGATAGGCTTTCTCCCATTCACCATGATAGAGTGCGTCGTTCCACTCTGGCGGTTTGTTGCCCAACGGACAAGCCCAATGGCAGAAGGGCACACCACAATCCATGCAACGGCTTGCTTGCAATTTACGCTCACGCGTGTTGAGCGTTTGTTCTACTTCCCCAAAGTCTCGAATCCTGTCGTGAATCGGGCGGTAACCCGCCTCTTGGCGGTGTATCTCTAAAAATGCTTTCGGATTTCCCATAATGATTTTTCTTTTGATGAGTTAGATGATAGACTAATAATCCCTTTGCATGTCTGCAATCTTCTGTCTCAACTTATTCATCTGTTCCTCTTGTAATACGCGCTTGTATTCAATAGGAACAATTTGGATGAAGTCTTCCACGTATTTGTTCCAGTCGTCGAGCATCGTTCGAGCCAACTTAGAACCCGTATATAAGTAATGCTGGCGAATGAGTTCGTGCAATTCTTTTCGACTGACGTTATCCTCAACAAGGTTGATTTCCACCATGTCCATGTTGCAGAAGTAATCAAACGTATGGTGCTTGTCCCAAACGTAGGCAACGCCACCCGACATTCCTGCCGCGAAGTTGCGCCCAGTATCGCCGAGAACGACCACCCGACCGCCTGTCATGTATTCGCAACAATGGTCGCCTGCTCCCTCGATGACGGCTATGGCTCCTGAGTTGCGCACGCCAAACCGTTCGCCCACCTTACCGTTGATATATAGTTCTCCCGACGTGGCACCGTAAAGTCCCGTGTTTCCGGCGATGATATTATCCTCCGCATTGAAGTTGCTACGCACATGTGGAAGAATGGCAATCCTACCGCCAGAGAGACCTTTGGCAAAGTAGTCGTTTGTCTCGCCTTCAAGCTTGAACGATACGCCATGTGCGAGAAATGCGCCAAACGATTGTCCTGCCGAACCCTTGAACTTCACGTTAATCGTGTCATTGGGCAGACCAACAAGTCCGTATCTCTTCGCGATGGTGCCAGAGAGCATCGCACCCACCGCCCTATCCGTATTCTTGATGGCATAGTCAAGGTTCACCTCTTCCTGCACTTCAATGCTCTTGTTAGCTGCTACTATCATCTGTTGGTCGAGAGAATGGGGAGCGAGCGTATGAGGTGGAGTGGACAAGGAGAAATGAATGGCGTCTGGGTCTTCGCTTTCCTTGTAGAGCAACCTATTGAAATCCAGTTGCAATTGTTCCTTGATGGCCTTCTTGTCTTGGGCGAATTCTATCAACTCCGTATGACCTACGATGTCGTTCAAGGATTTATATCCCATTTCAGCAAGACACTCCCTCACTTCTTGGGCAATAAACGTGAAGTAGTTGACCAAGTGTTCATAGCGACCCAAGAAATGTTTGCGCAAAGCGGGATTTTGCGTCGCTACACCCATCGGACACGTATTGAGGTTGCACTTACGCATCATCACGCAACCCAACACGATGAGGGCAGCCGTTCCGAAAGCGAATTCATCAGCGCCGAGCAACGCCATGACGATGATGTCGCGCCCCGTCTTCAGTTGTCCGTCAACTTGCAATCTCACACCCGAGCGCAAACCATTCTTCACAAGCGTCTGTTGCGTCTCGCTGAGTCCTATCTCTGGAGAGATACCCGCAAAGCGCATACTGCTGGCAGGACTTGCACCTGTACCACCCTCAGCACCACTGATGACAATGAGGTCGGCCTTTGCCTTGGCAACACCAGCCGCGATGGTTCCCACGCCACTCTCCGCAACGAGTTTCACGGAGATGGCCGCTTGAGGGTTGACATTACGTAAGTCGAAAATCAATTGTGCCAAGTCTTCTATGCTATAGATGTCGTGATGGGGTGGGGGAGAAATCAAACTGATACCAGGAATGGAATGACGCGTCTTGGCAATCACCTCATTTACCTTGAATCCAGGTAGTTGTCCACCTTCACCAGGCTTGGCACCTTGCGCCACCTTGATTTGTATTTCCTCTGCATTAACGAGATATTCCGTGGTAACGCCGAAACGTCCTGATGCCACTTGTTTCGTCTTGCTTGACAACGAGATTCCTTCGTGTGTAGCGTGGAAACGTTCTGCATCCTCACCACCTTCCCCCGTGTTGGAACGAGCGCCAAGCTTGTTCATTGCCAAGCAGATTGCCTCATGAGCTTCCTTGCTCAATGCGCCAAACGACATGGCTCCTGTCACGAAGTGTTTCACAATCTCACTCACGGGTTCCACCTCATCAACGGGAATTGCCGTATGGTTTTCTACCGATGGAGAGGATGTAGCGGAAACATTCCGCTTGAATCCGAGAAAGTCGCGAATGAAGATGGGAGCTTCCTTCTCGTCTACCAAACGCGAAAACTCCTTGTATTTTTGATAGCTTCCCGTGCGACAAGCCAATTGCAAAGTGGCTATGGTCTCAGGATTCCATGCATGTTTGATACCGTCCTTACGCCAATGGAACAATCCTTGGTTTTGCAGGAAAGTCTTGTTGGTTTCCTTGAATGGAGACATACTACGACTAATGGCATCTTTAGCAATCTTCTCCAAGCCTATACCACCAATCGTGCTGACCTCCGTTCCGAAATACGACTTCAACAAACTTTCACTCAGTCCGATACTTTCAAAAATCTTGGCTCCCCGATAACTCCTGATAGTAGATATTCCCATCTTTGCCATGATCTTAAACAATCCTTTCTTCACCGCCTTGATGTAGTTGGCCTCGGCAGTAGGATAATCCTCTTGTATCTTGTGCTTCTTAACCAGTTCGTCCAAGATGGCGAATACCATGTAGGGGCACAATGCCGATGCGCCATAACCCAACAACAAGGCGGCGTGCATGGTTTCGCGAATCTCTCCACTCTCCACGATCAATGCCGTTTGTACGCGCTTACCTACGGAAATCAGATAGTGATGCACGGCAGATACGGCGAGCAACGACGGAATGAATGCCCATTGCATTCCCTCTTCTACGGACGGATTTTCCAATACCTTATCTGTCAAGATAATATAGTTGAAACCATCGTCCACCGCCTTCTCCGCGTCCTTGCAAAGTTTATCCAATGCTTCTTGCAAGTCTTCTCCAGCTTGCGGAGTCTCACCTTCCTTGAGTTTGGTTTTGAACACCATATTTAGTTTGATGGTCTTAAACCCCTTATACCTGATGTTGCAGAGAATGTCGAGTTGCGTGTTGTTCAATATGGGATGCGGCAAGCGTACCATCTTACAATTCGTTTCGTCAGGATTTAGGATTCCCGAACCCACGCGTCCGATATATTCCGTGAGCGACATCACCAATTCCTCGCGAATGGAGTCAATGGCTGGGTTCGTCACTTGTGCGAATTGCTGACGGAAATAGTTGAAGAAGATTTGTGGCTTGTCGGAAAGCACGGCCAACGGTGTGTCGTTGCCCATAGAGGCGGTCGGTTCCTGTCCGTTGGTTGCCATGGGGATAATCGTAGAGTCAATGTCTTCCGCCCCATAACCGAATAGCAATTCCTTTTGCAACAAGTCTTGAACACCATTTTCCACATGACGACCCGATTTCAGTTTCTCTAATTGGATGCGGTTGGTGTTGAGCCATTGACGGTAAGGATGTTCGTGTGCCAATTGTTGCTTGATTTCGCCATCATAGTAAATCTTTCCCTCTTGCGTGTCAATCAACAGAATCTTCCCAGGTTGCAATCGTCCCTTCTCGGCAATCATGGTTGGGTCAAAATCCATTACTCCTACTTCAGAGGCAACCACCATCATGTCGTTTTTCGTTATCGTGTAACGAGCAGGGCGCAAACCGTTGCGGTCAAGCATTCCACCAGCAAATCGTCCGTCAGAGAACAACAAAGCGGCAGGACCGTCCCACGGTTCCATCAAGATGGAATGGTATTCGTAGAAAGCCTTCAAGTCTTCGGAGATGGGATTTTTGTCGTTGAACGACTCTGGTACCAATACAGACATGGCATGAGGCAGGGAGAGTCCAGACATCACGAAGAATTCCAAAACATTGTCAAGACTCGCCGAGTCGGACATCCCTGGTTGAACGATAGGCGCAATGTCCGTTCCCCTGAGTCCTCCTAAGTTAGTGGAAGTAGTCTCGTTGTCATTTGGCGTGTGTGGAGCCAACAACACTTTCTCTCTTGCTTGCATCCATCCCCTGTTTCCGCGTATCGTATTGATTTCACCGTTGTGAGCCAACAAGCGGAAAGGCTGTGCCAAAGACCACGTTGGAAATGTATTTGTGCTGAAACGTGAATGCACCAACGCCAATCCGCTTGTCAAATATGGATTTGTCAAGTCGGGAAAGTATTGTCTTACTTGCATGGAAGACAACATTCCCTTATAGATAATGTTCGTATTGCTCAACGAACAAATATAGAAATCGTCATGTTTTACGCGATGCTCAATCTTTTTCCTGATGATATACAACGTTCGTGCAAACGTGTCAACCTTGTCATCACTCACTCCCGTGATAAAAACTTGCTTGATGACGGGTTCGGTACTTAATGCCGCCTCGCCTAAACATGCTGGATTGGTGGGAACGGTGCGTAGGTGCATCAATTGCAACCCCTCGCGCTCTATTTCCTCTATCATGATTGACAAAATTTCGCTTTGCGCCTTTTCCTCTTTCGGTAAGAAAACCAACCCCGTACCATATTTTCCCTTTTCGGGAACAGGAATGCCTTGCAACAAGATAAACTCGTGAGGAATCTGAAGCATGATTCCCGCACCGTCACCGTCTTTTCCTACCTCCGCGCCACGATGTCGCATGTTCTCCAATACCTTGAGCGCATGGTCTACCAATTCGTGGCTCTTATTTCCGTGGATATTTACCACCATTCCCACGCCACACGCATCGTGTTCGTGTTCAGATTGGTAAAGTCCCTTTCGTGTTTCCTTTTTCATATCTATATCTTTTTACCTTTTATTTCATCCATTTCTCAATTCTCGATAATGCCTCGGAAGTCTTTTCCTGTTGGCCAAATGCCGTTAAGCGAATGTAGCCTTCACCTGCAGGACCAAAGCCGATGCCTGGTGTACATACTACGTGTGCTCCATATAGCATTTCCTCAAAGAATTGCCATGAACCACTTCCGTTAGGTGTCTTTACCCAAAGGTAAGGAGCATGTTGACCACCATAAACTTCAAATCCAAGGTTTTGCAACGTCGTAAGCATGGTCTTGGCATTTTGCATGTAGTAATCTATGGTAGCTCTTACTTGTTGCTTTCCTTCTGGTGTGTAGATGGCTTCGGCTGCTCGTTGAGAGATATAACTGGTTCCGTTGAACTTCGTGCATTGTCTACGATACCACAAGTGGTTCAACGGTATGCGTTCACCGCTAATCGTGGCGGCAGATACTTCCTTTGGAACGACAGTATATCCACATCTCACACCCGTGAATCCAGCCGTCTTGGAATACGAGTGAAATTCGATGGCACATTTGCGAGCACCGCGAATCTCATAGATGCTATGCGGAATGGAGTCGTCTTGTATATACGCTTCGTAAGCCGCATCGAAGAAGATGAGTGCATCGTTCTTCAAGGCATAATTCACCCACTTGCGAAGTTCGTCTTTCGTCAAGGTCATACCCGTGGGATTGTTCGGATAACAGAGATAAATCACGTCTACGCGTCGGTCGGGAATCTGCGGAATAAAACCATTTGCCGCCGTACAAGGCATATAAACCACGTTCGACCAATGATCGCCCTCTACAACGCCAGCCCTACCTATCATCACGTTAGAGTCGATATATACGGGATAAATCGGGTCGGTAACGCCGATTGAATTATCCCAACGAATGAGTTCCTGAATGTTTCCCGTATCACTCTTGGCGCCTTCGTTGATGAAAATCTCGTTCATGTCAAGTCGAATGCCACGTGGCAGGAAGTCGTTTTTCAAGATGGCCTCGCGCAAAAAGTCGTATCCTTGTTCTGGTCCATATCCACGAAACGAAGCTTGCGTTGCCATTTCATCGGCTGCCCGATGGATAGCTTCTATCACGGCAGGACAGAGTGGTTGCGTAACATCACCAATGCCCAACGAGATAACATCCACGTTTGGATGGGTTGTCTTAAAGGCATTCACCTTCTTGGCGATGTCTGCGAATAGGTAATTATTCGGCAACTTGAGAAAATGTTCGTTTACTAATGCCATAGTTTTTTCGTTTTTTGCTCCTTAATAAAGGAGAGTGATTATCTGTTCTTTTTTTGTTTGAAGTTTGTCGATACTGAACGATTCGTTTATGATGATGGTACGTCAATGTCACCTTCGAAAACGTATTCAGCGGGTCCCGTCATATATACATGGTTGTCTTGCTTGCTCCAGTCGATGTTGAGTTCTCCACCGTCCATGATGATGGTTGATTGACGTGAACTTCTACCTGATAGGGCGGCAGCTACCGCCGTTGCACATGCACCCGTTCCGCACGCCATCGTTACTCCGCTTCCACGTTCCCATACTCTCATGCGAATGTGAGTGGTAGGGTTGTCTTGCGAAGAAGACGAAACCACTTGTGCAAACTCAATGTTGCATCGTTCTGGAAAGGCTGGATGTTGTTCCAGTTTCGGTCCGTCTATCATTACTCGGTCGATATTGTCCGTGAAAATCACGTAATGTGGGTTGCCCATGGAAACGAATGTGCCTTCTGGCAAACTATCATTCACTTGTTCTTTGCTTGTAGGCATTGCGTCGGAATTAAATTGACGTTCATTGACGAGTTGGGGCTCCAACATGTCAACGGTTACGCTCTCTACAACTCCTTCGTTAACGGTCAACCTCAATATCTTTATTCCCGATAAAGTGAGTAGTCGGATGGTTGTCTTGTCTGTCAATCCCTTTTCGAATATGTATTTGCCGATACAACGAGAAGCATTGCCGCACATCATGGCTTCAGAACCGTCGGCATTGAAGATTCGCATGGTAAAATCGGCCTCTGGAACAGATGACTTTCCGATGAGTACAAGTCCATCACTACCGATTCCCGTGTGCGCCTTACTCCATTGGCGAGCACATTCCGCAGGATTGTCTATGGTATATAATAAGGTGTTGACGTAAATATAGTCATTACCTGCACCATGCATCTTCGTGAAGTGGACTTTATTTGTCATTTTGATAATTAATTATTGTTTCTTACTTTCTTTTTGTTTGAAATCCGTTGCAAAATTAAACTATTTGGAAGGTATATGCAATAATTTGTTGTCACTATTTATTTTCATTTCTTTACGAAATAACAATTTGTAATTTGTTTTATTGTTTTACTTACAAATCGAAAGTAAAACGTATTGTAATTGTAAAAATAATTAATTGTGTGCGTTTTTAATTTTACAAATAGTTTGAAATATGCCAATTTTGCTTTCTTTTTGTCGTAATTTTGCAAGCGGAAAATAACGAGTGTAATGATTGAATTGTTTTATGTATTAAAGAGTTTAAGGTATGAAAAAGATTGAAGCAATTATCCGAAAGACCAAGTTCGAGGAGGTGAAGGCAGCATTGCTTTCATCCGACATCGACTGGTTTGAGTACCATGACGTGCATGGTATAGGACAAAGTCGCCAGGAGCGTATTTATCGTGGTGTACAATATTCTACGGATGTCATAGAACGTGTGGCATTGACCATCGTTTGTCGCGACATTTTTCTGGAACCCACCGTTAAGGTGATACTCAAAGTTGCCCATACGGGAAATGTTGGTGATGGGCGCATTTTCGTAAGCGACGTGATAGAAACATATTCCATACGCACGGGCGAAAGTGGCGATACCGTATTAAGAGACAAGAAATAACATTTGACACAAACACAAAATTTGCAGGATTATGAATGAGATAGGATTATCACTCGATACCGTATGGATGTTGTTGGCTGCTATGTTGGTATTCTGGATGCAGCCAGGATTCGCGTTGTGTGAGGCTGGTTTTACGAGGTCGAAGAACACGGCGAATATCTTGATGAAAAACTTCGTTGACTTCATGTTTGGATCGCTGTTGTTTTTCTTTGTAGGCTTTGGTTTTATGTTCGGAAGCGAAGGAGCGGGATTTATCGGTGCTCCCAACTGGGGCGACCTTTCTTTCTATCATGGTGACCTACCCGTAGAGGGATTCTTGGTTTTCGAAACCGTCTTCTGTGCTACCTCAGCCACTATCGTTAGTGGTGCGATGGCCGAACGTACCAAGTTTTCCATGTACTTGGTTTATAGTGCTTGCATCTCCTTGTTTATCTATCCCATATCTGGACATTGGACATGGGGAGGAGGATGGCTTTGCAACGATGAAGCCAACTCGTTTATGATGAATACGTTTGGTGCCGTTTTTCACGATTTCGCTGGTTCGGCTATCGTTCATAGCGTAGGAGGCGTGTTGGCTTTGATAGGGGCGAAAGCATTGGGTGCTCGTAGAGGGAAATATGCTTCCGACGGAACGAGCCGTGCTATTCCTGGACATTCGTTGATGATGGCGGCATTAGGTGTGTTTATCCTATGGATGGGATGGTTTGGATTCAACCCTGGTTCTCAGTTGGCGGCATCAGGCGAAGTGAACCGTATTGCCATTTCGCACGTATTTCTCACGACCAATCTCGCGGCCGTAGCGGGTGGAACGGCTACGATGTTCGTTACTTGGTTGAAGTATGGAAAACCTTCACTCTCGTTGACGCTCAATGGTGTGTTGGCTGGATTGGTAGGTATTACGGCTGGATGCGACCTTGTAAGTCCGTTGGGTGCCATCATCATCGGTTTGGTATGTGGTATCATTCTCGTATTCTCCATTGAGTTTATCGACCACCGTTTACATATCGACGACCCCGTAGGTGCATCTTCCGTTCATGGTGTCTGCGGTGTTCTCGGAACGTTGATGACGGGTTTGTTGGCTTTGGATAGTGGCGTGTTCTATGGACACGGATGGGGATTCTTCGGAGCAGAGTTGTTTGGTGTTCTTGTTATCGACCTATGGGCGGCTGCTTGCGGTCTTGTCCTTTTCTATGGCATTAAGGTGGCACATGGCTTGCGCGTAGATGCTCGTATTGAGGATGAGGGCTTGGATGTTTACGAACATGGAGAAACTTGTTATAACTGATCACCAGTATATGTAAAAAGAACGAACTTGATTTGCTTACATGCAATTCTATGATGTTCAAATATATTGACAGCCTGAAAGGCTAATGAGCATAAAGCCCAGGGCAACGCCCTGGGTAAAAGAACACAAACAAATTGCGCCCTGAAAGGGCAAAAGCATAGATAGCCAGACTCTTTTGCCCTTTTAGGGCGCTGGTTCCACAAACGCTCTTTCCCAGGGCGTTGCCCTGGGCTGTAAGCTTACTGGTCTTTCAGACCGCCGTTTATCGGACAACCATGTAAAATAACAAATATAAAATCAACAAACCGCCATTTAGCGGACAACCATGAAATAATTAAATAAAAATCAACAAACCGCTATTTAGCGGAAAACAATGTAAAATAATAATTTAAAAACAAAAATAATATGAAAAAAATCATGATAGCATTAGGATTATTCGTTGCGACGAATATCCATGCACAAGATAAGGTGGAAACAACCGTGGCGGCAGACATCGTGAATCAATATATCTGGCGCGGACAAGACTTGGGAAATGTTTCCTTGCAACCTACGCTCGGTGTTGCTTATAAGGGATTTAGCTTATCGGCATGGGGAAGTGTAGGATTGGCGGATGCTAAAGACACGAAGGAATTCGACTTAACCCTTGGTTATGCTACGGGCGGTTTCAATATCGGCATTACCGACTATTGGTTTAATACGGGACTTGACCCTATGAATCGCTATTTCAAATACGATGCTCATGCAACAAACCATGTGTTTGAGGCAAACGTAGGGTATGATTTCGGTCTCGCCTCCATTCAATGGTTTTCCAATTTCGGTGGAAACGACGGAACGAATAAGGACGGTAAGCGCGCGTATAGTTCTTACGTAGAACTGGCTGCACCTTTCAAGCTCGTCACCGCAGATTGGACGGCTTCCGTTGGCGTCGTACCCTTTGCCACCAGCTTCTATGGTACGAATGGCTTTGCCGTAACCAACATCTCGTTGCGAGCATCAAAGGATATTGCCATTACCGATAAATTCTCCATTCCAGTATTTGCGGGAATATGTGCTAACCCCTGTGCTCAAAAGGCATACCTCATCGTAGGATTCACGATTCAATAAGAGGTAATAGGTGAGAGGTGATAGGTGATAGGTAATAGGTGATAAGTAATAGGTAATAGGTTTGATTTGCTTAGATTATTGAAAGATTGAACGTGAATAAATAAACGTGAATGCACTCAACGAACAAAGCATATCTCTCACCTCTCCCTTCTCACCTCTCCCTTCTAAAAAATAGAAACAAGCAAACATCAAATAACTTAAAAAAGTAAAAAACTATGTGTGGAATTGTTGCTATCTTCAACGTAAAAGAGCAGACGCAAGAGTTGAGACAGAAAGCCTTGCGCATGAGTCAGAAAATCCGTCATCGCGGTCCTGATTGGTCTGGTATTTATTGTGGCGGTAGTGCGATACTTGCCCATGAACGACTCTCTATCGTAGATCCTGAATCGGGTGGACAACCCTTGTATTCACCTGATGGAAAACAGGTGTTGGCGGTGAATGGGGAAATCTACAATCATCAAGACATCCGCAAGGAATATGCAGGACGGTATGATTTCCAAACGGGAAGCGATTGCGAGGTGATATTGGCACTTTACAAGAGTTTCAAGGCATCCGCGCAAGACGAGGCGAGCGTCATACGCCTACTCGAAAAGTTGAGCGGTATCTTCGCCTTCGCCTTGTATGATGAGGAGAACGACGAGTTTCTGATGGCTCGCGACCCTATTGGCGTTATTCCCCTTTACATCGGTTATGATGCCGACGGGAAGGTGTATGTGGCTTCCGAACTGAAAGCCCTTGAAGGACAATGTGACCATTACGAACCCTTCCTTCCTGGACATTATTATTGGAGCAAGAAGCCAGGGATGAAACGCTATTATCAGCGCGATTGGATGGACTATGCTTGCGTGAAAGACAATCCCGCTTCGGTGTCAGACATTCACGATGCCCTTGAAGATGCGGTGAAGCGCCAATTGATGTCGGATGTGCCGTATGGCGTATTGCTATCGGGAGGCCTCGACAGTAGCGTCATATCTGCCATTGCCGAGAAGTTCAGCGAGCGACGCATAGAAGACGATAGTCGTACGAGGGCTTATTGGCCGCGCTTGCATAGTTTTGCGGTAGGACTGAAGGGAGCGCCCGACTTGGCGAAAGCGCGACTGGTGGCTGAGCATATTGGTACCGTGCATCATGAAATCAACTATACCATTCAAGAAGGACTGGATGCCATTCGGGATGTCATTTACTTCATTGAGACTTACGACGTAACCACCGTTCGCGCTTCCACACCCATGTATTTGTTGGCGCGCGTCATCAAGTCGATGGGTATCAAGATGGTGCTATCGGGAGAGGGGGCAGATGAAATCTTCGGCGGTTATCTGTATTTCCATAAAGCACCTACCGCTCAGGCTTTTCATGAAGAGACGGTTCGCAAACTCTCCAAGCTCTATCTATACGATTGCCTTCGTGCCAACAAGAGTTTGTCGGCATGGGGAGTGGAAGGACGAGTGCCTTTCCTCGATAAGGAATTCTTGGATGTTGCCATGCGCACCAATCCCACCGCGAAGATGTGTACGGGAAATACGATGGAAAAGAAGATTGTACGCGAGGCGTTTGCCGATATGTTGCCAGCAGAGGTGGCATGGCGACAAAAGGAACAATTCTCTGATGGCGTGGGCTATTCGTGGATTGACACCTTGAAAGCCATTACCGCAACTGCCGTTTCTGATGAACAAATGGCTCATGCGGCAGAACGATTCCCCATTAACCCACCGCAAAACAAGGAGGAATATTACTATCGTAGCATCTTTGCCGAACACTTCCCTTCCGATTCCGCTGCCCGTAGCGTACCGAGTGAGGCAAGCGTGGCTTGCAGTACCGCCATCGCATTAGAGTGGGATGCTTCCTTCCGAGGCATGAACGACCCCAGCGGTCGCGCCGTCAAAGGCGTTCACGAACAGGCGTATTAGGGGGGGTAGGATACAATAGTCATCATTAAGATAGAAACCATAGCTTTATATGCTACAAACGATTCATTTGTGTGTTACAAACGTATGGTTATTAGCATACAAAGCTATCGTTTATGTGTTCTAAAGCTATGGTTTGTGTTGAGGCCCATCCCCATCCCTTCCCCAAGGGAAGGGAGCCTTAAGTGGTTGAGAGAGCCTAATTGAAAATTGTGAATTGAAAATTGTTATTTTGTATGTGATTTCTTCATTTTCGTAAGACCTCCCGTTTTTTTAGGTTAATTCGTTCTTTATCAGCGATTTAACATTTTCAAGACCTCACCTAAGACCTCACCTAAGACCTCCCGTAAGACCTCATGTGTTTTTTAATTCACAATTCACAATTATCAATTCACAATTGATAAAATTGAAGGTAATCTCTCAACACTCAACATTACCCGGAGTGTGAGGTCTTAGGTGAGGTCTATGGGAGGTCTTACGGGAGGTCTTACGGGAGGTCTTTCTGGCTTTTCCATTTCACAACCCCTTAATACTTAGGAATTTATGTAAAACGACGGGAGGTCTTGGCGAAAAACAAGAAAAAAGCAAATTAGAAGATTGGAAAATCACAAATTCCTATGTAATTTCGCTTGAGCCCATATTAGGAATGAAAGGTCAAAGATTTGCCAAAGACCGCTTTTTCCCGTATTTGTAAGATGTTATTCTATACCATTCTTCGGGAATGAGGTATTTCCCTTCAACGTAGTCTATGCATAACAGGGCAAATTGATTGGTTTCAGGATTAACCAAGGCAATGATGCGGTCGGTGATAATTGCTTTCCATATCCGTTCTAGTATTTTCACGTAATGGAAAGGAAAAGATATAAATAATAATCGTATGATCTGGAAAAATAACATTTGGATAAAAAAAGTTGGATTATATATATTTATTTCAAATAATTATACTATATTTGCAAAAATATAGTGTATATGTATAAATGTATTAATCGTAATCTATTTTAGTTATAAACTTAATACTTATATATATGATTAATAAATTAAGAGCAGCCTTATTAAATGCCTTAGAAAGTGATACCAATGACCTAATAACTAAAACGATTGAGGCCATACAGTCTGTATTGAATTGTGATATGTGTACTTTATGGTCCATTAATTATAATAACACGGATGAAGATTTGGGGGAATTTGTATCTGCCTCATTGGTTGAACGTTATATGAAGAAAGGATTGGTTTATCCTACTCATAATAGAGAAGATTATGTGCATCCGCTTAAAAATTCATTTATAGAGTATGTCTTAAACGAGACCAATGAGAATAATATTTCTTATTATAAATGTAACATATATGATGATAATTGTAAACAACATATATCGTATGGATCTTTACTTGAAATGGGATTAGTTTATTTGATTTATATCCCTATTAATAAAAATAACAAACCAATTGCTTTTATAAAGTTAGCGTATAAGGAAAACACCCCCATAGATCTCAATGAAGACATTATTACTGTTGTCAACGAAGCCGTCGTATCTGTTCTGTCTCGACATCTGATCAATAAAAAACAGCAAATTTTATCCGAATTGATTATTAATTACAGACAGATGAATACTTCTAATCTTAAAAATTTATTTCAACCAATAATTGATAATATCTTTAAAAAGTATTTTTATTACGAAGGTTCTTCTGTATTTATTTGGGATTCTTTTGATAACCGATATTATCTATTAGTTACTACAGGACTTATTGGTAATTCAGAATCAGAAAGGGTATCTTATGAAAAAGGCGAAGGTATTACAGATAGTACAGCTACAGAAAAAAAAGCAAAGATATATGATAATTTATTAAAGTTGGAAAAGATAAATGATTCCAAGTATCTCCATAAGTACAGAGAAAAAACCAGACATAAGAATGAAACTATGTTGGCTATCCCAATTGTTCGCCCATCCAACCCTAATGATGTGTTTGGAATTATGCGGTTTACTAACAAGGTTAATAGACAAAGCTTAATAGATGGATGTCCTGTAATAGATTACTTTAATGATACTGATGTGGAATTAATACAAAATGCTTCCCACTATCTAGCTTTGAATATAGAAAACTATCTTGCGGAAGAAGAGCGTAGGGACTTCATTTCAAAAATGTCCCATGAATATAAGACTCCTGCAAATGCAATACGTATAACCGCGGAACGTTTTTTGAGAAAATTCTTACAAAACGATGATATCTTTATGCAATCTTATGCTCAAAGTTATCTTCAATCCATTATTGATTATTCAGAATTACAACTGATGCAAGTCACAACTAATTTGTTCTTGACAAGATCTAATCGTAACAGAAAAGCTTCATATGCCATTGATAATCATTCTATTATAGACATAATTAAAGACAGTGTCAATATCGTCCGTCCTATTGCCAGAGAACATGAGGTTAGATTTGATAATATTCGGATAGATAGTACCTTTCCAAATGTTTCATTAAAAGTAGATAAAAATGCTTTTAAAATATTATTTTTCAATCTACTTACTAATGCTATTAAATACACAAAACCTTATTCAGAATTTAAAGTGATTTTTAGTGGTTATAAATCTCCAACAGGTTTGATAATAAAGGTCTCAGATTATGGAATCGGCATAGATAGGAATGATGCTGAAAGGATTTTTCTTCTTGGAGTAAGGAGTGACAATGCAAAACTAATAAATGGTGAAGGATATGGAATCGGACTTCATGTCGTAAAATCTATATTAAAAATGTATGGAGGGGAAATACGAGTATCACATCTTTCAAACCCCACTACTTTTGAGATAAAACTACCCAGAGATTATATACTTAATTATTGATAGCATGAAAGCAAAAAAAAGAATTATTTGGATAGATGATGACATAAATCGTTTATTTCTTCGTCCTTATATTGATGAGCTCGAAGAAAGTGGTTTTGACATTATTAAAGTAATGAAAGCTGATGACGTTGATAACATTCTTCAAAATGTAATCACTGATACTTTAACTGCGATTATTATAGACATTTCAATGCCTCCAGGAGAAAAGATAAGTTTCAGTGAAGCAAGAGGGGGGCTTAGAACGGGGAAAATCATCCTTGAAAGACTATTAAGTGATGAAAGTGTTTCAAATGTTACAAAAATCGTTTTTACTCAAGCGGAAGATCCAGTAGTAGAACAGTATTGTATGGATAATAATATTCCTTATTTAAAAAAGGAAGACTTTTTTTCTGATGAATTTGTAGATGTAATAATGGCATTAATAAATAAAGATAAGTAGAAAATGAAAAGCTTAGCAAATTGTATTTATCTAATTACATCTATCATATTAATTCTAATGATGGTAATATTATGTTGTCTGTTGATTAAAAATGATTGCCATTTCTCAAAAGAAAATATAAAAGACCTCTTTGGTGTTATTATTTCGTGTGTTGCATTAATAATCACCGCTTTTTTTGTGGTAATGGCGGTTAATGCTTATGGACATATTAGAGAAATTGAAGAAATAAAACACAAAGCAGAAGAAGTAAATGGCTTAGTCACTACGGTAACGAAAAAGGCTAGTGAGTTGGAAACCTCAGTAAGAACAGCAACAAGCAAAGCTGAAGAGTTAAATGGCTTAGTCGCTACGGTAACGACAAAGGCTAATGATGTGGAAACCTCAGTAGAAACAGCAACAAGCAAAGCTGAAGAGATAAATGGCTTAGTCACTACGATAACGACAAAGGCTAATGATGTGGAGTCTTTAGTAAATACTGTAACAAGTAAAGCTGAAGAAGCAAATGACTTGATTACTACAGTAACAAACAGTGCTAAAGAAGTAAAAAAGCAAGTAACAGATGCTGAGGGTTTGTTGAATGATATTTTTTCTACAATGATATCTTTTCATGAAGAAAAAATAAAACAGGCTGTGAAAAATAAGATGAGGGACAGTTATTATAATGATTTAACGAACCTTTATAGATTAGAAGTATACAAATACTCAAGGTTTTTAGAAGAAGATACAATATATTCATATCTTCTTAATTTAGCAAACCTTGGAGATGCTTCTGATATCAAACCCATTGAGGATATTTCTAATAATTTAAAAATGTCACAAAATATACGAGATACAGCAAGAGAGGCTGTAAAAGAATTAAGAAGAAGGTTTCCTGATGCTTAAAAAAGACTAAATGAAAGAATGACATGTTAAATGGTTATATTTATTGCTTATGATAGAAGAGTGTTATTAAAATTTCCAACGAAATTGCAAGTCTAAATCGGCTTGAGAACTATGATGGATGGTTTGCAGGGCTGTACCTATTGTGTTTCTGTCGAAATAATTGGTCATGCCGAATTTGACAATGAACATGCATTTAGGACTGATGTCTTGTCGGAAAAACAAACTATAGCGAATGCCTTGTCCGTAATACATGGGAAAGGAGAATGTATATAGTGTTTGTTTCTCATAATTATAAATTCTACTGTTGTAGTCATCGGTGTGGAAATAGGCAAAGGAACCACTCATAGAAGATTGGCGATAATGATAGTTGATGGTTTGGTTGACCATCCAACCGAAACTGCTATTCGTATGGAACGTATAAGAAAAGTCTGCCTGTGTCTTGAACGACCATGCGTGATAATCGTATGCAAACGATAGTCTTCCTCGATGTTCATACTTGTAGGCAAGTGCCGTCTTGTCTTCATTGTCTTTCTCTCGCATCTTCAACCTATACCGTGCTGAGAAGTTGGAAGCGCCTTGCTGATAAGTGGCCGAAAGGAAATAATCCCATGCGTGAGAGGCGTTGCTGGCTTGATATTTGTGCCATGGGAAGTATGCATAATCAGCATATAGTTTCATGAGAAATCGTCGGTTGGGTTGCCAATTCAATCCAAAGTAAATACCACTTTCGTCTTGCACCGAACCACCTTCACTAAAACTTTGGCTATGCAGGGAATAATACTTGTATGAGTAAAACCGTTGTAAAGCCATTAAGGAGATGTCGCTTGATGGTTGCCAACTCAATGAGTTGATGGTAGCCCACGCATGACAGTCGCCTGTAGCCAATTCACCATGAAAGTTTAGGTTCTTGGTGCTGAATCCGTAATCAGTACTTACATTCCAGAATCGTTGTCCTGAAGGATAATACATTCTATATAGTTGAGCGGTGTTGGGCTTGATTTCCCTATCAAACTTATTCCACACGCCCGTCAATCCCCAATGAAATCGTTTCCTTCTGTAGTTGACGTTGCTTCCCATCAACCATTCCGTCGTATTATGCTTCTTGCTCATCTCCGCTAACGTGCGATGATAACCCGTCTTCACGATGGAAGCGACGGACGAACTATCTGCGTTGAGGGTTGCATCAATTGGACGAAGCGAAACGAATGCCGTTGCGTCTATGTGAGGGGATAGTTGAATGGTAGTTGCAATCCCTTGCAAATAATTGCTCTCCGTGCGCGAGGCATGAGGATGTATTTGGTTGGTGGATTGTCCTAACGTCGTGAGGATAGTTGTTTTTCCCAATCCGAAATGGTTGTTCATGACCAATCCCATGCCGATGTTCAGGCGGTATTGTCCGAAGACGAGGGATTTCACGCATCCCCATTTCCGTAGGTGCAAGAAAAGGGAATAGTAGTCATATCCCCATTTGTTCTTGTTCGACAAGAAGGGTTCTCCTGCATCTTGCGCTCCGATGAGTGCCACCTTGACATGGTCGCCATACTGGAATGAATAGCGGAAGGAATGCTTGTAGGGGTGGCCCAAATAACCGCCATTGTCGCCCTCCCGTTGATAGAAAGGCAGATGGAAGTTGCCCATGAGTTCGTGCTTCCCGTATTTCACGATTTGTAGGATAGAGGGAAAGGCCTTTTCGCTTTCGCCCTTCACCTCGACGAAAAACGACAATAGTTTCCGTTGCTCAAAGTCGAGCGACTCTATCATTGCCAGTTCGCCTATGCTCTTCATCGGACCGTATAGATATAGGTATTCGCAAATCTCCTCCACCTGTTGCTCCGACAAGAACGGTAGTTGTTGCAGTTCTTCCCGTTGGGCGGTGTTGAGATTCATCTTGTGTTCAGCCAGTTCGCCCAACAATTCCCATGTGGCTTCTTGCGCTTGTTGTTCCTCATCGTCGAAGATGCCCATGTCGTGGATGATGCTCTCCCATGATCGTGCTTCTTGCGCCAGGGCACAGACGTGGCCATACGCCAATAATATGCAGAATATTGCCTTTTTCATAGTATTGTGAATGGCAAAGGTAGTATGAAAATATTAATAAAGCAAATAAAAGATAAAAATATTTCCCATTATCCGAAAATATACTTATTTTTGCCACGTCAATGAGAGATAGACTGATTATATGGCTATTCGTGTTGTTGGCTTTGCCCTTGGTTGTTGAGGCGCAAACCAACCGACAAGACCGTGTGAAACCCGAAGATAAGGAGGTGGACATGGACAATCCCACGTTTTCGCCTACGGTGAGGGTGGGGAAGGTGTTGTGCGACGGTGACAGCATCCAATACATGGAACTCAACAAGGTGTATGTCTATCCCAAGCCTACGTTCAAGAGCGAGCGGCAACAGATGGCGTATAGTAGGTTGGTGCGCAACGTGAAGAAGGTGCTCCCCATTGCGAAGGAGTGCAATGCGCTTATCATAGAGACGTATGAGTATTTGCAAACGCTTCCCGACAAGAAGGCGCGCGATGCGCATTTGAAATTGGTGGAGCAGAGCATCAAGAAGGAATATACGCCTCGGATGAAGAAGTTGACCTTCGCACAGGGGAAATTGTTGATTAAGTTGGTTTACCGTGAGTGCAATTCGTCATCATATAATCTCATTCAGGCATTCTTGGGTCCTATCCGTGCAGGTTTTTGGCAAGCGTTCGCATGGGCGTATGGGGCGAGCCTGACGAAGAAGTACGACCCAGATGGCGTGGATAGTGCTACCGAGAAAATCGTGTTGATGGTGGAGTCGGGGCAATTGTAATTTTTAGGTAAAAGGTAATAGGTAATAAGTAATAGGTATGATTTGCTTAGCTTATTGAAAGGTTAAATGTGAGTGCATTTAACGAACAAAAGAATAAATTGATGTGTTGATTGGCTTCATGCAATTATCATATTTATGATTATCAAACTTTTGATAATTATTTTTTTGATAATTGGAGAAAGATTATGTGATCAAGGAGAACGATGAGTATTTTGTGTATGACCACTTCTTCCAATTATGGTTGGAAAAGCGGTAATACGTGAAGTAGGTCGTTGATGACGTTTTGCGTCCAGGAGATATCGGAACCAGTTTGGATGTTGATTTCAGGATGGTCTCTGAGGGTTGTCTTGATGACGATTTCGTAATTGTCGGGCGTGGATGGGATGGCGGTGTTGTGGAACGTGATATCGACGATGGTGTTTTTGTCAATGGCGATATTGTTATATACCATCATTCCCTTGGAATGGTAAACGAGGATGGCACCCGTCTTTTCGTTTGCCTTGGTGGGATTGGCCACGATGATGTCGTCGGGTTCTCCAAATGCGTTGATGGATGCTTGCAGGTTGGAGGATGACGATGGAGGTTCACTGGGTTGGTCGGGAGCCTCAACAGGAGGCTCACCTACGTAGAGTTTGATACATTTCTTGATGAGGATACCGACGATGGTAGTCACCAAGAAATAAAGCAATGTTTTCTCCATGAATGGTTAGGAATCTATTTCCGTAAACAACACTTGAATGAGCGTTTGACCTACGGCCTTCAACGTGTTTTTGTCGATGTGCTCCACGTCATCGCTGATGGTGTGCCATGTAGGACCGAACGAGCTTTGTGCGCAATCGGGATAATAAGAAATGATGTCGATGGTGGGGATATTGGTTTTTTGATTCATGGGAACATGATCGTCGGTGACATATCCGCCATCTCCTTTCGGGAAGAAACTTCCATATCCTGCTTGACGGGCAGCTTTCCAAACCTTCTTCACGATGGCGCTGGCGTATTGTTTTGAGAACCTTTCACGATAGAACTTCGCACCTTGGCCACCTACCATGTCGAGAAGGATTCCATAACGAGCCTCGTAGCCTTCGGGTAGGTTTTCCGCAAAATAGGCTGAACCTAACGCCCACGTATTGCCTTCCACGTCACCGTCGTACCATTGAGGAGCGCCCCAGTCTTCCGCATCGAAACAAACGAAATCCACACCGATGGGAAAATCCTTCTCTTGTTGCAACAAACGAGCAATCTCCATCATGACTCCCACGCCACTTGCCGCATCATTGGCGGCAAGGATTGGCTTATGCCAATTGGTAGAGTCAGGATCATTGTCTGCCCACGGACGACTATCCCAATGTGCGCAAAGCATCACGCGCGTGGTTTTCTCAGGTTGATATTGCGCCATGACATTGGTGCTTTTCAAGATGGTACCATCGTAGCCTTGTAGGTCGGCTTTCTGCGTGCGCACCTTACATCCTAGCTCCTTGAACGTGTCGATAATCCATTGCAAGCATTTCTCGTGTCCCTCCTTATTCATGGCACGAGGACCGAAATTGCATTGAGCCTCAATGAAAATATATGCGGAGTCAGCATTGAATGCAGGTCCTACGGGGTTTAGTTTTTCGGCTTCAATCTCGTCGATGTCGGCAACATCCTTCATGCCGTTGAAGGCTTTCATGAGCGGTTTGATGCCAACGGCTATCAGGAAGAGGACAGCCAAGCCAAGGGCAAGTCTCATATTTGTTTTTTTGTTCTTCATTATTTATTTTTTAGCATTTTGAACTTTCGTCATGATGCGCAACCAATTGCCTCCCCAAATCTTTTGGATGTCGCGCTCACTATACTTACGACGCAACAACTGCAAAGTGAAGTTGATGAGTTCCGAGGAATTGGCGATACCACGCACACCACCGTCGCCATCGAAATCCGTTCCCAATCCCACATGGTCGATACCCATGATATTGATGGCATGTTCCAAATGGGCGATAGCGTCGATGATGCTTGCTTCGCCTTTCTCCTTGAGGAATCCGTTGTAGAGTGTGATATGAGCCACACCACCACTACGTGCGAGTTTCCGCATCTGGTCGTCGGTGAGATTACGAGGATGGTCGCAAAGAGCCCTACAACTGGAATGGCTACACACGATGGGCAACCTGCTTGCCTCTATAGCATCGTAGAAACTCTTCTCGTTGGCGTGACTGAGGTCAACCATAATGCCGCAATCGTTCATCTCCTTGATAACTTTCTCGCCAAATTGGGAAAGACCGTCGTTGGTGTTGCAACCCTTTGCGGAGTCGCAAATATCATTATCGCCATTGTGACAGAGGGTGATATAAACCACGCCTCGTTGAGCGAAATGCTTGATGTTTTGTATGTCGTGTTCAAGTGCCAATCCGTTCTCAATGCCGAACATGATGCTTTTCCTGCCCTTTCGCTTGTCTTCGTAGAGGTCGGCAGCGGTACGGGCAAGACTCACATATTGGCTATTTTGCTTCACGATATTCTCTATCTTGTCGAAGATTAAGTCGGCGTAAGCCAAAGGACCGTCTACTTTGAATGATACTTTCGACGAGAACGACTCACCCAATTTGGGTTGTGGCAAATAGGCTACCATGATGGTAGCGTCTTGGTGCCCTTCCGTCATCTTTTGTAAGTCTACGAGGATGCGCGGGTCACGATGGTTGAAATTGATGTCTTGCGAGAAGAACATCGGCGTGTCGCAATGCGTGTCGAGCGTCAATATGCGCTTGTGCAATCGCTTGGCGACATGGAAGTTGTTGGCTTGGTCTACCAACCACTTAAACAATTTGTTGCCGTCGCTTCCCAACCATTCAGGATGCCATTGTACGCCCATGATTGGCTTGTGCTCGCTACTCTCAATGGCCTCTATCACCCCGTCGGGCGATAGTGCCGTTACCTTGAAGCGATTGCCAGGGTTGTCTACGGCTTGATGGTGGAAGGAGTTGACGAATATCTTCTCTTTCTTGTATATCTTGTTGAGGATGGAACCTTTCTCTATACTCACGCTATGTGAAGGTTCCTCGCGGTTAGCCTCTTGGCTATGCTTGATGAGTGGGATGGTCTCTATCGTGGCATTTGACTTGCTTGCGCCTCGTCCGTTCTTGGCAGGCACTTCTTTCTTCTTCTCTTGCAGGTGTTGTTCCACGTGTCCGCCAAGCACCATCGCCAACGTCTGAATGCCCCTACAAATGCCCAAGATAGGTATTTGCCTGTTGAATGCCAATTGCGTAATCAACAATTCGGGTAAGTCGCGAGTGGAATTGATGCCCCTTAGTTGTGGTTGCGGTTCTTCTCCTGCCCAAAGCGGATTGTAGTCGCCTCCTCCAGAGAGTAGCAATCCATCGATTTGTTCCAAAGTGTTGATGATGACATTCTGGTCGTTCACGGGAGGAATGATGATAGGTGTGCCTCCTGCTTCCACCACTTGCGTATAATACTTGTCGCGCAACGTGGCATCTTCACCAGAATAGTTGGCGGTAATGCCGATGATAGGTTGGTGAGTAGCCTCTGGGAATGTCTCGTAGATGGCATCAAGATGGGATTGCAAGTCGAAGTTTTCCATGATAGATTATCTCCTTCGCTTGAGTTATTCCACTACATGCACGGGAATCTCGCGCTTGATGCTTTGTTCGAGCGAAATGAGCGTCTCGGTGGAAACCACGCCAGGAATACCCTGCAACTTGTTGTTGAGCAAGTCCATCAGTTGTTCGTTATCGCGCGCGTAGAGCTTCAGCAACATGGTATAGGGACCCGTAGTGAAATGACACTCCACGATTTCGGGAATGTCCACCAATTGCTGCACGACATTCTTGTACATGCTACCGCGTTCCAGGTTCAAACCTACATACGTGCAAGTGTTGTAACCGAGGCTCTTGGGATTGATGTCGAATCCGCTGCCCGTGATAACGCCGTCTTCAACGAGGTGTTGCACTCTTTGATGGATGGCAGCACGCGATACGCCGCAATCACCTGCAACATCCTTAAACGGTATACGTGCATTCTTAGATAGAATGCTTAGGATTTTCTTGTCAAGTTTGTCAATCTTGTCCATTTCTTTTATTATATCTAATTTAATTCTTAGCAAAAGTAGATAAAATTCATGATATGAACAACAAAATGCACGGAAATTTTTTAAAAATCCGTGCATTTTGTTATTTATTGGTCGAGATTGACCTATAAAATGTATTCGTTTACTTACTTTTTAGCAGCAGGTTTCTTGGCAACTGACTTTTTGACAACTGGCTTCTTGGCTTCGGCTTTCTCGTCAGCCTTTGCCTCTGTTGCCTTTGCTTCTGCCTCGATGTTTTCCAACTCTACCGTGAAAATCAGGGTAGAATATGGTTTGATTTGACCAGCTTGACGCTCGCCATAAGCTAAGTTCTCGGGGATGTAAAGTTCCCACTTACTGCCAACAGGCATCATCGTGAGGGCTTCTGTCCATCCCTTGATTACTTGGTCGCAACGGAAACTACTTGTTTGTGGGTTGCGCTTGTAAGAGCTGTCGAATACGGTACCGTCAATCATCTTGCCTTCATATTTCACAACCACCTTGTCGGTCTTGGTAGGAATGGCACCCGTTCCTTGAGTGATGATTTTATATTGCAATCCGCTTTCGGTGGTCTTCACGCCTTCCTTCGTAGCATTCTCCTTCAACCATGCTTGATTTTTGGCGATATATTCAGCTTGTTGAGCCTTCTTGATAGCCTCACTACGTTCGGTGAAGAGTTTTCTGGCTACGGAGTCAGCATAAATGCTATTGTCTTTCTTCAACGAAGCGATGAATCCCTTATTAAACAAATCCTCGGAGAGTTTGATGTCGCTACCCTCAAAATTGTTTTGCATAGAGGGAAGGATGCGTTGCTTGGCCATCTGGGCGATTTGCGAACCTGCCATGTATGCAGCATACTTGGGGTCGTCAACCTTGGCGAATGCTTCCTCGAAACCCTTGGCGAAGTCGGCCATGTAAGCGGTATCTACGTGGAGCTGCTGCTGCAAGTAAGGAATCAACCCGTCGGTAGCGGTCTTTCCTGCGGCGTAGCTCAGAGAGTCGGTAGCGGTAGCCAAGATGACTGGTTCAACCACTTGCTCTACCACTTCCTGCTGCTCCTTGTTCTTCTTGTCTTTCTTCTTTCCCGCAAATGCCGTGTTGAAAGAGGCACTGGCGAGAATCACCATACTTAATAAGAATATCTTTTTCATTACTTAGCAGTTTTGTTACCCAATGCGCGCAACTCGATCTTGAAGATCAGCGGTGAGAAAGGCTTGATTTGTCCTTGCTCGCGCTCGCCGTATGCCAATTCTTGTGGAATGTAAACTTCCCATGTTGAACCTACAGGCATGTGAACCAATGCTTCGGTGAAGCCTTTGATAACTTGGTTGGCACGGAGAGGTACGGGAGTACCACGTTGGTATGAGCTGTCGAAGATATTGCCGTCGATGGTCTTGCCTTCATAGTGCAATGTTACCATAGAGGTGTCTTTTGGCATAGGTCCTGTTCCTTCGGTCAACACCTTGTATTGGATGAACGACTTGATAACCTTTCCGTCTGGTTGTGTAATCTCTACTGGCAAAGTCTTGATGTCTGGCTTTTTGCCATTCTCCTCAAGGAACTTCTCGCCAGCGGTCTTGTTGGCACCGAACTCCTTTTCCATGTTCTTGCGCTTGATGTCGCGCATCTTCATTTCAGCAACGGTCTGAGCCTCTTGCATGGTCATCTTTTGGTCTTTGCCAGTGGTACCTGCTACGAAACCAGCCATGAAGTTCTTCATCGAAATCGTCTTGGTGGTGTCCTTACCGAATACCTCGTGATTGATACCCTTTACCATTTGGTTGGAAATCTGCTGACCGATTTGGATACCTGCATAGTAAGCAGCCTTCTTCTTGTCGTCGCCAGCGTTGGCTCCGTCGTTCAAACCCTTGATGAAGTCGTTGATATAAGCGGTGTCAACGTCCATACGATCTACCAAGAATTGCTTCAAGCCTTGGCTTTGAGACTGACCCATAGCATAGCTCATGGAATCTACGTCGTTCTTCAAATCGGCTTTTGGTGTTGGGTTGCCGCAACCCGTGAATGCTACTGCGGCGATAGCCACAGCGGCTACAATTGTTGTTTTTTTCATTTTTGTTGTTTTGTATTTTTAATTGAATGATTTTTTGTTGAGTGTTTAGTGTTGAGTGTGAAATGTTGAGAAATTGCCTAATTGTGAATTCTTAATTGTTAATTCTCTTACTTCACTTCAATCAGTTCCACGTCAAAGATGAGCGCTGAGAAAGGAGGGATTGACTGACCTGCACCGTGCTCACCATACCCCAAGTGATAAGGAATGAAGAAACGATACTTGGCACCCTCTTTCATCAGTTGCAAACCTTCCGTCCATCCTGCTATCACGCCATTCAGGGGGAAAGTGGCGGCTTGACCGCGCTGGATAGAACTGTCGAAGAGTGTTCCGTCTACCAACATACCCTCGTAGTGACATTTCACCTCGCTTGTAGCAGATGGCTTCTTGCCCGTTCCTTCCTTGAGTACCATGTATTGCAATCCGCTTGGCGTTACCTTCACGCCTTCCTTCTTTGCGTTTTCCTCTAAGTATTTCTCTCCGTTTGCCTTGTTAGCCTTGAATTTCTCCGCAGCTTGCGCACGTTGTTTCTTCTCTTGGTTGGCGAAGAAATCCTGTACGATGGCTTGGGCTTCACTTTCCCTGATTTGGGGAGTCTTCCCTGCAATCACGTCCTTGATTGCCTGGGCGAAATCGTCTATGTCTAAGGAGTTAGCACCCATGTCATTGAGTTGGCGACCGATGCCAAGACCTAAAGCATAACTTAATTTATCCATTCTTTTTTACCTTTTTATAATGTGTTATGAGTTTAAATCGTGCAAAATTAATACTTTTCTATTTAATTCTTGCGAATTGTTCTGATTTTTAACGAGTATTTCATGATTATTAGCAAATTTATGGGTGGGGCACGATGTGATTTTGCTCGAAAAACTTGGTTCTATTGCGCAAATTGTCTATCTTTGCGAGGAAGAAAGGTAATTTTTATCATTATGAAGAAAATCGTGTTTTTGACAGGTGCTGGAATGTCGGTGGAAAGCGGATTCAAGACATTCAGAGGTTCTGACGGATTGTGGGAGAACTATCCCGTAGAACAAGTGGCAAGTCATGAGGGATGGTTGGACAACCCAACCTTGGTGACTAATTTCTATAATATGCTTCGTAAGAAACTCTATGCTGCCCAACCGAATGAAGGTCATAAGTTGGTAGCTGAGTTGGAAAAGGACTTTGATGTATGCGTGGTGACGCAAAACGTTGACAATCTGCACGAGAGGGCAGGTTCTACCCATGTGATTCACCTGCATGGCGAATTGTCGAAAGTTTGTTCCAGTTACGACCAATTCGACGAGCGTTATGTGCGCGAGTTGCCCGAGGATAATTGCGAGGTGGTGCCTGGCACTAAGGCAGGTGACGGTTCGTTGCTTCGCCCATTCATCGTGTTCTTCGGTGAGAGTGTGCCCATGATAGGTCCTGCCGCTGAGGAGGCGAGCAATGCCGACATATTCGTCATCATCGGCACGAGCTTGAACGTATATCCAGCCGCAGGGTTGGTGAGATACGTTCCCGTTGGTCGCCCTATCTATCTCATTGATCCCAATCCCGTTCCGAGTGGTGGTCTCGCCAATTTCAAGCATATCCGCAAGGGAGCATCAGAGGGAATGCGCGAGTTGAGGGAGTTGCTCTTGAAGCAGAAGTGAGCGTCTTCCGTACCTTTTCCCGATGAGAAAATAGGGAAATCCCCACGAGATATTAGGTAAAAGCCATCTTTGCCATTGACGGGAAAGTCGTACTTTTGTGCGTTGAATCTTTAAAATGGTACGAAATGATGAAAAAGATGGTTTTGCTCTCAGCAATGTTGTTGATGCTCGTCGCTACGGCATCTGCACAGTTTTATCCAGACGGTCGCCCCATCCATCCCGCCAAGCGTGGGGCTTATTACGGTCGTCCGAATACTCCTCGTCACCACTCTTACGATTCCTATTGCGGGTTCAGAGTGGGATTGGGGTTGGCAACGGTGAGTTCTGAATCGCACTATCTTGACGGCAACAAGGTGAAGGCGGGGCTCAATGCGGGCTTCGTGGCTGGTATGCAGTTGGTGCCTGGCACTCCGCTCTTCGTGGAAAGTGGGCTCTTTTACACGGAGAAGGGCGGTAAGAGTGAAAACGGCGCAGACAAGTTCACCTATAACCTCAACTATCTGGAGGTGCCTCTCTTGCTCAAGTATAAGATTTATACCGCGGGCGACTTGACGGTAGAACCTTTCCTTGGCGGTTACGTCGCTTGTGGGGTAGGAGGGAAAATCAAGGACTTCAACTATCGCACGGCGTATGACAGCTTTGGTGACAAGTATGATGATAACTTCAGACGTTTCGACGGAGGCGTGAAGGTGGGTTGTGGCATCGGCTTCGATATCTTCTATGTGGGAGCCAGTTACGACATCGGTTTGGCGAATATTGGCAAGGACAGTTTTCAAGATACCCACACGGGCTGTTTCAACTTGGATTTCGGGGTGACATTCTGACGTGGCGGCAGATTCCGCGTCTTTTCCCCCTTTCATTTCATTCGTTTTTATTTCCCTTTTACGTTATGGCATCGTGGGTTTCCCCTGTGGAGACCTGCGATTTGCCAATGATCTTTAGCTCCCTCTTTCCCCCTTGATTTCTTTTGCAAAGGTACTGCTATTTTCACCAAGTGCCAAAAATCAGAGTTTTATAAGGTGCAAAAATCTGTTAATAAACCCTATGTTTCGCGTTAATAAATCTAAACACATGGTCTATCTCAGAATTCTCCGAAAATTCTGAAAACTCTGATTATTCCGAATACTTCGATACCGCCATCTCAGCGATCTGCAAACACTATATTTACCCATCGCAAACACCATGTTTACCCATCGCAAACACCATGTTTGTAGAAATACTTCCAAGAATTACACGATTCAAGGATTTCCATTACTCTCACCGATGAAAAATCCCAAAATTCAAAAATCCTTAGACAAATCAAGGCATTTTTTGTGAAAAAGAGCGATTTTCTACACAATTTGAGCAACAAGAATGCGTCTATTTACATCCAAATATACGCCATTTGCATCGTATTTTTTGAGCCTCAAACGGCGAAAAACCGACGAAACCATGATGAAAGATAGGATTTGTCAAAAATAGCTAAATTGGTAAGTAGTTGATAATCAGTGATATTTGTGCAATAAAAACAGTTATACAGTTAATACAGTTTTATTTGAGACATGGTGTTTTTCCCAAAAAGAAAGTTATTATTATATATATATTATAATATATATATAATAATAAAAATACTCTTAGAGTATTGCGGGGTGTCAGAAAAAAACTGTATAACTGTATTAACTGTTTTTTTCCTGTCAGAAGTCGTAGCATCATGCAAAAAAAATACTCTATCCCCCCTACACCTACTCCCCTTACCTCCCTACTCCCCCTAATCAACCTAACCCCCATTTATTTCCTCCAAAAATTTGGAAATCTCGAAAAAATTTATTATCTTTGCATACGAATATGGCATTGGTAAATGAGCATTACTTAAAACTATCGAATAACTACTTATTTGCAGACATAGCGAAAAAGGTAAAGGCTTTTCAGGTATCACACCCCAGGCAGAAGGTGGTGAGTTTAGGAGTGGGCGACGTAACCCAACCGCTTTGTCCGGCAGTGGTAGAGGCGATGCATAGGGCGGTGGACGAAATGGCGAGGAAGTCGGGCTTCCATGGTTACGGTCCTGTACAGGGATATGAATTCCTGCGCGAAGCCATCGTGAAAAACGATTACCTTTCGAGGGGCATTCGCATCGACATCAGCGAAATCTTCATCAGCGACGGGGCGAAGAGCGATACGGGCGACATACAGGAACTGGTGAGGTGGGACAACTCGATTGGCGTCACAGATCCCATCTATCCCGCCTACATCGACTCCAACGTGACGATAGGGCGCGCAGGCGTATGGACAGGCGACAAATGGAGCAACGTGACTTATTTCCCTTGTACGGCAGAGAACAATTTCGTACCACAGATACCCCAACAGCGCGTGGATATGATTTACCTCTGCTATCCCAATAACCCTACTGGTACGGTATTGACTAAGGACGAATTGCGCAAATGGGTGAACTATGCTTTGCACAACGATACGCTCATCCTCTTTGATGCCGCTTACGAGGCATATATCCAAGACGAGGACATCCCGCATTCGATTTACGAAATCAAGGGAGCGCGTAAGTGCGCCATCGAGTTCCGCAGTTATTCCAAGACGGCAGGTTTCACGGGCATACGATGTGGATACATGGTGATTCCCAAAGACTTGTCTGCCGTGACACTCGACGGTAGCAAGCGATTGCAACTGAATTACCTGTGGAGTAGGCGACAGGGTACGAAATACAATGGCACCAGTTACATCAGCCAGCGAGCTGCTGAAGCCACATACACGCCCGAAGGCAAGCAGCAAGTGAAGGAAACCATCGCCTATTACATGGAAAACGCACGGTATATGCGCGACGCGTTGACAAGGATGGGATTTCGCGTGTTTGGCGGTGAGAATGCACCCTATCTATGGGTGAAAACGCCCGAAAACCAAGGTTCGTGGAAGTTTTTCGAAGACCTATTGTATGGTGCCGGCGTGGTTTGTACGCCAGGAATCGGCTTCGGTCCTAATGGCGAGGGATATGTTCGCCTGACCGCTTTTGGCGACCGTGATGACTGCCATGAGGCCATGAGAAGAATGGTAATTTGGCAAAATAGTAGGTAATTCAGCAAAATAAAAGAAAAAAAAGCGTTACCTTTGCACCCGCAAACATAAAACAGAGATAACAAATGGCCAATTTAAGATTTGAGGTGGTAGCCGAGGCTTTCAAGAAAAAGCCTATGGAGGTAGAGGCTCCCTCAGAAAGACCTTCTGAGTATTTTGGTAAGAATGTCTTCAACCGTTCCAAGATGTACAAGTATTTGCCACGCGACGTTTATGAGAAACTCATCGACGTTATTGACAACGGTGCCGCATTGGACCGTTCGATTGCCGACGCGGTGGCAAAAGGAATGAAGCAATGGGCGGACGATAACGGGGTGACGCACTACACGCATTGGTTTCAACCTCTTACTGAGGGAACGGCAGAGAAGCATGATGCCTTCATCGAGCACGATGGCAAGGGTGGCATGATAGAGGAATTTTCGGGAAAGTTGCTCATGCAACAAGAACCCGATGCGAGTTCGTTCCCTTCTGGCGGCATTCGCAATACCTTTGAGGCGCGCGGCTATTCCGCATGGGACCCCACATCACCCGTATTCATCATCGACGATACCCTTTGTATTCCCACCATTTTCATCTCGTATACGGGAGAGTCGCTCGACTACAAGGCTCCCTTGCTTCGCTCGCTTCATGCGGTGAACGTGGCAGCTACGCAGGTGTGTAGATACTTCTACGACGACGTGAAGAAAGTGACCAGCAACTTGGGATGGGAACAAGAGTATTTTCTCGTTGACGAGAGCCTTTATTCCGCACGTCCCGACTTGATGCTGACTGGGCGCACGTTGATGGGGCACGATAGCGCGAAGAACCAGCAGATGGATGACCATTATTTCGGCACTATCCCCGAGCGCGTGCAGGCTTTCATGAAAGACTTGGAGATGCGTGCCTTGGAATTGGGCATTCCTTGCAAGACGCGCCACAACGAGGTGGCTCCTAACCAATTTGAATTGGCACCGATATACGAAGAGACCAATCTTGCCGTAGACCATAATATGTTGCTCATGTCGCTGATGAAACGCGTGGCTCGCAAGCATGGTTTCCGCGCCTTGTTGCACGAAAAGCCCTTTGCGGGCATCAACGGAAGTGGAAAGCACAACAACTGGTCGTTGAGCACCGATACGGGCATCCTGTTGCATGGTCCTGGCAAGACACCCGAGGAGAACCTGCGTTTTGTGGTGTTCATCGTAGAGACGCTGATGGCGGTTTATAAGCACAACGGTTTGTTGAAGGCTAGTATCATGAGTGCCACTAATGCGCATCGTTTGGGCGCTAACGAGGCACCTCCAGCCATTATCTCATCGTTTCTCGGTACGCAACTATCTAACTTGTTGAAGAAGATAGAGACATCAGACACGAAGAATCTCTTCACGATAGAGGGCAAGCAGGGAATGAAATTGGACATCCCTGAGATTCCCGAATTGCTGATTGACAATACCGACCGCAACCGTACCAGTCCGTTCGCTTTCACGGGAAATCGTTTTGAATTCCGCGCCGTGGGTTCGGAAGCCAATTGCGCCACCGCCATGATTGTGCTGAATACCGCCGTGGCTGAGTCGCTCACGCTATTCAAGAAGCGCGTAGACGCGTTGATAGCACAAGGACAAGACCAGACGAGTGCCATCATCGACATCATTCGAGAAGACATCAAGACGTGTAAGCCCATTCACTTCGACGGCAATGGCTATAGCGACGAATGGGTGGAAGAGGCAACGCGTAGAGGTCTTGACGTGGAAAAGAGTTGTCCTGTTATCTTCGACCGCTATTTAGACCCTGCGTCGGTGGAGATGTTTGAGTCGATGAACGTGATGCGAAAAAATGAGTTGGAAGCTCGCAACGAGGTGAAATGGGAGACGTATACGAAAAAGATACAAATCGAGGCTCGCGTGATGGGCGATCTCTCGATGAACCATATCATCCCTGTGGCTACCCATTATCAGAGCCAACTCGCTCGCAACGTGCAGAATATGTACGCCATTTTTGACGAGAACGAAGCAGCCAGTTTGACGGCTCGTAACAAGAAAATCATCAAGGAGATTGCGCAACGCACCCAGAACATTGAGACGGGTGTGGAAGAACTGATTGAGGCGCGCAAGAAAGCCAACAAGATTGAGAACGAACACGAAAAGGCCATCGCCTATCACGATACGATTGCTCCCAAGATGGAGGAAATCCGTTATCAGATAGACAAGTTGGAACTCATCGTCAGCGACGAATGTTGGACGCTCCCGAAATATCGTGAGTTGTTGTTTATTCGATGAAATGGGCGTTTTTTACCATATCACGGGACTTTATCGAAAGATAGGGTCCCGTTTCATTTCATCCAAGGAATTGGCGATGCTAATGTATTCTTGCCAGTTGCCTCGTATCACTCCCTTCGCGGATAGGTCGTCCATCATGGCGATGAGCGAATTCCAAAATCCCTTCATGTTGTAGAGAATAACCCGCTTGTTATGGTAGCCGATGGTGGCAGCTGCCGCAATGGTGAAAATCTCGTCTAACGTACCGATACCACCAGGCAAGGCAATGATGACATCACTCTTTGCCAACATCAAGTCTTTGCGGTCGCTCAGGTTGTCACAGGGAATGACCACCCTTGTATAATCCGACACCGACTCACCTTTCAACAAGATGGAAGGTACAATACCGATGGTATTGCCACCAGCTTCGAAGACCGATTTGGCAATACACTCCATCAACCCAAAGTTAGCACCTCCGAACACGATAGCATGTCCGTTTTCCGCTATCCATCGTCCCAATTCCTCTGTCAACGTGAAGAAATCGGGGTCGATATTCTCATTAGCTGAGCAAAATATGGCAATTTTCATGTAGTCTATATTTCATGTGAGCATTAGAATGCAAAATTATAAAAAAACAATGATAATAGAAGTCGTTAAACTTTTTTTTGGAAAAAAATGATGAAATGACAGCTAAATGGCTGAAAAATTCGCTCATTAGCCGAAAAAATACTATCTTTGCAAAGAATAAACGAACAAATCAAAAACACGACGTATGAAAATAGGTAAATCTTTTATCATAGCAGGACTGCTGACATGTTTGGCGAACGTTGCCTTGGCTCAAGTGACTCCAACTTCGCAAATGGAGAAATTGAATAGGGGCTTGGTGGTAGTGCCAGGTAATTCAGGCGAATTTGTCAGTTGGCGCTTCCTTGGCACAGACGATGAGGACAACACCACGTTTGACGTGCTTCGCGACAATGAGGTGGTTGGCAAGGACATAGCAGCTTCTACGTGCTTCTCGGATGCATCGGGTAAGTCGACCAATGAATATCGCATAGTGACAAAGGTAAACGGTGTTGCCGTAGATACTACCGATGCCGTAAAACCTTGGTCTGACGTGTATTACAAATTAAAACTCGACCGTCCTGCCGATGGAAATGATTATACTTATAGTCCCAACGATTGTAGTGTAGGTGACGTTGACGGCGACGGTGAATATGAATTAATCGTAAAGTGGGATCCCTCTAACTCCAAAGACAATTCCCAATCGGGCAAGACGGGCAACGTATACCTTGATTGCTATAAGTTTAACGGTACGAAACTTTGGCGAATCGACCTTGGTGTGAACATTCGTGCTGGTGCTCACTATACGCAGTTCTTGGTGTACGACTTTGACGGCGACGGAAAAGCAGAGTTGATTTGCAAGACCGCCCAAGGTTCGATGGACGGAAAGGGTAACTACGTGAACCAAGCAGCTACTGATGCATCTATCTCTGGTTCGAGCAACAAGGTGGATTATCGCAACAGCAATGGTTACATCTTGCAAGGCGCCGAATATCTCACCGTCTTCAATGGCGAGACGGGTGCCGCCATTCATACCGTATGGTATAATCCCAATCGTAATTTCGGCGTTGGAAAGGCTGAGAATTACAGTGGTTCTTGGGGAGATACTTACGGAAACCGTGGCGACCGTTTCTTGGCTTGCGTGGCTTATCTTGACGGTCCCGACAAGAATCCAAGTGCCGTGATGGTTCGTGGCTATTATACACAGGCTTATTTGTGGGCCGTGGATTTCGACGGGAAGGAATTGAAGACGAAATGGCTACATGCCTCTACAAGCAAGAACTACGTAGAACTGACGATAGGCGACCAAAAACAACCACGCAAGGCTTACACGAAGAATACCAGCGGTAAGTCGGGTGGTAGTTGTACGATGTACGGCAATGGTAATCATAATATTTCCGTGGCTGACGTAGATGGTGACGGTTGCGATGAGATTCTCTACGGTTCGGCTGCCATCAACAACGATGGTACGCTTCTTTACGCTACTGGTTTGGGACATGGAGACGCCATTCACTTGTCTGATTTGATTCCCAGTCGTCCAGGATTGGAAATGTTCCAGATTCACGAGGAAAGTCCGTACGGATGGGATGTGCATGATGCTGCAACGGGAGAGATTATCTGGAGAGCCGAGGGCGGAGATGACAACGGTCGTGGTATCGCCGCACAATTGCAAGCCAGCGAATATGGCTTCTATTTCAGTTCTTCCAATGACCGCCAACAACGTAGTGCGACCACGGGAAATGTTGCCTCTACGAAAAGTACTTCCTTGAATTTCCGTATCTATTGGGATGGCGACGTACAAGACGAATTGCTTGATGGTACGAAGATTGACAAGTGGAACGGCAACGGTACTTCGCGCCTTTACATCAAGAACAAGAATCCATACGATTATAACTCGTCGAGCAGTTGTAATAGTACGAAATCTACACCTAACTTGCAGGCCGATATCTTCGGCGACTGGCGTGAAGAATTGATATTATGGAGCACGGCAGATAATGCCACGTTGAACATCTTCACGACGATAGACCCCACTTCTTATCGTGTGCCGACATTGATGCACGACCACGTCTATCGTATGGGAGTGGCTTGGCAAAACGTAGCATACAACCAACCTCCTCACTTGGGTTATTATCTTCCTGATAGATTCAAGCCAAGGTTGGTTTTCCAAGAAGGTTCATCGGAAGAACAAACCACGCAATTGGGAGAAGACATCACGCCCGTTGTGTTTAAGTATCTCAATACCACATCGGTAGTCGTTGACTCTACATACACGCCGAATGGTGTCGTGAAAGGATTGTCATCTGAGTTTACGAGAACCGTTGACTATGGTACAAAGCAAATCACGTTAACTGGCAAGCCAACCGTGGCAGGCGACTACACCATCGTGTTGAGAATGAGTGGCAATACCGCCCGTCCTGGATACGCTTACGAATATGTGAAGATTCACGTAGACGATTTGTCGGGTATCAATGACGTAGAAACATCATCATCTCCCCGTGGTATCTATACCGTTTCTGGTGTCAAGGTTCCCACGAAGCAAGCAGAGACATTGCCATCAGGAATGTATGTGGTGAAAGGTCAGCAAGGTGCTAAGAAAGTGATGGTGAAGTAAAGTATTCGAATGATGGTGCCAAGTGAATAGGTGTAAGAAAAATGCATAAATTCACCAATATTAAGTGATTATTGCAAAATTATTTGTACCTTTGCACCATCATTTAATATATAGCACTTGAAAACATTTGAAGAATTAGGCGTAAGCGAAGAGATTCGCCGTGCCATCTCGGAGCTTGGATTTGAACATCCAATGCCCGTTCAAGAAGAAGTAATCCCGTATTTACTTGGTGAAGGAAACGATGTAATAGCCTTGGCTCAAACAGGCACAGGCAAGACAGCAGCCTTCGGTATCCCATTGTTACAAAAGTTGGATCCCAACAATCGTGAGACACAAGCCCTAATCTTGAGTCCCACGCGTGAGTTATGCTTGCAAATCAGCGATGACATCAAGGATTTCGCCAAGTATATCTCAGGAGTCAACGTCGTACCCGTCTATGGCGGTACGTCTATCGTCAACCAAATGACACGCTTGAAACACGGAGCGCAAATCATCGTTGCCACGCCAGGACGATTGATAGACTTGGTGAACCGTGGAGCGGCTGATTTGAGCAAGATACGCAATGTGGTGCTCGACGAGGCAGACCGTATGCTCGACATGGGTTTCTCTGAAAGCATCGACGAGATATTGTCTAAGGTTCCCAGAGACAGAAATACGCTCCTCTTCTCTGCTACCATGAGTAAGGAAATAGAGAAGATAGCCGTGTCGTACTTACGTGATTATAAGGAAATCGTTGTAGGCTCGCGCAATGAAGGTGCCGAAAACGTGAACCATATATACTATTTAGTTCATGCAAAGGATAAGTATTTGGCGCTTAAACGTATCGTTGACTTCCACCCACGTATCTTCGCCATTATCTTCTGTCGTACGAAGATAGAGACGCAAGAGATTGCCGACAAACTTATCAAGGATGGATATAATGCCGAATCGTTGCATGGCGACCTTTCGCAAGCGCAACGCGACTTGACGATGCAAAAATTCCGCCAACACTTGACGCAATTGCTCGTGGCTACCGACGTGGCTGCTCGCGGACTTGACGTAGACGACTTGACGCACGTCATCAACTATGGTTTGCCCGAAGACATTGAGAACTATACGCACAGAAGCGGTCGTACGGGTAGAGCAGGAAAGAAGGGAACATCCATTTCGATTATCCATACAAGGGAGAAGTCGAAAGTGCGCAATATCGAAAAGGTGATTGGCAAGAAGTTTATCGACGAGACCTTACCAACCCCACGCGAGATTTGTACCAAGCAATTGTATCGCGCCATGGACATGATAGAGAAAGTGGATGTTGACGAAGATCAAATCGCTCCGTTCATGGAAGACATCAATCGCCACTTTGAATATATCGACAAGGAAATCATCATCAAGAAAATCGTTTCCATGACCTTCGGTAGATTTTTGGATTACTATGCCGACGCACCCGAAATCCTTCGTCCTGATGATAGTAAGAAGAAGTCGGAAAGAAGTAAGGAAGGCGGAAAGCGTGAGAAAGACGGTAGAGGCGGTAGGAAACGTGAAGCCGAAAAGGGATATGCTCGGTTGTTTATCAATTTGGGTAAGAACGATGGATTTTTCCCTGGCGAAATCATGCAATACCTAAACAAGCACATCAAGGAAGGCAAACAACAAGTGGGACATATCGACTTGTTTGGAACATTCTCTTATATAGAGGTGCCTACTCGTGATGCAAATAAGGTGATGAAAGCATTGAACGGTACCGTTTATAAAGGTCGTGAGGTGCGTTGCAATGAAGCAGACTCTCCCGTTGACAAGAACGGCAAACATGCTGAGGCTCCTCGCTCTTCACGCAAGGAAAAGAGAGAAAAGGATGAGTGGGTTTCTCGCAAGCAAAAGAAAAAGGTGGATTGGCGCGACTTGATACAAGGACAGCCATTCAAGAACAAAGGCAAAGATGCCATAGATCTTGAAGATGGTTGGGCAAGAAGACGACCGAAGAAGAAATGACAGGCAAATATAAGAATATTATCTTTGACCTTGGCGGCGTGTTGGCAGGTCTTGACGGTCAGCGTTGCATAGAGGCATTTAACAGTCTTGGCTGTGAGAAGGTTTCCTACTACGTGGAGAAACATCTCACGGCAGACTTGTTTTATGACATAGAGATAGGCAACATCACGACGGCAGATTTTTGTCAAGAAGTGAGGCGCATGACGGGTTGCCATGCTTCGGACGAACAGATTGTTTGGGCGTGGAATGAATTGTTGATAGCTATCCCCGAAAGGAAATTGAGAAGATTGTTGGATTTACGCAACAAATATCGCTTGTTCTTGCTCAGCAACACCAACGATATGCATTGGAGCTTGTGCGTAGAGAAACTTTTCCGTTATCAAGAATGGGGAGTGACAGACTATTTCGAACAGACATTCGTTTCATACGAAATGCATCTCGCCAAGCCTCATGAGAAAATCTATGCGGAGGTGTTGCGACAAGCCGACATCAAACCAGAAGAAACCCTTTTTATCGATGATTCCAAGGTAAACCTTGAAGGTGCTCATGCCTTGGGTATTCATGGTTTTTGGAATGAGCACTTGGATGATTGGTTGGGTGTGATAAAATAATGAAGACGATTTACCTAAATAAAGAGTTGCCGTTGGAGGAGATGGAACCTTGCGTTGCCACCGTAGGATTCTTTGATGGTGTTCATCTCGGACATCTCTACCTTATCAATCGAGTGGTGGAACACGCAAAAGCTAACGGTTTGCAATCGGTGGTAGTTACTTTCGACAAGCATCCTCGTCAAGTGTTGAACAAGGAGTATCAACCAGCCTTGTTGTGTACGTTAGATAGCAAGTTGTTATTGTTGTCGAAGACAGGCGTGGAAAAGGTTGTCGTGTTGCATTTCGATGAAGAATTGGCTCGTTTATCGGCTCATGATTTCATGCTCAAGATATTGAAAGAGCGTTTGAATGTTCGTCATTTGTTCGTGGGATATGACAATCGTTTCGGTCATGATAGAACCGAAGGGATTGACGATTATATTCGCTATGGACAGGAGATGGGTATGGAAGTGTTTCGCAATCAAAGCTATGTGCTGAACGGCATTCATATCAGTTCGTCGGTCGTGAGAAACTATATTCGCCAAGGCGAAATAGAAATCGCCAATCAATGTTTGGGTTATCCATATACTATAGCTGGAATCGTGAGAGGAGGCGAACAAGAAGGGCGGAAAATGGGTTTCCCAACCGCCAACTTGGATACTTCTGCATTCGGACAACTCATCCCGCCTTCAGGCGTTTATGCCGTGAGAGCAAGGTTGATGCAGACGATGGCGACGAAACCTGCTATGATGAACATTGGCCATCGTCCTACGTTTGGAGGATTGGAAATGACGGTGGAAACGCATATTTTCAACTTTAACGAAGATATTTACGGTAAGTTGTTGCTTGTTTCTATCGAGTGTAAGATACGTGAGGAACGCAAGTTTGATACGGTGGAAGCACTCCAAGAACAATTGCAAATTGACCGAGATTTGATTTTGAAAAAATTCGAACTTGAAAAGGATAATGATTTTTAGCGATGGGAAAGACAGTTAGAAATATCATCAATATCATTTGGTACTTATTCGTTTTCGCATTCATCCAAATTATTTGTTGGCTTGCTATCTGGGTAACTTGGAGTTTTATCCAAGGAAGCGACATAGAATCGGTATTGAAGAATATTAGAGGGGCAATCCTTGACAATGAATATGCACTCATAACCAACACTATTGTTTGCAGTTTGCTCACAGTATGTTTATTCTTTATGCAAGACTGGACACCATTCAAGCGCACTTATCTGCAATCTCGTCCTTGGTCAACCCTTTTCTGGGTGGGATTGATGGTGTTCGGAACGATTATTCCCTCTATTTGGTTGGATGAGCAATTAGGTGTGGAATTGTCTGAAAGCGCCGAGCAAATGCTTACTAAAATGATGGGAAATCCCCTTGGTTACTTCGCAGTAGGCATCATGGCTCCATTAGCGGAGGAAGTTGTTTTCAGGGGAGCCGTCTTACGCACGTTGCTGAAGATGATGGATGATAAATGGCATTGGATAGCTATTCTGATTAGTGCATTAATTTTCGGTGGATTTCACGGTAATGAGGCCCAGTTTGTTCATGGAACGCTTATCGGCTTGTTGATAGGATGGATGTATTATCGTACGAAGAGCATCGTTCCAGGTTTGGTCTTCCATTTTGTGAATAATTCCATCGCATACGTGATGTATAACTTGATGCCTAACACGCACGATGCTTCATTGATTGACATTTTCAAGGGTAGCCAAACCAACGTTTATTTGGCATTGGCATTCTCTTTGTGCATTTTCTTACCCGCTTTATATCAATTATTTTTGAGATTAAAGGAGAAAGTTTGAAATTTTAGTTATCTTTGTAGCAAATTATCATGTTTATTACTCAGATGGGACGATTTGCTACATTGTTATTCTTTTTGCTTTTGGGGTTGACGGTCAATGCTGACACCGAACCTGAAATAGCCGCAAATGGTGTGAAATACTATTTGGTGCAAGCTGGTAATTGCCAAGTTTGCGGGGTTTCTACCTCTCATTATCACGTTGGAAACGGCTCTTATAGAGAGGCTATCAGTATCTGGGGAAAGAACATCAGTGGTTCCATCACGATTCCTGAACGATTTAAGGGACTTCCCGTTACTGCCATTTGCAAGTATGCTTTCTATAATTGCAAGAGAATCACCCATGTTATCGTTCCTCAGACGGTTAAGGTGATTGATGACTATGCCTTATATCAATGTTCTGGGATGAATTCCATCACCTTGCCAGACAATGTCAACTATCTTGGCGAATATGTTTTCTATGGTTGTAGTCATCTGAAAAACCTGACGTTGCCGAAAGGCATTAGCGTCATTAGCGAACATCTTTTTGAAAATTGCACGTCTTTGGAAAGTGTGGTCATTCAAGATGGCGTGAAATCCATCCAACCTTTTGCCTTCTATCAATGTTCCTATTTGAAAAGTATTGATTTACCGAATACCATAGAATATATATACCAAGATGCGTTTAATGGTTGTGCACGATTGGAGACGATTACCATTCCTGGTAGTATGATAGAACTGAGCGACAATGCATTTGCCAATTGTTCAAGTCTTTTTCACGTTACGTTCTCCAATGGAATTCGCGTCATCGGACAACACATTTTTAATTTCTGTGGTAATCTAAGGGAAATAGACATTCCTCGTAGCGTAAGCTTTATACATCCTATGGCTTTCAGCGATTGTTTCCGTCTGTCTACAATCAACGTTGATAAGGCAAACCGACACTATACTTCATTGAGTGGCATCTTATATACGAAGGATGAGAAGAAACTTTGTTGCTATCCTCCAGGACGACCAGCCAATGTCTATATCATACGTAGTGGAGTGACGGAGATTGGCGATTACGCTTTCTGTAGATGTCCTGATTTGATTGCCGTGTTGATTCCCAATAGCGTGAATAAGATTGGTAGCGGTGCTTTTTATTGTTGTGTCCAACTGAATAAAGTTACCGTTCCAGAAAACCTAAAGCAAATAGAGGATAACACGTTCTATGGTTGCGAGAGTTTGAAGCATTTCACCATTCCAAATAGTGTTACGAGCATTGGCAACGGCGCTTTTTGCGGTTGTAGCTTAGAGGAAATCATGATTCCCGAAAACGTTACGAGCATTGGCGATGATGCGTTCAGCAATTGCCACTTCACGCAATTCACCTTCCCTAAAGGTGTTTCCAACATAGGAAATGGTGTGTTTGCCAATTGCGAGCAATTGAAGACGGTCGTCGTTCATGATGAAATGGAAATGATTGGTGAGAATGCTTTTTCCAATTGCATCAGTTTGCAAGACTTCCAGTTTCCCAAGAATTTGAAGAAGATAGGCAATTATGCTTTCATGAATTGCAAAAGTCTTACTTCCATAGATTTTCCCGAAACAATCAAGTCTATTGGCGATGATGCCTTTTCAAGTTGTTCGTCTTTAGAATATATCAAGATGTTCGCATCTACACCTCCTTTCTTGGAGTCATACGGTGTGTTTCAAGACACCAATGAATGTCCTATCTACGTGAATAACAACTCACTCGACCTTTATTTGACGGATGATAAGTGGATTGAGTATTATGATAGAATCGTGGGTGTTGACTTAAAACAACAATTAGGCGATGTGAATGGCGATGGCATTATTAATATTTCGGATGTGGTAACTTTGACAAATTACATCTTGGGAAATCCACAAAGGAGTTCTAATCCGTTCTTGGGAGATATGGATCATTCAGGTGAGATTAACATTACCGATGCCATTCGTTTGTTAAACGTAATTCTCAATCAGTAGTAATCATAGTCTTTTTGATATTTGACGTTTATAAGTGGTCAATAATCCTGAATTTGCCCAAAAATGTTAACCCTGAGTAACACTTAACTAATACATTTCCTGACTTCGTCGATGCGTCACCCAAATTGATTCAGTAGTTTCTTAAGGTCGAAGAGTGGCTTGATAATCTGCTGCTCTTCGGTGAGGAACAAAGTCCGTCGTTCTGTCCCGATCACCCCATCTGTCTTTATGTCGATGGTGATAATTGTCTTGGCGATGTCTATCACCTTCTCCACGCTGAGTCCGATGCCGGTGAGTCTGATGATGCGCTCGAGTTCCTTGTAGACTTTGTATGCCACGAAACAGATGCAGACGTGCGCTTCTATCCTTCGTTCCGTAAAGTGAAACATGGGGCGCATCTCCAGATTGCCCTTGCTGATCCTGAACGCACGCTCCACGACCCATAAGCCGTGGTACTGCTCGATGACTTCCCTGGCGGGCAGGTCGGTATTAGTGACATATCCCTTCAAGCCGTCCCACCGCTCGTCCTCGGCAATCTTCTCCTGGCTGATGGACACCTCCACGTCCTTGCTGATTTCGAGGAACTTGTTGTATCCGCGCCTGTTGACGTTTGCCTTCGTGAGCATGCCCGACTTGTATGATTTCCTCAGCCTCTCCACTCCCTTGTACCTGTTCCTCGCATCATTGACCGCCCTGTTGGAGGAATAGCCCACGATGAGCCTGTCCCCGTCGGCGCGCTTGTTCTCGTAAGCGGCGCCGTCACGCCTTTCCAGGGACAATATCCATTCCCTTACTGCCGTCGTCTCTGACTTTATCCTTGCGCCTACGATGTACCTGTAGCCCGCAGAGCGGAGTAATTTGACGTTCCTTGCACTCATCAGACCGGAATCTGCCACGACGACAAAGTCCCTCAAGTCGAAGCGACGGACAAAGTCGTCTATGACGGGTATCATCGTATAGCCCTCATACTGGCTGCCGTTGAAGACGGAATAGGACAGCGGGTACCCGTCCTGGCTGACAAGCAGCCCCAGCACAATCTGCGCCTCGCTCGTCTTGCCGTCCTTCGAAAGCCCGCCTGCTGCATGTCGTCCCTCGGGGAAGCCTCGAAGTACAGCGTCGTCACGTCATAGAACAGCAGGCCGATGCTGCCCCCCAGTATCCTGCACGTATGGCTGGCGCTGATCTCCTGCACCCGTTCCATCTGGCGGTTGTACAGCTTGTCCATGTAACGGTAGATGCGGCTCAGACTCACGTCCTCCTTGTAGTATGACCGAAAATAGGCTGTCGTGGCAAGCTTGCTTGAGGGCTGACTGATACGGGCAATCACCAGATGACGCAGGACATCGTCCTCTATCTGGTTGAACCCAACCAGGTCATAGACCTGTGACAGAAGTGTGTATGTGCCATTGATAGATGCACCGTCGATGCGGCTTACAAACATGTCGATGTCTGACTGCCGGCCTACATGCCCACCTTCAAAGTCTATCAACTGCTGACCGCCATATCGTCTTATCCAATGATTGGCTTGAGACACCAAGGATTCCACTTCTGCATCATTATGGGCAACGCCAAACTGCTTGATTTCCCTGAAGATGCCTTTGCTCTTGTCGACAACGGCAATGCTGATCGAGCCTGAGCGGTTTTTCTTCTTGCGTACAAACATGCTGCAAAGATACGCAAAAAAAGCGTGCATCACCCAAATCACCCCAAAATATATTTGTAACTATCTGACTATCAGTTGCAAAATTTTTAGATGGCAAAAATCGACGAAGTCAGGTATTTAATTAAGTATCAACCATTTATATTAGCTACTACAGATTATATCCAGACAGTAGTGCAACCATTTATATCAGATTTGGCAAAATACAAGCAGTCAGTTGTCATTTCCTGTCCGAAAGTGAAGTTGGGTCGATATTCACACATTATTGAGAGGTTGATAGGTATGGTCGCAAACGGGAAAGAAATAGTCTTGTACACGAAAGACAATAACAATGACACCATCCGATTGCAACAGCATGGTATATCCGTTATCTATCGTGATCATCTTGGTCTTCATACGGCTATAATTGATAAAAATATAATTTGGTATGGTAGCGTCAAAATCCTTGGCTTCCATTCCACAGAAGACAATCTTATCAGGTTCAAAAACGCTGAGATTGCGTCGAATCTGTTTGAGTCATTACAGAAATGAGAATGGCTCGTTATAACATCAAAAAAATATCTTCAAGAGCAGCACCTGTGGTGAGGTCAGTTGAAGCGGTAATCGTTCTACGGTCAACGTGTGTAATCAATTGGTAAGTAATTCCTTCTACTTGAGCAGAAACCACCGTACAAAACAGAACAGCCAATACTGTCCACATCCGTTTTAGTAAAAGGTTACATTTTATTTCTCATGAAATTTCTACTGAAGACTTCGGTGTTGCTACAAATAAATAGGAGGTTATGTGAAACGACATGCTGTTGAACAACTAAATAAAAACCTGAGAATTTTAAAGTGGTGCTATCAGAATGTAAAACAGATGTATGAAAAACGGGCTATAGACCATATGCCGTGCTGACATTCTGTCTATAGCCCTTCCTCTTAGTTCAAGTTCAAAATCACATTCACATTATTCTTCATCCCAAACGCTGAAGCTCTTTGCCGATGGGCCTGGAACGTCGCCGCCAGTGCCGCCGTCGCCGATTGTGCCGGGACCGCCTTCTCCGCCGTCACCACCGATACCGGTAGCTGTCAGTGCATAGCTGCTTTCTGTGAGTACGTCCACAGTCATGATTTCAGGACGAATATATTCAGCTTTCTTCATATTTTCTTTCCTTTCCTTATTTTATTTGATTACCATTT
>OMWI01000083.1 GCA_900314715.1 uncultured Prevotellaceae bacterium | reverse complement strand
AATATCATAGAAAGCCTTTTCCTCGTAGGTAATGCCTAAGTCCTTGAACGACTTCTTCTCTTTGTTTACCTCCTTCAGCAGTTCTGCCATCTGCTTGGCTACTTCATTGAGCACTTCTTCGGCAAACACGGCATTGTCGCTACGGTCGTTGTATCTCTGCACCAACGCATTCAGGCGTTTCGTGAAATCCACGCCCTTCATCTTATTGACCTTCTTGAAGTCGGTAATAACAGTCCGAAGCAGTTTCTCCATCAGTTTTACCTTCGTATTAGGCAACTTCAGTTTCTCCAGCCTCGTCATATAGTCTTCACTCAGCAAGTCCAGGTCCTTTGTGTTCGCATTCACCTGAGCTACTTCCTCCACTCCGTCCGACTTTAATGCTTCTGCTATCATCTGGCTCACCCTGCGATTCATCTGCGAGGCATCGGGAGCATCACCCTTTGTCAGTTTGTAAATGATAGACCTCACTCCTGTAAAGAAATGTATGTCCTCACGATCCTTATCGCTAATTGCCTCATGGTTGGAACAGAGATTGAAGGCTGATTTCAGTTTCTTGGCATGTCCCATAAACTGGTTTTGCGTTTTCTCCGTAACCTGCACGAACTCTGCCGCATGTTTCAAGCATTCCAACTGTTCCAATGGTGTACCCGTTGAGAACTTGCTGTAATCAAAAGTATGGAACATCCTGCGCAGGATATCCAACTCATCTTTCACCATCGTTACGCTCTGTTCGATGGTTTCCACGTTATCACCCATATCACCACCACCGGCATACTGTTTCAGGGCATTGTTCATGTTGCTTTTGATGCCGATATAGTCAACCACCAGTCCCTTGTCCTTACCTTCATACACACGGTTTACCCTCGAAATGGTCTGTACCAGCGTGTGCTTCTGTAATGGCTTGTCAATATACATTGTGTCGAGACAAGGCACGTCAAAGCCTGTTATCCACATAGACACGACGATAGCAATCTTGAAGTTAGAGTCTGGATTCTTAAACAGTACATCCAGTGCCTTGCGGTCTTCGTCTGAACCGATTAGTTCACGTAGTTTCGGATCATCATCCTTTTCACGAGTCATCACCAATCGGATGCGCTCTACTGGTGTCTGGTCTTCAGAGCCAATCTTCTCTTCCCATTCGGGGCGCAAGGCAATAATCTGTTTATACAGGTCATAGGCAATTTCGCGACTGGAGCATACAAACATTGCCTTACCGCAAACGGTGCTTCCTTCTTCTATTCGTTTTTCGTAGTGCTCAATGAAATCCTTTGCCACTACAGCCAAACGGTTAGGGTCACCCAGAATCTTGTTCATCTGTGTCACCGCTTTCTTGCTTTCCTCTATCTGGAATTCATTGGCCCCTTGTTCTTCACATTGCTTATAGTATGCCTCTATCGCCTCCAGTTGTTTGTGGTCAGCAAACACCTTGGCAGCTCTTCCTTCATAAACGATGCGACGAGTGATGCCGTCAGCTACCGATTCCGTCATAGTATAGCTATCCACCACATCGCCAAACACATCTATCGTGGCATCAATCGGTGTTCCCGTGAAACCCACGTAGGTGGCATTGGGAAGCGAGTCGTGCAGATACTTGGCAAAGCCATAGCTGCGTTTCACGCCCTTATCGGTAATGGTCACATTCTGTTCCACATTTGTCTGCGAGCGGTGGGCTTCATCGGAGATACAGATGATGTTGGCACGATCGGACAAAAGGTTGATGTCCTCGCTGAACTTCTGTATCGTAGTCAAGAATACGCCACCGCTCTTTCTTCCTTTCAGTTTCTTGCCAAGTTCTTCACGAGTCTCTACGTTTACAACAGTCTCGTCACCAATAAACTGCTTAGCGTTCACGAACTGTGCCGATAGCTGGTCGTCCAGGTCTGTGCGGTCGGTTATCAATACGATAGTAGGACTTGCCAAATGCCGACTACGCATCAACATACGAGTAAGGAACAGCATCGTGAGACTCTTGCCACAACCTGTTGCGCCAAAGTATGTGCCGCCCTTACCATCGCCATGCAGGTTGATGTGTGAGTGCTCCAAGATGTTCTCATAAAGCCTGTGTGTGGCGAAGAACTGCGGATAGCGACACACAATCTTCCTTTCACTCTTCGAGGTGTCAGGGAAGAACACAAAGTTCTTCATCACGCTCAGCAGCCTCTCCTTACGGAACAACCCTGCCATCATGGTATGCAGGGAGTCGATGCCGTCGTTTGCCTTGTCTGTGCGCTCCACCTTGCGCCAGGCATAGAAGAATTCGTAAGGCGTGAACAGCGTGCCATATTTATTGTTCACACCATCGCTAATAGCCACGAAAGCATTATAGCGGAACAGTTCTGGAATATCCCTACGATAGCGCACTGTCAGTTGCGTGTAGGCATTCATAATGGTAGTGTCTTCCTTCACGGCACTCTTGAACTCCAGTACCACTACGGGCAGACCATTCACATAGACTATTCCGTCGGGAATGCGTCGCTCCAGTCCCTTTATCTCCAGCTGGTTGACAATCTTGAAGATATTCCTATCAACATCCTTAAAGTCTATCACTTCCACGAACAAGTCTGGCAGCGAAGCATCCTCACCCTTAATGGCGAAGCCCTCCGTCATCAAGCGATACGTCTGTGCATTCTGCTCGTATAGCGGAGCACCATTGTCTGCCGTCAGCTTCACCATGACTCGCTCCGCCTCCAAGGGCGTGATACCCTCTTGGGCATATCTGTCCATCAGATACATCCGCAAGTCATCACACAACAGCACCTCCGTCTGCTCCTTGTGTATCGTCTCGCCATTCACATAACTATAGCCCTGTTGCTCAAATAGTTCCATGATGGCCATTTCTAAAGCGTGTTCGTTGAAGCTAGACATATATTTTTGTTTTAGATTGTTATAATAGTATTATTTTCATTGTAACAACAAATAATCAACTATTTATTTTGCTCTACATGTATGGGTATTGAATTTATTAAGAAGTACTTCATCTTTTCAATATTTTTGCTTATCATATTATTTGGACTAAACAAAACTACAAAAAGGAAAAAATCATCAAATTCTCTAAACAGAGTAATTTCTGGGGTAGGATAATTGGGGGAATTGAAAATCCTTATTCTTATTAAGTCGGAACAAATCTCTTCAATAGTTCCATTATTATTGTCACATAACAAATTGCTGTTTTGCCATGAAATCAATTCATCTAATGTACATATTTCATCACTCTTATCCCAAAAATTAATATACGCCCATTCTTTATTTTTAGCAGCCTCTTCAAATGAAAAGCCTCTTCTATACATAACAGCAACCATATTATTTCTTCTAGCACCATCTATAACCCAGCAAAATGGAGCTAATGCTATAACCCCATTGTTTCCTGCATATGGAATTGCCCATTCGGACTGAAACATACTTAATTCATGCAGATTAAGAATGTCTATTTCAATGTTGTCTTCTCCATAATGAGCACGATTTATAGCAGCTTTAGTAAAACCTTTTTCTGAAACTATTATTCCATAGTTTCCACCAACGTCTTTAACCATCCCAATAAAAGACTCCACCGTTTTAACATCAACCTTTATTCCATACTTCTTGGCATCAACAACGTAAACCGTCCCTTTATCTGTTTGTACTAAAACATCTATTTGTCTCATTCTTTTTGAGTAAAGACCTTTGATATGTACATTATAGATAATATCTGCATTTCGAAACACTCGACGACATTCTTCCAACACAATTTTCTCATAATCTTGCCATTCCATAGTATTCCTACTTTATTGCCCCATCTTCGCCAAAAGCAAAGACTGTAATTCGGTTAGTTTCTCGTTTTCTTGTTTACGACAAACACTTTGTAAATGTATACAAGTCGTAGCCTTTTCATATTCTTTGACACCATTCTTTGAAGGTATAATTACTGGATAATTCATAATCCATTTCTTATCTCCCCTTGGCATTTTTACGCCATTGCTACCAGCCATTACATAATCAAAGAAGCCGTCTTGTTCAATCGTATAATAAAGCATTGAAGCATTAAATTCATTTTTGGCTCTAAAACACAACACATCGTTTGACGAGACACCATTGAATGACGCTCTCCATATTTTCTTAAAAAAAGGACGAATATTAGAAACAAGCACATCATCAATTGTGAACTTTGTTCCTCTACCTTCTTCTGGCTTGTTCGTTGAAATAGTAATTCCCTTTTTATCCTTCAGCATGTTCTCTGTGGCAATATAAACAGATTCATCAATATCAGACAACGACATCTTTTCATCTACATAATATGCAACCTCTCCCAACGTTCCCATTCTCCAGCCTTCGGGGAGGTTTTCTTTGTCGATGTTATCGACGAAGGTTTTGCGGTAGAGGGCATGGGCGGTGGCTTCGAGATTCTGAATCATTTGATTGTTGAGACGGATGCGGTTAGTCAGCGTTTCGTATTCTGATACGATTTCACGCTGACGAGTGATGGAGGGGATAGGGAGCATGACATCACAAAGTTCTTCCCAATCGAATATCTCACGAGCACTTCCATGAGAATGGAAACGCGCATAGCGGTCAAACTCTGGACGACGGAACCACATCATCAAATACTCTGGTAACAACTGTTCGTGGTCAATAACCTCAAAAACAGTATAAGCCTGAGATATAATGGCATTATCGTAATCATCCAGCAGAGCAATAGATACCTTATCGCCATTGCGTGAGGTGACAGGACCGTATGCAAACTGTCCACGTTCCACAATCTTATAGGCAGACATATCCGTGCCAATGGTATTAGCAATCGAAGGCATAAACTCCTTCGATATGCTCACACCCAGCAAGTTCGTAACCTTCAACTCCCGATTACGAACATTCACCTCTCTGATATAGTCGCCTAAACGTTTATATTCCATAGCCCAACTTTCCGAAAAGGTTTTTTAGTTGCTGCTTACTCTCTTCTTCTTGCTGCAGGAGATTGCGCATTTCTGCTTGCAGTTGCTTCATCTTAATGTCGAAGTCTATCTATTCATCGCGGTTACGGAACTCGATGTATTTGCTAGGCACGAGACTCCAGGCTTTCTTCTCTATCTCATCGAACGTGGCAGAGTAGCAGTATTCCGGCTCATCGTGATAGGTCTCTTCATAGCCTACACGCTGCCAATTGTGGAAATTATCAGCAATCTGCTGAATCTGTTCCGTTGAGAACTGGATGTATTTCTTTTCAAACGGTTCTCCCCACTGGCGCAAGTCGATGAAAAGCACCTCATCCTCACGATTGCGATAGCGAACCATTTTACCGTTCTGCTCCACCGTACGGGCCTTCTTGTTGTTATTCAGAATCCAAAGCGTCACGCTGATATCAGTAGAGTAGAACATATTACGAGGTAGGATGACAATCGCTTCCACAAGTTTGTTCTTCAGGAGTTGCTTACGGATTTCCAACTCCGTTCCATCGCCGCTCAAAGCACCATTGGCAAGAAGGAAACCAGCCGTACCATTGGCGGAGAGTTTAGAGACGATGTTCAGAATCCAACCATAGTTGGCATTACTTGTAGGAGGCACATCGTATCCAGCCCAGCGTGGGTCATCCTTCAGTTCGTTTTCTGCACGCCAAGCCTTCTGGTTAAATGGCGGATTTGCCATGATGAAGTCTGCCTTCAGGTCTTTGTGCTGGTCGTTATGGAAAGTATCAGCAGCCATCTCGCCCAGGTTACAGGCAATGCCGCGAATGGCGAGGTTCATCTTTGCCAGCTTGTAAGTGGTATTGGTATATTCCTGTCCATAGACAGAGATGTCACGCTTGTTTCCGTGATGTGCCTCTATAAACTTCATGCTCTGTACGAACATGCCACCAGAACCACAACAAGGGTCATATATCTTGCCACGATAAGGCTCAATCATTTCTGCAATCAGGTTGACGATAGTCTTTGGCGTATAGTATTCACCCTTACCCTTACCTTCGGCAATGGCAAACTTGCCGAGGAAGTATTCATAAACTCGGCCGATGAGATCATTCTCAGGGTCTTTCAGTGTGTCTATTTTATTGATTTCGTCAAGCAGAGCAGCAAGCTTGGTACGGTCGAGCGACAGGCCTGCATAGTAGTTGCTTGGCAGGGCACCCTTCAGCGTAGGGTTGCTCTGCTCCACTTTAGCCAATGCATTGTCTATCTTAATGGCAATATCATTCTGCTTGGCATTCTCAATCAGAAAATCCCAACGGCTTTCAGGCTCTAAATAAAAGACGTTTTTGGCATTATAGAATACGGGATTATCAGCAAAAGCTTCCTTACCTTCAGCTGATTCCCATAACGCTTCCTCTATTGCCTTTTCTTTTATTACTTTCTTTGCCATTATATATTGTTTTCTTTATCGTTTGCAAAAATACTCACTTGTCATACACATTCTTCTTCGAGCCATCTTCGAAGGCATAAGCTTGCATTGCTCAATGCTCGCTCGTTACATGCGTAGAAGTTCATTGACGTTTACTTCGAGACATTTGGCTACCTCCATCAAGTTCTCCAAGTTGGGTTGTGCGCTGTTGGTACACCATTTGGACACCGTAGCTTGGTCAACACCGATTTGCTCGGCTAACCACTTATTGGTGCGCTTCTTTTCCGCAAGCACCACCTTTAGGCGATTTAAGTCTTTACCTTCCATGTTACACATTATTATAAAATAAGTTACAAAGATAACGTTTTTTCAGCAGAAAATATCAAGTTTTACTAAAAATATGAGCAACAGGCAAAAATATTGGTCTTTTAACAAATTTTGAAAGCAAAAACAGCAAGAATCCCACTATATCGACAGATGGAGCGCAGTTTTCAGGCCAAAAGAGACAAAAACATGTGCAAAGACATAAAAATCTTCTAAAATGTTTGTTATATTAAACATTTTTATTTATCTTTGCACCCAATAAGATACAATTATGGGGAAGAATACATTTGGTAAAACAATGCCAAGGGCATTGAGCCAGAACCTGAAGATTATGGGTGAACAAATCATGTTGGCCCGCAAGCGCAGGCATTTGTCCATGCAGGACATAGCAGACAGGGCTACGGTGACACGCCTGACTGTCTCAAAGGTGGAACATGGTGACCCGACGGTCTCCATGGGCATCTATGCGCGTGTTCTCTTTGCACTTAATCTAGAAAAGGATATCACCCTGTTGGCTGCTGACGATGCTCTTGGCAGACAGCTTCAGGATGCAGAATTGTTGAGAAAATGAAAAGGATTACAGTTTACGCAGATTTTGATTTCCTAACCTCTCCCGAAGAGATTGGAATATTAGGCCACGAACACGTTCGCGGCAAGGACCATTTTGTCTTTGAGTATTCGCGCAAGTGGCTGAAACAGCATGGCGGCCTCCTGCTGAGTGGTGACCTGATGAATGTCCCTTCGTTGCAATATCCTCGTGATAATGATAATGTATTCGGTTTTGTCAAGGATTCCTTCCCCGATCGCTGGGGACGTTTGTTGCTTGACCGCAGAGAACGATTGACTGACCAACAAGAAGGCAGACCGAAGCGTATGCTCACTAATTACGACTATCTTATTGGTATCGAGGACTTCACTCGTATGGGCGGCATACGTTACAAAGAGGAAGAAGGTAGTGACTATATCAATGCAAGTACAAAATACCATGTTCCCCCTATTGAGAGTCTTCGCGCCCTGTGCGATGCTTGCCATGAGATTGAGTTGGCAGAGGAGCGCAATGAATTGCCAGAACAACGCTGGCTCGACCAATTGATTGATCCAGGAACTTCGCTTGGTGGTGCTCGTCCTAAGGCCAACGTGGTTGATACGGACGGCAAACTATATGTAGCCAAGTTCCCATCAAAAAAGGATTTGGAGAATACTGAACTTATTGAGCACTTCTCGCATCAACTTGCGGCCAAGGCTGGCATCAACGTGGCAAAGACGCGCACCATCAAGATTTCAAAGGACCGTGATTTGCTCCTTTCCGAACGCTTCGATAGAACAGCAGAAGGCCGTCGCATTCATTTTGCTTCTGCTATGTCGCTGCTTGGTTTTGACGACGGTGCTGGCAGCAGCACAGGGAACGGCTATCTTGACATCGTTGATTTCATTCTTCGTGGGTGTACAGATGTGCGCCAGAATCTCAGGGAGCTTTATCGCAGAGTGGCATTCAACGTCATGTTTGGCAACACCGACGACCACTTCCGTAATCACGGTTTCCTGCTCACCCCGAAAGGCTGGACGCTCTCTCCTGCATACGACATTAATCCAGGAGCCAAGTCGCATCAATGCTTGCTCATAGACTCATACACAGAAGAGGCAGACATCAACGCCTTACTCTCTGCAAGCGAGAGCTACATGCTTGAACACCAAGAAGCATCAGAAATTATAGAAGAGGTTCGTGCCGCCATCAAAGACTGGCGCAAAACCGCTACCGAACTGCAAATACCCATCAAACTGATAGAATCATATTCCATTCGTTGGGATGAATTATAAAAAGAAGCTATTACTCCATTTTAATATATGCAGTTTTATCTAAAAGTGCTCTATTTTCAGCGGAAAAATATAAAAAACATACTTTTCCGCTGGTTGTAGGGACTTTTTGCCCAATGTACATTTCTCATTTGAGGTCACAAGGCAGCGAAAATTGGGAAAGATGAAGATTGAAGAAGTGCATTTTATCGTAACAAGCATAAAGAATTGATGCATTTTATCGGAATAAAACAATAATAATCATGCATTTTATCGGAGTTTTACCCTAACCAATTAATATAAAATGCAGATTTTTACCAAAATGTTTGTTATATTAAATAAAATCATTTACCTTTGCATTGAAATGTTATAGTGGTAAATTTTATAGCCATAAAATTATATGAAGAAATTCTATGATAGAATACGCGAAATGAACGAGCTTATGGAATTGCAACGCCAGGCGTACAACGATTATTCACGATTTGTGGTACTCACGGGCAGAAGGCGCGTGGGTAAGACAAGTCTTGTGTATCGACTGATGAGTGAGACACAGGAT
>OMWI01000082.1 GCA_900314715.1 uncultured Prevotellaceae bacterium | reverse complement strand
AGGCTTGACAGGGCCTCTCGTACTACCTCTCCTGTCTCATGTAAAACTCTCAAAGAACTATCGCAAACGGCTCCCGGCCGAAAGCGGATGCAAAGGTAGAAACTTTATGCGCAACAGCCAAACTTTTACAAGACTTTTTTACGGGAAAACGCAAGATTTTCGCGTTTCATGACAAAAACAACGGAATTAAGCGTATTCTTACACCCAAAACAAGCGAAAAGAAGCAAAAAGGAAGGACCAACGGCACCAAGAGGGGCACGGCACGCACATATCACATAGGGCAAATAAAGCGACGGGGAAAGTCCCAACGGCCGGGACAAATGTCCCAACACATGGGAAAAAGTTCCCTAACAATGGGACAAATGATAAAAACAAGGGAAATAAACGCAAAATACAAACTCAAAATGGAGAAAAACAAGTTTCAAAGCAAAAAGCCACTTCCCACAAAAAAGAAAGAAAACGAGCATAACCAACAATTATTTCCAAAATGAAGCGTACTTTACAAAAAAAATATCGTATCTTTGTCGTCAGTATACACACATTATTATAATATATATAAGATGGATGAGAAAAACCTAAAAGTAGAATATCTACCTTGTTTGAATTATGCCATGGCACTCAACGGTCGCAAGTGCATGGAATATTGCGAGATTTCCAACAACAGTTCTGAAGACTTACACACATTGAAGGTGGAAGTCAGCGGAGAAATGATACAAAAATCGGAAACTACACTTGACATTGTACCTGCAGGGCAAACTATTCGCATCACCGACATTCAAGTAATGCCTGATAACGACAAATTAAGGGAACTTACCGAAAGCGTTGAAACGAAATTCCAATTAAGCATTCATGATAATGGCAATGAACTATTCAGCAAAACATATCCCTTACGTTTATTAGCTTTTGATGAATGGCCAGGAATTAGCGTTGCCCCTGAAATGTTGGCAGCATTCGTTACGCCCAACGCCCCAGAGATTTCCAAGATAAAAGTCAACGCCGCTCAATACATAGAGAAACTAACGGGTTCATCTGCATTAGATGAATATCAAACACAGGATCCTAATCGCATTCGCGCTCAAGTAGCTGGTATCTTTGAGGCATTAAGAAGTGAGCAACTCATCTATTCCGCTCCACCTGCCAGTTATGAGAAGAATGGTCAGCGAGTACGACTTGTAGACAAAGTTCTCTCGGAAAAGTTGGGAACCTGTCTGGACTTGTCATTATTGTTCGCCTCATGTTTAGAAGCATGTGGACTTCATCCCGTCTTGGTACTTCAACAAGGTCACATGTATATTGGTTGTTGGTTGGTAGACAAATATTATTACCAAACCGTATGCGACGACATATCTATCCTCTCCAAGAGCATGGCTGATGGTATTAGCGAGATGGTTTTGGTAGAAGCCACCGACGTGGCAGCATCGGGTAAGGTTACTTTCGAAGAAGCAGTAGACCATGCAACCCACCATATCGTTGCCGAGGAAAACAAGTTCGTTCTCTTCTGCGACATTCATCGTTGTCGTTTAGAGGGAATCCGTCCTTTACCCGTTCGTATCAATGGCGAATGGCAATTGGCTGGCATTAGCCATTCCAATGACACAAAAGAAGTAAAGGAAATGCGCGTGGAAAAGATTGAACAACGTCAATCCGAAGAGAAACTTACGCGTCAACAAATATGGGAGCGCAAATTATTGGATTTCTCCCTTCGCAACAATCTCATCAACATCCGCATTGGCAAGAGAGTTATCCCCTTCGTATCGTTCAACGTAGAGGATTTAGAGAACAATTTGAATGACGGAAGCGATTATCAGATATTACCCAATCCCGCCAAGAAGAAATTAGAAGCCAATGAATTTGGCATTTACGATTCCCGTAAATACAAAGAAGAATTGGAAGCGGTGGTAATAGAAGACTTAAAACACGACAAGTTGCGTTCGTACTTGACGGAAGAGGAATTGAAGACTATTACCAAAACCTTATTCCGCGACTCCAGAACTGAATTGGAAGAAAACGGAGCCAATTCCCTCTTCCTTGTCATGGGTTTGCTGAAATGGTACGAAAACGACAAGAGTGTCCGTCCGCGTTACGCTCCCCTCTTGTTATTACCCGTTGACATCATTCGTAAGAGCGGCAACAACTATGTCATTCGCAAGAGAGATGAGGACATTACGTTTAACACGACTCTCATCGAAATGCTCAAGCAACAGCACGACATACAAATGTCGGGGTTGTCGCCTCTGCCAGAAGACGAGAGCGGCATTGACGTGCGACAAGTTTTCTCCATCGTTCGCAGTCATATTGCCAACCATCCCAAATGGGACATCATTGAGGAATCCTTGTTGGGCTTATTCTCGTTCAACAAGTTTGTGATGTGGAACGACATTCACAACAATGCCGACAAGATGCGTAAGAACACCATCATCGATAGTCTGATGCAAAAACATTGGACAGGAAAAGAAAGTGTTTCAACAACCGATGCACGAAAAATAGACCAAGAGATAGAACCTCATGAATACGCTATTCCCGTTGATGTTGATTCCTCTCAAATGGAAGCCGTCGTTGAATCTGGCGAAGGTCGTAGTTTCATTCTATATGGTCCTCCAGGAAGTGGAAAGAGCCAAACGATTACCAATATGATTGCCAATGCACTCTATCACGGAAAGCGTGTATTGTTCGTTGCAGAGAAGATGGCAGCTTTATCGGTTGTGCAAAAGCGATTGGCTAAAATTGGTTTGGATCCTTTCTGTTTGGAAATGCACTCCAACAAGATTACGAAGACTCACCTACTCCATCAATTGCAAACGACACTTGAGCTCACTCGTATCAAGGAACCCGAACAATATGAAGCCACGTCGAGAGATTTGTTCCGTCAACGACAAAACCTAATTGGTTACATGGACAAACTACATCGGAAACATGCCTCTGGATTGTCACTTTACGATTGCATTACGCGGTATGAATCCATCAAGGGCGACTCTATTCCACCGTCAGGACATTTCTTGAAAGACATCAATGATGCCAAGTTAAGAGAGGCAGCCGAAAAGATAGCCACTCTCGATACGGTGTTTAACATTACGGGGCAACCGTCTCAACATCCATTGCAAGGTTTGAACATCTACGACGCATCACAACAGACTCAAGAAGATTTGACGAAACGACTCCAACAAATGACGGAGCAGATTCAAGCAGCCGACCAACTCATTACACAAGTCAACGAACATGCGGGATATAAGCAACCGCATTCCATAGATGGTGCCAAATGGGTGATGAATCTTGCTGAGTCACAAGAGGCATTAACGCAAAACTACACTTCACAAATTCTTTCACAAGACCCAGCTCAATTGCGCAACCAATGGGAAGAAGTATGTGGTAAGTGGGTGGTATCTAAGTTCTTCGCCAAGAAGTCTTTCATGAATACCATGAAGACTTTCAAAAGCAACATGAGCGAAGACGATATCCAACCGATGATTTCTCAATTGGAGAAATACAAGATGCAATTGAAGGAAGCAGGATTGCAACAAGCTCCCGTTTTCCCCACGGCATACGTGAAGACATGTAAGGATTTGCTTGCCAACCTCGAACAAATAAAGGATAAGGCTTCGTTCGACTCCATTGACTTCCCCACCCTACTTCGCCAACTTCCCGAATGGACACAAAACATTGACAAGAGTCGCAACTGGGCACAATGGTGCATTCGTAAGCGCGAACTGGAGGAATTGCACTTGGATAAGGTGATAAGTTATATGAACCAAAACTCCACCTCGGCCTCATCAGCAGCGCAAGCCATGTTGAAAGGTGCTTACGAACAACTCGCCCTGCGAATGATTGATGAAGACAAGGAATTGCAGATGTTCAATGGACTTCTCTTTGAAGACATTATATATAAGTATCGCGAACTTGCCAAGAATTTCCAAGAGCTAACCAAGAAAATGCTTTACTGCAAATTGGCAGCTAATGTTCCTTCGCAAGCCCTTGAACCATCTTCTTCTTCAGAACTTGGCATTCTCAAACGTTATATTTCTTCAAACGGACGCGGTGCTACCATTCGCCACATCATGGATCAGATACCTACACTTCTTCCAAGACTCTGTCCTGTGATGCTGATGAGTCCTATATCCGTTGCACAATATATCGACCTCGACCAGCCGCCGTTCGATATTGTTTGCTTCGACGAAGCATCACAGATGCCAACATCTGAGGCAGTAGGAGCCATTGCAAGAGGTAAGGCGCTCATCTGCGTGGGCGACCCCAAGCAAATGCCGCCTACCAGTTTCTTCTCTACGAATGCGGTTGACGAAACCGAGGCTGACATTGACGATATGGAGAGCATTCTCGATGATTGCATCACGCTGTCATTGCCTGCCCGTTACCTCACATGGCACTATCGCTCTCGCCACGAAAGCCTTATCGCATTCAGCAACATGCAATATTACGATGGTAAGCTCTTTACCTTCCCATCAGTTGATGACCGTGCTTCGAAAGTACAATTCATTCCTGTTAACGGAACATACGACTTCGGAAAGACGCGTTCTAATCGTGCTGAGGCAGAAGCCATCGTCAAGGAAGTGATTCGTCGATTGAGCGACAAGGAATTATCTATGCGTAGCATCGGTATCGTTTCGTTCAGCAAGGTACAACAAAACTTGATAGAAGACTTGCTGACCGAGGAACTGGCGAAATATCCCGAATTGGAAAAGAAGGCATACGATGTGGAAGAACCTATCTTCATCAAAAACTTGGAAAACGTACAAGGTGACGAGCGCGACATTATCTTGTTCTCCATCGGTTATGGTCCCGACAAGACAGGAAAGGTCTCCATGAACTTTGGACCATTGAACAATGCAGGTGGTGAACGAAGATTGAACGTGGCTGTATCGCGTGCCCGTTACGAAATGATGGTATTCTCTACCTTGAAACCCGAACAAATCGACTTAAATCGTTCGAATGCGCGTGGCGTGGAAGGTCTGAAGCATTTCTTGGAGTTTGCCAAGAACGGTCGACTTGCCATTTCTGCCAATCAAATCAAGAAAGACGATTCGTTGGACATCATTGAACCCGTCGCCAATGCCATTCGTGCGCTTGGCTACGATGTAGATACCACCGTGGGAAGATCACAATTCAAGGTTGACATTGCCGTCCTCAATCCTAAGCAAAAAGACCAATACCTGTTGGGAATCCAATGCGACGGAAAGAACTACTACGAAACCAAGACCGAACGCGACCGTGAGATTTGTCAACCTGGCGTATTGAAGGGATTGGGATGGAATCTCTTACGCGTATGGTCAGTTGACTGGTTCATGAACAAGGATGCCGTGATGCAACGTATTACCAAGAAGCTCGACGAATTGATGAATCCATCGCAGGAGAAAGCCCCAGAAGTAAAACCCATTGAGCAACCGAAGCCACAGACTTTGGTATCTAACATGCCGTTTGCCGTAACGAAAGAGGAATTGGTGGGCGAAATCAAGAACGAGAAACTCGTTCCTTACGAGCGAATCAAGTTGACTGGCAACCATGATGGAACGATTGAACACGTGTTGCGAAGTGAGAAATCTGTTACCAACGACATCCAAAAACTCATCGCTGGTGAACAACCTATCACGCAAAGCCTCATCTGTAAGCGTATTGCCGAGACATATGGTTTGTCGAGGGTTACAGTAAAGTTGCAAGACTTTATCGCCAAGTTGAACATTCCTAATTGTTACATCGACCCGTCGTCTCCTGCCGACAATCCCATTTATTGGAAAGACGCAGCAAGTGCCAAGGAATTTGTCGTTTACCGACAAGGTGGCGACCGTGACATCAGCGATATTCCAATGCTAGAGATAATGAATGCGGTGAAATATGCCGTGGAGCAACAAGTATCCATTCCATTGGACGGCCTGAAGAAGCAAGCCACGCAAATGTTAGGCTTTGCCAGAAAACTGCAAAAGGCTGACCTTGCCGTAGAAATGGCTATCGCTCAACTCATAGACAATGGTGAATTGAACGAGGAGAATGGTACGATTACCCTCAGTTCATAATCCATCCTAAAGGAATGAAGATACAAAACCATTGATTTGCAAACGAGATATAGTTCTATTTATGTTCAACCCCTTAAGAATCAATCAAAATGAAAACAATAATTCACAGACAAAAAAGCTATGGCGGATGGACATTACTGAAGACATTTGTCTTATGCCTATTCCTTCTCTTTGGAGTAATGGCGCAAATATTGGGGGCGGAAAGTGGTGACATCAAGGTGGATGGCATCTACTATCATATATCAAATAATGGGACGGCTTCTGTTATCGCATCTCTCCAGAATTCATATGGTGGTAATGTGGTTATTCCTGAATCTTTGCTATATCAAGGAGAAAAGTATATAGTAAGAGGTATTTCCGAAAAATCTTTTTATAATTGCCGCTATTTGACATCTGTATCCATTCCTTCTTCCATCAAGAATATAGGTAATAATGCTTTTTATAATTGCAATGCTCTTTCCGCCGTATATATTACAGACCTTGAAGCTTGGTGCAATATTCGATTTGACAATTCGGCTAACCCATTAAGTCATGCTCATGATTTATTTTTAAA
>OMWI01000046.1 GCA_900314715.1 uncultured Prevotellaceae bacterium | reverse complement strand
GTTGCATGGCATTGCTGACATTCCTTTCTTCATGTATCGTATATGCACCATCTTCGGTTAGGCATGCCTCAGGTTTCCACGGAAGTTTTCATCTGCGCCCAAAAATCTTCAAAAATCTTCAAAAATCTTACGAAAAACTGTTCTGGAATCTGTACAGAATCATCATTATTGTTAGATTTTTGAAGATTTTTGTTCGTGGTAAAGGAGGGGTGCTCCTATATTACAAACATGTAATTTAGGTTTCGCTCGCTGGGGCCAGCGTGGTGAGCTGAGTAGTTACAAAAAATATACAACCCAAAATAAGTTGTAACCCTAAAATCCGCAACATTGCATATTAACGGCTCAGTACATCTTTCGTAAGGGAATTAAAATTGAATCTTTATTCTTTTGCCGTAGTTTCATATCATTGAATTGGCTATCTATTTGAGAAAGGAGAAATGCCGTAGGCATAACCAGCCATTTCGCCATACCTATCGGCATGGCTGCATAGCTGGCTACTATCATCTGATGCCTACGGCATCTTCCATGCAAGCTTTGATTATCTAACTATGTTTTTATCCCTTATGAAAAATCGACTGAGCCAAATTAACCACTGAAAAGAGTTCTCAAAACATTATTCCACATGTATACTCATACAACGTCTGACTCTCTATATCTTTTAATTCAACTTTGCCTTCGGGGGAAATGAATACTTCTACGGTCTCTTTTATAAGACCGCCGAAATTTGTCCAATAGCAACAACTCACATGGTATTTCCCATCAACTTCAACAACTTCAGGTTTACTGATTAGCGACTTTACTTTTTTCTGTATCATTGGCTGTCTCCGTTCTCTTTCAGAAAAAGAAAGAAGTTGGATGCTGTCTGCATCCTCTTCAGAAAACATATAGATACGACGGCTATAATTCGCATGCCACCATAAAGGGAGAATATGCCAAACCTTATATAAAAAATAGGCTTCCCATGCCCCATCGATGGAGTTTTCTGCCTTGATGTAATCCCATATGTTTTGATTATACTCTCCTTCAGCCGTTTCCACATAGAGTTTGCTTGTATCTCCGGTATCTTCTTCCTTGCATTTTTCAACATGAAGAGATGCACCATCGGGCAGAGAAAGATGGACAAGATATTGCATGAAAGAATCATAGTCTTTCTTTTCGATTTTTTTCACCAATGTTTGTGCAACCATTGAATGATCATAAGTAAATTCCTCTTGTTGTTCGTTGATAGCTGCTTGAATTTCTTGTGAAGCACGCTGTTTATTTGCATTTTCTTCTGCCTCTCTTTGTTCTTGCTCTTTAACAGCCTTCTTGCGTTTCTTTTCTATAGATGAAGATATCAACAAGTATGGAATGTACAGAACTATCAAAGGAGCAAATGCGATAATGATAGCATACAAATGCCAAGGCTCCTTTTCAGAAGAATGATTATTCTTTTTGCCAAAGTGAGTGGCGATGTAGAATGCCAACAAGATGAACCAAGAAACGACGTAAATTATTATGACTATTTTCATTGTTTTATTATCCTCTTTTATTTCATTCAGGTTTATAGTTAGGTGTAAAGATAACGAATACTTTTCAATCAGAATGATTTTTACTTCTTTTTTTATGGTTTATTAAACCAATTGAAGTGAAAGAGAATAGTCAATCTACGTCAGTTTTTATAAAAATCGCAAGACCTCCCGTTTTTCTGCTTATTTCCTTAATTATCAACCATTTAAGTTTTTCAAGACCTCATGTAAGACCTCATGTAAGACCTCATGAAGACCTCATGTAAGACCTCACACTTTGGGCAATGTTTAGTGTTTAATGTTTAGTGTTTAGTGTTTAGTGTTTAGTGAATTGATAATTGTGAATTGATAATTGTGAATTGTGAATTAAAACACATGAGGTCTTCATGAGGTCTTACATGAGGTCTTACATGAGGTCTTACATGAGGTCTTGAAAAATACAACTCGTTGATAATAAGATGTTTAAGTAAAAATACGGGAGGTCTTGGCAAAAACAAGAATATTCATGGGTTTTCGCCATCATACGACTGGAAAGACCAAATAGCTTTTGGCAAAAAATAGATGCCGATAGGCACTTATTTGCACACAAAGTTCACGATGAAAAACCTACGATGGTGCGATTGGATGTACAAACATCATGTTTACGAGGGATAAACATGGTGTTTGTCATCAACAAACATGGTGTTTATGGAGAATGATATTAGGAAAGATTTTTTAATAAAATAGGCTTATAAATGGAAAAAATTATTTACTTTTGTACGGTATATTATCTTTTAACAAGTTTATTATGAAAAAGAAATTTTTACTATTCATTCTCGCATCCTTGTTTGCAATAACACAAGGTGCATGGGCGGCAGAGACGCCGCAGGCGATTTGGTGCGAAAGCAACACCACGCTTTATTTCATTAATTCCGAAACGCTGTATGAGGCGGGCGACACCTACGACGGACAGACCGTTACCAACGTATATAGTGGAGAGGATGTGACAGCTTCTCCCACCTACGATGACCCCGCTTTTACTATGGACTTATGGGAGGTTTGTACAAGAGTGGTCTTCGATAAATCTTTCGCCAGTGTACGACCTACCTCATGCTGTGCTTGGTTTGGTGGATTTAGCTATTTGACGACCATTGAGGGTTTAGAGTACCTGAATACTTCCGAAGTGACAAGCATGAATGATATGTTTCATGGATGCAATAAATTGACATCCCTTGACCTGTCGAACTTCAATACAGCCAAGGTAACGCAGATGATAGCTATGTTTAATGGCTGCCGCGCATTGGAGACCATTTACGTAAGCGACGGCTGGACGGTAGAAAATGTGACAGAGAGTAGACTCATGTTTTCAAGCTGCTATAGCCTCGTTGGAGGACAGGGAACAGCATATGCATGGGAATGGGACGATTCGATTCCTATAGATAAAACCTATGCCCACATCGATGGCGGTGAGAGCAATCCTGGCTATCTTACGCAACTCTTTAACATTGCCCTTAACGAGAATTTCGATGACAACAATGCCACTATCAGCGAATACAACGGCAAACCCTGCAAAGTGACATTGACTCGCTCTATCGTGCCTGGTTCCTACAATACATTGAGCCTGCCGTTTGATGTGGACAACGACATGTTGAAGGAGAAATTCGGCGATGACGTTGAGCTCGCTCAACTCAACGATACGCACATGGACAATGGCACCTTGTATTTCGACTTCGCTCCTGCCGATGCTATCACGGCTGGCGTTCCCTATCTTATCTATGTGTCGGATGCCGTGGAGAGCCCCATCACGTTTAACGCCGTGACGGTGAAGGAGGGAACTCAACCCGTTACGACAAGCCTTGCCGACTTCATTCCCGTGTTTGACGTGACCACGTTGGATAACGGAAACGAGAACATCCTGTTCCTCGGAGCCAACAATACGTTGTACTACCCAAGTGCCTCCTCTGGCGCCATGAAGGGTTTCCGCGCTTACTTCGAGGTGAAGGGCGAAGCCCAAGGTGCCAAGGCAATGGTTATGATGGACAATTCTCTGACAGGTGTCAAGACGATCCTCAACGAGAACCTGCAAAACGAGCAAGTGTATGACTTGCAGGGAAGAATGGTAACCCGTCCCGCAAAGGGCCTCTATATCATGAACGGAAAGAAAGTAATCATCAAGTAAAAATCAACAAATTATGGAAAAGAGTAAGTATATATGCCCCCGTACGTCGAGGGTGAACGTGAAAGTGGACGGCTTTATCCTCACGGCAAGCACACAAACTGGTCCGAGATACAGTTCGACAAACTTGGGCAAAGGTGGCGGTATCTCTGGAAATGGCGAAGCTGCCGATGCTTCCAATGCCTTCTCCAAGATGTGTTACTGGGATTTTTGATAACAGAAGTTTAGTATTATCCCGAATAATTGGGGGGCGCGTCAAGAAGATGCGCCCCCTTTTTTGTTTGAAGGAAAATCGACTGAGCCCTATTTTCATTTGGTATAATCATCATGTACAATTCGTACATGGCCCATGTACCATTCGTATTATGCCCATGTACCATTCGTACATGGGCATAATACGAAAAAAAACATAAGTATTTCAAAAAAGGAATTGTAGTCTAAGGATTAAGGGATTAAAGGATTTATAGAATATCGGTGCCTACTGCGAAAGTAAAATCCTTAAATCCTTGAATCCTTAGAATAATCTTTATCTTCTATTATCCGATAGTGAAACGAAAATATGAAGATCATTAAAATGTTGCGGAATATAGATAGTAATATATTATTTGCCATTCACAATGAGGCATTTCTTATCTGTCCAAACCACAGAAAAGATGGTAAAAGAAACAAAAATGGCAACTCATCATGCAAAGATGAATATTTTTAGCTATCTTTGCATCTTGAAAAGGAAAAAGACAGAAAATGCAAGAGACAAGACAAAACAAAGTGGCACGACTGCTGCAAAAGGAACTCAGCTTGATATTCCAAAGCCAGACACGTATGATGCACGGTACGATGGTAAGCGTAACGAGAGCAAAGGTGAGTCCAGACCTCAGCGTATGCACCGCATACTTGAGCATATTCCCCTCTGAAAAGGGTGAGGAAATCATCAAGAACATCAACGATAACGTCAAGACTATCCGTTACGAACTGGGCACGCGCATTCGCAACCAAGTACGCATCATTCCTGAATTGCGATTCTTCATCGACGATAGTTTGGATTATATCGAGCGCATCGACGAGTTGCTGAAACAATAAGCAGTAAGTGTAAATGAACTTTCCCTATTACATCGCCAAAAGATATTTGTTCTCGAAGAAGGGAACGAATGCCATCAACGTGATTTCCGCCGTGTCGATGGGAGGCATTGCCGTGGCTACAATGGCATTGATAGTGGTGTTGAGCGTGTTTAATGGCTTCCATGACTTGGTAGCTTCATTCTTCACGACGTTCGACCCCCAATTGCAGATTGTTCCCACGATGGGGAAAGATGCGCCTACTGATGACCCCATACTCACGCAAATCAAGCAATTGCCAGAGATTGACGTGGCTACGGAATGCGTGGAAGACCAAGCACTTGCCATCTATCAAGACAAGCAAGCGATGGTGAGAATCAAGGGTGTGGAAGACAACTTTGACCAACTCACGCATATTACCGAGATTCTATATGGCGACGGGGAATACGAACTACATGCGGGCAACTTGCAATATGGTATCTTGGGCATTCGCTTGGCGCAGACCTTGGGAACGGGAGCATATTTCAAGGGATTCCTTCGGATATACGCTCCGATGCGAGAAGGGCAGTTAGACTTAACCGACCCTTCATCGGGGTTTGTGGTAGACTCGCTGATGTCGCCTGGTGTTGTGTTTTCCGTTAGACAAAGTAAGTACGACAGGGATTACATCATCGTTCCCATTGCCTTTGCACGTACCTTGTTTGGACAACAGGGAATGCTGACCTCATTGGAACTACGTCTGAAAGACGGATGCAATTTCTCTGCCGTGAAGAAGGAAATCAAAAAGATTGCCGGCGATAAATATAAGGTGCTCGACCGCTATGAACAACAGGCCGACACATTTAAAATCATGAAGATAGAGAAGTTGATTGCTTACATCTTCCTTACGTTTATCCTCATGATAGCTTGTTTCAACATCATCGGTTCACTCTCCATGCTCATCATCGACAAGAAAGACGACGTGGTGACATTGCGCAACTTAGGCGCCAGCGAAAAGCAAATCACGAAGATATTCCTCTTTGAAGGAAGAATGATAGGTGCCATCGGTGCCATTGTAGGCATTGTAATGGGACTTGTGCTCTGTTGGATGCAACAAGCGTTCGGACTCGTAAAATTAGGAGAAAGTAGTGGTTCGTTTGTTGTCAATGCCTATCCCGTCAGCGTACATTACACCGACGTTATTTTGACATTCTTCACCGTATTGGCTGTAGGATGGATTGCCGTTTGGTATCCTGTGAGATACCTAAGATCGGGAGAGGTAAGAGGTGAGAAGTGAGAGGTGAGAGATATACTTAGAGTCATTGAGAAAGTGAAACATGTATTGGGAAAGGTATTCTCTCACCACTCACCACTCTAAATTGCGGATAAATTGATGTTCTCCACCTCAATGGTCTCATGGAGAAACATTTGTGCAGACTCCTTGAACTTATCGGGATTTTCGGTCGTGTAGTACTTAACCGTAGCTCCACGCGAACAACGTTGTTCCATCTGCGGATGGCGTTCAAGATATTGCTGAAGACTCTCTGCCACGTATTCACCTTGCGGAACAACACGAACGCCAGCAGGTAAATACTTCAAAATCTTCGGCATGAGAATCGGATAATGCGTACATCCCAAGATAAGTGCATCTATCAAAGGGTCTTTACGCATGATTTCGTCTATGCGCTTCTTCACGAAATAATCGGCACCAGGAGAATCAGCCTCGTTGTATTCCACCAAAGGAACCCAGAAAGGACAAGCCACGCCCGATACGATAATATCTGGATGGAGCTTCTTGATTTCCATGTTATAGCTTTCGCTCTTGATGGTTCCTTCCGTTGCCAATACGCCAACGTGTCTGCTTGTCGTCAACTTACCGATAACCTCTGCCGTAGGACGGATTATGCCTAATACGCGTCGTTCAGGGTCTATCTGAGGTAAGTCGTTTTGTTGGATGGTTCTCAAAGCCTTGGCAGAGGCCGTATTGCAACCTAATATAACAAGGTGGCAACCACACTCGAAGAGTTGAAGCACAGCCTGACGGGTAAACTGATAAACCACGTCGAAAGAACGAGGACCGTAAGGAGCACGGGCATTATCACCTAAATAGACATAGTCGTATTGCGGCAATAATTGGCGAATGCCATGCAAGATGGTCAACCCACCATAACCAGAGTCGAAAATACCAATGGGACCACTCTTCATCTAACCTTTCCTCCCAACAATTCTTTCTTGACTAATAAATTGATGTCTACGCCAACGGCGGAATTGATATACGGAACGGCATTGCTATCGGTATTCAGCACGAAAGCCAATCCCTGTTCCATACCGATCTTATTTAGTACGACGGTAATCTTTGCTTTCAACGGCGCATATCCTTCTTGTTCGGCTTCGCTTAGAAGTCGTTGCGCCTCATCCTTGAAAGCGATATTCCTCTCCAACATATCTTGCAGTTCTGCCTGTCGCTTCTTGAGGATAGACGGAGCCAAATCCCTTTGTTCGTCAAGAAACGCCTCATACTTCTTGTTAAACTCAGCTTCCGATCTGTCTGCCTCTGCCTTGAACTGCTTGGAAAGGTTATCCAAATTGTTCTTTACGTTTTTGTATTCAGGCATAAAGCGAAGAGCCTCATCATAACTAAAATAACCAAACACCATTTCTGGCGACGGCACAACCGTTTCTTGCGTTTCAAGTTCTTGCGGCATCTGGATTTCCGATACGGGGATAGTGTCTATCTTTTCGGAAACAACAAGCGTATCCACGTTTTGCGCCCAAGCAACCGTAGCAAAAAGAGATAAGAATATGGAAAGAAATTTCATCGTCGTAAAGAAAAAATGACGAGTGAGTTTTTCTCACTCGTCAACGAAAAAGTTATTATTTCAGTTTTCTAACTTCACTCTTACAAGCCTCTGTCACGTCGTCACAAAGAGTCTTGTTGATAAATGGCAGCGAATTGCTCATTACGATGTACACGTATTTGCCATTGTTGCCGACATTCTCGATAGCCTTTGCCACCTTGGTCTGAATGGGAGTCAACAACTCTTGTTGCTTTTGTTGCAACTTTTGGCTATTGTCTTGGTAAGCCTGTTGGATTTTCTGTTGCATTTCCATCAATGCCTGTTCTGTTTCCTGTTGTTTCGTTGCATTCATGGTAGACTTGGTCTTATCGTATTCACCAGCCTTACGTTCAAGTTCCTCACGCATAGCTTGCAACTCATTGTCGTATTGCTTAGCCAAAGCCTGCAATTCACCTTGAGCCTTAGCATACTCAGGAATGTCTTGAGCAACTGCATCATAATCCACGCAACCAAACTTCTGGGCGAACATCGTCATAGGAGCCAGAAGCATTACCATTAAAATAAATTTTTTCATTTTCTTGATCTTATTAATTATTATATATTTTAAAATCGATTGATATACACTTATTCGACATACACATTAATTGGAATAGCCCAACTTCTGCAACACTTCGTTGCTGATGTCAATAGAAGGAGAACCGAAGATGATTCCAGCCGATTGATTGGCACGGTCGAGCACAAGACTATAACCACGCAACTCGGAAATCTCCTTGACGGCATTGTATATTTCCTCTTGGATAGGACTCATCAAGCTCTCACGTTTCTTGAACAGTTCGCCTTCAGGACCGAAATATTTCTTCTTCAAGTCGCTGGCTTCCTTTTCCTTTTTCATGATAGCCTCTTGCTTGTCCTTCTTTTGTTCTTGAGAGAGAAAAACCACCTCGTTTTGATAGTTTTTATACATCGTTCCAGCTTCGGTATTAAGAGCATCAACCTCAGCTTGCCACTTCTTGCTCACTTGATTGAGTTGTTCATTCGCACGCTCGTAAGCTGGAATATTCTTCAATATATACTCCATGTCAAGCAAGGCAAACTTCTGCGCACTCGCCGTCAATGCTATTACGGCCATAGTGCAAATCATCATCAATTTCTTCATAGGCTTTGTTTGTTTATGAGACGAATCCAAAACATAAAAGTTTCAAACTTCTCGCCATATATTTATGATTTTTAATGTTTATTCTCAATTAATTAGAACTCTTGGCCTAAGATGAAGTGGAATTGTGAACCACCTTTCGTACCAAATACCTTGTCGAAACCGTAAGCCCAGTCGATACCCATCAAACCAACCATTGGCAGGAAGATACGTACACCGACACCAGCTGAACGCTTCATGTCAAAGGGATTGAAGTTCTTTGTCTCGTTCCACGCATTACCAGCCTCAAGGAATGTCAATCCGTAAATAGTGGTATTACCGAGCAAGAACGGATAACGAAGTTCCAAGGTAAAGCGGTCGTATGCATAACCTTCTTGGTAGTATGGGGTGAGCGAACCATTTTCGTAACCACGCAAACCGATGGTCTCCTCTGCATAGCTCGTAGAATATCCACTCATACCGTCACCACCCATGTAATAGGTTTCAAACGGAGACTTCTTATATTTATTGTATGAGCCCAATATACCCAATTCAACACGCGTCATCAACACGAAACACTTCTGTCCACCCGTAAGAGCGGTATAAGTACGCGCCTTAAACTTCCATTTATGGTATTCAACCCAACGATATTTCTCTTGTTGCTCCTTAGAATAGGTGGCAGAAGAGGAATTGGTTGCCAAGTTCTTGTAATCCTTTCCATCCCATAGAGACCATGGTGGAGTTAACGTAACGGAAGCCAAGAATTCGGAACCGCGACGTGGGAACAATTGGTTGTCAGTAGATGTACGGTTCAATGCTATGCTAACGTTCAAGTTGTTGGAATTACCATTACGCATCAAGAAGTAAGCCCAGTTCTTCAACATATATCGTGTATACGACAATTGCAATTGCAGGAAGAAATAATCGTCTGGCCAACGCAAACGCTTACCCCATCCGAGAGAAGCACCGAACAATTGCACGTACTTATCTGGGTCGTAATAGTTCTCGTAATTATTATACATATAACTGCCTGCTCCATACAAGTAGTTATAATAATTGTTCATGTAACCACTATTATAGTAGTTGCTTGAAACGTCGGTTTGCTTCGAATAGAAGGCTCCTACGCTAAATTGGATAGGACGTTTGCCTCCAAACCAACTCGTAGAGTAACTGGCATTATACGATTGATAATACGTACCGTTGGTTTGCGCACCAATAGAAAGCACCTCACCATCACCGATAGGCATGATTCCACGGTGTTCCTTGTTCTTGTTGAATAAGTTTGCCATGGAGAAGTTATTCAACTTCAATCCGATACGTCCGATAACACCCGTTTGTCCCCATCCAAGAGAGAACTCGATTTGGTCGTTCGACTTCTGTTCCAAGTTCCAGTTGATGTCAACAGTACCATCCTCGTAGTTAGGCATTACTTTCGGATCAATCTTCTCTGGGTCGAAGTGTCCCATAGAAGCCAAATCACGAACCGAACGTGTCAAGGCATCTTTCGAGAAGAGGTCGCCAGGTTTGGTACGCAATTCACGACGAACCACGTTTTCATACAAGCGGTCATTACCATTGATTCTCACCCTACTGATATGCGCCTGTGTTCCTTCTTGGATACGCATTTCAAGGTCGATAGAGTCGCCAACGATATTCACTTCCGTTGGATCCAGGTTATAGAACAAGTATCCATTGTTCCAATAGTAATTACCTACGGCATCTTCGTCTTCAACCAAACGTTTGTTGAGCAACTTTTGATTATACACGTCTCCCTTACCCATACCGAGCACTTCACTCAAGTAACTGGTGGGATAAACCGTATTACCTACCCAATGGATATTGCGGATATAATATTTCTGTCCTTCTTCTACCTTCAAGTAAATGTTTACGTGTTTATCGTCAACATTCCACACGCTATCTTCCACGATACGCGCGTCACGATAACCATGTTCATTGTATTTTTCTATCAGGTTTTGCTTATCCTTCTTCCATCTATCTGGCGTAAACTTTTTCGCTTTCAAGAACGAGGAGAGCTTTCCTGCTTCATGAATCTTTGCAAATGCACCTTTCCTCAAGAATCCACCCTTGATTTGTACGTCTTTCAGTTCGCTGTTACCGTCAAGAATGATATTCCTAACCTTCATCTTCTCCTTCTTATCGATGATAACGTCAAGAATCATCTGGTTCTTTTGCGTCACGTCTTCACGTTGCTGGATTTCTATTTCCGCATTCTTGAATCCCTTATCGTCAAAATACTTCTTGGCGAGAATCTTTGCACGGTCAATTACGTTAGGATGTAAGCTCGTTCCCTTGATGATACCCAACTTCTGTTCCATGTCTTCACGCTCGGATTTCTTCAATCCGATGTAATTAATGGTAGATACGCGCGGACGTGTAGCCAATGTTATATGCAAGTAAATCTTATTGCCAACCAATGAATCGGCAGAGATTTTCACTTCGGAAAACAATCCATGTCTCCAATAACGCTTCACCGCATCGGTAATGGCCATACCCGGTACTTCTATCTCCTGTCCTACCGACAATCCGGAAATACCCGTGAGCATATAATCTTCATATCCGTCTACGCCAGAAACGTTGATACCGCCAAGTATACACGTACGAGGCGAACCTGCATACGAGATATCTGGATTCAAAATGACATCTTGCGCTCTCACGCCCACATGGAGCATCAGAGCCACAAAGATTATCAACACCTTATTTATATAGTTCATCACAATGACTTTTTCTATGTTCAATCATTCACCTTGTTCTACCTGTGCTTCTGTCTTGCCATACCTACGCTGGCGATTCTGGAAACTGGCAATTGCCTTATGCAGGTCTTCTTCCATGAAATCTGGCCAATAGGTGTCACAGAAATACAATTCGGAATAAGCAATCTGCCACAACAGGTAATTGCTGATACGCAATTCACCTCCCGTCCTAATCAACAAGTCGGGGTCGGGCATGAAGTTTGTCGTGAGATGTTGGCTTATCATTTCCTCGTCAATCATCTTCACGTCCTTAAATCCCTCTACGCCTTCGTCATGCTTTTGCAGAATGTCTTGCATAGCCTTCACGATTTCCCATCTACTGGAATAACTCAATGCAACCACCATCGTCATGGTATCGTTTTGTGCCGTATGCTCTTCCGTTTCCATCAGTTTCTTATACACGTCTTTAGGCAAGCGACTCATATCTCCGATGACGCGGAATCTCACGTTGTTCTTCATGAAGATTTCATCTTCCAACGACGTCAGCACCAATCCCATCAGGGCGGATATCTCATCTGCCGGACGATTCCAGTTTTCCGTTGAGAACGTGTAAAGAGTAAGGTATTTAACGCCCAACCGTGTACATTCAGATGTAATCCTACGTACAGCATCCACGCCAGCTTGATGTCCGAAGCTACGAGGCTTACCTCTTTCGGCTGCCCAACGCCCATTTCCATCCATGATAATGGCAATGTGTTGCGGTATGCGTGACATATCTAATTGTTCCATATCATTTATTTTCTTTGTTTACAATCACTCGTCATCATTGTGACAAGTGCGGCATTTTGCCATAAAGCTATATGTTAGCGACACCATCAATGCCGAATAACAATCGGTATTCTTGAATGCGCCACTGCTCTTCACGTAATATGGGTCTTTCACTCCGTCGAGTTCATCACTCAACGCGAAATGAATACCCCATTCAACACCCAAGTTCAAGCGGTCAGCTACCTTGTATTTCACGCCCAGTCCTACGGGTAAGTTGGCGGTAAAGGCTTTCTTGCCATTGCCAGAAGCGAACGTACCACCCAAACCGATGAACACAAACGGCGTCAACCTCATCGCCCCACGATAATCCCGACCTGTTCCGTAGGGCCAAAGATTATATTCAAACGTGACAGAGGCATCAACGAGCGTGTTCTTGAACGAATATGTTTCCTCCACGTAGTCGTGGTAATATGTCTTCACGTCTTTCGACGAACCCTTGAGTGTCCCGTACATGGCACTAAATCTGAAACCAGAATAAGGATTGAGCAACCTGCGTAACATCAAAGATGCTCCAGGTTGTATGTTCTTCGTCAAATTGCCGTTGAAATCACCCAGATAGTTCACGGCTCCGACACCTCCACCCACTTCCATGAGGTATTCAGGGTCACTTTGTGCACGTGAAACGGATGAAAACATCATCAAGAGTGCAACGACGAATACATTTCTCAAATCCATAGTACCATCTATTCTCATGAAGTCATCACTCTTCGAATGCTCCTTGCTCTTTTCTCCAACCAAGTTCGTTCAACCTACCCTTCCACACTTCACCCGTTTCAGCAGCAAGAATCCAGATGTAATTATTCTCGTCGGTGGTAACGGTGAAAGCAGAACCGGTGACTGTAAAATCCTTGGGGAATGCATAAACCGTATCTCTTTGCCAAGCAATACCTTCGTTTTTACTTTGGTAGAACACAGCACCTCCGCTGACAGAAGCATCTATTACGTTTTGTCCTATCGCCAGCAACATGTTATTGTAGTTGATTACTTGCAGGTTCTTCATACGTGGCAAAAGTTGTCGGCTATTTGGGGAAACGGTATAGAATGTCCAAGGTTGTTTCTCTCCACTTGTACTCGTTTCGTCAACCAAACTCCAAATCACGGCATTGGTTTCTCCAGCAAATTGTTGAGCATTACGATTGCCTAACAACACCAACTTGCAGACATCATCGTTGGTCTTCGACGTGAGAGAGACGAAATTGACATCTTCCGTTGGCAACCATTCACGGTCTCTATCCATTTCTACCTCCTTCCAAACTTCACTCATGTACGAACTTTCCATGAGTTGGCCATTCTTAGAATAAGCGTATACGCTTTGGTATGCTCCTCCTAACAACAATGAGATATTGGGTGCGTCTATTGCAGTTGCCCCATATCCTACTCCATCCTTTTTGATGATGTAGATTTTTCCGTTAGACAAGAACATGGGATAACCACAACAAAGCACGAAATTACGATAGGCATCGGCATCAAACACATCTTCTAAAGCCAATGTCCATATTAGTTGCTTATCATCATAATCGCCTACATAAACGCGCGAACCCGTACCGTCATTTCCCATGAACCACATCTTGCCGTCGTACGCCAACGCGCGCAAACCTTTCATTGAAGCTACCAAGTGGTCGAGTCCATTCACCGATTGCCAATTCAACACGTTCGCATCTTCTTTATGTACGTTTACCGAAACCCTATAAGAGCGGTAAGCGGTACCCGAATTATTAAAGGCGCGAATCTCCAAAGGTTGGGTAAAGTCAAGAGAGTCGTTACTCGAATAATACACCAAGCTATCGCGCATCTTGTCTTTCGTCCTCTTGTTAATGAAAAGAGCGCCCGAATTCTTTGATGTCATGTTTATCACTACCTTCGTAGCGTCCACACCCTTTGGCAAAGAATCGGGATTGTAAATCACCCTATTCCTTTGGTCGATATTGAATTTATAGCTGCCGGCATTAAGAGTTGTCTTTATTACGGTATCCACTCCAGCCTTTGTCGTGGTTTGTATATATCTATTAAGAGTTCCTAAACTAAAGGATGTAATAGCCGTATCTTCGTAATATGTCACTTCATCGGTATTGGATTTCAAGCAAGAAGAGAGCATTAAAACGCCCATACACAATACCGCAAAAGCATAAATTTTACTTTTCATTAAACCTATATTTCATTTTTAACGTGCAAATTTAAATAGAATTCCTCAAATAGCAGACTTTTTTAATGCTTTATTATATAAAAAAGGGATGATTAACCGCTTTTTTAAGGTCTGTTTAGAGTTTTTCATAAAAAAAGAGGACGATATCAGTCACTGACACCGGCCTCTATAAGAATCATGTTATTCCGCTTTACTATGCACAAGAGTAATGATACACATTACAGTTGTCAGGAAAACTCCAACCAATAAAGCGGTCGTTTCATAGTCGAATAACATCATCTTTAACCTTAAAAATCTATCAAACTATTAACCTAATGAAATTGAGTTGTCCTTTTGGACGAGTGCAAAATTACTTAATTGTGTGCGAACACACAACATATTTTGCCATTATTCTCGTTCATAATCGGATTCTTTGATTTATGTCAAAACCGAACGATAAATCTCTCTTTCGCAAACATATTGTTTAGGCTTCGTAAACGATATGTTTAGCGCTCGTAAACGATATGTTTAGCACTCGTAAACGATATGTTTAGCCATGGTAAACATGATGTTTGCCTAATTTCAGAATCAATTTACAATAATTATATAAAAATTCTTCGGTCATCATGATTATTTTTGTATCTTTGCGTCCGAATGCAAATTACCCAAATAATAACTTCAATGACTATCGAAATGAAGCAAAACGTAAAGAAATATGTATTTCTCGCCCTTGCACTCGTATGTGCAATCAGCGTAAACGCAGCCAATAAATCACTCGAAACAATGTCAGAAGACGATACTTTCCAAGCATCGATTCCGTTGGGAAAGTCTACCGTTGAGGCAACATTTACCATTACGGACAAGACGAATAACGAGGTGATGATAGGATACGATAACTACTATTACGAGGCTGATATTTACTCCCCTACTTTGCCCAGTACAGACAGCCATGTAGTGGAGGGAAAATATTTTACCGCCATCGACAAGGCAACGGAAGGTAGGTTGACCATCCCAGAGACAGTAACCGACGAAAACGGCGTTACCTATACCGTAACGGGAATTGCCAACCATGCTTTTGCCGAGTGTAGCGGCCTGACTTTCATCAGTGTTCCCAAGACCATCAAGGACATTGACACGTTTGCTTTTTCTCAATGTACGGGACTGAAAATCCTCAAGGTTTGCGTAAACGAACCTTTGGAAGTATTCGCCTCAACGTTTGAGGGAATCGAAGACGCTACCCTATACGTAAGAAGGGGTTGCTTGGAAGCCTACTCAGCAGCTAAGTGTTGGAAAGACTTCTCTCTCATTCGTGAATTCCCTAACGGTGACGTGAACTTAGACGGAGAAGTCAATATCCAAGATGTCGTTGCAACGGTTGGTCACATGCTTGGCAATGAAACAGAACCTTTTGAGGAGTCATTTGCCGATATGAACGAAGACGGTACGATTAACATTACTGACGTTACGGCTATTGTCAGCCTCATTCTCAATCAAGAATAACAACAACAAAACATAGAAGATTGAAGATTAAAGAGTGTCTCCACGCGGGATTTCTTTGATCTTCAATCTTCTTTAACATGAAAACAAAATAAAAGGAAAGGTAATATACATGAAGAAAATTCTTTGGCATTCGTTTGCAACTGCCATTCTCGTTGTCGCAATGACAGGCTTGAACTCTTGTAGCAACAAAAAATTCAATGTCAGCGGAACCATCAACGGAGCCAACGACTCTACACTCTATTTCGAAAACATGAGTTTGAATGGTCCGGTAGTGGTAGATTCCGTTGTCTTGACGAAAGAAGGAACGTTTAAGTTTCACGGTCCGCAACCGTCGGCACCTGAGTTTTATCGCCTAAGATTAGGAAGGCAAATAATCAACATTTCCATCGATTCCACCGAGAATATCAACATCAAGGCCGACTATCCCACGATGTCTGCCCAATATGAAGTAGAGGGTTCGGAAGATTGTAATCGCATCAAGGAATTATCGCTTTTGCAAATGAACTTGCAAGCGCAAATCAATGCCATTTCGCACGACGAAACATTAAACAATGTAGCTACGCAAGATAGCATTATGAACTTGGTGAATGCTTATAAAGAACTCATCAAGAACAACTATATTTTCAAGGATCCGAAACTCGCTTCCTCGTATTTCGCACTCTTCCAGACCGTAGCATTGGGATACAACAATGTTTTGGTGTTTAATCCCCGCGCCAATGAGAACGACGTGAAAGTGTTTGCGGCCGTTGCTACCAGTTGGGATACGTATTATCCAGAAGCCGAACGCGGTATTAACCTTCACAACATTGCCATTGAGGGAATGAAAAACGTGAGAATCCTACAAGCACAACGCAACAAGACGATTGATCCGAACCTTGTTGTTGAGGCGGGAGTGATAGAGATTGCCTTGCAAGACAATAAGGGCGTTGTTCGTAAGTTGACCGACTTGAAGGGAAAAGTGGTGTTGCTCGACTTCCACCTTTTTGCTTCCAGCGGAAGTACCGAACGCATCATGAACTTGCGCAATATCTATAATAAGTTCCACGACCGTGGATTGGAAATCTATCAAGTATCCGTAGACCCCGACGAACACTTCTGGAAGACGCAAACCGCTGCTTTGCCGTGGATTAGCGTGAGAGACCCAGAGGGCATAAATAGTCCTTTGATGAGACAATACAACCTGCTCGACATTCCAACATTCTTCCTCATCACGAGGGATAATGTACTTGATAAGCGCGACGCACAAATCAAGAACTTAGAAGCAGAGATTGCCGCCCTCTTATGAGATTCTTGACCTTGTTCGTATGCATGGTTTGGGAATCCTCTCTATCCGTGCATTCGCAAGTATTCTCTATGGAGCAAGTCAACGACAGCACTCATTATTTAGTGCTTCGTACTGATTCCACCACCGATAAATGGTTGTTGCCATATCCCGTTTACCAATTTCAAGTCGGAGACGTTGACGGGAACGGCACGACTGATGCATTGGTGGGAGTTATCAAGCGAACAAGATTTCGCCCAGAGAAAGACAGGCGACTTTTCATTTTCAAAAACAAGAACACTCTCATTCGTCCACTATGGATGGGTTCTAAGTTGGGAGGAATACTCGTAGACTTCAAATACACGAAAGACGGTATTGTAAGAAGTTTGGAGAAAACCCTGAAAGACGAATACGTCGTGGCTGAATACAAATGGCAAGGATTTGGCTTGGGATTTGAGAGATTCCTCATTAAGAAAGTTACGAGAGAAGAAGCAACAAAAGTATTTAACCAATAGAAACTAAATATGAAGAAATTTCTTTTCATTTTAATGACGTTTGCATTGACATTGAATGCAACAGCTCAAAAGCAAGGGCATCATGTCATCATTCCTGGTAAGGGAAACCTGGATGTGGAACAATTCATCCGTTCCATCGATACCAATATGGATATTTCGCATTTGTCATTGGCAGAGTTGCGCATCTTACGCAATGGATTTGCTGCTCGACAAGGTCACATCTTCATGGACGCTACGTTAAGAAACATTTTCGAGAAAACGTCGTGGTACGATTCATTGATGTGGAAACGTTTTGAGAAAGAGGAGGAAATGCCCAATTATGGCTATGATGAAAATTGGGAAAAATATAGACACTTGCCTTTGAAATACACGAAAGAAGAACAAGCATTCATCAATAAAATCCAGAAACGCGAAAAAGAACTGAAGCAAAACTTTTTCAATCCTCGCAAGGGATATAAGGTGGACACGGACAAACTGATAAATGCTTTCCAACTACAATCCATCGACCCTAAATTGAAGGAAGCATTGGGGAAGAATGGATTTGCTATCGTTCCTGGGAAGAAAATACAATTATTTCATGTCTATGAGAAAAACGACTACTCCGTATTTCCTTCGTTCGTAACAACCGACCTCTATCTGCAATTGTTCCATTTGTATTTCGATAGTATCGTCAAGGATATTGAGGAAGAAAAACTGGATTCGCTTGTTACCTTGCTTTGCCAAACGATGTACGACAATACTAAACTTCTGGCAGAGACATCACCCAGCAAGGAAATCAAGAATGCCAATGCTTTCAACCAAGCATATTTTGCCGTAGCACTTGCATTATTGACGGGCGATAAAACACTTGCCGTGGCTCCACAATACGAGCAACAAGTGAATGATGAAATACAGAAAGTGCTTCGTTCAGAGGATGCTTTCTCGCCTTTCTTGGGTTATAACGATGTAAAGTACAGTTATTCCCTGTTCCGTCCGCGCGGTCATTATTCTCGTAATGAGAAAGTACAACGCTATTTCAGGGCGATGATGTGGTTGCAAAACGTACATTTCGGAACTGACAAAGATTTCCAATTGTCGTGCGCGGCAGCATTGGCAGACATTATATGTAATAATCAAAAAGCCTTGCATGCTTATCAACAAGTGTTTGAGCCAATGACCTTCATCTTCGGGAAACCCGACAATGTGACTATCACACAGGTATACGATGAGATGAAAAAGACGGGACTAACCACGGAGAAACTTCTCAAGAGCAAGAAGGCATTGAAGAAGTTAAGGGCAAGCATCGACCTATTAGGCGAAAAGCAAACACGCATTCGTCCGAAGTTTGAACTGACCAGCCATTGCAAAATCAATTTCATGCCTCAACGTTATATGCCTGACGCAGAGGTACTCAACGAGATGATTGACGCAAAGAACAATCCTACCAAGCGTGGGGCACCATCGAGTTTAGACGTGTTTGCCGCCATGGGAACACCTGCTGCCGAACAAATCTTATTGGGCAACATGCATATCGCAGAACAATGGGATGAGTTTATTCCTACGTTAGAGACGATGAAAAAACGCATGAAAGAAATCAACTGGAATGAGACGGTGGCTACTCATTGGTTGAGGTCACTGAAGGAAATGACTGACACCGCAACCAACTATCCGTATTTCATGCAAGGTGACGCGTGGAAACTCAAGGATTTGAATACAGCCTTGGCTTCATACGCAGAACTGAAACACGATGCTATCCTTTACGCTAAACAACCTATGTCTGCCGAATGTGGCGGTTATGGTCCTCCCGATCCTATATTAAAGGGGTACGTAGAACCTAACGTGAAGTTTTGGAAACGTGCCATCGAGACTTGCATCGCCTTCCAAAATATCTTAAAGAAGTATGATTTGATGACTGAAAAAGCCACATCTACCTCCGAGCAACTGATAGAACAAGCGAAGTTCTTGTTGATGATTAGCGAAAAGGAATTGGCTGGTAAGACGTTGACAGACAATGAGTATTCTCAAATCAAGATTATCGGTTCTACGTTTGAATATATTTCCCTCAACTTGGCAAGGGAGAAAGACCAATATTTAGATGGTTGGGACAACGTGGAAGGTGCCAACAAGGAGATTTCCATCGTAGCAGACATCTTTACTGCCAATGGTTTGAACAATCCAAAGAAGTCATTGCTCTACACGGCTACTGGTCCTGCTTACGAGATTTATGTCATCGTGGAAATAGAAGGCAATCTCTACCTTACTCGTGGAGCCGTATTATCATATAGAGAGTTTGACCGTCCTTTGGGTGAACAACGTCTCACCGACGAGGAATGGCAACAATATCTCAAGTCGCATCCTAACTACGGAATTCCTTCATGGATGGATACTATCACCATACCATTGGAAAAAGAGCCTGAAGACAATGAGGAGTTTTTCTATAGTTCGGGGTGTTAGAAAGAGAGTTAGAAGCAAGAAAGTAAGAAGCAAGAGATTAGCTATGGCTATTAATGGTCAATATTCAATGTTCAATAACAAAAGCATTTCTCTTGCTTCTTGCTTCTAACTTTCTTGCTTCTCGAAACAAAACATGAAACACCTAATCACCATCCTTCTCTCGTTCTGTTGCTCACTTTCATGGGCAACAGATACGATTACGATAACGCTGACGGGCGATATCTTGTTGGATCGTGGAGTGAGAAAACATATTGAAAGCACCGACATCAACCATCTATTTACACCAGAGATTGATTCCGTGTTTCACTCCTCTGACTACGTAATAGGCAATTTGGAATGTCCTGCTACTCACATCAAATCGCCCGCATTCAAGAAATTTGTCTTTCGCGCAGAACCTGAATGGCTTCAGACTTTGCGGGAACATGGATTCACACATCTCAACTTGGCAAACAACCATTCCGTTGACCAAGGAAGGAGAGGATTGGCTGACACGTTCCACCAAATTGAGAAATACGGAATGATTCCTATCGGAGCGGGAGAGAACATGCAACAAGCGGCACAACCCATTTTAATTGACAATAGCATACGCCCGATTTACATCATCGCATCACAACGTTTGCCGTTGGAAAACTTCGCTTATCTACCCGACCAGTTTTCTATTAGTCAAGAACCGTGGGATTCTTTGTTAAACCGAGTGCAAATGTTGCGCCAAGCACAACCTACATCTTATATCATAGTATCGCTACATTGGGGATGGGAACATCAAACAACCCCTACTATCACTCAACGACAAGAAGCACACCAATTAATAGACGCAGGTGTCAATGCACTCGTTTGTCACCATACCCACACATTGCAATCCATAGAGGAATACCATGGTTGTCCTATCTATTACAGCATCGGCAATTTCATCTTCGACCAAAACAAACCCATTAACACCCGTGCCTGCATCGTAAAACTTCACATTTCCGCCAAAGAAGCAAGAGCAGAAACTATCCCCATCAACATTATCTCTCATGTGCCGAGAGTTATAGAAGTAAGAAAGTTAGAAGCAAGAGAATAGCCTTATTGGGAATTGTGAATTGAATCTTCATGAAAAGTGGTTTTTTATGGAGAAATACATTTGAAAGGAGTGGTTTTCTCAAATATTATGTTTATCTTTGCCATGTCGTAGATGATTTTTGCTTGTTTTCGTTTTGCAGCACTAAGGTAAGTGAATAATCAGATATGACATAATAGCATGCAACATTTTGTTGCACAAGAACTTATTAAAAACAACCAACTCATGTGCTGCGATATTTAGGTTTATGAAAAATCGGACAATGGCATTGATGTTGCTTTTTGCTTGCGCTATATGTAGCCAAGCCAAAGTAAGACTGCCCCACATCTTAAGCAACAACATGGTTTTACAACAAAATTCAGATGCTCGACTCTGGGGATGGGATCAATCAGGGAAGACCGTCAAGGTAACTACATCGTGGAACAACAACACCTATTCCGCCAAGACAGGCAAGGATGGAAAGTGGATGGTAAGCATTAAGACTCCAAAAGCCAGTTACAAACCATTGACGATTACGTTTGACGACGGAGAGAAAACCACATTGACAAACATCCTTTCTGGTGAAGTTTGGGTGTGTGCAGGTCAGAGCAACATGGAAATGCCTGTAAAGGGATTTGGCAACTGTCCTGTAGAGAACTACAATGAATACGTAGCTGAAGCGCGACAATTCAAGGGAATCCATTACGTGAAGATTCCCAGTGTGATGTCGATGACTCCACAAGAAGACACCAATTGCCAATGGGAAGAAATCAACGCCTCAACGATAGGTGACTGTTCTGCCACTGGTTATTTCTTTGCCAGGATGGTTAACAAAGCTCTTGATATTCCCGTAGGATTGGTTGTAGCTAATAAAGGAGGTACGCGCGTAGAGAGTTGGCTTGATGCCGACAACCTGAAACGTCATACTTCGGAAAGTCTTGACTCATTGGAAAACGTGAAGAAGTTCCCGTGGGACTACCATCGTCCTTTGGTATGGGGAAACGGAACATTCCATCCCATTCTCAATTATACCGTGAAAGGAATCTTGTATTATCAAGGTTGTTCCAACGTTGGAGACCCTGCCGGACAATATACCAATCGTTTGAAATTGTTAGTTGAGCAATGGCGCAGGGATTTCCGCTTGGGCGAGATACCTTTCTATTTCGTGGAGATAGCACCCTATTATTACGATAATATCGATGGAGATTGGGGTGCAAAACTTCGCGAACAACAATATAATGCACAAAAAGTAATTCCAAATAGTGCATTGGTTTGCACCAACGACTTGGTTTATCCTTGGGAAACACAACAAATCCATCCTTGTCAAAAGCGACAAGTGGGAGAACGATTGGCTTTCCATGCTCTCAACAAACTTTATGGCATGAACCAAATTATGTGTGAGAGTCCTTCTATCAAGGAATATTCATTCAAGGGAGACACCTGTTTCGTACAAATACAGAACAATTACGATGCCATCAGCAGGTATGAAGACATCCAAGGATTTGAATTGGCAGGTTCAGACAAGGTATTTCATCCCGCTAAAGCATATTACTATTGGACTAAAGGCATCATTATCACTTGTCCAGAAGTAAAGGAGCCAGTAGCGGTACGCTATTGCTTCAAGAATTTCCAATTGGGTAACGTAAAGAATGCAGCTATGCTTCCCTTGTTCCCATTTAGGAGTGATGATTGGTAATAGTCTTTTTGATGACAGAACTATTAAAAAGGAAAACGATGTCGCATCCCTTGGAACGATTCAGATATTGCCCCGTTTGTGGCAGTAATGATTTCATCGCCAATAGCGAGAAGAGTAAGAAATGTCAGAACTGCGGATTCGAATACTTCATGAATCCCAGTTCTGCCAATGTTGCCTTTATCCTCAACGAAAAAGGCGAATTGCTGGTTACACGTCGCAAGAACGAGCCAGCAAAGGGAACATTAGACTTGCCTGGAGGATTTGCTGACATCGGCGAGAGTGCCGAAGAAGGGGTGATAAGAGAAGTAAAGGAAGAGACAGGACTTATAGTTACGAAAGCCACCTATCTCTTCAGCTTTAACAATACATATCTATATAGCAACCTCAACATTCCTACACTCGACCTCTTTTATTTATGTGAGGTGGAGAATTGCGATGAGTTGCATGCGGCGGATGATGCCGAGGATTGCCTATGGGTACCTTTGAAGGAAATCAGAGTAGAAGAATTCGGATTGCAATCATTAAGACGAGGAATAGAAAGATTTCTTTCCATGAACACGTAAAAACTCACTTTATAAGCCAAAAGATTGTAAATTTTTCTAAACAAACATCAAAAACCACAAAAAATTAATAGTTTTTGCTTATATTAATAAGGTATAAGCAAAAGAAATCGTTACTTTTGCGCCCTAAATAAACCCATGACGCATTATGCAAGAAAATTTAGTTATTGTAGAGAGTCCTGCTAAGGCAAAGACCATTGAGAAATTTTTAGGTCAAGATTTCAAGGTAATGTCTTCATACGGTCATATCCGCGACCTGAAGAAAAAGGAGATCAGCATTAACATGGACAATTTAAACCCTGACTATGAAATTCCAGAGGAAAAGCGAAAGTTGGTAGCTGACTTAAAGGCAAAAGCCAAGAAAGCGAAAACCATTTGGCTCGCATCCGATGAAGACCGCGAAGGAGAAGCTATATCATGGCACCTTTGCGAAGTTTTGGGCTTAGACGAGGAGAAAACCAATCGTATCGTTTTCCATGAAATAACGAAGACTGCCATCTTAGATGCCATCAAGCATCCGAGGCACTTGGACATGAATTTGGTAAATGCACAACAAGCCAGAAGATTGCTCGACCGTTTGGTAGGATTTAAGTTGTCTCCCGTATTATGGAGAAAGGTAAAACCAGCATTATCGGCTGGTCGTGTACAAAGTGTGGCCGTTCGTCTCATCGTTGAGCGCGAACGTGAGATGCAGGCATTCAAGAGCGAACCATATTATCGCATCAGTGCCGTATTCACCATCCACAATCCCAAGAACGGCGAGATGGAGGTAAAGGCTGAATTGGATACACGCTTCAAGACGCACGAAGAGGCTTTGGCATTCTTGGAGAAATGCAAGGATGCATCGTTTGTTGTCGACACGGTAAGCAAGAAACCCGTGAAGCGCACTCCCGCTCCACCATTTACCACGTCTACGTTGCAACAAGAGGCTGCCCGTAAGTTGGGATTCTCTGTCAGTCAAACCATGATGGTAGCGCAACGCTTGTATGAAAACGGATTTATCACGTACATGCGTACAGATAGCGTGAATTTATCGAAGTTGTGTCTTGCCACGAGCAAGGAAGAAGTTACCAAACTCTATGGCAAGGAATATAGCCAAACCCGCAATTTCCATACCAAAACCAAAGGTGCACAAGAGGCACACGAAGCCATTCGTCCAACCGACATGAAGAGTATGGAAATCAATGGAACGGCACAGGAAAAACGCCTCTATGAATTGATTTGGAAGAGAACTGCAGCTTCGCAAATGGCTGATGCACAGATGGAGAAGACCACGACGGAGATTCTCATACAGCATCCTACGTTTGGCACGATGGAAAACAAGTTTGTTGCCAACGGTGAAGTCATCACGTTTGACGGATTCTTGAAAGTTTATCGCGAGTCAACCGAAGATGATGAAAACGGACAAGAGGAATTCTCGAACGTATTGCCTGAGATGAAGAAAGGCGATGTATTGGCGCGTCAGGAAATCAACGCCATCGAGCGTTTCAGTCAAGGTCCTACCCGTTATTCCGAAGCAAGTTTGGTACACAAATTAGAGGAATTAGGCATCGGTCGTCCTTCCACATACGCGCCGACCATTAGCACCATCCAACAACGTGAATACGTGCAGAAGGGTGAGAAGAAAAGCGAGGAACGAACATACTCTATCGATGTGCTGAAAGGCAACAAGATTTCTTCGAAGGAAAAGAAGGAAATGGTGGGAAGCGAAAAAGGAAAGCTCCTTCCTACAGATATCGGTACGGTGGTGAACGATTTCTTAATGGAAAACTTCCCCGACATCATGGATTACCATTTCACCGCCAACATCGAGGAGGAATTTGATAGCATCGCAGCAGGAAAATCTGAATGGGAGAAGGTTATTAAGGACTTCTACAAGGACTTCGAACCCGAAGTGGAAGGTGTCTTGAAATCTCGCTCTGAACATAAGGCAGGTGAACGTGAAATAGGAATTGACCCTAAATCTGGTCGTCCCATCTATGCAAAAATCGGACGTTTCGGTCCCGTGATACAGATAGGTGCCGCCGATGATTCCGTAAAACCACAATTTGCGCAGATTCCAGCCGACAAGAGCATGGAAACCATTACCGTGGAAGAAGCTTTGGAATTGTTCAAGTTGCCTCGCACATTAGGTGAATTGGAAGGAATGCCTGTGGTAGTTGGAACGGGCAAGTTCGGTCCGTATATCATGCACAACCGTAAGTTTGTTTCGCTTCCCAAGAACGAAGACCCATTGACGGTGACATTGGAAACGGCTATCGAATTAATCAACGAGAAGCGCCAGCAAGACCAAGAACGTCACTTGAAGGCATTCGAGAACGACCCCAAGATGGAAATCCTCAATGGCAGATACGGTCCTTACATTGCTTACGACGGCAAGAACTATCGCATTCCTAAAGCCATGCACTCCAAGGTGAAGGAGTTGACATACGAGCAATGTATGGAAATTATTGAGAAGATGAAGAAATAACTCAAATAGAACGAGCAGATTGATTCGCATTATTATTATAGGATACATGGGAGCTGGAAAGACTACCGTTGGCAAGGCACTTTCCAAAGAATTGGGCATTCCCTTTTACGACCTGGATTGGTACATTGAAAGTAGGATGCGCAAGACCGTGAAGCAGATATTCGACGAGAAAGGTGAAGAGGGATTCCGAAAAATCGAATATAACATGTTGCATGAAGTGGCCGAGTTTGAAAATATCATCCTCAGTTGCGGTGGCGGAACTCCCTGCTTCTTTGATAACATGGACTACCTGAACCAACAAGGAGAGACGGTTTACCTGAAAGCAACGCCAGAGGTGTTATATGGTCACTTGAAAATCGGAAAATCCGTGCGCCCCTTATTGCTCAACAAGACACCAGAAGAAGTACAGGTGTTCATCAAGGAACAATTGGTCTATCGCGAACCCTTTTATGCGAAAGCCAAGAATACGCTTGACGTCAATCTGCTCGACAATTTTGAGAAGATACAAATCTCCGTTCAGAAATTACGTGAATTGCTACATATATAACAATCCCTAACAAATTCCACATCTATCAATGAAGAAATGGACAATTGAAGACTCGAAGGAACTCTACAACATCAACGGATGGGGTACTTCGTATTTTGGCATCAACGAAAACGGCAACGTTTTTGTCACACCGTGTAAGGACAATACGCAAATCGACTTACGCGAAGTGATGGACGAGTTGGCTTTGCGTGATGTACAACCGCCAGTATTGCTTAGATTCCCAGACATCTTGGACAATCGTATCGAAAAGACGGCCAGTTGTTTCAAGAAAGCCAAGGAGGAATACGGATATAAAGGCGACAACTTCATTATCTATCCCATCAAGGTAAACCAAATGCAACCCGTGGTTGAAGAGATTATCTCGCACGGTAGGAAATTCAACTTAGGATTGGAAGCTGGTTCCAAACCAGAATTGCATGCGGTCATAGCCGTTCAATGCCAGAGCGACTCGCTCATTATCTGCAATGGTTACAAAGACCAAAGCTATATCGAATTGGCATTGTTGGCCCAAAAGATGGGTAAGCGTATCTTCATTGTGGTGGAAAAACTCAACGAACTGGATATTATCGCCAAGGCTGCCAAGAAGTTGAACGTGAAACCCAATCTGGGAATTCGCATTAAGTTGGCTTCCAGCGGTTCGGGTAAATGGGAAGAAAGTGGTGGCGACGCGTCTAAGTTTGGATTGACAAGTGCCGAATTGCTCAGCGCTTTGAAGATATTGGATGATAAGGGAATGCACGATTGTCTAAGATTGATTCATTTCCACATCGGAAGTCAGATAACAAAGATTCGTCGCATCCAGACGGCCTTGCGCGAAGCAGCACAATTCTACATCCAACTCCACAAGATGGGCTACAATGTTGACTTCGTGGATTGCGGTGGCGGTCTTGGTGTTGACTACGACGGCACTCGTTCTTCCAGTAGTGAAAGTTCGGTGAACTACTCCATCCAGGAGTATGTCAACGACTGTATCTATCAGTTCGTAGAGGCTGCCAACAAGAATAACATCCCCCACCCCAACTTGATTACGGAAAGCGGTCGTTCGTTGGCTGCTCATCATAGCGTACTGGTTATTGATGTGTTGGAAACGGCAAGTCTGCCAGAAATGCCAGAGGAATTTGAGGCTAAGGAAAACGACCATCAATTGGTGAAAGACCTCTATGAGATTTGGGACAATCTCAATTCGCGTTCGATGTTGGAAGACTGGCATGATGCCGAACAAATACGCGAGGAAGCACTCGATTTGTTCTCTCACGGACTCATTGATTTACGTACACGTGCAGAGATAGAAAGTATGTTTTGGAGCGTTTGTCGTGAAATCAACGCCATCGCCAAGTCGTTGAAACATGTGCCAGAGGAATTGAAGAACTTGGATAAACTACTGGCAGATAAATACTTCTGCAATTTCTCGCTCTTCCAAAGCCTTCCCGATTCATGGGCTATCGACCAGTTGTTCCCCATCGTTCCTATCCAACGATTGGACGAGCGTCCTTCACGTAACGCTACGTTGCAAGACATCACTTGCGACTCTGATGGTAAGATTGCCAATTTCGTTACCAACCGCCACATCGGACACGTACTTCCCATCCATGCATTGAAAAAGAACGAGGATTATTATTTAGGTGTATTCCTCGTAGGTGCTTATCAAGAGATTTTGGGCGACATGCACAACTTGTTTGGCGATACCAATGCCGTGCATATCTCCGTGAAAGACGGTCATTATCACATCGACCAGATTTTCGATGGTGAAACGGTGGAAGAGGTGCTTGATTACGTACAATACAATCCCAAGAAATTAGTTAGACAATTGGAAATATGGGTTGCAAAGAGCGTGAAGCAAGGGAAAATATCTCTCGAAGAGGGAAAGGAATTCCTTTCTAACTACCGCTCTGGCCTGTATGGTTACACATATCTTGAATAATAACAATGGAAAAACTCACAATCGTGAAAGTTGGCGGAGCTGTGGTTGAAGACGAATCACAGCTCTCTCAATTATTGGCTAATTTCTCTGCCATTCCTGGCAAGAAACTGTTAGTGCATGGTGGTGGAAGACGCGCCACGAAGGTTGCTTCTGAACTCGGCATAGAAAGCAAGATGATTAACGGTCGTCGCATTACCGATGCGAAGATGCTGGAGGTTGTCACGATGGTTTACGGAGGACTTGTCAACAAGAATCTCGTGGCTCGCTTACAGGCGCATGGCGTTAACGCATTGGGATTGACGGGTGCAGACATCGATGTCATTCGTTCGCACAAACGTCCTGTCAAGGACGGTATCGACTATGGTTTCGTGGGTGATGTTGACCGTGCTAACGGCGAGATGCTCAACACGCTTATCCAAGCGGGAATCACTCCCGTCATAGCTCCGCTTACCCATGATGGTCAAGGCAATATCCTTAACACCAATGCCGACACGATGGCTTCTGAAACGGCTAAGGCATTGGCTTCCTATTTCGACGTTACGCTGATTTTTGCATTCGAAAAAGCGGGCGTCTTACAAGACCCCGACGACGATACCAGCGTCATTCCCGTCATCAATAGGGATTTATATAATCAATATGTAGAAAAGGGAATCATCTCTGGAGGCATGATGCCCAAGATAGAAAATGCCTTGGCTGCCATCGAAGCGGGCGTGAAACGAGTAATCATCACCTTGTCTACCGCCATCAACGGCAATTCGGGTACCGTTATCCAAGCATAGAATATATTTTTTTGAAAAAAAGTACTTTTTCTTGTAACTTTCCATTTATTCAATCGTCATTAATACAGAGAGAAGATGAAAAATATCAGTTTTCGCAACGATGTGCTGCCGTTGAAAAACACGCTCTACCGGCTTGCATTGCGCATCACTCTCGATAGCGCAGACGCGGAAGACATCGTACAAGAAACACTGATAAAAGTATGGAACAGGCGCGCACAGTGGGAAGAGATTGAGAATATCGAGGCATTTTGCTTGACAATTTGCAGAAACTTATCACTCGACCACATCAAGAAACAAGGAAACCAGCATGAATCACTGGATGAATTGAACGCCGAGAAACCTGACAGGTCACTCAACCCATACGAACACATCATACAAAAGGATCACATCCAAATTGTACGAGACATCATCAACTCTCTTCCTGAGAAACAAAAAACATGCGTTCAATTGCGTGACTTCGAAGGAAAAACATATAAGGAGATTGCCAGTATACTGGACATTTCAGAAGAACAAGTAAAAGTAAACATCTTTAGAGCCAGACAAGCGATTAAGCTACGGTTTCAAAAAATGAACGATTATGGACTATAAGTACATCAACCAACTGCTCGAACTCTATTGGGACTGCAAGACTACTCTTGAAGAAGAGGAGATTTTGCGCTCGTTCTTTAGTCAGATCGACATTCCCGAGGAATTTGAGAAGTATCGTCCATTGTTCCTATACGAACAGGTTGAACGTAAGACCAACGTATTGGGCAATGACTTCGACGAGAAGATTCTGTCCATGATTGACGAACCGATTCCCGTGAAGGCACGTAACATTACGTTCACGCAACGCTTGATGCCGTTGTTTAGGGCAGCCGCCATCGTTGCCATCATCCTTACGCTCGGAAATGCCGCACAGGTAGCATTCAACAGCAACGGAGCAGACAACAACTACAATGGCAATACGGCTGGCATTGAGCAAATACAGCAAGGGGCAGCCGTGGCCTTCTCTAAAGACTCTACGACGGTAGATTCGATGAAACAAAGCAATCTGCAAGGATTGAACAACGAGACCATCCTACCGTCTACAACCAATTGATTTTTTCTATGCTTTCTATAAAATAATCAAGTTTGTAAAACAAAAGAAGCTGTGAAGCTTCTCTATTTCTCTCAAAAATTTTCATAACATACTAAAGGGGGTTGCAGCAAATGCACCCCCTATGTTATTTATGGACAAGAGTAACGCTCTGGGCTATATAGGCACAATAGCCCATTGGGTTAGAAATCATAGCTTAATATGTTACAAAGGCTCAGTCGATATTTGGTATGGGAATTAAGATTGAATCTTTATTCTTTGCCGTAGTTTCATATCATTGAATTGGCTATCTATTTGATAAAGGAGGAATGCCGTAGGCATTGGATAATAGTAGCCAGCTATGCAGCCATGCCGATAGGTATGGCGAAATGGCTGGTGAGAATAACATCTTGCATTTTTATATATCCATATCTTCCCCAGCCATTTCGCCATACCTATCGGCATGGCTGCATAGCTGGCTACTATCATCTGATGCCTACGGCATCTTTGATGCAAGCTTTGATTATCTAACGTTTTATCCCCTACGAAAAATCGACTGAGCAGTTACAAACCATTGATTTGTGGGTTACGGGCGAATGATTTACAACATACAAAGCTATCATTTACAGCATACAAAGCTATCGTTTACTATGTCTAAAGCTATGGTTTGTGTTGAGGACCATCCCCACCCCTTCCCCAAGGGAAGGGAGCCTTAAGTGGTTGCGAGAGCCTAATTGAGAATTGTGAATTATTAATTGTTAATTGTAAATTGTAAATTGTGAATTGAGAATTGTTATTTTGTATGTGATTTCTTCATTTTCCGCAAGACCTCCCGTCTTTTAGGCTAATTCATTCTAAATCAGCGATTTGACATTTTCAAGACCTCCCGTAAGACCTCCCGTAAGACCTCCCGTAAGACCTCCCGTAAGACCTCACATAGACCTCCCGTAAGACCTCCCATAGACCTCCCGTAAGACCTCCCACTCTGAGTAATGTTGAGTGTTGAGAGATTACCTTCAATTTTCTCAATTGTGAATTGATAAATGTGAATTGTGAATTAAAAACACATGAGGTCTTAGGTGAGGTCTATGGGAGGTCTTACGGGAGGTCTTAGGTGAGGTCTTTCAAGCTTTTTCGTTTTACAACTCCTTAATACTTAGGAATTTATGAAAAACGACGGGAGGTCTTGAAAAAAAGATTGAAATATCTACCACCTATCAAGGCCAAACAAATGAAACAATCGATGAAATCAGGGAAAATCGTTCACCATCATTATACAAATCAGCTTTATTTAAAGGGATTATATAATTTTTTCAAAATTGTTTGTGAGTTTTCTTAGAATTTTATAAATTTGCCACGGTGATATTGCCTACTAAATAATTAACAGTTACACAAGCATAAGCAATAACATAGAATTATTAACTTTTAAAATAACAAGTATGATAAAATTTGACCTTTTACTAAAACGAATGTGGACAGTTTTAGCTGTTCTGTTTTGTACGGTGGTTTCTACTCAGGCAGCATGGCACGTAGAATATCGTATCTATAATGGTGCTGGCGAATTGTTAGATCGGAAGTTCTACGACAAGGAAGATGGAGAAAGACCCGTTAATTACTATTACGATGCCACAGATTCAGAGTATGATGAGTGTACTTATTATCATGATTCAGAATTTACTCTAATTTGGGATGTTGAAGATCCTAACGACCCAATTCCTGCAGAAGGTATCACCATCGTCTATGTGAAGAAGGTTAAACTATTCCAAAGGACGTTCACTTTAGGTAAGTGGATGACGCTTGTATTGCCAGACTACGACCTATTACAACAAAACGGCATTAATGGTAAATTCCTTGACTATGTTGCAGTAGAGTCTAAAGAAAATGCTACAGATGGTTACAACTGGAATTGCAACCTGAAGTTCGAAGAGGTTGATTTTAACGAGCTCATTCCTAACCGTCCATATCTCTTCTTGCCAATAGAAATTGAGGGCACAGACGACAATGTACGTAGCAAGGAAATTAGCTTCCCTCTTGAAGGCACACCTCTCAAAGTATCACACGTAGATGCTAATCAACCAGACGTAACAGTCACTATGTATGGTACATACGAAGACTTCGAACTCGTACCATGCGAGCCTGTTGAGCCAAACGGATATAATTACATCTACTTCTACTTCAGTAACCCAGCAGAGGACGTTTACAACTTCTATACAGTAGATAATCCTGTTACTATCGCTCCTACTATCTGCTACTTCGACATCAAGGCTACGGAGAATGCTAATACTACCATCGGTGGATTCGGTGCTAAGTTCTCGTTCTTCGACGGAACTAACGCCATTAACAACATCGAGGGCGTGAAGAAGAACAACGATAAGATTTACAACCTCAACGGACAACAAGTACAAGAAAACTTGCAAAAGGGTATCTACATCGTAAACGGAAAGAAAGTTTTAGTGAAATAATTATAGGAGAATAAATATATGAAGAAAAGTTATGTAATTCCACGTACGACTTCCGTTGAAGTAGTTACTGAGAACGTATTTGCAGTTTCAAATGTTACAGGTACTGGAACATTCCGTGACGGAAGCAAAGCTATCAACATTGGCAACGGTGGTTCTAATTCTGGCGGTGCACCTGCACCAACAGCCAAGGGTGCTTTCTGTTTCTGGGATCTCTAAAACAAGGACATCTTAATAAGCGTAGGAGGGCATGTGAAACGACATGCCCTCCTATTTTTTAATGCATCACCTATCAAAGTCAAGCTAACGAAATATAGGATCAAAGTGAAAAAATGTGTTAATTTATATGATAATTGTTTGAATATTTGTTTAGAATTTAGTATCTTTGCGAAATCTATTTTGACAAAATAATAAAATCGATTACATCAACATAAAATAAATAGAATTATTAACTTTTTAAAATAACAAATATGATAAAATTTGACCTTTTACTAAAACGAATGTGGACAGTATTGGCTGTTCTCTTCTGCACGGTAGTTTCTGCTCATGCAGCAGCGATTACATACCAACTGACAACGCACGTTGACGGTAGAACGATCACGGCAACGGCAAACCTGAACGCCGGTGACAACCTGAACGACAAGATGCCACAAACCTTGTGGCGTGCCTACACCACGTACAAGTACTACAGCGATGCTGACCTGACTCAGGAGATTACCGAAGCTCCTGCCGATGGCGGAACGGTGTATGTGGACTATGAGTTCGATCCTCCTTTCATCCTCTCTGAAGAAGGGAAAGATCCCGTTTACCATTATCTGCGTTCTTACAACTATAGCGGTAGTAACAACTATCTTGTCATCTACGACCAGTCTGCTGAAAATGAGTGGGGTACCTACAAGCAGACTATCTTGTCTTGGAAAAGTGTCAACGGTGCCACTCCTAAAGCAGGCAGTAACTATCCTATCGCAAAGAAAGGACACGACCAGTGGGCTTTCTATGGCGACGGCTACGATTTCCAAGTCAGGCTGAACGATTCTTCAATCGCTAACAATTATCTGATTTGGAGAAGTACTTCCAGAGCTGAGACTCCGATGGGATTGGGCGCAAAGCCTGAGGTGGGATGGCAGCTTTATGTCAATACTGCAACCAACAGCAAGATGTCCGGTACAATGGCTATGGGTCCATATAACTCCACCAATTACCTGGCAAGTCTGGAGAACGTCAATTCTTGCGTTTGGACTGATAAGCTCACTACATCTGAGCAGTACTTTGACGAGCACAACCAGTTGGTTTACAAGCAAGCTGGAACATCAGGAACCACAATGAACAAGAATAATCTCTGGTGGTATGCATTCTTTGCAACTCCTGTGACTGACCCTGCTAACTCTACCGACATCTGGCACGTCACCTATAAGATTCTGGGTGCTGACGGCACTTGGTACGACGACATCGTGTTGCGAATATGACTACTTCTATGCAGATGCAACATTCTCAGAGAAGTTCGAAGGTGACATGCCTGCTACCGGCAACACTACCCTATACATCAAGGAGAAAGAGATCAATTATATTTCTCAGCCTTGGAAGACTCTGGTATTGCCATTTGCCATTGATGATCTGGCTGAATACTTCGGTGCAGATTACGAGGGCGTTCCAAGCGTCAACGTAAGTGAGTTGCAGGATGTTCAGGGTACGCTTACGGAAGTTGGCGATCAAAGCTTCTACCACTGTAAGCTTCTCTTCAATCCCGTCACAAAGATTGAGGCTTACAAGCCTTATCTCTTCAAAGTGAACAGAGTTAACGAGAGAATCATCAACGAGATGTACGCAGCTGAAGGAAATGATCCTTGTGAGGTTACTGAAGTTGCCGACCCAGTGAACGCTGGCATCTCTGTCTGCATGCAAGGAACCCTTGAGGGATACGACATGGATGCATCAGACGGTCTGAGTTTCTACTTCGGATATGACGAGACCAATGACGCCTATAACTTCTATAGGGTTTCTGCCCGGATTCCGAAGAACCGCTGCTGGTTCTACATCAGCGACAACAGAGCTGCCGGTGCTAAGCTCCAGGTGGTCTTCGACAGTGAGGTGAACAGTATCAACACTCAGATTGCCGATAAGTCGGCTAAGGGTAACATCTACAACGTGAACGGTCAGTTGATGGGTACTCAGAAGAGCAACCTGCCGAAGGGTCTCTATATCGTGAATGGTAAGAAAATGGTAATCAAATAAAATAAGGAAAGGAAAGAAAATATGAAGAAAGCTGAATATATTCGTCCTGAAATCATGACTGTGGACGTACTCACAGAAAGCA
>OMWI01000080.1 GCA_900314715.1 uncultured Prevotellaceae bacterium | reverse complement strand
ATGATAGCCGTCTTCGCTTTGTTTCTAAGAGCCAACTTTGGCCTCGATGCTGGATGGGCAGGAGAAATCTATGGCGATTTCCTCATGCTTGTGTATTTCCTCCCGATTTTAGGTGGTATCATGGCCGATAAGTTTGGATTCGGTAAGATGGTTACCATTGGTATCGTAATCATGTTTCTGGGCTATCTGCTTTTGTCGGTTCCATTGGGAGGCAAGGCTGTAGGTCTCGTAGCTATGCTTATTGCGTTGGTACTTATCAGTTTCGGAACGGGTCTTTTCAAAGGTAATCTACAGGTGATGGTAGGTAATCTTTATGATGATCCCAAGTATGCAGACAAGCGTGATGCAGGCTTCTCTATTTTCTATATGGCCATTAATATCGGTGCTCTCTTTGCGCCAACGGCTGCCATAGAGATTTCAGAGTATGCCAAGAATCATCTCGGTTATACTGCTCCCGGTGAGGCTTACCACTTCGCATTTGCCGTGGCTTGTGCATCACTTATTCTCTCCATCGCAATTTATTATGCTTTCCGTGGCACTTTCCGTCATACTGAGGGCGGGAAAAAGGATGCTTCCTCTAAAGCTGCTTCTATTGCAACGGAGCCTGAACTTTCCAAGGAAGAGACCAAACAACGCATCGTTGCTTTGTGTCTGGTCTTTGCGGTTGTGATTTTCTTCTGGATGGCTTTCCATCAGAATGGTCTTTCACTTACCTATTTTGCTGATGAATTTACGGCAAAGACGGCTTCTGGCGCACATACGATGCCTTTTGATGTCATCAATCTTGTGATGATTATCTTCATCGTATATGCAGGCTTCTCATTCTTCCAGAGCAAGACGCAGAAGGCAAAACTGATTTCCGCTTTGGTGGTATTGGCTTCTCTTGGCGTTCTCATCTATAAATACTACCAGGCAACTGGTACGATTGACATTTCTGCTCCTATCTTCCAGCAGTTCAATCCTTTCTATGTGGTAGCATTGACACCTGTTTCCATGGCTATCTTTGCATCATTGGCGAATAAGGGTAAGGAACCTTCTGCTCCTCGTAAGATTGCATACGGTATGTTGGTGGCAGCGGCAGCATTCTTTATTATGATGTTTGCTTCTCAGGGATTGTTGACTCCTAACGAACAGGCTGCTCTCGCCGAGACGGGTGAACTTGGTCCTCTCGTGTCAAGGTGGCTCCTCCCAAGTACAAAGGTTTGATGATGGGTGGATGGTTTGGAGCAACTGCTATCGGAAACAAACTCGTTAGTGTTGGTGGTTATCTTTGGGGCGACCTGCCTTTATGGGTTGTCTGGGGCGTATTCATTATCCTCTGCTTACTCTCAGCTCTCTTCATGTTTGCCATGATGAAGCGATTGGAAAAGGTAGCATAATAGATACAAACGATAACGTTATATTCAAAGAGCCATTTCAGCATAGTACAATGCTTGCTGAAATGGTTCTTTTTTTGTCATCATATATGATAAAGTAGAAGTAAATCAAGATTTCCACGTGTTTTAATAGATAATGTACATGGCATACGTTAAATATCGTCAATATTTTATACTTTTGCAACCGTATTTCAAGGATAACGAATTTTAGATGAAAACGATTGATTTTAAACCGAAGATGTTTTCGGTGTTGAAGAATTATGACAAGAAGACATTGATGGCCGACTTGATGTCGGGTGTCATTGTCGGAATTGTGGCGTTGCCATTGGCAATTGCGTTTGGTATTGCCTCTGGTGTGTCTCCCGAAAAAGGTATTATTACAGCTATTGTCGCTGGCTTGCTTATCTCTGTCTTTGGAGGAAGCAAGGTTCAGATTGGAGGACCTACGGGTGCTTTCATCGTGATAGTGGCAGGTATCATCAACCAATATGGCTTTCAAGGATTGACGATTGCCACGTTGATGGCTGGTTTCTTCTTGATTGGATTTGGATTGTTGCGCTTGGGTACTATCATCAAGTATATTCCTTATCCTATTATCGTGGGATTCACGAGTGGTATAGCCGTTACGATTTTTACCACTCAAATCAAGGACTTATTGGGAATGCAGATAACGGATGTGCCGAGTGATTTCATAGAGAAATGGATTGTGTATTTCCAGCATTTTCAAAGTATTGACATGTGGAGCACGTTGGTGGGATTGGCAAGCGTTGTCATTATTGCCCTCATACCAAAATATAGTAAGCGCATTCCTGGTTCGTTGGTAGCCATCGTATTGATGACCGTCGTAGCATTGTTGCTCAAGCAATATGCAGGCGTCAATAGTATTGAAACGATAGGTGATAGGTTTAGCATCAATTCGCAATTACCCGATGCCGTTGTTCCCGCCCTTTCGTGGGAAACTATCAAGGAGTTGGTAGCACCAGCCATGACCATTGCCGTATTGGGAGCCATCGAGTCGCTATTGTCTGCTACCGTTGCCGACGGTGTTATTGGCGACCATCACAATTCCAATACTGAACTGATAGGACAGGGTATAGCCAACTTGGTATCTCCGTTGTTTGGTGGAATCCCTGCAACTGGTGCCATTGCACGAACCATGACGAATATCAACAATGGTGGTCGTACTCCTGTTGCGGGAATCATACACGCGGTTGTGCTGTTGCTAATCTTCTTGTTCCTGATGCCTTTGGCTCAGTATATCCCGATGGCATGTCTGGCAGGCGTGTTGGTTGTTGTAAGTTATGGTATGAGCGGTTGGCGTTCTTTCCTCGCTCTTATGCGTAATCCAAAGAGTGACATTACCGTATTGTTGCTCACCTTCTTCCTGACCATCATCTTCGACTTGACCATAGCTATTGAAGTAGGCATCATCTGTGCTTGTCTGCTCTTCATGAGACGAATGTCGGAAACCACCGATGTGAAGATGATTTACGAAGAAATCGACTTGAACGAAGACGCCGATATGGAACGAGGCAACTTAGAGCATCTGACGATACCGAAAGGTGTAGAGGTGTATGAAATCAACGGTCCTTATTTCTTTGGTGCTGGTAACCGCTTTGAAGATATTATGGGACGTTACGGTCATCGTCCGAAAGTGCGAATCATCCGTATGAGAAAGGTTCCGTTCATCGACTCTACGGGCTTGCACAACCTTGAAAACATGTGCTTGATGAGTCAGAAAGAGGGAATCACCATCGTCTTGTCGGGCGTGAATGAAAAGGTAGAAAAAGTATTGAATCGCAATGGTTTCCCCGAACTATTAGGCGAGGAAAACATTTGCAATCACATAGATTTGGCATTAGCCAGGGCAAAGGAAATAGTTGCGGCATAAGTCGCAACTATTTTTATTCAAGTGAGTGGTGAGAGGTGAGAAGTGAGAGAATACCTTTCCCATTACGTGTTTCACTCACCTCTCACCTCTCCCTTCTAACTATCTTAGATTACGGGGAAAAACAGATGCAACAAATGATGAAGTTTGTGATACACGGCACAATGGATAATTGGTTGGGTTGTTGTACTTTTGCAAAAAATAACAAAGATGAAAAGATTTGCATTATTTATTCTGTTTTTCTCGCTGATTCAGACTTCCGTCTTGGCACAAAACGAGACGATTGACATTAGTGGCAACAATACCTCTTCAAGTTACGTAACCTACGACAAGGACATTTCCATTCCTGCATCCAAGACCGTGGATGTATTGATGTCTCGCTATACTTATTTCAATTCGAAGATTACGGGTACGGGTGTACTCAATCTCTATGCAGGAGGTGAACGTTGTTATTTGGGTACGGCAAAAGGTGCAAGTTATCCCAATTGGAATAGTTTTAGGGGAGATGTCCACATTTATCCCTATAAAGAAAAGACTCCATCCGCAGGATATTACGGTATCGTGATGGCACATGGCGGTAAGACTTTTACCGTAGAAGACGTGGAAGGTAGTTTGAAATCGGGCAAGGTAAATACCATGATGGAAAACAATCGGGTAACTCTGCATGATGGTGCAACATTGGTATGCGAGAGTGGTACGCGTGGTTTCCGATTTGGTGAGTTGCAAACAGAAAAGGGTTCTCTTATTCAAGGCTATATGAAGAAGGGAACTTATTACTCTTATTTCTTGGTGGGATGTCTGAATACCGATGCTACATTAGCAGGCAAGATTGCCCCTCCCGATAATAGCGACACCCATCGTGTGGGATTGGTCAAAGAAGGAACGGGAACGTATCGGATAACGGGTAATGAAAACTACTTGAGTGGTGGCTTGCGTATCATGGGTGGAAAGATACTCGTGATGAACGACCGTCAGGAAGCGGAAACGAAGAAGATGCGCGGTGCTACTGGATTCATGGCCAATGATGCTGAAGCCATTGCATACGTCTTTGAAAAGGGCGTTTTAGGTGGAACGGGCAACATAGCTGGTACGGTGGATAATTACGGAGTGATAGAACCGGGCGATGAACACACGGGAATGTTGATGTTGAAGAATTATACCGTGAAGAAAGATGCCAATCTTTATGTGCGTCCTGCATCTATCTTGCGTTTCAAAATCAATTCCGCAACGGATTTCGACCAGTTGATGGTTGACGGAACGGTGAAATACTATTCCATTCGTCAAGATTTCTCTACAAGTGATTTGATGCCAGTAGTTCAATTGTCATTGGCAGAGAATTGCGAGTTGAAAGTGGGTGATGAATTCCGATTGTTAACGGCTAAGAGTAAGACATCACAAGCAGGTGAGTGGAACTTCGAGTTGCAAAAGCCCGACCGCTATACGTGGAAATTGGAGGAACGTGAGGAGGATGGTGAATACGTATTACTGCTTCGCGTAATCTCGTTGGATGATGACCAAGGTGGTAATAACGATAATCCTGATGACAATCCAGATGATGGCAACAGGATGGGAGCCTATTACGATGATGGTATTAATGATGCCACCGATAAAACATCCTTGCGTACATACGCTGATGATAACCATAAATATATCGGTACGGCTATTTCCACTTGGAAGAATGATATTACCAATGCCAATCTTGCGGAAACGAAAGAGGTTGCTGCTCAATTCAATATGTTGGTGGCAGAGAACGAGATGAAGTTTGATGCCCTCCAACCTTCACGCAATCAATTCAACTATTGGGCAGCGGATAATCTGGTGAACTTTGCACAACGAAACGGAATGGTAATGCGTGGCCATTGCTTGGCTTGGCATTCACAATTGCCTGAATGGGTATCGTCTGATGGTAAGAAGAACGATAAGAATTGGAGTAGGGCAGAGGCATTGCAAATCTTGGAAAATCATATCACGCAGGTGATGAAACACTTCAAGGGTAAAGTGAAGGAATGGGATGTGGTGAACGAATGCTTGGATGACAATCAAACTTCCGTTCGTTCGAATCCCGATGCGTACGACTTGCGTACTACCGTATGGACACGTGCCATTGGTGAAGACTTCATCGATTCCGCTTTTGTGTATGCCCATCGTGCAGATCCTGATGCGTTGTTGTACCTTAACGACTATGATGTAGAGATGCAAGGCAAGGCAAAGGCAATGGCATTCTATAATCTCGCCATGCGATTGAAGAAGTCGAATATTCCCATAGATGGCGTAGGATTGCAATGTCATTTCTCCATAGGTGACGTAGATTCCGTGAAATTGGAGAATACCATCAAGAAGTTTGGCGATGCTGGATTGAAATGTATCATCACCGAATTGGATATGGGAATACCTTCAACGTCTAAGGATAATCTGGAAGAACAGGCCCGCAACTATCGTGTGATAACGGATATAGTATTGAATAACGACAATTGTCCCAATCTCGTGATTTGGGGATTGAAAGACAATAACAGTTGGCGCGATTCATCTAATCCATTGCTCTATACCTCTGGCTTGGGGAAGAAACCTGCTTATTATGCCGTTCGTTCTGCCTTGCGCCATCGGAAATTGGTGAATGAACAAACAGATATTTCATTCGTACTTGACCAAGACAATGCTTCTTCTTCACTTTCCGTCTATGATTTGAGCGGTCGCCGCGTACAAGCAAAGTCGTTAAGACCAGGTATCTATATCAAAGGTGGAAAGAAGTTTGTTTGTAAGTAATTGTTTGGAAAGACAAAAGCAATAATATACATGTGCCAAAAAGGCCGTTTTCATTTCGTACAAAGGCCATGTACGAGTCGTACAAAGCTAATGTACGAACCGTACATGGCCTTTGTACGAATGGTACATGGCTCATATACGAAATAGAAACGATTACGATTATATAAATCTTAGATTCGTATTTCACATCTCAAATTATTTTCTAATTAAAAAATTATTGCTATATTTGCCAAAAGTTTTGGTTTTAATTAGGAAATAAAAAAAGTAAAGAGATATGACACCCTCAACAGAACGAGTGTTCCAGATATTTAAGGAACTGAATCAGATTCCACGTCCGTCACACCATGAAGAGCGTGTGGCCGACTATCTTTGTCAGTTTGCAGAGCGTTTGCATCTGCCGTATAAACGCGATGCAGAGAATTGTGTCGTGATTAGCAAACCAGCCACACCTGGTCATGAAGGGGCAGAACCTATCGTGTTGCTGAACCACATGGACATGGTGTGTGTGGGTATGAGCGACCCGCTCAACACACCTATTGATGCCTACGTGGAAAACGGATGGATGAAAGCGCGTGGCACATCGTTGGGCGCTGATAACGGTATCGGTTTGTCAATGGCATTGGCAGTATTGGAGAGCAAGGATATCGTGCACGGACCGATGGAAGTCATCACCACTACCAACGAAGAAGACGGTATGTCGGGAGCTTCACAACTGAGTAAGGACTTCCTGAAAGGTCGTAAGGTCATCAATCTCGATTCAGAGGATTACGACACTATCACCACGGGAGCAGCTGGAGCCTGTTTGCAATTTCATCGTATTCCCGTTGAGCGGATGCCTGCTCCTGGTGGCAAGCGTCGCTGGTATTGCATCCGTTTCGAAGGAGGATTGGGCGGTCATTCTGGTGTTGATATCAACAAGGGACGTTGTAGTGCCGTGGTGTCTGCGTGGGCTATCTTAGCCGCCATCTATAACGAATACGACTTTGATGTGGCCTCTATCAAAATAGGTGAAGCCAATGCTTCCATCGCCTCTTCTGCAGAAATCGTTCTCACAATTCCTTCTGGCGAAGGGTCGGAGTTTGTGAAACAACAAGAAGAAATGATGAATGAATGGTTGCGAGAGGAGTATGGCGACAACGATCCCAATATGCGTTGCGTCATCCGCAAGTGCGAACGTCAGGAAACCATCATCAATCGTGAAGCCTTTAAAGCCTTGATGACCTGCTTAGAGCAGATTCCGCAAGGCGTGGTGAAAATGAGCGACACGATGAAAGACACCGTAGAGACCTCTAATAACGTAGGGCGTATTGAGACCGAGCAAGATTGCATCTTCGTTTCTACCCATACACGTAGTTTCATAGATAGCGAGATGGAGGCGTTGAGTCGTGAGATTGCCGATGTGTTTGCTGCTCATGGAGCAAAAAGCGAATTAGTGATGTCGGCTCCTGCATGGCAAGAAAACCAGAAGTCAGCCTTTTTACAGCTGACTTCCGATACCTTTCAAGATGTATTAGGATGGCGCCCCCGTATGGTGGCGATGCATTTCGTGTTGGAGGCAGGCTTCTTCGTTGAGCACTATCCTGGCATTCAAATGGCCAGTATCGGTCCTCGTATTGTAGAACCACACTCTACCAGCGAACGAGTAGAACTGTCCACCATCGAGGACATCTGGCGTGTGCTCATCGAACTGTTGAAGCGCCTGTCTTGAAATCGTTGTGGATTAGAACTTATAGCGCAGACCGCCGAGAATGATACCCTGCTCTCCAGTTCCAACTTCTACGAAACCACGGAAGGCACCACCAAATTCAACGCCTATTAACGAGGCTTGCCAGTTGACGGTCACTTTGCCATCATCGCCTTTCTTCTTATCACTTGTGCCAGATTCTGAAGCCATTGTCATACCGATGCCAATTTTAGAGTAACAGCTGATGTGCTTCCTAACCAACCAGTTGTACTTCAAAGCTGGCATTACGGTGAAGAAAGTAGTTTTGGCATTGTCACTATCGTTCCATTTACATCCACCAACGGCAAATATACCTCCAATACCTAATTTGTTGTTTGACAGACGATGGAAATACTCAACGCTGACAGGTCCCCAATAATTCAGTTGTTTACCAGTAAACATACCTTTGTAAAGAGAACCAATAAAATCGGTGTTTGAACCGCCACCATAGGCAATGCCAATTTCATTCTTCCACTCATCTTGTGCTTGAACGCATAATGTAGCCATCATAGCGGCTAACACCATTACAAAAAACTTTTTCATCTTTTCTAATCGTTATTATTGTGTGTGATTTAATTCTCGAAAAATCCTATATGACGTAATTTGTTGATGCAAAGATAGTTTAAAAAAGAATTGTATGCAAGAAAATGTTTGCATTATTTATATTTTTGGCAATAACGACAACTATAATACCACATATTTGTATTATCTTACTTGATACGTTTACTATTTCCCATATACGTTTTTTCGAGAAAAATAGAGGAAATGGTGATTATATGAAGTATTTGTTGTAAATTTGCATAATTCTATCGAATCTATTTACAATCTAACTATCTTATGAAACGAAACCAAAATAAGTCGTTTTTGCCCGTTGTGGCGGCATCGTTGATGGTAACCAATGCCATGGCGCAAACAGACAAGCGTCCTAATATTCTGTATATCATGAGCGATGACCATGCTTATCAAGCGATTTCCGCCTACGGAAGTGATGTTTCTCGATATGCTCCAACGCCCAATATCGACCGAATCGCTCGTGAAGGCATGCGGTTTGACCGTTCGTTTGTAGAAAACTCGTTGTCGTCTCCTTCACGTGCTTGTTTGATTACAGGACTCTATAGTCATCAGAATGGTCAACAACAGTTGTTGGAGGGAATCGATTCCACACGTACATTCTTTTCGGAGTTGCTTCAACGGGTGGGCTATCAGACGGCCATGATGGGGAAATGGCATCTGTTGTGTCGTCCTAAAGGTTTCGACCGTTATCATGTGCTCAACGACCAAGGCACTTATTTCAATCCCGTGTTTATGAGTGAAACGTCGGGTGGTAAATATATTCGTGAAGAAGGTTATGCTACCGACCTCATTACCGACCATGCTATTGATTTTTTGGAACATCGAGATACCTCACGCCCATTTTGTTTGATGGTTCATCACAAGGCTCCTCATCGTAGTTGGTTTCCTGACGTGAAGCATTTGGGAATGTACGACAATGTGGATTTCCCTTTGCCAGAAACGCTATGGGATGATTATAGCACACGAGGTTCTGCCGCTCATACGCAGAAGATGCAGATAGACCGTGACATGGAGTTGGCACTTGACTTGAAAGTAGACTCCCTCGGTAGACCTGTTGACCGATTCAATTCCACCATTGCTGAATATGGTCGATTGAATCCCGAACAACGAGCTGCCTACGAAAAGTATTTTGGTGCACGATACGAACGTTTTCAACATGATAGTTTGACGGGAAAGGAACTTGTTGTATGGAAATACCAAACCTACTTACGTGATTATCTATCTGTCATTCATAGTGTTGATGAGAATGTCGGGCGTTTGTTGAAATACCTTGATGAACATGGTTTGGCGGAAAACACCATTGTCGTTTATGCGTCTGACCAAGGATTTTACATGGGCGAACATGGATGGTTTGACAAGCGATTTATGTATGAGGAAAGTATGCGAACGCCTCTTGTCATTCGTTATCCACGTGAGATACAGGCAGGAAGTGTCTCTTCGGAAATGGTACAAAACATTGACTATGCTCCCACATTCCTCGAATATGCTGGCGTGAAGCAACCCAAGGAAATGACAGGACGTTCATTGCGTAAACTCTTCAAACATACCGCAAACAATTCCAAGAAAATCCATTGGCGTAAGAGTCTTTATTATCATTATTACGATTATCCTGCCTGGCACTTAACTCGTAAGCATGATGGCGTACGGACGGATAGATACAAACTCATTCATTTTTACGGCAAGGGTGGCGCACGTGCCTTAACGGAGAATCGTTATCAACAACAGGAAGGCACTCGTGAATACAATTCTTATCGTTGGATGGCGCAATCGGGTTATATCACCGACGATCCCGACATCGATTACTACGAACTCTACGATTTGCAAGAAGACCCGAATGAGTTGAATAATATCTACGGCAAACCCGGTACCGAACGTATCACCAAACGACTAAAGCGTCTATTGAAACGCTATCGTAAGGAGTTGGCCGTCAAGGAATGAGGATTGTTGTTGTTCGCTAAACTTTTTTGTGTGATTATAACTTAGGCTGAATCTCTGCTTGAATTTCAGCTTTTTTTGTTAATGAGGACTTATGAGTGTCGTAGTACTCTATGAAATAAATGTTTAGTGTTGAGCGTTTATTGTTGAGTGTTGAGATGATAGAGAATAGATTAATTGTGAATAGTTAATCTTTTTATTCTTAACCGTGAATTTCATTGTTTTTGCCAAGACCTCCCGTTGTTTTAGCTAAACGACTTATTATCAGTGTTTTATGTTTTTCAAGACCTCACCTAAGACCTCCCATAGACCTCCCGTGAGACCTCCCACTCTGAGTAACGTTGAGTGTTTAGAGGTTACCTTTATTTTTCAATCTTCAATTTGAAATAAGTGAGGTCTTAGGTGAGGTCTTGAAATGCTCAATTCGTTGATACTAAGTGAATTAACTTAAAAGACGGGAGGTCTTGGCATAAACTACAAAAACCATAGCTTTTCGTATGGTAAATACCATGTTTGTCTTCACTAAATATCATGTTTGAAGCATAAAAGACCATTTGTCTGACTCCAATCAATGTTCACTCAGCAGCAACAACTTCTATTTCTACCAAGGCATTTTTGGGAAGTGTCTTCACGGCTACGGCAGAACGAGCGGGGTAGGGCTGGGTGAAAAACTCTGCGTATACGGCATTCATGTCAGCAAAGTCGTTCATGTCAGCGAGGAAGACGGTGGTCTTGACTACGTTTGACATGGTGAGTCCTGCTTCTTCCAAGATTGCTTGTATGTTGCACAATGATTGACGAGTCTGTTCCTTGATGCCTCCTTCGGGGAATGCTGGCGCAGATGAAAACTTCCGTGGAAACCTGAGGCATGCCTAACCGAAAAAATGGTGCAGATATGATACATAAAGAAAGTATATTCGTACCTTTGCACC
>OMWI01000058.1 GCA_900314715.1 uncultured Prevotellaceae bacterium | reverse complement strand
TTCGCTTGTGTCTATCGATTCAGTACGACAACGAAGCAACTGTCTACTGTTTCAGCTAATGAAGAGAAAAAGTGTCTAGTGAAATCAGGAAAAGTCAGTCTATAGCATACAGAGCAATGGTTTACGTCGTCTAAATCTATCGTTTATAACCTACAAACCTATGATTTAGACAAACTAAATAGGTGCTTCATACATTTTATTCCACGCCTGTTTAGTTGTAAGGCGTAAAAGGTGAGTGGGGATAAGCAAGAGAATTGACTAATTTGTGACTTTTAAATCTCCAAAAAAACATGAATTCTGTCGTTTTTGCCAAGACCTCCCGTTTTTTTAGTTAAACATGTCACTATCAATGAATTAGATTTTTCAAGACCTCCCGTAAGACCTCCCATAGACCTCCCGTAAGACCTCATGTTATATTGCCTTGATTTTTGGGTGATGATTCTCACGTTCTGTCTATTCAAGAGCAATAGATGATGGATTCGTTAATAATATATTTCGCGAAATTATCCGAGCATAGACGGGAGGTCTATGGGAGGTCTTACGGGAGGTGTTAGGTGAGGTGTTATATGAGGTCTTAGATTTATCAACTCGTTGATGCTTATGTAGTTAATGGAATAAACGGGAGGTCTTCGCTATTTTTATAAAAAGCATGTTTTTACTCGCTGTAAATACTATCTTTATCACGGCTATACATATTGTTTACCAAGCGCATTAAACACGATAGTCTTGTATAATAAGGATTGCGTAAGAATATAAACTTTTTTGTAGATAGGAATATATTTTAGAATGATACGGCAATTCAAAATCAAGAATTGTGTATCTTTCCACAAAAAAAGAGGTGATTCTCAATAATTTATTGTATATTTGCAGAAATTATTGACACATTAGATGATGAAGTTGTTGTTTTCTTTTTTGCTATTATTGTCATCATATACCGTTTTTGCACAAGAGTATGTGAAGGTTTTTGATGATAAGGATATGGATTATTATGCATATTCCCAATGCGAAATAGATGAGCAGGGTAATTATCTGTTGTGGACCAAGCAAGTCATTAAACCAGAACGATTGCAGGCGTTGAGAAATCGTTTAATGATAGAGACGCAATCGAATAACTTCATGTCTTTTTCTTATGTTGTTCAATTGTTGAGATTTGATTTCGAACATCAGAAATATTGTGTGGCTTCTATTGAATATTTTAGTTCAGACGGAACGGTTATCTATGCAGAAGATTCTCCTTTCAATTGGATGGCTATTCAATCGGAGACCCAAGCAGATAAATACTTTCAATTGGCAAAACGATATGTGAAGGAACGTCCTCCAAAATTTGCAATAACAGAGTATTCAGGGAAAGTTTATGAAGTGGTAGAACACATGCCGTCTTTTCCTGGTGGTTATTTGGCGATGGTTAACTATATAAGAAACAATGTAAAATATCCGACTGATGCATCTATATATACTCCTAAATTGGGAAGTGTAGAGGTGAAGTTTATCATTGAACGTGATGGTTCGGTATCTCATGCGCAAGTTGCACGTTCTCTTGACCCCTTACTTGACAAAGAGGCTCTTCGCGTAATCAATATTATGCCTAAATGGAATCCTGGAAAGCATAATGGACAAGCAGTAAGGGTTTCATACAATATACCTGTATCGTTTAGGGCGCAATAATAATAGAAAATTGTCGAAGGGAATATTTTTATGGCCTTTTTTTCTTATATCAATAATTTTGTTTAACTTTGCTGACGTAAAGCGAATTCATGTATTAATATGCATACTCGAGAAGAGAAAATGGAGGCTTTCGGGAGGTTTCTCGACGTGTTGGACGCGCTGAGAGAGAAATGTCCTTGGGATAGAAAGCAAACCAATGAGAGTCTTCGTGCCAACACCATAGAGGAAACATACGAACTTTCTGATGCCATCGTGAGTAACGATGTGCATGAGATTTGTAAGGAATTGGGTGATGTGCTTCTGCACATTTGTTTTTATGCAAAGATAGGCGAGGAGAAAGAACAGTTTGACATTGCCGAAGTGTGTAACAAGGCTGCCGATAAGTTGATTTTCCGCCATCCCCATGTGTATCATCCTTCGCAGGTAGGCGCACCGCATCCGAAACCATTGCCATACGGCGAAAAAGAAGAGGGTAGGGAGTTTGCCGATGCTTCTACGGTGACACAGGTATTGGAGAATTGGGAACAGATAAAGTTGAAGGAAAAAGACGGCAACAAAACCGTCTTGTCGGGCGTTCCTGCCTCTTTGCCATCTCTCATCAAGGCTTATCGTATACAAGACAAGGCGCGAAATGTTGGTTTTGATTGGGAAGACAAAAGTGGTGCATGGGAAAAGGTGCATGAAGAGTTGGGTGAGTTGGAGGAAGCCTTGAACAAAGGCGACAAAGAAGCGTCGTTGGATGAATTAGGTGATTTCCTCTTTAGCATCATTAATGTGTCTCGTTTCTATAAGTTGAATCCTGACAATGCACTTGAACATACGAACCAGAAGTTCATTCGTCGTTTCAATTATATAGAACAGCATTCTATTAGAATCGGTAAACCATTGACGGAAATGACATTGGAAGAGATGGACGCGCTTTGGAATGAGGCAAAAGAAATGGAACTCAAAGATGAAAAGTGAGAGAAATACAAAGATATAAAGTAAAAAAGAGATAGTATGAGAAAATTAGGACTTACTTTTATAGCAATATGCATGGCGATGGTGATGATTACTGGTTGCCATCAGACCAAGGAGAGTGCTCCTGTTGTTGATAGTGACAGCATCATGCAAGAGGAAATCGTGTACGAGGCAGACTCTACGGTATATGGAACGTGTGGAGAGGCTACGGCAATGCATACGTTGCAACTTATCACCGACGGAGGCGATACGTTGATGTATACGATGATGGTAGAAGAAGATGCCGACATTCAAGGAGGCTTGTTGGTTGGCGACCGTATGGCCGTGATAGGAAAGAACACGCAAGAGGGTTTGGTAGCTACTCAAGTGGTGAACTTAACTACGCTGATGGGCAAGTGGACCAGCTTGGACAAGAATTTTGAGATTATGGAAGGCGGCGTTGTGGAGTCGAATGTCACCGCAGAGTCTAATCCGTGGACGTCTTGGAAGATTCTCAACGGTAAGTTGGTGTTCAATGCTGATACCTTCATCATCAATATGTTGGGTGCAGACAGCCTTTACATTGAGAATAGTAATGGCATCTTTGCTTATAAACGACAAAAATAGTGGAACCCTTTAAAGTATACATATTAGGTTGCGGTAGTGCTTTGCCTACCCAAAAGCATGTTCCTACATGTCAGGTGGTGGAAATACGCGGTAAGATGTTTATGTTGGATTGCGGCGAGGGCGTTCAGATGTCCCTCCGTCGCGCACATATTCATTTCAACCGCATTTCTTGTGTCTTCATCTCACATTTACATGGCGACCATTGCTTTGGCTTGATAGGTATGCTTTCCACGTTTGGCTTGTTAGGTCGTACGGCTTCGCTCCATATTTATGCTCCAGGAGAATTAGAACCCATTCTCAATGCCCAGTTAGCCTTGTTTTGTGAAGACTTGAGTTATAAGGTTTATTTCCATGAGGTGCTAACCAACAAACATCAAGTGATTTATGAGGATAGGAGTTTGACGGTAGAGAGCATTCCTTTGGAGCACCGCGTGAAATGTTGTGGATTCCTTTTTAGGGAGAAACCTACTTTGCCACATATCAATAGGGAGATGGTAGACTTTTATCGCATTCCCCAAAGTCAGTTTGCCAATATCAAATTAGGTATGGATTGGACGACGCCAGATGGAGACGTGGTACCATACACGAGATTGACAACTCCCGCCGACAAACCGAGAAGTTATGCTTTTTGTAGCGACACTAGATATGTTCCTCGTTTGCATCGTTTGTTGGAAGGCGTGAATCTGATTTACCATGAAAGCACCTATGATAAGACGAATGAGGACAGGGCAAGAAAGTATTACCATTGTACGGGCGAACAGGCAGCTATGGTGGCCCGTGATTCCCATGCAGGACATTTGCTGTTGGGGCATTTTAGTGCGCGATATAATGATGAGTCTTCCATCCTTGAAGAAGCACTAAAGATATTCCCAAACACCACATTAAGCAACGAAGGAATGTGTTTTGATGTTAAATAATATTAATTCGTGCTTTTTACTTGCTTTTGTTGATACACTTTGCTTGAAATTTCTTATCTTTGCAAAAAACAAAACGTATACGTCATGATGATCAAAACAATACTAAAAATATCATTAGCCAGTGCATTGATAATGGGAATACCAATGGTTACCCATGCCAATGCAGCCATTGAAATCATTGACACTGAATTGCCACAGACGCAAGCGATAGGAATATCCGTGAGCGAGTCAACCCTTCATGTTACCAATGCTGGAGGGCAGACATTATATATATATAATGTGGCTGGCGTTCGTGTGATGAGCATTAAGGTTGAAGGACCTGACAAGCGTTACGAACTGAATTTGCCAAAGGGATGTTACATCGTAAAGGTAGGTAAGGCAGTTCGCAAAATCTCTATCAGATAATATCTCTTGTGTCATTCCTTAAACATGTTTTGGGATTGTTATTGTTGGCACTTTTCATGCAATCGTGCCACGATGGTGTTGTGAATCCCTACCAAACGGTAGACATCGACGCCCTCGAAGAAATGAAGTCTTCGAGTTATGCCTTGAATTCCCAAAAGATACGCAACTATATAGGAAGGCTCGCTAAGCAAGACGGCGATTCCATGATTGCCGACTATCGTACCCGTAACTATTATATCAAGGATGGGGCCTTTTTATGGATAGACCGACACGGTTTGGATGAAAGGGCAGATACATTGTTGCGTTATTTAGGTACGATAGAACAAATGGGCTTCAACAAGAAGAAGTTCGCTATTCCACAAATAGAAAAAGACTTGGAACGTATTCGCCAATTGGACTTAGTTGATGATAAGGATACGTTAGACATCAACCAAGTAATGGCGAGATTGGAGTATTATATGACGAAAGCATATTTGAGGTATACCGCAGGACAACGATATGGTTTCGTGAATCCTACGTATTTGTTGAATAGAATTGACGAGAAAGACCCTGTTAGCCAAAATAGTAACGATACCACTAATTATGAAATCTTGTTTGATGTACCCATCGAACATGCGTCCAATAACTTTTATCAATTGGCATTAACGAAAGTGCAAGTTGATAGTGTGAGCGAGTTTTTGAAAGAGATACAACCGAAAGACCCGTTGTATCATCGGTTGCTCGACCGATTGAATAGCGACAAGGTGGGAGGTGATGAGAAATCAAAACTCGTGTGCAACTTGGAGCGATGCAGATGGCGAATGAAGAACTTCAAGGGATTTCCCGATAAATACGTGTTTGTCAATGTGCCAGCTTTTCAGTTGTATGCCCATGATGGAAAGGATGTGTTGCCAATGCGTGTGGTATGTGGAAAGTTCAAGACAAAGACACCTTTGTTGTCCAGTAAGATTAAACGGATGGACGTTAATCCACAATGGATAATTCCCAAGAGTATCGTAGAGAAAGAAGTGATACGACATGCTGGCAACAAACAATGGTTTGACAATCACAGATACATTATTCGCAACCGTAAGACAGGTAAGCGAATGGAACCCTATCAGGTTTCGTGGGGCATGTTGAAAAGCGGGGATTACATGGTCGTACAAGAAGGCGGCAAGGGCAATTCATTAGGCAGGATTATCTTTAGGTTCGACAACCAGTTCTCCGTATTCCTCCACGATACATCATCTCCTGGCGCATTTGGAAGAGATAATCGCGGAGCGTCGCATGGATGTGTGCGTGTGCAAAAACCATTCGACTTAGCGGTGTTTATGCTGAAAGACAAGGATAAGAAGACCATTGACAAGATTTCTTATTCCATGACGGCAGATGTAAGTAAACGAAGAATTGAGTCATACGTTGACCCTGAGACGGGTGAGGTGGTAGAAAGCAAAGACACACTCGATAAGGAAAGATTGATACATTCGTTGGATGTTTCACCAGAAGTACCTGTATACATTATGTATTATACGGTGTACCCAGACGAGAAAGACGAATTGAAGCAATATAAGGACGTATACGGATACGATAAGGTCATTAATGACTATTTGAGAAATTACATGTAAACACGGAAAGATGGCATACGACGAGAAACAAATCATGCAACAACTGTCAGACCCAAAGACAAGGCGTCAGGCGTTTACGATAGTTGTGCGCCAATATAGCGAACCGCTTTATTGGAAGATTCGTCGTATCGTTCTCAATCACGATGATGCCAACGACGTGATGCAGAACGTTTTCATCAAGGCTTGGACTAATCTTGACGAGTTTCAGAGTAAGTCGAAATTCTCCACTTGGTTGTATCGCATAGCTATCAACGAATCTTTGGATTTCGTGAGGAAGCAGAAAACTGCTTCGTGCGTGAGTTCAGATGAAGATCTCAGCGTAGCGAATAAATTGATGGCAGATGATTATTTCGATGGTGATGAAACCCAAGCACAATTGCAAGAAGCCATCTCGCAATTGCCAGATGTACAACGTATGGTTTTCAACCTACGATACTACGATGAGATGAAATATTCGGAAATTAGTAAGCTGTTAGGAACCAGTGAAGGAGCGTTAAAAGCAAGTTATCATCTGGCCGTGAAGAAAATTACTGAATTTTTTAAGAATCGTGATTAAACTTTTTCTATATTTTTGCGTCAAAAATACAAAACATAACAACAATGGACAAAGAAACCGACATTCTGGAAAAGAAATTTGGAAAAGTTCAGCCATTTAAAGTACCTGATGGCTACTTCGATGGATTCGTCAAGGATTTGATGGATAAATTGCCAGAAGACGAAGCTCGTATAATCGAGATGCGTCCTAATAGGTGGCATGTCTATCGTCCATTCGCCATTGCAGCCGCAAGTGTATGCGTGGCCATATTCAGCATAGGTATGTATTTACATTCATCTGAAAGTGCTGATAACCAGCAATTCACCGAGGCGCAAAACACATCATCATATTCAGCGATTGACGAAGCCGCTGACTACACGATGATGGACAATCTGGATATGTATGCGTATGTGTCGGAATACTAATTCTAAAACAGACGAGATATTAGACATGAAAAATAAGGTGATATTAGCAATCGTTACGTTGATGTTGGGATGCATGACAATGCAAGCTCAGAATCCCAATGCCAATCGTAAGTTCGACCCCGCACGTTTTGAGGCAGAACTCGAACAGTTTATTACGACATCGGCAGGGTTGTCCCCGAATGAAGCGTCTGCATTTTTCCCATTATATAGAGAAATGCAAAAGAAACAACGTTCGTTGTTTGACCAGTTGCGTAGAAGGGCGCATGTTGATGTCAACGATGATGAGGCTTGCAAAAATGCCATTCAGGAAAGAGACAGGTTGGATGTCCAGATCAAGGAATTGCAACAAACTTATCATGAGAAGTTCATGAAGGTATTGCCAGCAAGAAAGGTCTTTTCCATAATCAAGGCTGAAGAAAACTTTCATCGTCAGGCTTTCAGAAGAGCCGCAAAACACGATAGGGGAAAATAATTGGCGAGATATTTCATACATCTTAGTTATGATGGCACCAACTACCACGGGTGGCAGGTGCAACCAAATGGAAGTTCCGTACAAGCGGAACTTCAACGTGCTTTATCCACCCTGTTGAGAGAACCGATAGAAGTAATAGGAGCGGGAAGAACTGATGCTGGTGTTCACGCTCGTAAGATGGTGGCTCATTTCGATGTTTCTCAGCGGTTGGATGAACGACAAATGGCTTATCGAATGAACAGGATTCTTCCGAGAGATATTGCCATTGAGAAGATAGAAGAGGTAAGTGAAGATATGCATGCACGGTTTAGTGCAACATGGCGCACTTACCGATATTATATACACACGCACAAAGACCCGTTTTGCAGGGCTTATTCTTGTGAGACACATTATAAATTAGACTTTACAGCCATGAATCAAGCAGCACAATTCTTATTGTCACAGAGTGATTTCGCGTCTTTTTGTAAGACTGGAGCAGACGTGAAGACTACGATTTGCAAAGTGACACATGCGCAATGGCATCAGACATCGCCTACGACATGGTATTTTGAGATTACTGCCAATCGTTTTTTACGCAATATGGTACGTGCTGTTGTAGGTACTTTAATTGATGTGGGTAGACATCGAGTAAGTTTTGAAGAGTTTAAGGAAATTGTGGAAACCAAGACAAGAACTGCCGCTGGCGAGAGTATGCCTGGTCATGCGTTGTTTTTAGAAGAAGTGTTGTATCAGTAAATTAGATTCGTTGTTGCGAATGTATAAGATGAAATTTTAATTTCAGAATGTGGTTAATATTAGCATTTTTATCGTCGGCATTATTAGGATGTTATGATTCCTTCAAGAAACAAGCACTTGAAAACAATGCCGTCATTCCGATACTATTTCTGAATACCCTGTTTTCCTCATTGGTATTTTTACCGTTTATTATATTATCTGCCAATACTCATGTACTGGAAGGTACAATATTGCAAGTGGCTTCAGGAGGATGGGAAGTACATCGTTATATTGTTCTCAAGAGTGTTATCGTATTGTCTTCATGGATATTTGGCTATTTCGGAATGAAATATTTGCCATTGACAATCGTAGGACCTATTAACGCGACTCGTCCCGTCATGGTACTCGTCGGAGCATCGATTGTTTTTGCAGAACGATTGAACCTATACCAATGGATAGGAGTGATATTTGCGGTCGTCTCGTTTTTCATGCTCAGTCGCAGTGGCAAGAAAGAAGGAATAGACTTCAAACATGACAAATGGGTGTATTTTGTCGTTGCGGCAGCCTTGTTAGGTGCTATTAGTGGACTGTATGATAAGTATTTGATGGCTTCGCCTGAAGATGGAGGAATTGGGTTGCAGAGTATGATGGTACAGAGTTGGTATATTCTTTATCAATGCATCATGATGGGATTGATGCTGTTGTTGTTCTGGTATCCCAAAAGACATCAGGGTACGCCATTTCATTGGCGTTGGAGTATTATTTTCGTCAGTTTGTTTATATGTGCTGCTGATTTCTTGTATTTTTACGCATTGAGTTTAGATGGTGCCATGATTAGTATTGTGAGTATGATTAGACGTGGTTCCGTAGTGGTGAGTTTTTTGTTTGGTGCTTTGTTCTTTCATGAGAAGAATCTTAAAAGTAAGATTTTGGACTTGACAATGGTTCTCATAGGACTGTTTTTCCTCTATATTGGAAGTAAATAATGTGATAGAGGGTATTAGTTCGAAAACTATCATAATGTAATTTTTTTGATGCATTTATGTTACATTTTCATTTTTTAATCGTACCTTTGCAGCAGTTTAGAGAGCGATAACACATATAATCATGGCAAATAATATTTTCAAAGGTTTAGGAATAGCACTGATAACTCCTTTTAAGTCTGATAGTACCGTTGATTATGAAGCACTTACACGTTTGGTGGAATATCAGATAGGGAATGGTGCTGATTTCTTTTGCATTTTGGCGACGACAGGAGAAACTCCTTGTTTAAATAAAGAGGAGAAAGAGAAAATCAAACAACTCGTCATAGATGTAAACCAAGGAAAACTGCCAATATTGATGGGATGTGGCGGCAATAATACAGCTGCTGTCGTTGAAGAACTTCAAACTACTGACTGGAGTGGTATTGATGGTATCTTGAGTGTTTGTCCTTATTATAATAAACCATCTCAAGAGGGCTTGTATCAGCATTTCAAGGCAATAGCACAAGCAAGTCCGTTACCAGTTGTGCTTTATAATGTACCAGGAAGAACAGGTATTAATTTGAAGGCAGAGACAACTGTACGATTGGCAAAGGATTGTGAAAACATCGTTGCAATTAAGGAAGCTAGCGGTAGCCTTGAACAAGTTGATGAAATCATCAAGAATAAACCCGCTCGTTTTGATGTGATTAGCGGTGATGATGCTCTAACATTCCCTATGATAGCAAGTGGTGCCGCTGGTGTTATTTCTGTGATTGGTAATGCTTTGCCCAAGGAATTCTCTCGTATGATAAGATATGAGTTTAGGGGAGAATACGAACCTGCCAGGAAGATTCACCATCGCTTTACCGAGTTGTATAGCTTGTTGTTTGTAGATGGTAATCCTGCAGGTGTGAAAGCTTTGTTGCATGAGATGGGAATGATAGAAAACGAACTTCGATTACCACTTGTTCCTACACGTATTACAACTATGCAAAAGATAGCCACTACGTTAAAGGAACTTAGAATTTAAGATTCTCACTATGGCCGACGAGCGACGCATTATCCATGAGATTAGTCCTTTGATGAGCAAAGATGTGTTATACATCGCTGATAGAAGGAAAAAAGAATTTACCTATCCCATTCATAATCATGAAGTATATGAACTCAATTTTGTTGAGAATGCTTCTGGTGTGCGTCGAATAGTGGGAGATTCAAGTGAAGTAATAGGCAATTACGACTTAGTATTGATTACGAGTCCTGATTTAGAACACGTGTGGGAACAACACCAATGCGTTAGCGACAACATTCGTGAAATTACCATACAGTTTTATTTCCATTTGAACGATGATAATTTCTTTGGCCGCAATCCTTTCAAGAGTATTCATAAAATGATGGATAAGGCCAAGAAGGGATTATGCTTTCCGTTAGGAGCCATTATGAAAGTTTATCCCATGCTTGACAGCTTGAGTTCTGTAAAGGATAGTTTCTATGCGGTAACACAATTCTTCACTATACTTTATGAATTGTCTAAATGCGATAGTTATACGCTTGCTTCATCAAGTTATTCTAAGATTGTCGACACGGATGATAGCAAGCAAATCATGAAAGTGAAGAATTATATCAACGATAATTATCGCGATGAAATTCGTTTGTCAGTTCTTGCCAGTATAGCAGGCTTGAGTCCAAGTGCTTTTAGTCGATTTTTCAAACTCCATACTGGCAAGAAACTGAGTGATTACATTATTGATATCCGACTTGGTTACGCGTCTCGAATGCTTGTTGATACGAACCTGAGTATTTCGGAAATCAGTTATGATTGTGGATTCAACAACCTAAGCAATTTCAACCGAATCTTTAAACGTAAGAAAGGTTGTACACCTAAGGCATTTCGCAGTAACTATCAGAAAACGAGAATTATTTTGTAAACGTCGTTTATTAATAATTCTCAGCTTTCAGTTCGAAATAGCTTTGTGGATGATCACATACGGGACATATTTCTGGAGCGTTTTGTCCGATTACGATATGACCGCAATTGCGACATTGCCAGATTCTATCACCTTCGCGAGAGAAAACTAAGCCTTCCTCAATGTTGCTCAATAATTTGCGATAACGCTCTTCGTGTGCTTTCTCGATGGCTGCAACAGCACGGAATTTGTCGGCAATCTCGTTGAAGCCTTCCTCTTCTGCTTCCTTTGCCATTCTTTCATACATGTCAGTCCATTCAAAGTTTTCACCATCAGCTGCGGCTTTCAAGTTTTCTGTGGTAGATTTAATAGAACCACCTTCAAGAAGTTTGAACCACATCTTTGCATGTTCTTTCTCATTGGCAGCAGTCTCTTCGAAAATGGCAGCTATCTGCTGGTAGCCATCTTTCTTAGCCTTACTTGCCCAATAAGAATACTTGTTGCGTGCTTGACTCTCACCTGCAAAAGCTTCTTGCAAGTTCTTTTCTGTTTTTGTTCCTTTTAACTCTTTCATAATGTTTTAATATAATAATGTGATTAAATGGTAATTTCACCTACAATGGATTGATTCATCATATCGCGAATGATATGATAATCTGAATATCTGGCTTGAAGATACATCAATTTGGTCGTCGCAGCCTCTACCGTACTATCATAGCCACTAATTACTCCTGCATCTTTTAGTTGATAGCCCGTATCATAGCGAGACATTTCCACACTTCCTCTCACACATTGACTAATATCAACAATGGTTACGCCTCTCAACGTAGCATCTTTCAGTAACTTAATAAGCCATTTGTATTGTGGAGCATTTCCGTTTCCGAAACTTCTCATGATTATTCCTCGTAATTCTGGAGCCATGAGAACATGGTGGACTATGTTTTCCTGAATCCCAGGGAAAAGCGAGAATACTACGACATTGGAATCCATGTGTGTATGAGGAATCATTGGACGTGAGTAATCGGGGGTTAAAATATGATGTTCATGGAAAGTAAACGATACTCCTGCATCACACAAATATGGATAATTGAATGAGTCGAATGCATTGAAGCCATCAGCACTTTGTTTTGTTGCCCTATTTCCTCTCAATAATTTCCCGCTAAAGTAGATGCAAACTTCAGGAACCATGGGAAAACCATTCTTATGACAAGCAGATGCCAATTCGATACTTGTTACCAGATTTTCCTTGCCGTCTGTACGTAATTGTCCTAATGGCAATTGACTACCTGTTAGAATAACTGGTTTTGTAAGATTCTCCAACATAAATGATAAGGCTGATGCCGTATAAGCCATTGTATCAGTACCGTGAAGAATGACAAAGCCGTCATATTGGTCATAATGAGTTGAGATAGTATTCACCAATTGCGCCCATATTTGTGGGCACATGTCACTTGAATCAATAGGACTCGTAAACTGGTAAACATCTATTCCGGTTTTTAGGTATTTCATCTCGGGTAAATTACCCAACAAATGATTAAAGTCTAAAGGCTCCAACGCTCCTGTCATAGGATTCTTTCCCATGCCAATTGTACCCCCCGTATAGATGAGTAATACCTTGTTTTTTCGTTCTGGAACGGTCACTAACTTCATATACGTTATCGTTTACGTGATTTCTTCTGCAAATATAGTTTAATTTTCTCTGATTGCAAAAAAAAAATAGTATATTTGCATGTCAATTTAGAAACCTAAATAAGAAATTATTCAACTTAAAATTCATAATTATGAAAAAATTCATGGATGAAAACTTCCTGTTAGAAACAGCTACGGCGCAGGAACTTTTCCACAATCATGCGGCAAAGATGCCCATTATTGACTATCACTGTCACTTAATCCCTCAAATGGTTGCTGATGATCATCAATTCAAGAGCATCACGGAACTCTGGCTTGGTGGAGACCATTACAAATGGCGTGCTATGCGTACCAATGGTGTTGATGAACGCTATTGTACAGGTAAAGACACGACCGATTGGGAGAAATTTGAGAAATGGGCAGAGACGGTTCCTTATACTTTTAGAAATCCATTGTATCATTGGACACATCTTGAATTGAAGACAGCTTTTGGCATAGAAAAGTTATTGAGTCCGAAAACTGCTCGTGAGATTTTTGATGAGTGTAATGAGAAATTGAAACAACCAGAATATACTGCACGTGGATTGATGCGTAGGTATCATGTAGAATGTGTTTGTACAACCGACGATCCTGTTGATGATTTGCGTTATCATAAACAAACTCGTGAGAGTGGATTTGAAATCAAAATGATTCCTGCTTGGCGTCCTGATAAAGCCATGAATATTGAAAAACCAGAATTCTCAGCATACGTTGCTCAATTAGCAGAGGTTTCTGGAGTATCTATCGTGAAGTTCGCTGACATGGTTGATGCTTTGCAAAAACGTCATGATTTCTTCTCTGAGAATGGTTGCAAACTTTCTGATCATGGTATAGAGGAATTCTACGATGAACCTTATACTGATTCGCAAATTGAGATTATTTTTGAGAAAGCAATGCGTGGTCAGCAACTTTCAACTTATGAGGTTCGTCAATACAAGAATTGTTTCTTGACTATTATGGCTGAAATGGATAATGATGCTGGTTGGACTCAACAATTCCATTATGGAGCCATCCGAGACAATAATACATTAATGTATAATCAATTAGGAGCTGATACGGGTTTTGATTCTATTGGAGAATTTAATACAGCACGTGCCATGAGCAATTTCCTTAATCGATTGAATATGAAGGGTAAGCTTACGCGTACCATATTATATACATTAAATCCATGTGCCAATGAAGTGATAGCAACGATGTTGGGTAATTTCCAAGATGGTTCTTGTCCTGGTAAGATTCAATTCGGTTCTGGTTGGTGGTTTAATGACCAACTCGATGGAATGACTCGTCAGATGAATGCCCTCTCTGTACTTGGTTTGTTGAGTCGTTTCGTTGGAATGCTTACCGATTCTCGTTCATTCTTGAGTTATCCTCGCCATGAGTACTTCCGTCGTTTGCTCTGTAACTTGTTAGGTAATGACGTAGAGAAAGGTCTTCTTCCTGATGATATGGAATCATTATCTCGTATGGTTGAAGATATCTCATACAATAATGCAAAGAATTATTTTAAATTCTATTGATAGTGTTTCAATCGTATATTTTTCATGGAGCTGCCCTTTGTGTAGCTCCTTTTTAATTAAATGTGATAATCGTATTCATTTTAATATAGGAAAAATAATCATTATTGCTTGATTTTAGTCATCATCTAAGTATTTTGTTTATAAATTCTTTGCCAATGTCAAAAAATAGTAGTAATTTTGCAGCGTTTTAATGAAATATACTCATATTAACATGAAGAAATTATTATTTCCTATTATCGTTTTTTCAATTATTCTGATGTTGGATAGTTGTGTAAGTAGTAAGACCATTCCATATTTCCAGAATATAGATAGTATTAGTTTGGCTCCTTCTAAAGGATTGTATGATGCACGTATCATGCCAAAAGATAATTTGACCATTACTGTTAATACTACAGACCCTGCTGCTGCTGCTCCATTTAATTTGATTATTAGAAATTCGTTAAGTGCAACTAATACTTCAATTAGTAGTGGCTATGGTTCACTTCAAACATATCTTGTAGATAATGAAGGAAATATCGAATTCCCAGTTATTGGTAAAATTCATGTTCAAGGATTAACCAAGAACCAATGTCAAGATTTGATTAAGAGTAAGATTCAACCATATCTCGCAGAGACTGAGAATCCTATCGTTACTGTGAGAATGTCAAGTTTTCGTGTAACAATTACGGGAGCAGTAAGTCGCCCAGCTGTGGTTCCTGTTTCTACGGAAAAAATGAGTATTATTGAAGCTATTACCTCCGCTGGTGACCTTTCCATTTATGGTAAACGTGAGAATATCATTTTGATTAGGGAGAAAGAAACTGGTGAAAAGGAATATCATCGTCTTAATCTGAACGACGCAAATATCATTAACTCACCTTATTATTATTTGCAACAGAATGACATTATTTATGTTGAACCTAATAAGGTGCTGGCAAAGAACTCAAGTATCGGTTCGTCTACCACAATTTGGTTCTCATTTATCGGAATCGTAACATCCGTAGCGTCGTTGTTAGTTAACATCTTGAGAAATTAACGATAATCAGTTATGAAATATAGAAATGAAGAATGAATTTAGACCGAATGGCTAATCATTCTTCATTTTTTTATTATCTTTTTGAATGTATGGAACCATTAAAGCATGAATGTGGAGTTGCACTTATTAGGTTGTTGAAACCATTAGAGTACTACCAACAGAAATATGGTACTTGGATGTATGGTATCAATAAACTCTATCTGATGATGGAGAAACAACATAATAGGGGGCAAGAAGGAGCGGGACTTGCTTGTGTTAAACTTGATGTTGAACCTGGTAATGAGTACATGTTTCGTGAGCGTGCTGAAGGAAAAGATGCCATTACTTCTATTTTCGGAAAGGTTCATGATAATTTCAAGAATATTCCAGAAGAACAATTAAAAGATGTTGATTTTGCCAAAAAGATTCTTCCCTTTGCTGGCGAACTATACATGGGACATCTTCGTTATTCCACAACAGGTAAGAAAGGTTTATCGTATGTCCATCCATTTCTTCGACGTAATAATTGGAGGGCCAAAAACCTTTGTTTATGCGGCAATTTCAACATGACTAATATCGAACAAGTGTTCGAAAAGCTAACACTACAAGGACAATTTCCTCGTATATATAGTGATAGTTATATCATGCTTGAATTCATGGGACATCGTCTTGACCGTGAGGTGGAAAGAAATTTCGTTGCTGCTCATGCTATGGAATTGCAAGATACTGAAATCACCAATTATATAGATTCGCATGTCAAAATGAGCAATGTGCTCAAGACATCTATGCCTGAGTTTGATGGTGGTTATGTGGTTTGTGGAATGACGGGAAGCGGAGAGATGTTTTCTATGCGTGACCCTTGGGGTATTCGTCCTGCGTATTATTATATCGATGATGAAATCGTGGCATTGGCGAGTGAACGTCCTGTCCTTCAGACAACTTTCGACTTAACTTGTGATGATGTTAATGAATTACAACCAGGTAATGCTTTGCTTATTAGAAGAAATGGAGAGTGTACGATAGAATCCATTATCGAACAAAAAGGTGATTCCAAATGTTCATTTGAACGTATTTATTTCAGCAGAGGTTCTGATAGGGATATTTATAATGAGCGAAAGAAACTGGGCGAGCAACTTACTCCTGCGGTATTGAAAGCGGTTGATTATGATACGGCTCATACGGTTTTCTCGTATATTCCCAATACGGCTGAGGTGGCTTTTTACGGACTTCTTCATGGTTTCAAGCAATATGTTAATGAAAAGAAGATTCAACGAATAGAGAATCTGGGACATTTTCCCACGCATGAAGAATTGGAATCTATACTTCACGAATACGTTCGTAGTGAGAAAGTGGCTTGGAAAGATATCAAGTTGCGTACTTTCATCACAGAAGGAAACTCACGCAATGATTTGGCTTCCCACGTCTATGATATTACTTATGAAAGTCTTCAACCATATGAAGATAATTTGGTGATTATAGATGATAGTATTGTACGTGGAACAACGCTGAAGGAAAGTATCTTGCGAATTCTTGATAGACTTCATCCTAAGAAGATAGTGGTGGTAAGTAGTGCTCCACAAATCAGATACCCAGATTATTATGGAATCGACATGCCTCGGTTGGAGGAGTTTTGTGCGTTTAGGGCAACGATAGAGTTGCTTAAGGAAAGAGGAATGCATCATGTTATCGAACAAACATATCATCATTGTTTGGAAGAATTGAAACGTTCCTCCGAGGATATGCAAAATTGCGTACGTGAGATTTATGAACCATTCACCACGGAAGAAATCAACGAGAAAATCGTGGAAATGCTTCGTCCTGAAGAAGTCACTACTCCCATTGAACTTGTTTTCCAATCTATTGATGGTTTGCATCAAGCCATTCCTAATCACCGTGGCGATTGGTATTTTACTGGTAATTATCCTACACCAGGTGGAACGAAACTTTGTAATCAAGCATACGTGAATTACGTAGAGAAGATATAGTCATAACAAACAATACAAACACAATTGTTAAGCAAAAATGAAAAATGTAACCTTAGTCTTAAGCGACGGAACATCATTTCGGGGAAAATCCTTTGGATATGATTCACCAGTCGCCGGGGAAGTAGTATTTAATACTGCTATGATGGGTTATCCTGAGAGTTTAACTGATCCTTCTTATGCAGGACAACTCATGACGCTTACTTTTCCCTTGGTTGGAAACTATGGCGTTCCACCTTTTACGATGGATTCACAAAGTATTCCTACGTTCATGGAAAGCGACAAGATTTACGCGTCAGCTATCATCGTCTCTGACTATAGTCAGCAGTATTCTCATTGGAATGCCGTAGAAAGTCTTGCTGAATGGTTGATTCGTGAACATGTCGTTGGAATTACTGGCATTGACACTCGTCATCTCACCAAAGTGTTGCGCGAACATGGTGTGATGATGGGAAAGATTCTTTTCGATGATATGGAAAACCAAATTCCAGAGGCAGACTATGAAGGTGTAAATTTCGTTTCGCAAGTGAGTTGTAAGGAAATCATTCGTTACAACGAAGGTGCGGGAAAGAAAGTGATGCTGGTTGATTGTGGCGTAAAGGCCAACATCATCCGATGTCTTGTCAATAGAGGTGTTGAGGTTATTCGTGTTCCGTGGAATTATGATTATACGAATGAAGACTTTGATGGTCTTTTCTTGACGAATGGTCCTGGCGATCCCGATATGTGTGAGGAAACCGTTGAGATTGTTAAACGTCAGATGAGTCGTAGTAGAAAACCGATTTGTGGCATTTGCATGGGAAATCAATTGTTGGCGAAAGCAGCAGGGGCAAGTATATACAAATTGAAGTATGGTCATCGTTCGCATAACCAACCAGTACGTTTAGCGGGTACAAACACATGCTTTATCACCAGTCAAAACCATGGTTACGCCGTGCAAACACTATGTTTAGGAAATGAATGGGAAGAACTATTTGTCAACATGAACGATGGTTCGAATGAAGGAATCAAACATAAGGAATATCCTTGGTTTTCCACTCAGTTTCACCCAGAAGCATGTTCTGGTCCGACAGATACGGAATTTATTTTTGACCAGTTTATCAATTCATTGAAATAACCATTGACTCCGATGAAAGACAATTATATAAATAAAGTATTGCTCCTTGGTTCTGGGGCGTTAAAGATAGGTGAAGCAGGAGAGTTTGATTACTCTGGTTCTCAGGCCTTGAAGGCTTTGAGAGAGGAAGGAATTAAGACTGTTCTCATCAACCCCAATATTGCAACGGTGCAAACGTCAGAAGGTGTAGCCGACCAGATTTATTATTTGCCTGTTCAACCGTATTTTGTGGAACGCGTCATTGAAAAGGAGAGACCTGATGGCATTTTCTTGGCATTCGGAGGGCAAACCGCACTCAATTGTGGAGTGGAGCTATATAAGAGTGGAGTGCTTGAGAAGTACAATGTAAAGGTACTTGGAACGCCCGTGCAAGCCATCATGGATACCGAAGACCGTGAATTATTCGTAGAACGACTCAATGAAATAAATGTCAAGACCATAAAAAGTGAGGCTTGCGAGAATATAGAACAAGCTCGTCAAGCCGCACGTGATTTAGGCTATCCTGTCATTCTTCGTGCTGCTTATGCTCTTGGTGGATTGGGGAGCGGGTTTTGCGATAATGAGTCGGAATTGGATAAATTGGCAGAGAAAGCATTTTCTTTCTCTCCCCAAGTGCTTGTCGAGAAAAGCTTAAAGGGTTGGAAAGAAATTGAATACGAAGTGGTTCGTGATCAATATGATAATTGTATCACGGTTTGCAATATGGAGAATTTCGACCCGTTAGGCATTCATACGGGTGAATCAATCGTGATTGCGCCTTCTCAAACTTTGACTAATAGCGAGTATCATCACCTGCGCGCATTGGCAATTAAGATTATCCGTCATATAGGGATTGTGGGAGAGTGTAACGTGCAATATGCGTTCGACCCGCAAAGTGAGGATTATCGTGTAATTGAAGTGAATGCTCGTCTTTCTCGTTCTTCTGCCTTGGCAAGCAAAGCAACGGGTTATCCACTTGCTTTCGTTGCCGCCAAATTAGGTTTGGGATATGGATTGTTCGAATTGAAGAATTCCGTAACGAAAACTACAAGTGCTTTCTTTGAACCTGCCTTGGATTATGTTGTTTGCAAAATCCCACGTTGGGATCTCTCGAAGTTTCATGGTGTAGATAAGGAACTTGGTTCCAGCATGAAATCGGTAGGCGAAGTGATGGCTATCGGAAGAAACTTTGAAGAGGCAATCCAAAAGGGATTGCGTATGATTGGACAAGGTATGCATGGTTTCGTGGAAAACAAGGAATTGGAAATTCCCGATATTGACATGGCTCTTCGAGAACCTACTGATAAGCGTATCTTTATCATTTCCAAGGCAATGCATAAGGATTATACCATCGACCAAATTCATGAGTTGACGAAGATAGATAAATGGTTCCTGCAAAAGTTGAAGCATATCATTGATATTGATGAACAATTGAAGGCGCTAAAAGGTATCAATAATCTTGATGGAGAATTACTACTCACGGCCAAGATATATGGATTCTCTGATTTCCAAATCGCCAGAGCCGTGGGATTGGAACAAGAAGTGGGCAGTATGCATCAAGCCATGGTTCTTTTGCGTAATAAACGTAAGAGTTTGGGAATTCTCCCAATGGTAAAACAAATCGATACACTTGCTGCGGAATATCCCGCACAAACCAATTACTTATACCTTACTTATACAGGTGTTGAGGTTGGTAATCCCAATCATGATATTTGTTATGAACAAGACAAGCGTTCCATTGTTGTTTTAGGTTCGGGGGCCTATCGCATCGGTTCATCTGTTGAGTTTGATTGGTGTGGTGTGCAAGCCCTACAAACCATTCGTCGTGAGGGATTTCGTTCTGTCATGATTAACTATAATCCCGAAACGGTTAGCACGGATTATGATATGTGCGACCGACTCTATTTTGATGAACTGACATTCGAGCGAGTCATGGACATCATCGATTTGGAATGTCCGAATGGAGTAATTATCTCAACGGGAGGACAGATTCCCAATAATCTTGCCATGCGACTTGACGAACAACATGTACCCATACTCGGAACTTCTGCTAAGGATATAGATAATGCGGAAGACCGTGCGAAATTCTCGTCACTTCTTACGGAGAATGGAATTAATCAACCAGAATGGAGTGCGCTCACTTCTATGTCCGACATTCATCAGTTTATAGATAAGGTGGGCTTCCCCGTTCTCGTGCGTCCTTCATACGTATTGTCAGGTGCAGCCATGAATGTTTGTTCTAACATGGATGAACTGGAAAGGTTCTTGCAATTGGCAGCTAATGTGAGTGAAGACCATCCCGTTGTAGTTAGTAGGTTTATCGAACACGCCAAGGAGATTGAGATGGATGCTGTAGCACGTAATGGTGAAATACTTGCATACGCCATCTCTGAGCATATCGAATATGCAGGTGTTCACTCTGGAGATGCTACGATTCAATTTCCGCCTCAGAAATTGTATGTGGAAACCGTAAGGAGAATCAAGAGGATTAGTCGACAAATAGCTCATGCTCTCCACATCAACGGACCATTCAATATCCAATATATGGCACGTGATAATGACATATTGGTCATTGAGTGTAATCTACGTGCTTCTCGTTCGTTCCCGTTTGTCAGCAAGGTTCTCAAGTTGAATCTCATTGAATTGGCTACGAAAGTGATGCTTGGATTGCCTGTTGAGAAACCCAACAAGAATTTGTTTGATTTGGATTATGTAGGTATCAAGGCTTCGCAATTCTCATTCAATCGTTTGCAGAAGGCTGATCCTGTTCTTGGAGTGGATATGGCTTCAACGGGTGAAGTAGGATGTTTGGGTGACGATACCAATCAAGCATTGTTGAAGAGTATGCTTTCCGTTGGTTATAGAATACCAAAGAAAACGGTGTTGCTCTCTACGGGTGGAGCCAAGCAAAAGGCCGTGATGTTGGAGGCTGCACGTACTTTGGTAGAACATGGTTACGAACTTTATGCTACGGGTGGCACGAGTAAGTATCTTGCTGATAATGGAGTGGGGAACACGCGAGTGTATTGGCCATCTGAAACGGGAATGGAACCTCAAGCATTGACGTTGCTTCATGAACGAAATATTGATATGGTGGTGAATATTCCTAAGGATTTAACGCCACGTGAGTTGACGAATGGCTATAAGATTAGGCGTTCGGCTATCGACTTGAATATTCCTTTGATTACAAACAGTCGTTTGGCGAGTGCTTTCATTCATGCTTTTTGTACGTTAAGCCTTGACGATATTGACATTAAGAGTTGGTCAGAATATATGTAACATAGTTTCTATATATGGTAGAGATAATAGATACACATGCTCATTTAGAAGGTGAAGAGTTTGCAGATGATTTGGAACAAGTGGTTTGTAGGGCACAGGAGGCAGGAGTGGTTAAAGCATTCCTGCCTGCTATCCATTTGGAATCGGTAGAGAATATCTTGAAAGTGTGCGATAGGTTTCCTCATTTTGCATATCCCATGGTGGGATTGCATCCCGAAGAAGTGAAAGATGATTTTCGTGAAGTGCTTTCAATTATGAAATCAAGGTATCTCGACCATTCTGCTCATTCCACTCATCCCTTTATTGCCATTGGTGAAGTTGGATTGGATTATTATTGGTCGCGTGAATTTGAGAAACAACAATTGGAAGCGTTTGAGGAACAAGTGCGATGGTCGGTTGAGACTCAATTGCCGTTGATGATTCATTGTAGGAAAGCTCAAAATGAGTTGGTTAAGATTCTTAGGAAATACGAGACAAACTTACCAGGTGGTGTTTTTCATTGTTTTACGGGCAATGAGATTGAGGCGCGTGAATTATTGTCGTTCGAGCGTTTCGTGCTGGGTATCGGTGGCGTATTGACTTTCAAGAAGAGTCATTTGCCAGAAGTGTTGCCAACTACTGTTCCACTTAACCGAATTGTACTCGAAACTGATAGTCCCTATATGGCTCCCGTTCCTCATCGTGGTAAACGAAACGAAAGTGCCTATGTCGTACATGTACTGGATAAATTGGCTGAGGCTTACCAAATGCCAAGAGAGGAAGTGGCTATGATAACAAACGAAAACGTGAAACGTGTCTTTGGCATTTCATGGCGCAGATGAAAACTTCCGTGGAAACCTGAGGCATGCCTAACCGAAAAAATGGTGCATATATGATACATGAAGAAAGTATATTCGTACCTTTGCACCATGGAACAGAACACATCAGGCATTGATAGAGATTTCATCATCAGTTTTTTCCTCCCCGACGGGATGATTGACTGGTTTGAGGTGGTGAACATGAGAGAGGAGAATAATCCTGGCACCACCATTGC
>OMWI01000054.1 GCA_900314715.1 uncultured Prevotellaceae bacterium | reverse complement strand
AGGAGGTGTTGGAAGTGGCAGTTTGCCGCTCGGATGAACTTGCTCATATATGTCGAACTTTTAAATTGAAAGTTGCGTAAACAACTTCAGAAACTTAAACCTTTAACATATTTTTTAGCAATATAATCGACGAAAATATATTATATCTTTGCCAAAGATATAGTACATTTTTTGCAAAGATTGATAATTTAATAGAGAGAAAGTCATTCGTATGCTATAAACCATTGATTTGTACGTTATAAATCATTGATTTATGCGCTACAGATGAATGGTTTATAACAAACAAAGCTATCGTTTACATCGTCTAAACCTATCGTTTACGTCATCTAAATGACCTGTTTATTACTTACCTACTTCTTATTCCAATCTTTCTTTCCCGTTTAATGTCTTCAATCTTCCCGATTCTTCATTCTTCATTAAAAAAACCTCAAGACCTCCCGTTGTTTAGATTAATTCGTTCATTGTCAACGATTTAACATTTTCAAGACCTCATATAAGACCTCATATAAGACCTCATGTAAGACCTCACCTAAGACCTCCCGTTTTATTGCCTTCATCCTCGGTTGTTCATTCTCGTACTCGCCCTTTTCAAATGCCATAAAAGAATAATTCATCAAACTCTTTTTTTGCATATTTATCCATGAGCGACGGGAGGTCTTAGGTGAGGTCTATGGGAGGTCTTAGGTGAGGTGTTACATGAGGTCTTGAAAAATACAACTCATTGATAATAAAATGTTTAGCTAAGAACAGGTGAGGTCTTGGCGAAAACAAGAAAACTCATGCGTTATAGCGAATAAAAATACAATTAGATGTATATTCATAAATATAGATGTCTATGGATTGCCTCTCGATAGTTTCCACAATCTCATTTATATTGTTAGCCGAATGAGGTACAACGTACCTCCATCATCTCGTAGATAACGAAAACTACGTAACGAGGAAAACAGTTCTTTCGCATGAAATATTCCTCCAAAGGTTTTGTTTTTCTCAATTTTTCTGTTTATCATTGCCATGTCATGGATGATTTTTGCTTGTCTATATACACAGCACTATGGTAAGTGAAAAATCCGACATGGCATAATCCTGTACACCTTTTTGTGGCTCAGAAGCTTATAAAGATAATTAAAATAAAGTGCTGCGGTATTTAGGTTCTACCGATTCACCTTTACATACCAAACCCTCATGCATGGGAACACCATCTTGTAGGGGCAAATACGCTGTTCCGCCCCTACATGATGGTGAATGGGATTTCCGCTTAGGTAGCCCTTCTTGTCGCATGGGCACACGATGGGGCTCCATGCAGGCCTTGAGAGGCCTGCGCCCCACCGCCAGCCCATGCGACAAGAAGGGCGTTGGGTTTAGGTTTCACGTTGCGTAAGGATGCACTAATTTCTAACGACGGGGCGAACACTCCGACCGTAGTAGCGGACGTCGTAGCCCCAGTAAGCGTCGCCCGAGCTGAAGTAGAGGCTGCAGGCGTAGCCCGAGTAGTCCGGGTCCTGCGTAGACGACCAGAAGCCGCCGTACTCACCAGCGCCGTCGAGGTGGCCGTAACAGCGGCAGCCAGCAGCGGGCAAGAAGATGCTATTGGCAACTCCTGAATATCATCATAGGTGGGCATACACCAGTTACCACCCCATTTTACATGGGCCACGTCGTATTCCGTACCGCTGATGTCTGTACCAATGTTTAAATACTCACCATTTTTGTAATACTTGTATGTACTCCAATCGTAATAACTCTTCTCCTCCGTTTCGCCCCAAGCGTAATACCCGCCGTATTCCTCAGGCTTGGTAGCCCCCACGTTACTACACGCCCATTTCGTGCCAGAGGGCAAACCAAGGTCAATCTCATGCGCGTGATGAGTGTCGGGGCAGGTGGGTTTAATGATGTAAACGGATGTACTACCAGCGGAACTTGTCAAGCCGTGCCCCACAGCATATACACGATAGTAATTATTTCCATTGAGGGGCTTTTCGTCAACCCATGATGTGGATGTCACCCCATCTGCCACTTTCGTATAACCACTCGAAGAGTTACTACTACGATAGACATCATAACTCTCGGCATGTTTGACAGCATCCCAACTCAACCTTATAGTAAAGTCGTCATCCTGGATTTCCGCATTCACGTTTGTCGGAGCGTCAAGGGCATAGTTCACACTAGATGTTTTACTACTGGGACTTGTCAAGCCATGTCCCACAGCATACACACGGTAGTAATTATTTCCATTGAGGGGCTTTTCATCAACCCATGATGTGGATATCACTTCCCCTGCTACTTTCGTAAAGCCATTCGAAGAGTTACTGCTACGATAGACATCATAACTCTCTGCATGTTTCACAGCATCCCATGTCACTTTGATTTCAAAATTATCATCAGGGATAAATGCTTTCACATTGGTTGGAGCCAAGACTTCGAATTTTGACGTATTAGTTGCCACCCTGTTAATGAAATCATTAGCATAACTACGCATATTGCTAAATTGCGAGCCAAGAGAATTAGAGCAGTCCAAAACTAACACTATGACCGCTCCAGAGTGAGTAACGGTTGTTTGCGTATTATTATTAGGAGAAAACTCAGAGTTACGTTGCCATGTATTAGAACCGACATTTTTGTAATATTCTCGCGTTTGATAAGTAGGAATAAGCCCGACACCATCTTCACGCTGCAAGCCCGTAAATGTAAAGTTCACGAAAATACCGTCTTGTGTACCCTGCACGAAACTTCCAGTTGTTGCCTTGATACCATGGTATGTGACATTGGTAAGCGAACGATTTGCAAGGTTGAATGTTCCCTCAATATACATGGAACTGTTATCTGTCGAACTACCATCTAAGGTAAAACGAATCAGCGTTCCGTCACTATGTCCTGGTATTTTCATACTAAACGTTTGTTTGGTATTGATGCTAATAATCTGGTCTGAGATTTCTTTTAGCCGAGTCTGCACATCGTTCATATTGCTCACCTCAAAGGCTTTTTCAAAAGAACTCGCCAACTTATTCAAATTGTTTCTGAAAAGGGAATAATTCGAAACATCATTACCAACCAGACCAAGAGAGTAAGCAGTCAATGGCAAACCCTTAATTTTGGTATTGGAAATGCGTTGACTAACAGCATTTAGGTATTGTTCATCCGTCGTGAAATGATTATTCATCATGAGTGAACCTTGATCGAGACCATCGGTGAATGTAATAAGTGTTACATTTTTAATGGGAGTTTTAAAGTCATAGTTTTCCAAGGCATCTAACGCATGGTCAACGGCATAATACAATATAGTACCGTCTTTTCTTGGTAGATTATTGACAAACGATTGATATAAATTAGAAGTACTTGTTGCCAATACGTCAAATGGTTTTTCATATAATTGTTGATTAAATCCTATGATGCCTAAATACACCAATGGTTCTTCATTGGAGCGAAAAACTTTGATACTATCCACACCACTAACAAGATAATTACTAACAACCTTGCCATCGCGATAGAAATTCACCTTGCGGTCTTGTGGTGTGTTACCTGTTAGTCCCACACTATCAATACTGGTCGTGGCAAAACTGTTGGTAACCTTACCATTTTGATAAACTTCAAGATACTTCTGTGCCATTACGTGAATGCTTATCAACATGGCACAAATTACTAATATAGTCTTTTTCATAATCTCCGTATATTGAGTTTATTTGATAATTTTCTGTGACACCACACTGCCACCTCCATTAACCCTAATGATGAAAATACCTGATGGCAAAGAAGAAAGATCCATCTCATAGGAATATGCGGAACGATAGTCTTTAACTACAGGACGACCTTGCAAATCATAAACAGAAACACTCGACAAAAGAACTTCACTCTTAACGCAAATCATGTTTCGAGAACGATCAAAAACTATCGAAACATTAGAGTCATTAACGGGTATTTGCTTGATGTCATTAGATTGTTTATTTTCATTGAAAGTGATTACGCTAAAGCTATCATAGACATATTCGGTTGGCCAATTGGTATTCCATAATTTCACCCCAGTTTCGCTAAACGTTATCTTGTTGAGATCATCCAACGAGTAGGCAACTGGAATACTCGACTGTTTTGAAAAGACAAACAATTTGTCTTCATCAACAGGATTCGCAGAGAATCCTGAAATGCTTACAACACTTATAAGTACAAATGCTAATAACAACTTGAATCTCATAATTGTCTAATATTATTAAGTTCTTTTATTAATTGATAGAAAAAAGCCTTATCCGTTCGCCCACCCACATATATAAGGCCGCTTTTCACCCACAAAGAGTTAATGAGCGATGTTGCAAAAATAAGAAATATTATTGGAAAATGAAAGAAATAAATAGATTATTTATTCCAAAATTGGCTATTTGTATTTTCAATTTGATATACTTTGATACGAATACCGTATGATAATTTGAACGACCTCGTTAAAGAGATTGAAGGATAATGCTATGTTTGTTATTCAAAATCAAATTAATGTAACAAAAATATTTGATTGTTAGAACAAAAAGCTATATCTTTGCCACTACAAAATCAACTATTATAATAATTTATTATCATGAAGAAATTACCGAGATATTTATTCCCATCGGATTACATGGCAGACCCATCTGCTAACGTGTTTAACGGCAAATTGTATATTTACCCATCGCATGACTGGGACAGTGGAGAATCATTTGACGATGATGGTGGACATTTCCAGATGCGCGACTATCATGTGTTGTCTCTCGAAGATGTAGAGAACGGTGAAGTGACCGACCACGGTGTGATATTAGACGTTGACCAAGTGCCTTGGGCAGAAAAGCAAATGTGGGACAATGACGTTGTGGAGAAAGACGGCAAGTACTATTTGATTTACTCTGCAAAAGACTATTGTGGCGTTTTCCATTTAGGTGTAGCCATTGCCGACAAGCCAGAAGGTCCATTCATTCCCCAAGCAGACCCCATCAGAGGTTCGTATAGTATTGACCCCTGCGTTTTCAAGGACGATGATGGTGCCATTTATTGTTATTTTGGCGGTATTTGGGGCGGACAGTTGCAATGGTATCGTGACAACAAGGCTTTGAAGTGCGAATACTTGCCCGAAGGAAAAGAGAATCCCCTACCCTCACGCGTGGCTCGTATGACCGATGACGTGTTGCAATTCGCAGAAAGACCAAAGCCCGTTATCATTCTCGACGAGAACGGAGAACCCTTGAAAGCCGATGACCCACACCGCTTCTTTGAGGCCTCATGGATGCATAAATACAATGGTAAATACTATTTCTCTTATTCTACGGGAGACACTCATTTCCTTTGCTATGCAATAGGAGACAATCCATACGGTCCTTTCACATTCCAAGGAGTGATACTTGACCCCGTGGTAGGATGGACCACCCACCATTCCATCGTACAATATAAAGGCGAATGGTATTTGTTCTATCACGACTGCGTTCCCTCAAACGATACAACGTGGTTGAGAAGCGTAAAGGTTCAAAAGCTTTTCTATGATGAGGATGGAAAGATTTTGAAAGTGATTAACGAGTGAGAAGAAGTGAGGGGTGAGAGGTGAGAGAAATGCCACGGCTACTTGTAATATATACAAATGAGCCTCTCAATTAAATAAGCTATTCTCTCACTTCTCACCCCTCACCTCTCACTTCTTCTCCTACTCCCCAAACTCCAAGCTCAGTTCTTGTGAGCCTAAGAGATTGTAAGATTTTCGATGGAATGGGGAAATTCCAAAGTTTTTGATTCCTTCACGATGCTCCTTGGTTGGATAACCCTTGTTTTTCTTCCAACCATACATAGGGTATTGTTCAGCCAATTCATCCATGTAATCATCGCGGTAAGTCTTTGCCAAGATACTGGCAGCGGCAATGCTTTGGTATTTACCATCACCCTTTATGATGGTGGTATAGGGTAAATCATGATAAGGAACGAAACGGTTGCCATCAACGATGATCGCCTCTGGACGAACAGACAATTGGTCGAGCGCGCGATGCATTGCAAGGAAACTCGCTTTGAGGATATTGATTTCATCTATTTCCTCTGGTGTCACGATTCCTATTGCCCAAGCCACGGCATCTCGTTGTATTTGCTCACGTAATTGATTACGTTTAGCTGCACTCAATTGCTTGGAATCATTTAAGAAGGGATTGTTGTAATCGGCAGGAAGGATAACAGCAGCGGCATAGACACTACCAGCCAAACAACCACGTCCAGCCTCGTCACATCCCGCTTCGATGAGATTTTTATAATAATGTGGTTCTAATGCCATACGATTAAAACATACTTGCTACACGTCTTACTCCAGCCACCAAGATATCCACTTCCTCCTTGGTATTGTATAAAGCAAACGAAGCCCTAACGGTACCTTGAATGCTCAAACGATCCATGAGCGGTTGAGCGCAATGATGTCCCGTTCTCACGGCAATGCCCAATCTATCCAACAACGTACCCATATCCAAATGGTGAATCTGTCCTACCAGGAAACTAACAACAGCATCCTTATGTTCTGCCTCACCAAAAATGGCCATTCCATCGATGGTTTTCAGTTGTTGCATGCAATAACGAGTCAACATTTGTTCGTGTTCAGCAATCTTATCTATACCGATAGATTCTATGTAATCAATCGCCTTGGCGAGTCCATGCGTAGCAACATAATCGGGAGTACCAGCCTCGAACTTGAAAGGCAATTTCTCAAAAACCGTCTTTTCAAAGCTAACGCTCTCAATCATCTCTCCTCCACCTTGATATGGCGGTAGTTTATCCAACCAATCCTCTTTCCCATACAAGACACCTACACCCGTAGGTCCGTACATTTTATGTCCGCTAAAGGTAAAGAAGTCGCAATCCAACTCCTGAACATCCACCTTAAAATGCGGAGTGCTTTGTGCACCATCCACCAAAACAGGAACACCATGTTCATGCGCAATACGAATCATGTCCTTGACGGGATTGACCGTTCCCAAGACATTGCTAACATGAGCTACGCTGACGATACGCGTCTTTTCATTAAACAGTTTTTCGTATTCATCAAGCAACAACTCACCACGGTCATTCATCGGAATCACTCGAATGGCTATTCCCTTCTTTGCTGCTTGCAATTGCCAAGGAACAATATTAGAATGATGTTCCATCGTAGAGACGATCACCTCATCTCCCTCTTGCATAAAGGCGTCACAGAAAGAAGAAACCACCAAATTAATGCCTTCGGTTGTTCCTCTGGTAAAGATAACCTCTTCGGTTTTTGATGCATTGATAAAAGTTCGCACTTTCTCACGCGCTTCCTCATGAAGATTCGTAGCTTGTTGCGAAAGATAATGAACGCCCCGATGCACGTTGGCATTCACATTGAGGTATTCATCTCGCATGGCATCAAGCACGCACAAAGGTTTCTGCGTGGTAGCGGCATTATCAAGATAAACCAATGGTTTACCATACACTTCACGAGACAATATGGGGAAATCCTTTCGGATTAAATCGATATCATACATAGGAATATCTATTATGGTCACTACATTACTTACACAACTTACAACCTTCGCACTTACTCAGTTCGCCCCTAAAGCGTTTTTCCACCAAGTAACGCAAGCGGTCGCGCAATGGTTCCATCTGAATATGGTCGATAACTTCGTTGACAAAAGCGAATTCCAACAACAACTTTGCTTCCTTTTCACCGATGCCTCGTTGTTGCATATAAAACATGGCGGCATCATTCAATTGACCTACCGTAGAACCATGAGAACACTTCACGTCATCAGCATAAATCTCCAACATGGGTTGGGTGTACATTCTCGTATCCTTAGTAGCACACAAGTTTTGGTTCACTTCCTCGGAAATCGTCTTTTGGGCATTATGACGAACCAATACTCTACCAGCAAATGCGCCTACCGCCTTTTCATCGAGCACATATTTATATAACTCATGACTCGTACAATGTCCTACTTGGTGGTCAATCAACGTATTATTATCCACATGTTGTTCCTTGTCGGCAATCACACAACCATACAAAGCACATTCCGAACCTTCGCCCTTGAAAGCCAAATTAGTTTGGTTGCGAGTAATTCCATTGTGCAACGTAATCACATGATGATTCAAACGACTATTGGCTTCTTGTTGGATATAAAGATTGCTCACCCGTACATTTTTATAATGTGTCTCCTCCAAGCAATACAACTCCAAGGAAGCATTTTCACCAACGTATGCCTCAATAACCTGCGTCGTGAGGAAATTCCTGTCATCGGCAGCATGGTCGCAGAACAGTAATTTTGCCTCTGCACCTTGTTCAAGGATTATCAATACGCGACGATTCACCATCAAGTCGACATCAGAACGTAAGATATTAATTACTTGAACCGTTTTATCCAACTTCACGTTCTTAGGTACATAAACCAACAATCCATCTTGTGCCAACATGGTGTTTAATGCCGTAACGGCATCTTGTTCCATCTCGGCAATCTTCGCATAATATTTAGCGATGAATTGGGGATTTTTGGTTGCTTCCTCACTTAACGAACCAATAATAACGTTCTCGGGAAGGTGATTCTTGGGAAGTAATTTCTTGTAGAAAGAATCATTCAATACGAAATAGAGAGATGTACTAAGATTAGGAACATCACAATGAAAGGCATCGTATGGATTGACGGGAATGTCTAAACGATTCAAGTTCAACCCATAGTCAGGTTCGAACAACTTAGACATATCCGTATACTTATACCGTTCTACCTTGCGAGAGGGGAAACCCTGTTTCTTAAAACACTCAAAGGCATCTTCTCGCACGGCATTCATCGTATCTGACGAATGCGAACATATCATTTGGCGAGCCTGTTCGTACAACTCAATATATTGCTGTTCACTGCCCATCTGCCTCTGCCTTTATCCAATCGTAACCTCTTACCTCTATTTCCTTAGCCAATTCTGGTCCTGCAGTCTTCACGATTCTACCTTGATACAAGATATGCACCACATCAGGCTTAATCATATCGAGCAATCGTTCGTAGTGAGTAATCACGATACGACTATTTTCAGAAGTACGCAATTTATTCACGCCTTCGGCAACGATACGCATGGCATCAACGTCAAGACCAGAGTCTGTTTCATCCAAGATAGCCAACTTAGGTTCCAGCATAGCCATTTGGAAAATCTCATTTCGTTTCTTCTCACCGCCACTGAAACCTTCGTTCACGGAACGGTTGCTGAGCTTGGAATCCAACTCTACGATTTTCCGTTTTTCACGCATTAACTTGATGAAATCAGAAGCATTCAAAGGATTTAGTCCTTGAAACTTACGTTTCTCATTGATTGCTGCACGCATGAAATTCGTCATGGAAACGCCTGGTATTTCCACGGGATACTGAAAAGAAAGGAACAATCCCTCATGGGCGCGGTCTTCTGGTTTCATCTCCAACAGATTCTTTCCATTAAACCAAACCTCACCTTCAGTAACTTCATAAAGAGGATTACCCACCAACACGGCACTAAGCGTAGATTTGCCAGAGCCATTGGGTCCCATGATAGCATGGGTTTCGCCCTCCTTAATGACAAGGTCTATACCTTTTAATATTTCCTTGTCGCCTATCTTTGCGTGCAAGTTATGTACTTCTAACATATTTCTTTTTCTCTATTTGTATTCTAATCACCTATCAAAAGGATATTCGCATCCTTTACAGATTCAACCATGAATGATATTCTATCCAACGGTACCTTCCAATGAAACACTCAGCAACTTTTGAGCTTCAACGGCAAATTCCATAGGTAGTTTGTTGAGCACTTCCTTCGCATATCCATTTACGATAAGCCCTACCGCCTGTTCTGTGGGAATACCCCGTTGATTGCAATAAAACAATTGGTCTTCAGAGATTTTTGAAGTCGTTGCTTCATGTTCAAATATAGCAGTAGGATTGTGAGCATCCATATAAGGAAATGTATGCGCACCGCAATTACTTCCCAACAACAAGGAATCGCAACTGGAATAATTGCGGGCATTGTCAGCATTCGACGTAGCACGTACCAAACCACGATAGGAATTTTGTGAATGACCAGCGGAAATACCCTTGGAGATAATCGTAGATTTGGTATTTTTACCGATATGAATCATTTTTGTACCCGTATCGGCTTCTTGGTAATTGTTGGTAACAGCCACGGAATAAAATTCCGCCACGCTATAATCACCACGCAACACGCAAGAGGGATATTTCCACGTTATTGCAGAACCTGTTTCCACTTGTGTCCACGATAATTTTGAATGCTCTCCACGCAATTCACCACGTTTGGTTACGAGATTCAATACGCCACCTTTTCCGTTTTCATCACCAGGATACCAGTTTTGTACGGTGGAATACTTCACTTCTGCCCTATCATTGACAATGATTTCAACTATCGCAGCATGTAATTGGTTCTCATCACGCATCGGAGCGGTACACCCTTCGAGATAAGAAACGTACGAATCATCATCAGCCACGATCAAGGTACGTTCAAATTGTCCTGTATTTCGTGCATTAATGCGGAAATAACTGCTGAGTTCCATCGGACAACGAACACCTTTGGGAATATAGACAAAAGAACCATCACTAAATACCGCACTATTCAAGGCTGCATAGAAATTGTCACGATAAGGAACAACAGTACCCAAATACTGGCGTACCAAATCAGGATAAGTCTTAATGGCTTCGCCAATAGAACAGAAGATAATTCCTTTTTCGGCTAATTTTTCCTTGAAGGTTGTCTTTACCGACACGGAATCCATAATCGCATCTACCGCCGTACCACTCCGAGCCAACCGTTCTTCCAAGGGAATGCCCAACTTATCAAAAGTCTTTTCCAATTCTGGATCAATCTTACCGTCACCTTTCGGTTTCTTTGCCATTGGGTCGGCATAATAACTAATACCTTGATAATCAATATTAGGCAAATGCACATGTCCCCAAGTAGGTTGTTTCAATGTTTCCCAATAATGGAAAGCCTTTAAACGGAAGTCCAACATCCAAGCAGGCTCTTCCTTTTTAGCTGAGATGAGCCGAACGACATTCTCGTTCAGCCCTTTCTCAATGATTTCAGTATGAACATCAGTAGTAAAGCCAAACTCATATTTCTGTTCGGCTATGCGACGTACCAGTTCATTACCATTATTTTCTTCAGGTATTATGTTTTTGTTGTTGTCACTCATTTTTCTTGATATAGTTGATGGCGAGCATCGTCAAATCATCACTTTGTTCTGCTTCACCAACAAAGGTGCGAACAGCCTCCAACATGGCATTGACCAAAGTTAGGGGTGAAATATGGGTAAACGTCTCTTGCTCTGTATGTGTGCATTTCATCGATGTAGCAATATCGATGATGCGTTGTTCACCAAACTGTGCATGGCTAACATCTTCAGCCTCGTTCAATCCATCGGTATAGAGGAAAATAGTAGAATCTGGTGCCAATGTGATCTCCTGTAAAGTGTATTCCCAACCATCCATGACGCCGATGGGAATATTCGGATCACATGGCAGCGTACTAACACTCTCTCCAACAATCAGAGGTGCAAGATGACTGGCGTTACAATATGCAAGACGGCCTGTGGCAAGTTCAAGCACACCGACGAACAATGTTACGAACATATTGGTTTCATTACCCTCTGTCATGGCATTATTAAGTGTGCTAACAATATGGTGCGGTTCACTCACATGAGCTGATATGTTACGGAAAAGCGAGCGGGTAACAGCCATGAGCAGTGAGGCAGGAACACCCTTGCCAGAAACATCAGCGATGCAGAAAAAGAGCCGCTCGTCAAGGATAAAGAAATCGAATAGGTCACCACCGACATCCTTCGCTGGTGTCAGTGTGCCGTAAATATCAATGTCGTGACGTTCGGGATAAGGCGGGAAGGTTTTGGGCAGCATAGACATCTGTATATTGTGTGCCACCTTCAACTCATTTTCGATAGCAGCCTTTGAGGCTGTAGTCGATTTCAGTTCCTCAACATAATCCGTCAGTGAGTGTTGCATGCCTTCAAAAGAATCACGCAAAAGCTTAATCTCATCATTATGCTTGATAACTGGCAATGGTGTTAAGAAATTTCCCTTGGCCACCTCATTGGCAGAACCAGCCAGTTTTGTCAGAGGTTTCATCATACGCTTGATAACGATTCGGCCTACGATTCTTCCTGCCAACAAACCGAGACCAATGAGCAACAAAAGTACAATACCTATCGACATGGCAATACCATCAATCAACAAACGAGGTACAACCAAGCCTATAGACCAATTGGTATGCGCAATGGGTTGGAAGAAAACATACGAGGAAAAGTCTTCTGAATCTAAGAAAACAAAAGAGGCAGCATTGCCTTTGTTATCCTCGTAAGTGCCATTCTTACCTGCTACCATTTGCCGACCGATGAAGTCATCAATAGTATCTGTAGTTTCCTTGGCGAGTTCGAAATAGTTTTCTTTGAGAATACGGTTTTTATTAGGATGTGAAATAAACGTACCATCACCGTCGATGATAAAATTGTAGTTCACAAACCGCCATTGACGGTCTTTCCACAAGTCTATGCCGTTTTCATTTCTCTCATCGTTCTCGCTACTCGTTGTTGCGGCTTTGTCTATATTTAAATATAGTTCAACATCATCACCATTCATGTCGATGCCATTCATCATGTGAGAACTGAAAAAATCAAGTTTAATGTCAGCCCCCAGAATGGCAACAATCTTGCCTCGCTTGTCATGAATGGGAATCATGTAGGCAGATAACGGTGTCACGGAATCTGTAGTGTCAAAAAACGGCTTTGACCAATATGCAGAGTCAGCAGCAACTGCTTCCTTGAACCACTCTTTCGAGAGATACTCCCGTGAAGTTTTGTCAACAATGCGGGGTTCGACGGAACCACTGTCCGGACGTATAGCATACGGACGTGACCATGTACTATTCTTTGGGTAATAATCTGCTACAAAACTCAAACCGCAACTGCGGATACAAGGATTAGACTCAACAATGCGGCGCATGATTTCTTTTAGACGGGCTGGTTCACCCAGATGGTCTTGTATTTCTTCCACACGGTTGGTCGTACTCACTCGTACATCAGACAACATAAGGTTAATGGACTGATTCGATACATTCAGATAACTTTGATACAGCCTCGTCTCCTCATCCTTTACGAATTCGCGTGCAAATTCATAAATCAGCCATGAGGCAAGTCCCATGACAATAAGCTGAGCGAGACCTATCCGTCTCATCAGCCTACGGGCAAAAGAACGTATCTTCTTATCTTTCTTCAATCCTTAAATCTTGGTTTTCAAGTCTTATAACTTCTGCTGTACCTCAATCTCGGTGAATGTTTCGATAATATCTCCTTCTTGTATATCGTTGAAATTGGTCAAGGAAATACCGCATTCCAAACCAGTAGCCACCTCCTTCGCGTCATCTTTGTAACGTTTCAAAGCACTGATTGGAGCCGTATGAATCACGATACCATCGCGAACAACACGAGCCTTGTCTTTGTTATGAACCTTACCTTCAATAACCAAACCACCAGCAACGGTTCCGACCTTGGATATCTTGAATACTTGCTTCACTTCAATTTCACCAGTAACGATTTCCTTCTTCACCTTATCAAGCATACCCACCATCGTTGACTTGATGTCGTCGATAGCGTCATAAATGATAGAGTAAGTGTTGATTTCAACGCCTTCACGTTCTGCTACCTTACGAGCATCAGCAGAAGGACGAACTTGGAAACCTACGATGATGGCATCAGAAGCACTTGCCAACATGACATCATTCTCAGAAATCTGTCCGACGGCCTTGTTGATGACATTAACTTGAACTTTCTCGGTAGACAACTTAATGAACGAGTCGCTCAATGCCTCAATAGAACCATTCGTATCACCCTTCACAATGATGTTAAGTTCATGGAACTCACCCAAAGCGATACGATGAGAGATATCGTCGAGCGTAAACTTCTTTTGTGTTCTAATGCCTTGCTCACGTTGTAATTGCAAACGTTTGTTGGCAATCTCACGTGCCTCTTGTTCGGTTTCAAGCACATGGAAAGTATCACCAGCAGTTGGTGCACCGTTCAAACCAAGAATAATACAAGGTTCGGCAGGACGTGCCACTTCAATCCTTTGGTTACGCTCATTAAACATAGCCTTGATACGACCATAACTTGTTCCGGCAATCACATTGTCACCAATCTTCAATGTTCCGTTGGAAACAAGGACAGTAGAAACATAACCACGACCCTTATCCAAAGAACTCTCGATAACACTTCCTGTCGCCTTACGGTTTGGATTAGCTTTCAAGTCAAGCATTTCAGCCTCAAGAAGAACCTTCTCCAACAAATCATTGACACCTAAACCTTTCTTGGCAGAGATTTCTTGGCATTGGTATTTACCTCCCCAATCCTCTACGAGCAAGTTCATTTGTGCCAAATCTTCACGTATCTTTTCAGGATTAGCACCTGGTTTGTCTATCTTGTTAATGGCAAACACCATCGGAACATTAGCTGCTTGCGCATGGGCAATTGCTTCTTTTGTGGTAGGCATCACGCTATCATCGGCAGCAATGATAATGATGGCGATATCGGTTACCTGAGTACCACGAGCACGCATGGCAGTAAATGCCTCGTGACCTGGGGTATCAAGGAACGTGATACGACGACCATCTTCCAATTTCACGTTATAGGCTCCAATGTGCTGGGTAATACCACCAGCCTCACCAGCGATGACATTGGTCTTGCGAATATAGTCGAGCAATGAAGTCTTACCATGATCGACATGTCCCATAACCGTTACGATTGGAGCACGCGGAACAAGGTCGTTCTCGTCATCTTCCTCCTCGCTTACGGCTTCTTGTACTTCAGCACTTACATATTCTGTCTTGAAACCAAACTCATCAGCAACCAAGTTGATGGTTTCAGCATCCAAGCGTTGGTTGATAGATACCATAATACCAACACTCATCAACGTACCAATGACTTGGGTTACTCCGATATTCATCATCGTAGCCAACTCACTAACCGTAACGAACTCGGTCAGTTTCAGAACCTTGCTTTCAGCGCGTTCTGCTGACAATTCCTCATTCAGACGCTCTTGAACAGCCTCACGCTTCTCCTTACGATACTTGGCACCCTTCTTGTTTTGATTGGTCTTATTGGTCAAACGAGCCAAAGTCTCCTTTACTTGACGTGCTACATCTTCCTCGTTCACCTCTAATGGTTTCTGACGACCACGCACTTTCTTCTTCTTATCCTTCTTCTTGGATTCTGGATTAGGAGTTTGTTGATTAGATGCAGCATTGATGTCTACACGTACCTTATTAATACGGTCGCGTTTCTTCTTTTGTTCGGAACGTTGCTCTTGTTGCTGACCACGAAGCATGTTTTTCTCCTCGCGTTCCTTACGCTTTTCTTCTTTGGTTTTTTTCTTAGGACGAGTACTTTGATTCAGCGAATCAAGGTCCAACTTTCCTTGTATCTTCAGTTGAGGAGCATTCTCCAAAATCTTCTTCTCACTATTCAGTTGGAACAAGGTTGGCTTTTCAGGTTGTGTTTCCTCTTCTTTTTCTTCAACGACAGGAGCCTCAACCTTCTTTACCTCCTCAATACTTGCCTTTTCTTCTTTCACCTTGGGAGTTTCCACCACAACGGTCTTAGGAGCTTCCACAGTTTTCTTTTCTTGTGGAGTTTTTTCCTTCTTTGCAGGAGCCTCCTCAACAATCGTTTCCTTTTTAGGTTTATCCACGATGGGAGCCTCTTGTGGTTTCACCTCTTTCTCTGGCTTAACGACAGGCTTTTCTTCCACTACGGGAGCAGGCTTTTCTTCTTTTTTCGTTTCCGCAGGTTTTGGACTCTCAACGGGAGCATCCTCCACTTTAGGTTCTGGTGTAACGGCAGCCACCTTCACCTTCTCTGGTTCAACAATTTCAGGAGCTACAGATTCAACAATTTCCTCAACGGTCTTCTCCGACTTCGCTTGATTCTTTACTTCTGGCTTCTTATTCAAATGGTCAAGGTCTATCTTGCCCAACGGATTAAACTTCTGTTGCTTGGATGACTCCAACAAAACTTCCGCACGGGTATCCTTGACTTCTACTTTCTTCTTCTCTTTTGGCTTCTTTTGGAAAAGTTGAGCCACCTGGTTACGCGTCTCCTTGTCTTTCTTGAACACCTCTATCAACGCGTCGTATTGCTCATCGCTGATTTTGGAAGTCAACTCAAGGTCTCCGCTTTCCAGATTGTATTTCTTTGTCAGGAATTCAACTGCCGTTTGAAATCCTATATTCAATTCACGAATTGCTTTATTTAATCTGATGCTCATTTATTTATTTGGTTTGTGATTTTATTATTATTGAAAAAATGTGGAAGAAGATTTGCTCAAATCCACAAATACTACTGCTCGAACTCGGCACGTAGCACAGAGAGTACATAATCTACGGTTTCTTCCTCCAAGTCAGCCTTCTCAACCAACAATTCGCGTGGTGCTTTCAACACAGCCTTTGCAGTATCCAAGCCAACCGACTTGATGGAATCGATAATCCACTGGTCGATTTCATCGTTGAATTCATCCAAGTAGATATCTTCATCGTCTTCTTCATCCACCTCACGGAATACGTCAATCGTATATTCTGTCAACATAGAGGCGAGCTTGATATTGAGTCCGTTTCTACCAATAGCCAAGCTTACTTCTTCTGGTTTCAAGAACACTTCTGCCTTATGATTCTCTTCATCGATATTGATGCTTGAAATCTTGGCAGGACTTAACGAACGTTGGATAAACAACTTCAAATTGGAGGTGTAGTTAATAACGTCGATATTCTCGTTACACAATTCTCTCACGATACCGTGAACACGACTTCCTTTTACGCCTACGCAAGCACCAACGGGATCGATACGGTCATCGTAACTCTCTACGGCAACTTTCGCACGTTCACCTGGCATTCTGGCAATCTTCTTAATGGAAATCAAACCATCATTGATTTCTGGCACTTCTGCCTCCAACAAGCGTTGCAAGAACAATGGGCTGGTACGCGACAAGATGATTTTGGGATTGTTGTTCTCATTGTCTACACGCAAGATAAGCGCACGAACGGTTGTTCCCTTATGGTATTGGTCTGCAGGGATTTGTTCAGCTTTCGGGAGAATCAACTCATTGTTCTCATCGTCAACCAACAAGACTTCACGTTTCCACACTTGGTAAACTTCACCTGAAATCACTTGACCTACCCTATCCTTATATTTATTATATAAGGAGTCGTGTTCAAGTTCCAAAACCTTTGAAGCCAACGTCTGACGCAAGTTCAAGATGGCACGACGACCGAACTTAGAGAAATCAACACGCTCAGAGAATTCCTCACCTACCTCAAAGTCAGGAGCTGTCTTATGCACCTCGCTCAATGAAATCTGTTTGTTTTCATCTTCCACTTCTCCGTCAGGTACAACGATACGGTTCCAATAGATTTCAAAATCTCCTTTTTCGGGATTGACAATCACGTCAAAATTCTCGTCACTACCGAATATCTTGCTTAAAACATTACGGAAACTTTCCTCTAACACACTCATAAGAGTATTCCGGTCAATCTTCTTGGTCTCGTTAAACTCCTCGAACGTCTTTACCAAGCTCACCGCTTCTTCTTGTTTTTTTGCTGCCATAGCCTTATTTAAAACTGATTAAATATTTTGTATATTTTACTTGATTCATGTTATAGGCGTGGTCAACATCCATCAAAACAGGACGTTTCTTACCTTCCACTTTAACTTTCTCTTGTACTGTTACCACGAAATCCTCACCATCTACCGACTTCAGGATTCCTTGTACTTTCTTTCCACCAGTTTCCATCACCTCTACATTCTTTCCGATGAAGTTGATATACTGTTGTGGTACCTTAAAGGGTTGTCCCAACCCTGCGGAACCTACTTCCAATTCGAAGTCTTCTTCATCACGATCGAAGTGATCTTCAATAAACTTGCTTAATTCTACACAATCTTCAATCCAAACACCATCTGCGTGGTCGATTTCCACTACGATTTTATTATCAGCACTAACCTCCACGTCCACCAAGAAGTATTCTTTATCTTTCAACCACTCCTCTACGATGTCTTTTACGATGTTTTTATCTATCATATCTATTAATTAAATAAAAATGAGGGAACTCATAAGTGAGTCCCTCATTCCACTGAACGGGTGCAAAATTACATCTTTTTTTATTAATATGCAAAAAAATTGATGTTTTTCTGCTTTATACCCCATCAAAAACTGGAAACGAAGATAGTAATTAACACAAAGAAAGCCTTTGAGTTACTGATTTCAATGGTATATATACTTCGCAAAGTATACAAAAGACATCTTTTTTGCTACGAAACAAGACGTCAAATTTGATTTTTCATCTATTAATTGTTCTTCTTCCGAAAAAGATTACCTACTCTTTTCCACGAATTCCAACCTTTGTCGTCGAGATAACATAATGCCAAAACAAATACAGTGCCGAAAACTGCATTTATCGCATATTCTTCCAGTGGTTTAACATCTCGGAATATTGCATCCAAACCAATACATATTATAAAATAACCCACATATAATATTAGTGCCTTGAAAATATATTTTTTAATCATAATCATATTTTATGAATTAATCTATTAAGCATATCGAATTACAAATTCTTACATTCACGGCAGGTGAATTGCAAATTCGCCTGAACGGTATTGCACGATGTCCTTGAAATTTAAATTGCTATGCTGCAACACCCATCTCATAAAGATGCTCAGGCGCAATGTCTATAGTGCCATTGAGCCAACATACCGTCCAACCATCAAGATCAAAATGATTGAAAATGTCTTTGTCTCGTAAGGGGGCAAATAGTTTATACTTCTCGATGAGGGGCAGACAGTCGAAGATACGCTGGCAACCATCATTAAAAGTAAGGTGCATGCGATAATCGTCAAGCGTGTGAGCTGCTATTACCCATTTCAGTTCATTCTTCTGTTCCATACGCTAATCCAGTGGGTTAATCTTTACCAAAGTCTCGCCATTCTCCATGCGTTCCCAGTTCTCCATCAGTTCATCCTTGTGTAAGTCGAGCCATTCGAACACAAGATGCAGGGCCCGTCGTGGCATCTGTCCTGTCACCTTACCTGTCTGAATATCGATAGTAGCACGATACTCGTTGTAACGCACATGGAAATGTGGCGGATTATTGTCAGGCAAATACATTGTGATGACGATTCCGTAGAAATGGCAAATCTCTGGCATATTGTTACGTTATTTATAACGTTGGCAAAATTACAAAAAAATGACGAAACTTTTCTAATCATAAGAGAAATAATTTAGAAAAACAAAACTTAAACCATTTTCTTCATATCCTCATCGAATTCCTTTCTGAAATGTTTCGACCTTTGCAATATATATAATGTTTACGAGTCATAAATAGTATGTTTATGAGTCATAAATAATATGTTTATGAGTCGTAAATAGCATATTTGCGAGTTGTAAAGTGATAGTTGACAATTTTCTCACGTTTCAAAATTTTTCTCAAATGATACAAACTTTATGGAAAATCATTCATTTTGGTGGAAAATTGCGTCATTTCAGGTGGAAAATCATGCAAATCCAGCCTTTTGAATCAATTATTATCCATGAATTGAATGATTTTACCCAATCGATTCAAGTTATCTACCTAATTTTGCAAGCAGAAAAAGACGACGGTCTAACCGAAGATTGTCATTCTTACGAAAGCCTATTCAAGAACAAACGATTTTCAAAACATACAAAGAAACAAATCTACAAAACAAAAAATGAAACAAAAACTACTAAGCATTTTTACCATTGTCGTGGCACTGACACTCATCAGTGCCTCGTCTGGTAAGGTACATACCATCGGAGATTCTACCATGGCAAACTATGATGAATCTGCAACCATTACGAGAGGTTGGGGTATGTACTTCGGACAATTCCTCACAAATGGCTGGACTTCCATTAATTACGCCAAAGGTGGTCGTGATAGTTATGGAGGTTACAATGAATTATGGCAAACAGCCAAAAAGAACGTAAAAGAAGGTGATTATGTCATTATTCAATTCGCGCATAACGATGAAAAGAATAGCGGTATGGATGGTTATGCATTGCAAGCATATTATAAAAGTATAGGAAACACCTCTGCTGCGGCTGCAGTTGATCTTCGTGGAACCGTTCCTTCCACCACATTCAAGCAAAACTTAGCCAAAATCGTTGATGAAGTGAAGGCCTTGGGAGCTTACCCTTTGCTTGTAGCTCCTGTTTGTCGTAGTTACTTTACTGGTTCAAAGATTCGTCGTAATGGTCGCCATGATTTAGGTGACAGCTTTTCTGTTTTAACGGAAACTGGCATCAAAACAAACCAGAGCGTTCCTTCCAATGACCACACGATGGACTATCCTTATCACATGCATCAATTGGCGATAGAAAAAGATGTGCCTTTCATCGACTTAACATCATCCACGGCAGAACTATATGAGAGTTATGGCGACGCTAAATGTCATGAGTATTTGTTTGATGGTGATGGAAGCACGCACTTCAACACTACTGGCGCTTTACTCGTTGCACGCAAATGTGCAGAATTGATGAAAGCGCAAGGAATATTGACCGATGCCATTTCCTTACCTTCTGATTTGAGTGTCAATCCTGCTTCTGCCGATATGGGAGAGGCATATAAAGGACAGAGTTTACGCAAGGAGTTTACCTTGAATGGCTTTAGCCTTACTCCAGAACAAGGTACCGTAACCATCAGTGGTTCTGAAGGAATCGCATTATCCACCGACAAGGCAAATTGGCAATCTACCTTGAGCGTCAATTACCAAGCAGGAACGCTCGTCCAAACCTTCTATGCACAAGTAACACTTGAGGAAGCTGGCGAAACAAATGGTACGATTACCGTAACGCAAGGCGAAAAGGTGATTGAGATTCCCGTGAAAGCTGTTGCCGTAACCTTAGAAGGCGGTACGGAAGTGAAAGCGTATTGGAGATTGGAGAAAGACGATAGCTATGAATTGACAGGACCTGCGGAAGTACTTCCCGAAACTTTTACGGGCATGTACGTACAACGTTATTCCAATCCCAACGCTAACACCACATGGCCTGAATGGACGGGATTTGACGCTTCGCGCAAGACTCAGCGCAACTTGCTTACGGGTGATGCTTGGCCAGGCGATGAGATTGACGACAATCCCGAGCGATATATTCAATGGGGAATCAAGCCAACGGCAGGAATGACGTTGAGCATCGACGAGATTAGCCTCTTCGTATGTGGTTGTGGCGGTAATGGTATGTGCTCGCATATCTACTATTCCACTGACAATTTCGAGACGCGCACCACCATTTTTGAGATGAAGAAGATGCCTGCCAACAATATGCAATATGTGGAAGCAAAGCCAGTCATCAAACTTGAAGAGGGACAAGAATTGCTCGTTCGTGTCTATCCTTGGTATAATGGTTCCGCAACAGGCAAGACTATCTGCCTCTCCGACCTCACCATTCACGGTATGGCAACAGATGCTACGGCGGGAGTTCGTACGATTGACAATCCCAACATCGTGGGACAACACATCTATTCCATTGACGGAAGCCGCAGAAACACTCTGCAAAGAGGTATCAACATCGTATGTCAGCAGATGGCAGACGGTACTTTTCGCACGATAAAAACAATCTATCAATAATCAATAAACTATCAAAAGATGAAAAAAAGTAAATTGCAAATTTTAGTTTTGCTGGCTCTTTTCTTGGGTAATCTGCCATTAAGTGCAGACCCTATTGAGTTGGCAAAATGGACATTCGAAACGGGATACGACGTGAATGAGAATGTCTACACACCTAATGATTCGCCTTGGGCGGAAGTTGGAGCGCAATGGTTCAATGCTGGTGCGCCAATTTTCATTGCCAATGAATCTGTTGGCACATTGTCTGATTATACCATCACGGGTAAAACAAGCCGCTATTGGCAACTTTGCTCTGGATGGAACAATCATGTTTTTCGCGTGGTAAATGACACAGAGGCAAACAACATCTCTGATTTCACCGACGCTTCTCAACACAACAACTATTATGAATTGCGTTTCCCGACCAAAGGTTACAAGAACGTAACCATAGATTTGGCGTGCGCATACGGTGGAAATGCCGAGGCTACCATGAAAGCCGTATATAGTATAGACGGTGGAAATACATGGAAAGAGGCTGGTGAGTATTTATGTGCTGGCACATGGTGGACTTACAATGCAGGCACATTGAATATTCCTGCTGTCAACGCAAAAGAAGTAATCGTGAGATTGATTTATGGAAATGGTTTCTCTTCTAATTGGAATCTGGATTATATCACTATTTCCGGAGATGAATTTGTGGAAAATCCCAACGCCATCTCTTTGCCATACGACGAACCGCTAGACCTCAACAAGGCTACACTTGTCAATGGCGTGATAAAAACCGAGGGTGTGGAAGACCCACAATTCGACTCTTTCCGCAATCCTGGCTCTGCCACTTTTGCATTGAACAACACAAAGGACGGTGCTATCTATGAGATTTCGCTCGGTGCCGCTACAGCCAATGCTGGCAATACCTTACGCCTCGTCATTACCGACGATGCTACTGGAGATGTAGAACTTGACAAAACCATTGACGTTGCCAACAACGGATGGCAAGCTTTCTCTACTTATAAAGTAACGACTACTCAAATGGCTGAGGGCGAGAAAACCTTTGTCATCAATTTCCTTAGTGGCGGTGGTTATACTTCTAACGTGAACAACATCGTGTTCAATGAACTCGAAGTGGGCGACCTTGCTCTACTTACTACAAACGTTCAACCCAGCGGTGCAGGTAAGGTTTCTACAGAACCCAGCAACAGTGTAGTCGTTCCAGGTTCCGACGTTACTTTCACGGCAGCACCTAATCGTGGATACGAATTTGCCAGTTGGACTGATGCAGAAGGAAACGAACTGTCTACGGAGAATCCATTTACCTATACCGTTAATGGAAATACGGAAATCACGGCAAACTTCACGGAAGTAGAAGTTGTTAATATCATCCCAACTGATGAAGAGCATCCTTGGGCAATGGAGAATGGTGAATTGAAAGGCAGTCGTGCTAACTTCGCTTCCGACCATCACATCGATTACATGATGAATGGTGACATTGCTACTTATAAGTTGGACAACCAAATGAACGCTTCCTACTATGATATTAATTTCACGGCAGGAACACAACAAGACAATGTATCCTTGAACTTCACCATCACCGATGCTGAGGGTAACGAAGTTTGCAACCAAGACGTAGACATCGAGAACAATGGCAATTGGGATGCAAGTTCTAAGTCGTACACTTTGCGTACGAAAGAAATGCTTCAGGGTAAGTATACCATGATTATCACCTTCAATTCAGTCGGTGGCAATGGTACAACTGCCAACGTCAACAATATCACGTTTACGGGTAAGGAGAAATTCGTGGCAGAAACAGTAGATAATCAAACTGCAACTATCACGTTCCCATTCAACCAAGGTGTTGAAGGACAAGTGGGTACTTATAGCGAAGGTGCAGAAAGATGGTTTAAGACCAACTATACCGAACATGGTAATGGACTTATTCTGAAAGACGTGAATAGCGGACAAACACGTTACCAGCCTATTACTTCTAATGAAGGTTCGGCTAACGACGGTAATGCCATCTGCTTCTACATGATACCAAAGGCTGGTTTAACTTTCACGCCGACAAGCGTATCATTCAACACTACTCGCTATGGAACCGACGGTGGTAAGATTGACGTTACTTGGGTTAACAGCGATTTGACGACTTTAGGCATTGCAACAGAGGTTATCCCTGCTCGTAACAATGCCACACCAAACGTAACTGCTTTCTCTGAGGAAATCATGGATGCTAAGGCAAGCGACGGACTTTGCGGTTTGCGCCTCAACCTTTATTCATTGGGCAACACCAAGCAAGTAGGTTTCTCTGATATCATTATCGAAGGTGTTGTAAATGGCACAACTCAAGATGCTAAGCAATGCAAGCTCGTCGTTTCATTGAGTAGCGACGAAGCAGCAAAACTCACCATCACGCCAAATAGCGACGTATTTGACGAGGGTGATGAAGTGACCGTATCTGTTGCCGATAACTTTGGTTATCATTTCTCTGCATGGACCGATGGTGAAGGAAATGAGGTGTCTACTGAGAATCCTTATTCTTTCAACATTACTGATGATACCGAGTTGATCGCAACATTCACCAAGAACAATACTTACGCATTAAATATAAAATTGACAGAAGGAGCACGCGACAACCTCGTTCAGATTTCTCCAGAAGGTACCATGATTGACGGAAAACGCATGTACGAGGAGGGCGATGACGTAAAACTGACCGCTCTTTCCAATAAGGTATTGACTTTCATTGGATGGGAAGACGAGAGTACGGACGCTGAACGTACTATCAGAATGGATAGCGACCAAGAAATCACCGCTAACTTCTCTGCTGCCGATTATATCGTAGGTTGGGATTTCTATTACGATTCTCCAAACCAAGAACGTGCAGCCGACTATAAGAGCGATTCCGAGAATGCTGGTTTGCTTTCTCTCCACAACGCAGAAGGTGCAACAACGTCATGGCTCACACGCGGTATCAACAATGGTGCCGAGAACGGTCGTTGGGGCGCTCGTATCTGGAAGGTACGTTCACAAGGTTACTATTTCGAGGCTTCATTCTCTACCAAGGGATACAAGAACATCAAGGTAACAAGTTCTTTGGGATGCAGCTATAATACATATAGCACAAACCACCTCCAGTATTCTATCGATGGCGAGAATTATACCACCGTTGCTACATTCAACATCACGGGTGCAGGATGGTTTGACTTAGAGGATGTGGAATTACCACAAGACGCTGACGAACAAGAGCGCATTTATATCCGTTGGATGCCAGACCGCGAGAGTGAGTTGGTAGGTAATTCCACCGACTATGATGGTCTTGCTATCAGCGATGTATTCATCACCGCAGATGCTGGTGCTTTAGCCGACGAAGAAGCTATCCTCGTATCAAGCAATCCCGAAAACGGTGCAAGTGGCGTTAGTGCCAATGGTTCTATCATCTTGACATTCGACAAGAAGGTGAAAGCTGGTGAAGGCAATGCTACGCTTGACGGTGAGGAAATCACTCCTATTATCAGCGGAAAGACTGCCATCTTCAAGTATGCAGGTTTGAAATATGCTACGGATTACACGTTTACCATGCCTGGAGGCGTATTGCTCAGTCGTAGTGGCAACAAGGTTGCTGGTACAACCATCAACTTTACTACCATGGAGCGCAAGCAACCTGAGTCTAAGGTTTATGATGCTGTTGTAGCACAAGACGGAACGGGCGACTACAAGTCTGTTCAAGAAGCTATTGATGCCGCTCCTGTTGGCCGCGCTACTCCTTGGCTCATCTTCATCAAGAATGGCGAATACAAGGAACATGTTGACATTCCTAAGACAAAGCCATATATCAACCTCATCGGACAAGACCGCGACAAGGTTATCATCAAGGACGATCGTTTGAGCGGTGGCGACAATGCCGTACACGTTAGCGTAGGTGCAACGGTAGTCATCAACTCTGACAACATCTTCATAGAGAACCTCACGATGGAAAATATCTGGGGACACGAGAAACAAGCTGGTCCTCAAGCATTGGCTCTCAATACTGGCGGTGACCGTATCGCTATGAACAAGGTAGCATTGCTCTCTTATCAAGATACATGGATTACCACCTCTACATCCAACAATCGTCACTTCATCCGTAATTCCAAGATTGAAGGTGCCGTTGACTTCATCTACAATTCAGGTAACGTATATCTCGATGGCGATACGCTCGAAATCAACCGTCCTTCTGGTGGATATATCGTAGCACCAAGTCATGCTGCCGACGTGAAGTGGGGATATGTCTTCATGAACAACGTAATCCGTCCATTGCCTGGCATGAACGTAACAGACATTTGGCTCGGTCGTCCTTGGCACAACTCACCAAAGACGGTGTTCATCAACACGCAGACATTCATCAACATTCCTGCCGCAGGATGGTATGAGACGATGGGCGGACTTCCTTCATTGTGGGCTGATTACAACACCGTGGATGCTGATGGTAATCCCGTTGACCTCTCTCAACGTCGTGATACTTACTATAGGACGGAGAACGGAGAAAAGATTTATGGTAAGGCCAAGAATTACCTCACTCCAGAAGAGGCAGCCCAATACACCATCAAGAACGTGATGGGTGGTGATGATAATTGGCAACCCGAACTGCTCTGCGAGGCTTGCGATGCTCCTGTAGTATCAATTAAGGATAACAAGTTGGTTTGGGAACCTGTTCCCTACTCTATCTGCTACGTGGTAGTAAAAGACGGTGAAGTGGTAGGATTCACCACAGATTGTGAGTTTGAGTATACCGACGGTAGCAATTATACTATCCAAGCAGCTAACGAACAAGGTGGTTTGAGTGAGAAAGCCATTCCAACCGTAGCCGATGCAATCAGTACGTTCCAATCTTCAGAATCCAATACCGAATCCATCTATACCGCAGACGGTCGCAAGACCAACACGATACAGCATGGAATCAACATCATCAAACAGAATAACGGAAAAGTAGTTAAAGTGATTAAATAAAAGTTAGTTAGTACAAGTGATTTTAAAAATTTCAATTTAGCAAAAGGCCGCATCTGTCATGGATGCGGTCTTTTCGATTTCTCCCCACTCTTCATCATTACAAGCTATCAAATAGCACCTCATGTGAACGCTGATAAACGATATGTTTAGCGGTGGTAAATATATCGTTTACAATAGACAAACACATGATTTACAAGACGAAAAGATATGAATTTTGTAGTTTCCTTGAAGACCTCCCGTTTTTCTCTTAATTTTCTATATATCAATGAGTTGTATTTTTCAAGACCTCATGTAACACCTCACCTAACACCTCATGTAACACCTCATGTAACACCTCACGTCGATGCATAGGTAAGTTGGCGAAAAAAGGGGTGATTAAGTTGTCGTATGATTCACTCAAAATGAACGAATACGAGAAGTATCAACCGAAAACCAAGGCAACAAAACGTGAGGTCTTAGGTGAGGTCTTAGGTGAGGTGTTAGGTGAGGTATTACATGAGGTCTTTAAATATATAACCAATTGGAAACAAGATACTTAACTAAAATTAGGGGAGGTCTTGGCGAAAACGTCATAATTCACATAAAAAACGCAAAATAGAAGTATTCGAAATTAGACCAATTTCTAACTTTTCAACACTAAACACTCAACATAAAAAGGCTATGTCGATATTTAGTAGGGGAATTAAGATTGAATCTTTATTACTTGCCGTAGTTTCATATCATTGAATTGGCTATCTATTTGAAAAAGAAGGAGGAATGCCGTAGGCATTGGATAATAGTAGCCAGCTATGCAGCCATGCCGATAGGTATGGCGAACCAACGGTCACTGTTCGCGAAGCGAGGGAAAGTAA
>OMWI01000079.1 GCA_900314715.1 uncultured Prevotellaceae bacterium | reverse complement strand
TAAACGAAGAACCGCCGTATGCGGAACCGCACGTACGGTGGTGTGAGAGGTCGGAAATCGAGTAGGAAGAAAACTACTTCGTTTTCCTCCTACTCGATTGTACATAATAAAGGAATAGTTTACCATCATAATAAATATTATTAGTGTCCGCTAAAACTTTATTTAGATTCTTACAATTATGCATGAAAAAGATCATCAATATCTACCTCATTATTGATACTTTGCCATCCGGCATTGTGTATTAAACCCGAAGAAGTGACCATTGTCAATTGAAGTGACTTGTTGGTGCCGGTAACCTCGCGGAATGTATCACGCCGTTCCAACATTCGTTGTGCATATTCTGCGGATATCGCAAAGGGTTTGTTTGTGAACTTCATCTCACAGAGGTTGATGGTCTTGTCACCACGGTCAATAATCAGGTCTATCTGAGCACCCTTATGCTCTTCGCCATCCTTACCTATATAAGGCTTGCACGACCATGAACAGACGCTTGTTAGGATACCGCTAATGCCCAGTTTATGCTTGATTTGAGAAATATGGTGTAGACACACCTGCTCGAAAGCATAGCCTTCCCAACTGGAGATGTCTTGCCCCAGATGGCTCCAATAGTGTTCGTCACCTCCATGATAGTTTTTCACGAAACGAAGATAGAACAAAGAATAAAGGTCTGTGAGCTGGTACATCACGTCACGTTCTGTTTTTCCGAAAGCATTGTAACTGCGGATAAAGTCGCAATTACACAAATCATCGAGAACTTCGGAAAAATAGCCGTTATCTTCTACTCCGATTTCCCGTATAAGATCCTGTCGTGTCATACCTTTCATCTGTTTTGAGAGGACTTCAACAACTCGTCGATAAAGACGGGACTCTTTAAAAAGAGACTTATAGAGGAAATCGTATTCTTTCTGGAGTGCTGCATTGTCGGAGAAGAACAATTTATCGATGTTCTGAGCCACACTCATACTTCGGCTCATCATATCAAGATAATATGGTGTCCCACCAAGAGCCATATAGATTTCTGTAATATGCTGAAGGGACAAGTCAAAACCGCGCAATTTCAGGAATTCCTCGGTTTCGCTAAGATTGAATGGTCGCAAATTTATTTGCTTCGTAACTCGATTATGCAGTCCGCCCTTGTCGCCAAGCAACTTATTGGTCATCCAGGTAGTTGCCGATCCACAAACAATCAATTTAATATTGTCATGTTTCGATGCCCAGCCATTCCAGAACAAATCAAAAGCTCTAAGGAAACGCGAACGGGGAGTATCAAGCCATGGAAGTTCGTCGATGAAGATATCTATTCGCTCTTTGTCAAGCAGAGTCTCAAGATATTCTCGCAACATGAGGAATGCTGACATCCAATCCTTGGGAACTTTGTATTTCTTTTTGGCATAAATGCTCAGCTGGGTTGCAAAGTTAGTCAATTGTTCCTTGCGAGTTCCTTCATAGATACCTGTTGTATAGAAATCATACTTCGCATTAAACGTCTTGTCAATAAGAAATGTCTTGCCAATACGTCTACGTCCGTAAACGGCAACCAACTCAGCCTTGGGAGAACTGATAATTTCCTGAAGGAGTGCCATCTCCTGATGCCTGCCCACCATAATGTTTTTATTCTCCATACCAGATGTATTTATTTTGTGCAAAGGTAATACTTTTAAATGGAATCTAAAAAGAAAAATGTGTTTATTTTACTGCGGTAACCAACTTTTTTGAGGGGTTACCGTAGTAATATCAGTGATTGTTTGGCTCTTTCTCTCGTTACCATTTACAGATTTAGACAAAGGTAGAAGGCTATTTAATCTCTCTTTCCCTCCATCTTGTCTATGAAGGTTCTCGTAAATCAGTGGATAGGTCATGTTTTAATTCTATCGTTATCATTTACAATCAAGATAGGGGATTGATGCTAAAGATGTGCCTATCCTCTATTTCGTCTTCCTAAAAAAGGTTGACAGTTGAAAACGCCTAAGCATTCTCAACTGTCAACTCTTTGGATATGTCAGTCTTTATCCTAATAGCTCACCATAGGGCTACTTTTCCAACACTCCCAAGGTCAAGTGTTGCCGTTGCGATTCCAAGAGCCTTGAAAACTCTGCTCATGGTTGGTATGGTTATACTGTATCCCTTTTCCAACTTTGAAATCTGAGCGCGTTTTACCCCGATTCTCTCTCCAAGCTGTTCTTGGGTGAGATTCTGCTGAAGACGTGCTTTCTTAATGGCTTCGCCCAATCGATAGGCATGAACGGACTCGTCCACCTTGCGCTCAAACTCATCACGCATTGGTGTTCCGACTTTACCGAGGTCTCTGTCAAGAGTCTCCTCGAAATCAATGAATTTCATATCACCTACCTGTTCCATATTCATTTTTTCTTTTTATGTTCAAAATAAAGTTTCCGAACCTCTTCCGCTTTCGCTATTTCCTTTGAAGGAGTTTTCTGAGTCTTTTTTATGATACCATGTGTGGCTATCACGAGTGTCTCAGTTTCCGTGTCCCAAAAGGCAAACAGCCTATAGACTATTTTATTGAATAGTGTTCGGAACTCCCAAATCTCTTTTCATCCAGCTTCTTGAACAGTTCCTTGTTTTGCTCTCCTTTTTGTATTCTACGGATATTATAGCGAACCTTCTCCCTTGCCTTTTCTGGTATGGACTGAAGGAAACTATCAGCTTCAACTGATAATATCAGGCGAAATACCGGCTTCTCTTCTAATTCTTCTTTCATATTGTTTGACAGTGCATAGTTAAATAATTGTTTCCAAATCACGATACAAATATTGTTTTTTTTTAAAAGTACGCAAGATTTAACATAATTATGCCACCCAGCGATGATAAACTGGCTGTTTTGCCAGTTTCATTGCCTGTTGGGACCCTGAAATAATCCGGCTTGCGTGGTGCATGGCTGCCTCCTTCTGCCTCGTAGCCGATGCTCAGGACACCGATGCCCATCAGGTCCTCCTGGATTCCCATGACACGGAGCAGCTGCTTTCCCTCCTCAAATCTAAAACCTATTGTATGTCAATGTGTTACGTTCGCACATAAACGATAAGGGAATATGTAAATAATATCCATAAAATAACCATAATAATAATCATTCGGTATACCACAAAAAATGATATAGATGGGATACAACTAATATGTATCTCTGTGAATCAGCCGGATATAATGAACATTCAACATTTTAGGCACTCAGTCAAACTGGTTCTAAACAAATTATTATTTGGTATACTTTGGCATTATCATTTACAATTACCATTTACAATGATTAAAGTAGTCGAATAATTGGGTTTCGACATCGTAAAGCATTAGTACAATCATCGAAGAGAAAAGTATTTTACCGAAAATTATTTTTTTTCGGTAATTTTATTTTGGTAATTAATATAAAAGGGTTATCTTTGCATAGAAAATCAATGCGTTATGGAAAGACCTATTAATCCTTTTGTCACTTCTGGCAAGATTCCTCCTGCTCATTTTTGCGATAGGGTAGAGGAGGCCGCAGCGTTAGAGAAGTCGCTCGTCAATCAACTGAATGTCGTCCTTACCTCAGCTCGTCGCATGGGAAAGACTTCACTTGTAGATTTTGTTTTTGACAAACCATCCATACAAGGTGAATACGTGACCGTCGCCGTGGACATCCTGCATACCACTACATTCCGCGAGTTTATCTTTACGCTTGGCACGGCTGTTTTCGACAGGGTGGCTTCACGTAGCGACAAGATGCGCAGGCTGTTTGTCACGTTGTTGAAATCTCTCAGCGCCAGCTTCGGCTACGACCCCATTCAGAACACTCCAACCTTTGACATAAAGCTTGGCGACATCCAACAACCGGAATATACACTTCGTGAAATCTTTGAATATCTGGAAAATGTTGATAGCCGTTGCCTGGTTGTTATTGACGAGTTCCAACAGATTACACGCTATCCAGAAAAGAATGTTGAAGCATTGCTAAGAACTTATATCCAGAAACTGAGTAATGTGAACTTTGTGTTCTCGGGCAGCAGGCGCAGGCTGATGGAAGAGATGTTCTTCTCTGCCAAGCGCCCATTCTACCAAAGTGCCAAGGCACTTCGGCTTGAAGCTATTGATGCCGATGTTTATTTCGAATTTGCCAACTCGCACTTTCAAAAGGCAGAAAAATGCCTTGGCAAAGAGGCGTTTACTTTGCTTTACGACACATTCTGGGGCGTAACTTTCTATATCCAGCGAATTCTAAAGGATGCATATTCAGAAACGTTGCCAGGGGAATCATGTAATAGTAAGCGCATGGCAGGGTTGATTGAGAGCTACATTGAAGAGAATGACTCCCATCTGCGTGAACAGTTAGCCTTTATCACTGAAGCCCAGAAGGAATTGTTATATGCCATTCACAAGGAGCGCCAGATTCAGAGTATTACTTCGGCTTCCTTCAACAAGAAACACCGCTTACGTTCTCCCAGTTCGACTCAATCAGCAGCGCTCAAACTGTTAGAATACGATCTCATCACTCGTCGCGAAAAAGTCTATTCTCTTTCTGATCCGTTGCTTAGCCTTTGGCTTGATAGAAAACTGGGATAGTACAAAAAAGCATATGTAATTTAATCTTATTTTCACTACGATATGTAAATAATATTGTAAAGGTATACTATCACAATAACTTGAAGTAAAACCACTCGATGGCGGTTCCTGACAATAACCAGCCTGTTATCAGCAACGAGCAAAGAGGTATCCATCTTCATAATACATAGGTAAACCGGTACATTCATAATTGTTGTTTGGCATCTTCTGTCGTTATATTTACACGAGAAAGCACCTTCCCATTCAGGTGGAAAGATGCTTCTTGGTTTCATTCTTCGAACTCTCGAATAATGCGTCTGGTTTCTCGTTTAAACTCTAAACGGTCATATTCCATGCCGCGGCACATCCAGCAACTACAGGGAGTACCCGTAGAACGGTATACCTGAGCCCAATGGGTTTTGGCCAGTTCAAACCAGTGCAACGGGACATGACGCCCGTCTGCTGTTAAATACTCACGCTCGAACGATGCATAATAGATCATGCGAGCCTTAAACACGCGGAAGCCCTGCTTACTTCTCCAAAGTTTTGTACGTTTTGTTTCCATCATCTCTATCAATTAAAGTGATTAGGTGACGGAATTTTACTTTGGTGAAAAATGTTGTGTCCATACTATACTTCTTAAATTGTTATTTTTGCTACTTATTAACTACAAATACCATGCCGCGATTCAATCACGTCTTTGGCATTCCTTGGTTTTTAATCTATCCGATAGAAACATGTCTTGAAGGGCATCTGCTGCCAGGTGTTCACCGGGATTCTCGCTGTCGAAAACATCCCATGCAAGAAGCCATACCAGTCGATGGATATTTGACAATCGCTTGGTAAGCTCACTTTCTGTCCAACAACCATATTCGACCAAGGCATGTTGTATCGTTTTGTCATCGTATCGTTCCATCCACATACGAACATACGGGCTGTCGGCTACCGCTTCAACGGCCAGGTCATTGTCGCCTGTCGTACAGATAGCCTTGATGTCCCTTCCCTTCAGCGGAATTTCAATTTCCCCGCAAGTTGTCTGGCCAATGTACAGCAATTCATCGTGAATCGTAGTGTCGCCGTCAATGCGGCACTTCCCATAATGTGTCATATTGTTTCAGTTATTTGTAATTTCCTTTATGTACCTTATATTCTTAATTATTGGGCTTACCAAACAAACCATTGAATTTCTTCATCGACTCAGCCTTGATCTCGTCGACCACGTCAATGTACGGCTTCATGGCCTTGTAGTCACTGTGCCCTGTCCATTTCATGACAATCTCTGGAGGTATGCCCATAGAAAGGGCATGGCAGATGAACGTCCTGCGACCCGTATGGGTACCTATCAGTTCCCAATTGGGCTTGACCTCGTCAATGCGCTCCTTTCCCCTGAAGTATGTCTTACGTACCATCTCATTGATTCCGGCAAGCCTGCAGAGTTCATGCAGGCTGTCATTCATCTTTTGGTTCGAGATGACAGGCAATGCCTTGTCATTTTCGAAGGTCATGTTCGCATACCTTTCAAGGATGCCCTTGCTCTCCTCGTTCAGCTCAATGCGCAGGGTGTCGTTGGTCTTTACGGTCGTGACGTCAATATGATCCTCATGGACATCACATCGGCGAAGATTGAACACATCGGAATAGCGGAGTCCCGTGCAACATTGGAAGAGGAAGACGTCCCTTACCCTCTCCAAGTTCTTCCTGTCTTCAGGAGCCACATATTCCTTCAGTTTCTCAAGCTCTTGCTTGTTAAGGAAAACGACCCTGTTTTGCGTCTTCTTCAACTTCGGACGGAATGTCTCGAAATCGTTCACGTCGTGGAAGCGCTTGGCAAGAGCCCAGCGTAGGAACCACCTGAGGAAGTCGAGCTGCTTGTCAACCGACGTGTTCTTCATTTTCTTGACCTTGCCCAGGAACTCCAAAAAATTGAGGAGCCCCTCCTCGTCGAAATACGAGAAGGAGAGCTCGAATTTCTTGTTCCTCAGCTTTTTCCTTTGGTCATCACGGAACCTCTCCAGGTGGTTCCTGAGCGCGTCAAATTTCTGGTAGGTAGAGTGCGTCCACTCATTCTGCTTTCCCATGACCGTTACAAATTGGTCAAGTGACCACCAAATGTCCTTTTCTACACCGTCAACAGGATTTGCCTTTCCAGTTCGCCCTGTCGGCTTCTTGACCCCAACCCAATCGTCATCGAAATCCCAATCATCGTCTTCCGTTGAAAATCCCCCTTGGTTCAACGCCAGTTCTGAATATTTGTTAAAAGTGGGGGTGGGGGAGGAAACGGCCCTTTTTGGGCGTGCATTTTCCACGTTCTCGAGTATCACCCCTTCTCGGTTCTGCAGCTGCGGAAAGGGATAGCCGACGGAAGGATAGGCGGGCTGCCCGGGATATGTGCCGGGATGACCTGTTCCTTGCACCTGCCATGGCGTATACGGCATTGGTTGGCAGAAAAGCGGCGCCGTCGGGGTAACGGGGGTTGCCGCCGCTGCGGGAACCGGCTGGATGCCACGCCCAGCCTGGCCGAAAGAAACCCTGTAACTCTTAAAGGACCTCTTGAACTGCCCTACCGTAGGTATGACATTCAACCTCTCGAAATTGTGCATTACAATACTTACGCCGTTTTTCAGCATTTCAAGGGTGAAGTTAATCTGTGCCTCGGACATTCTCATGGTAAGGTTGTCCCCCTTTACCCTCTGGCACCTTGCGTCCCACAGGTCACGGTCAATGTGAAGGTTGGTGGAAAGCCCTATGCGGTTTCCACAATACGTGACCGTCATCACGATGAGCAGGTCCTTCTTCTTGAACACTTTTTTCCCGCTTGCCTTGTCTGTTACCTTGCGAGGCATCAGACGGAATCTGACTGATTTCTTGATTTCCATCATTTTGAATTTTTAAAAGTTAGACATATGTTCCGTCGCAGGTTTCACCAGGCAGGTCTTGCTCGTTTCACCTATAAGGTGAGTTCGCTGAAAATGATGGATCTTTCGTCTCTGTTTCTGCCGATTGCGTTCGGTTTTTTGCCGATTGCGTTCGTACTTTTTTTGAAAAAACGGGCTCAAAATCCAAAACCTCGGCAAATTCGTAACTTTCCTTACAAAACACCATGTTTTTGCGTACACGATGGCTTGAAAAGTGCCGTTTTTTGCCGACTGCGGCAAAAATGGCGTCCGTCCTTTGCAGAATTCACTGTTAGCTGCAAAACGAACAAAATTGCCGATGAAATGGCAGGGATTTTGAACCTTCGGTATCCAGTTCTGGTTAGGAGCAGGATTCAAATTAATAACGCAACAACTTAATAATTGTTTTATTCTCTCCATATTTTTGTTTGATAAACTCGACTGGTGTCATGAAATCCAGTCTT
>OMWI01000086.1 GCA_900314715.1 uncultured Prevotellaceae bacterium | reverse complement strand
GTCAAATTCGCTGAAGAAAGTCTTTGCATACATGGCAGACGTATTGCCAATATCACCTCTTTTTGCATCGGCGATGATGAAATGCTGAGGATAATTCTCTTTCAAATATAATATGGTCTTGCGGAACGACTTCAATCCAGGTACTCCCAACGACTCGTAGAAAGCAAGGTTAGGCTTATACGCAACGCAATAGGGAGCCGTCGCATCAATGATTTCCTTGTTGAATTCAAATACAGGGTCATATCTGTCAATGATATGATCGGGAATCTTCTTGGGGTCTGTATCAAGTCCTACGCACAAAAAACTCTTCTTCGTGAAGATTTGCTCAATTAATTCTTGTCTTGTCATGGTATTTTGAATTTTCTATGAATAGATGCTACTCATTATAACTCGGTTTCTTTCATTCTTTCTGCGTTCTCCGCTACGGTTAACGCATCAATCATGTCTTGTATGTTGCCGCCGAGGAATCCGCTCAAGTCATGGGTGGTGTAACCGATACGATGGTCGGTAACTCGTCCTTGAGGGAAATTGTAGGTGCGGATTTTTGCGGAACGGTCGCCAGTAGAAACAAGACTCTTTCTCCTGCTGGCAATATCGTCCATGTACTTCTGGTGCTCCTTATCATATATAAAGGTACGCAGGCGCGAGAGCGCGCGTTCCTTATTTTTTGGTTGATCTCGGGTTTCGGTACATTCAATGAGAATTTCTTCCGTCTCGCCTGTATTGGGATTCTTCCACATGTAACGCAGACGAACACCTGATTCTACCTTGTTGACGTTCTGACCGCCTGCACCAGAGGAACGGAAAGTATCCCACTTGATTTCGCCTTCGTTGATGTGTACCTCAAACTTGTCTGCCTCTGGCAACACGGCAACCGTAGCGGCTGACGTATGCATACGTCCTTGCGTTTCTGTGGCTGGTACACGTTGTACGCGATGTACGCCTGATTCGTATTTCAACGTTCCATACACGTCAACGCCACTCACGGCGAAGTCAATTTCCTTGAATCCTCCCACGGCTCCTTCACTCTCACTTGTTACGCTGAGCGTCCAACCTTTAGAGTCGCAATATTTCTTGTACATCAAGAAGAGGTCGCCAGCGAAAAGGCATGCTTCGTCACCGCCCGTTCCTGCGCGTATTTCCATCTGTACGTTCTTTGCGTCTTCTGGGTCTTTTGGTACGAGGGCAATCTTGATTTCCTCTTCCAACTTGGGTTGCAACGCTTCGTTTTCCGTTAGTTCTTCGCGAGCCATCTCTTTCATCTCTGGGTCGCTCTCGTTAGCCAAGATGTCTTTCGCCTCATTGATGGCGTTCAGGCAAGCGATGTAACGGTTGCGAGCGTCCATGATGTCAGACAGGTCTTTATATTCTTTGGTCAGCTTGACGAATCGTTGTTGGTCGTTGATGACGTCGGGGTCGGTAATCAATGTTGATACTTCCTCAAAACGCGACTCTAATCCGTCAAGTTTCTCCAAGATACTGTTGTTTTCTATCATAAGTTTTTCAATAATTAAATTCTCCAAATTCCGACTTGATGGTCAACGAACGAGTGCCTTCTTCTATATGACCTACCACCTGAGCGTCAATGTTAAAGCTCTTGCTGATGGCGATGACTTGTTCTGCCACTTCTGGACGGACGTAGATTTCCATTCTGTGTCCCATGTTAAACACTTGGTACATTTCTTTCCAATCGGTATTCGAACATTCATGGATGATGTGGAAGAGTGGGGGAACGGGGAACATATTGTCTTTTACTACCCTGCAATTTTCTCCCACGAAATGCAATACTTTCGTTTGCGCTCCTCCCGTGCAATGTACCATGCCGTGTATCTCAGCACGCATCTCATCCAGTATCTTCTTGATAACGGGAGCATACGTGCGAGTGGGTGAGAGTACCAATTGACCGGCATCTACGGGCGTACCGTCAACGCTATCGGTGAGTTGGTATTTTCCGCTATAGACAAGTTCGTCGGGTACTGCATGGTCGAAACTCTCTGGGTATTTCTCTGCAAGGTATTTGGCAAACACGTCATGGCGCGCACTTGTCAGTCCATTGCTTCCCATGCCTCCATTATATCGTTTCTCGTAGGTGGCTTGTCCTGTTGACGACAATCCCACTATCACGTCACCTGGACGAATGTTGGCATTGTCAATAACATCGGCCCTTTTCATCCTGCATGTTACGGTTGAGTCCACGATAATCGTTCTCACCAAATCGCCTACGTCAGCCGTTTCTCCACCAGTAGGATAGATGCCGATTCCCATGTCGCGCATCTCTGCCAACAACTCATCCGTGCCATTAATGATGGCTGAAATCACCTCGCCAGGAACGAGCATCTTATTGCGCCCGATGGTACTTGAAACGAGGATGTTGTCTACGGCTCCAATGCAGAGCAGGTCGTCGGTGTTCATCACGATGGCATCTTGTGCGATTCCCTTCCATACGTTCAGGTCGCCCGTTTCCTTCCAATACATATATGCCAACGAGGATTTCGTACCTGCACCGTCGGCGTGCATCACATTGCAGTATTCGGGGTCTCCGCCTAATATGTCGGGGATAATCTTGCAAAATGCTTGTGGGAAAATACCCTTGTCAATGTTCTTGATAGCTTGATGAACATCTTCCTTTGCGGCACTCACGCCGCGCATCATATATCGGTTGTCTGCCATTTCTTGTGTTTATTTATAACATTCGTCAGTCCAAAACTCCCAACTGGAAAAGGCTTGCAACAAGAGCATTTCCAATCCGTTCTTCACGGTGGCTCCATGTTCGGCTCCTTTCTTCATGAAGAGTGTCTCATCGGGATTGTAGAGCAAGTCGTATAGCAACGTCTCGTGGTTCATTGCCTCGTACGGCAACTTGGGGCATTCGTCTGAATGAGGATACATGCCTACGGGCGTGCAATTCACGATGACATTGTATTCCTGTATCACCTCTGGCGTTATCATCCCGTATTGAATGGTATCAGGACGCTCGTATCTGCTCACGAATACGGTCTCGAGTCCCAGCGACCTCAATCCGTGGTCAACGGCTTTCGACGCTCCGCCCGTTCCCAATATCAAGGCTTTCTTGTGGCATTTCTCCAACAATGGTTCAATGCTTTGCCTGAATCCTATCACGTCGCTATTGAAACCCTTGAGCAACACCTTATTGCCCTTGCGGGTAATGCGAATCACGTTCACCGCACCGATAGCCCTTGCTTCAGGACTGATGGAGTCAAGGTAAAACATCACTTTCTCCTTGTAGGGAATCGTCACGTTGAGGCCTTTCAATTCTGGGTTGGAATCAATCACCTCAACCAAATCTTCTATGTTGGGAATCTCGAAATTGATATATTCCGCGTCTATTCCCTCATTTTGAAACTTCTCGTTGAAATATCCAATGGAAAAAGAATGTCCTAATGGGTAGCCAATCAATCCGTATTTATCCATAATAATTGGTGTTTTGTGATGTGTTTTATGTGTTATTTCGTTGCAATGTACATCGTACAGATTCCGAATGTGAGTCGCTTGAATCGCATGTCGTCGAATCCTGCTTTCTTGAATATCTCCATCATCTTCTCGCCTTGCGGAAAGGCCTCGATGCTGGCCGTGAGATAGTTGTATGCGCTCTTGTCCTTCGATACCAGTTTCCCGTAGAAGGGGAGAAAAGTATGGGAGTAAATCTTGAATAGCTGGCGCATCGGAAACGTTACGGGTGTCGTCAGTTCCACGATGCTCAGGTGCCCTCCCTTTTTCAGTACCCTATGCATTTCAGACAATCCTTTGTCGAGATGCTCAAAGTTGCGTATACCGAATGCCGCCGTGATGGCATCAAATGTATTGTCTGCAAACGACAGGTTCATGCAGTCTTCTTTCATGAACGAGATGACATGGTCAAGCTTTTGTTCTGCCACCTTCTGCTTCCCAATCTTCATCATGCCTTCAGAGATGTCTGCGCCAATCAACTTTTGTGGCTTGAGCATTTTGGCAGCCAGGATAGCAAAGTCGCCCGTTCCCGTGGCAATGTCAAGCATCACCTGTGGGTGATAGGGTTGCAATGCTTGGATGGCTTGGTTGCGCCAACTCTTGTCTATGTTCCAAGAGAGGCGATGGTTCAACTTGTCGTAGGCAGGAGCGATGTTGTCAAACATCTCCTCTACGAGTTTCCCCTTTTCCTTGTCACCTTGGTATGGCTTTACTTTCTCTTGCTCGTACATGATTAGTGCATGCAAATTATTTGCTTGCTAAATATTTAGCTACGTTCTTTTCTATTCTTTCGGCAATGTCGCCTTCCTCTACTGCCTTGTCGAATTTCTCGCCAACAATGTGCTCGTAGAGTTCGATGTATCTTTCGCTGACGCTCTCTGCGTATTCGTCGGTGATTTCGGGCATCGTCTGACCTGGCTCGTTCATGAAGTTGTGCTCTATCAACCATTGACGCACAAACTCCTTGGAGAGTTGACGTTGTGGTTCGCCCTTCTCAAACTTCTCTTCGTAACCGTCGGCATAGAAATAACGACTGCTGTCCGGGGTATGAATCTCGTCGATGAGGTACACCTTTCCGTCGCGCTTGCCAAATTCGTACTTGGTATCCACCAAAATCAACCCTTGCTTGGCAGCTATTTCCTGTCCTCTTGCGAAGAGTTTACGGGTGTAGTCTTCCATGATGGCATAGTCATCCGCGCTTACGATTCCCTGTGCGATGATTTCTTCCTTCGAGATGTTGAGGTCGTGACCCTCGTCAGCCTTGGTCGTTGGCGTGATGATAGGCTCAGGGAAACGCTCGTTCTCGCGCATTCCGTTGGGCAGTTTCACGCCACAAATCTCGCGTACTCCTTTCTTGTAGTCGCGCCATGCACTACCTGTCAAGATGCCACGGATGATCATTTCCACACGGAACCCCTCACATTTCAGTCCTACCGTTACCATTGGGTCGGGAGTGGCTAATTTCCAGTTGGGGCAGATGTCTGCTGTAGCGTCCAGAAACTTAGCTGCAATTTGGTTCAATACTTGTCCTTTGAATGGGATTCCCTTGGGTAAGATGACATCAAAGGCAGAAATCCTGTCTGTTGCCACCATCACCAACAAGTCGTCGTTGATGTCATATACATCACGTACCTTACCATGATATACGCTCTTTTGTCCCTCAAAGTGGAAGTCGGTTTTTGTTAAAGCTTTCATCTTTTCCTTTTACCTTAATTAATAGGTGCAAAGATACAAAAAAATAAGCATAGTACAAAATGAATACTTGCTTTTTGTTGCCTTTTCGCTCTGAAACTCAATTCTTTTGACTAAAATCATGGTTTTGTGTCATTTGTTTCATGTTTCATTGTTTCAATAAGATAGTTTGTGACATGTCACACTGTCACATGTCACACATAGGGTCTTTACTCCTTTTACCGTTATCTCACTTGTTTTACTTAAACGATATGTTTGCGCCTGATAAACATATCGTTTATCCCTCTCAAACATATCGTTTAGGTTTATTAACACGAAAGTAGTGTTTTATTAACAGATTTTTACACCAAATTGAAGCCCGATTTTTGGTGGTTGCGGAAAAGTGAAGTACCTTTGCATCCGAATTTAAAAAACTATTTTGTATATGGTAAAAATCACATTCCCAGATGGCTCTGTTCGCTCGTATGAAGAGGGTGTAACTGGTTTTCAAATCGCCGAGAGTATCTCACCGGCTCTCGCACGCAACGTTGTATCTTGCGCCGTTAATGGTGAGACAGTAGAACTCAATCGTCCCATTACGTCGGATGCGACAATCGCTCTTTTCAAGTTTGACGATGAAGAGGGTAAGCATACCTTCTGGCACACGTCTGCGCACTTGTTGGCAGAGGCATTGAAAGAATTGTATCCTGGCATTCAGTTCGGCTTCGGTCCTGCCGTAGAGAATGGATTCTTCTACGATGTGCTGTTGAAGGACGGAGAAATGATTAAGGAGAGC
>OMWI01000077.1 GCA_900314715.1 uncultured Prevotellaceae bacterium | reverse complement strand
CCACTATTACCATCTCTCCATTGATGGTGGAACATTCAATGACCCAGGAACCTGCAACTACTATGGTTCTACTCGTTGGGAAAGCGGTATTGAGATTCCAGCTCACGACAAGGATTTCTACGCATTGAAGAATGTTCCTCACGGAAATGTACAGCAAGTATTGTTCTGGTCAGAGAGCACCAAGACCTGTCGTCGCGCATTCGTATATACTCCACCATCATACGGTAAGAACAAGAAGGAGAAATTCCCCGTTTTGTATCTGCAACATGGTTGGGGCGAGGATGAAACCGCTTGGAGTACACAAGGACACGCCAACCTCATCATGGACAACTTAATTGCTGAAGGAAAAATTAAGCCCTTCATCATCGTTATGACCTATGGTATGACCAACAATATTCAATTTGGCGGTCTCCAGCAATTCACAGCCAAGGAATTTGAAACCGTTCTCGTTGACGAACTCATTCCTTACATCGACGCCAACTTCCAAACCATCGCCAAGAAAGACGGTCGTGCCATGGCAGGATTGTCGATGGGTGGAATGGAAACCAAGACCATCACCTTGCGTCGTCCTGAAGTATTCGCATATTATGGATTGCTTAGCGGAGGACAATATGCACCTGAAGACATCAAGGACAAGAATCAAGTGAAGATGATTTTCGAGAGTTGTGGAAGCAAGGAGAATCCTGAAGGCATCAAGAATTCCGTTAGTAGTTTGAAAGCTGCCGGTTTCAATGCCCACGGATATATCTCCGAAGGTACGGCTCATGAATTCCTCACATGGCGTCGTAGTCTCAAGGAGATGGCTCCATTATTGTTTAAATAAAGTAGTTTTCCATTAAATATAAGGTTGTGAGGTCATATCGTCTTTACAAGACTTTCCACCTCACAACCTTATAGTCTTAAAATTTTGAAGATAGACTTCTCTTCAAAGAGAGCTGCCAAAAAAGTAGAAAATAAATGAAAAGAATAATCTTTATATTTGTCTTATTTGCCATTCCATTCATGACCATCAAGGCAGAAGTAGACCCAAACTTCTACATCTATCTCTGTTTCGGACAATCGAATATGGAGGGAAATGCCCAATGGGAAAGTGTGGACAACTATGTTGACAAGCGATTCCAAATGCTTGCCACGACAAACTTCAGCAGTCCCAAACGTACATTGGGACAATGGTACACCGCAACATGTCCCATTGTCAGTCCTGCGGGCAAGCTCGGTATGTCAGACTATTTTGGACGCACGATGGTAGCCGCCTTGCCTTCAAACGTTAGGATTGGTGTTGTTGCCGTTGCTATGGGCGGTAGTCCCATCGAGATGTTTGACAAAGACAAGTATAAACAGAAAATGGCAGAGAACCCTTCGGAATGGTGGGCTACATTGGCAAAGAATTATTACGGTGGAAATCCATACCAACGTCTTATCGACATGGGAAAGAAAGCCATGGAGTCTGGTGTCATTAAAGGTATTCTCCTTCATCAAGGTTGCTCCAACAATGGAGACCCAAACTGGCCGAATATGGTGAAGAAAATCTATAATGACATGCTCAAGGACCTTGGCTTACGTGCGGTTGATGTTCCATTGTTCGTTGGTGAGACATTACGCGAAGACATGGGTGGTGCCTGTTATGGACACAACACCGTTGTTGCCCGAATGCCCAGCGTAGTTCCCACATCTCACGTCATTCATTCCAATGGTTGTCCTGGCAATGGCTCTGATCCTTGGCACTTCAATGCTGCTGGTTATCGCACCATGGGTAAGCGTTATGCTTACGAGACACTCCGCGTCATGGGATGCGACACAAAAGTTGATGGCGAGTATCAATTGACAACCAATTTAAAGAATTTCTTTACACCCAAAAACTTTGATTCCTATATCTCGGCAAAAGCAAAAAGCGTTGTACCTTTGAAACTATGGTGTACTTTCTCGGACAATCATCGTGAGGATTTAACCGAAGAAGCAACTTTTACCAGTACCGACTTTACCATAACGAACAAAAGAGTAAAATTGGGCGAAGAAGGAACAAGTGGAATCGTAACGGCAACCTATACCGATTTTCTCGGTACGGTACACATTATTGATATTACCATTGAGGCTTCTGGTTCCAACGGACTCGGACAAAGGTTTTCGAGCGTAGCAGAATTGGAAGGTAAGGCTTTTGCCATTGTCAATGAAGAAGAAAGCAAGGCTCTATATGGTTCAGACAATCAGAATTTAGCTTACGATGTATATGAAAAAGCATTCCTTGACACCAATTCTGGCTATCTCTTCAAATTAAATAGTCTGTCTTCGAATGCAGATACAAGCATAAGAAAATATTATCTCCTTCGCCTCATTGAGCCTAATGGTAGCGAATATAGTATTTGGGGAAGTCCTGGCTACTTAAATTCCCAACCAGTTAGTCAATGGTGTAGTTTTATTCTCGGATTGAACAACCAGAATGGACAAGACATGAAGAACGGAGCCGTTTGGGACATCCAATATGTGGACGGTTATGGTTTCACGCTCAAGAATATTGGAACAGGCAAGTATCTGCATGATGCTGCACCTGCTAAATACGACACTCCTACTTACTTTACGTTCTGTACCATTGGTGGAACATCAGGAGTTAAGACCATCAACTCCGACAATCATGATGAAACCATCTATAACTTACAGGGCATCAAAATAGGAACAAGAAACGACATCAACCAACTGCCACGAGGACTCTACCTCATGAATGGCAAGAAGTTTATTGTCAAATAATCATAAATTACAACCAGTAAAACAGAAACAAAATGAAAAAGACTTTATTATCAACATTCATGTTGTGCCTGGCAACAATTGTCATGGCACAACCCCAAGGGGGATTCGGTGGATTTCAAATGCCTCAAGTGAAATTAGAAACATCCCAAGAATGGAAAGATGTCAACTATGCTGGTGATGAACAAACTTTCCACAATTGTGACATCTATCTTCCCAAACAAGAGAAAGCAGCCTACCCCGTGGTCATTCACATATATGGTAGTGCTTGGTTTAGCAATAGTAGTAAAGGTGCTGCCGATTTGGGCACCATTGTTAAATCCCTTCTCAATGCAGGGTTTGCCGTAGTATGTCCCAACCATCGTTCCAGCATGGACGCGAAATGGCCCGCACAAATCCACGACATCAAAGCAGTCATTCGTTTCATTCGAGGTGAGGCTAAGAAATACAAGTTCGACCCATCATTCATTGCTACAAGCGGTTTCTCTTCTGGAGGACATCTTTCATCGGTAGCAGCTGTTACAAGTGGAACAAAACAAGCCACAATAGGAACCGTCAACATTGACCTTGAAGGTGAACTTGGAAACTACACCAATGAAAGTAGCATGGTCAATGCAGCATGTGACTGGTCTGGTCCTATCGACCTTACCAGCATGGATTGTGGAGACCACATGCAGATGGGTGAGAATAGCCCAGAGGATATGTTGTTGAACTCTAAATTGTCAAAAGAACCTGACAAGTATCTTAGTCTAAGTGCCACCACCTATATTGACAAAAACGACCCACCCATTATCATCTTCCACGGTGAAAAGGATAACGTTGTTCCTTGTTGTCAAGGTAAGAAGTTCTTTGAACTCTTAAGTGCTGCAGGTGTTAAGACTCAAGCAACGTTTGTTCCAGAAGGTGGACATGGCATGGGTATGTATAGCGAAGAAAACCTGAACAAAATGGTAGCCTTTCTCAAGGAAGCATTAGCAAAGAAATAAAGACTCAATCGCTATGAAAAAGACATTATTATCAACATTATTACTCGGTTGTGTGCTCACAAGTAGCGCACAACCACGATGTAACGATGACGGAACAGTAACATTCCAATATAAGAATGACTCTGCTCGAACCGTCATGGTTGACGTACAATTTGCGGGACGTAAGGAGATGACGCGTAACGCTGATGGATTGTGGACCGTAACACTTGGTCCTGCCGCTCCTGATATGTATCCCTATTGTTTTATCGTGGATGGAATCAGCGTGATGGACCCTGAAAACCCACTCTACTTTCCCAATGAAGGATTTAAGAATAGCCTTCTTGAAATCACGTCGAAAGATGGATTGCCTCATGACATTCGCAATGTTCCCCACGGACGCATAGAGTATATCCATTATTATTCCAAGAGTCTTGGTGGAACAAACAACGCCATCGTATATCTACCACCAAACTATATGATGGACCGACAGAAAACCTATCCCGTTTTCTATCTGATTAGTGGAACGACTGATACCGAAGAAGTTTATTACAAGGTTGGGCGTGTAAACTACATTCTCGACAATCTCTTAGCTGAGAAACAAGCCAAGGAGATGATTATCGTATTACCTTATGGTAATCCTACCAAGCTATTGGCTGCTCCTCCCAAACCAGGTATGCCTCAAACACAATTCGGTGGGGATGTGTTCAGCAAAGACCTCATTAACGATTTGATGCCTTACATTGAGGCTAATTATCGAACAAAAAATGATCGTGATCATCGTGCTATTGGTGGATTCTCTCGCGGAGGAAACCAAGCATTGTTCAACGGACTCAGCAACCTTGATAAGTTCTCTTATCTTTGCTCTTATAGTTCGTTTACCTCTACTACCATCCCAGAAGTTTATGACAAGGCAGAAGAGACCAACAAGAAAATTCATCTATTTTGGCTCGGTGTGGGTACTGATGACTTCCTCTATGGAAATGCCCGTGATTATATGCAATTCCTCGATGATAAAGGGATTCATAGCGTGAAGGAATTTACTTCTGACAAGTTCGGACATACATGGATGAATGCCAAATACTTCCTAACGAAAACTCTTCCCTTGCTCTTCAATAAGAAAGCCGCCGAGGAAGCTATGAAGATGGCCAAACCTACCCCCGCTGCCACTGGCAAGGAACAACAATTCACGCCAGGTGTGATGGCTCGTCTCTTTCCACGTCCCATCATCTCACCTGAATATACAGAACAAAACGTGTCTTTCCGCTTCAAAGCTCCTGATGCCAAGAAAGTGGAATTGGAATGTGAAATGTTGCGTGACCCCATTGCCATGCAACGTGATTCCGATGGAGTATGGAGTACGACACTGAACGAATATCTTTTCGACACGTTTGAATATTGCTTCATCGTTGATGGCACTCGGGTGGCCGACCCCAGCAACATGTATCTATCCTCCCAACAAGGATTCAAATATAGTATTGCGGATAATCCTCGCTCACCTTTCAACTTTGCTTCACAAGGTGATATTCAACATGGACGAACCAGTTATGACCTCGAACGACAAGAAGCATGGTACATTCCTTTCATGCCACAAGCCATGACATTCCCATCGTTTATCCAACTCATCCCTGGAAAAGATGATACGATGGAGAGTTGGTTTAAAGAGGGAGGTGCCGATGCGATTGTAGATCGTCTATTGGCTGATGGCAAGACGAAACCTTGCATCCTCACCACCAGCGCACTTGAATTCATGAAGCGTGATGGTGCTCCACAAATGCCAGGATTCCAACCAAAAGTTCTGCGTGCCGATGATTATCCCACGTGGACTCATCGTCGTCGTGCTCTTAAAAAGTTGCTCATCGACATAGGAAAGGAACCTGCCCCCAGTTTCCCAAACTTCGGTAATTAAACAAAACACCCTTTATTCAGGCGAATATCTCATTCCAAGAATTGTTATTATTTCCGGGAGTTCAGACGCATACATTCCTCTTTTGATTATTCCCCCCTTCCAGTATGATGTCTGAACTCCCATTTTTTGTGCCTTGTGAATTGTGAATTGCTAATTGTGAATTGCTAACCCCCTTCCCTTATCATGAAAATTGCTTCTTGAGTTTCAGGATGCGGCGTACGCTTTGGTTGATGCGTTCCTCGCTGATAGTGCCATTCTTCACGGCTGCGATGACGGCATCAAAGGCTTCTACGAGGTCACGAGGACCGAGCACGATGTCAACGCCAGCCTTTATGCTTCCTACAGCAGCTTCGCCACTTGAGTATTGCTGGGTAATGGCGCCCATCTCCATACCATCTGTGATGATGATGTTTTTATAGCCCAGTTCGCCACGCAACTTATCTTGCAATATGACAGACGACATCGTTGAGGGAATGTCCGACCCCGTCACTTTGGGTACGGCGATATGAGCGGTCATAATCAACTGACAACCCCATTGGATACCTGCACGGAAAGTCACCATCTCACAATCCATCATCTCTTCCCATGTCTTCGTCGACTGAGCATAACCGAAGTGAGTGTCTGCCTTGGTATCTCCATGACCAGGGAAATGCTTGATACATCCCATAACGCCAGCATCTTTCAAGCCTTGCAAATAGTTGGTCACCATCGGTGCGGCCACCGCAGACTTATCGCTAAAAGCGCGAGAGCCGATGACCACGTTCTCTGGATTGGTATTCACGTCTGCCACGGGAGCGAAATCAATATCAAAGCCATAGCGTTTCAGATACGTACCAATGGTATTGCCACACTCGTAAGCATTGGCTGGGTTTAAGGTGGCTCCGATGGCTGCCATCGATTCATACTTCTTCACGTCGAAGTTCGGATTGTTGGCTATGCGTGACACAAGTCCTCCCTCCTCGTCGATGCAGAGCAAGGGATTTCCGTTCAGTTCGCGTATTTGTGTGATGAAGCGAGACAATTGTTTTTCGTCCTTGATGTTCCATGCATACAAGATGACGCCGCCAATGGGATATTGATCATTGGTGTTTAACATATTGATTGTCACCTCTTGCAACTGGTGGGCTCTCAAATCGCTGGTTGTTTCCCACTCTAAGGAAGGGTCAAGAGATTCTGGGCGAACGAAGAACAGTTGTTCCACCTTCTCGCGGAGTGTCATCTTCTGCAACTGCGCTTCCACTCCGTCAGATGGCTGCGCTTTTTGTTCATCATCTTTTGAACATGATGTCAGTAATGAGCCGCAAATCATGAAGGCGGCCAACATAAAGGAAAATAATTTTTTAATCTTGAATATACTTTTTCAATTAAGAGCTGCAAAGGTACAAAAAGTTTGTCATACATTTATTGTAGTCCGCTAAAATCTATATTCCTTAGGTTAAAAACCATTGATTTGTGCGCTATAAACGTATGGTTAGTGAGCTGTAAACGTATGAGTTATGGGCTATAAACGTATGGGTTATAGATGTTATAGATATTTATAGTGACTATAGATAGTGTTTAGTGTTTAGTGTTTAATGTTTAATGTTTAATGTGTAATCTTTAATATTTAATATTTAATTTTTAATCTTTAATCTTTCTCCAAGACCTCCCGTATTTTCAGCTAATCGCCTTATTATCAATATATTACTTTTCTCAAGACCTCCCGTAAGACCTCCCGTCGGTACTTGCTTTTTTCGTGGAAAAAGAGTTTGACGAAGAAGTTGTATGGCTTACTTGAGATGAGCGAATGAGAGAACAATCAACCAAAAACCAAGGTAGCAAAACGGGAGGTCTTACGGGAGGTCTATGGGAGGTCTTACGGGAGGTCTTACGGGAGGTCTTCGAAAAGTCAACTCGTTGATAATATGAGAATTAGCTAATAGAACGGGAGGTCTTCGAAAAAACAACAAAATTCCCGTTCCTTTAAGCAGAAACGGGAAGATATTTGGGGAAAAATTACCTATGGGTATTATTCTATTCATTTCGTTTTTAGTTTATCAATCTTTGTCAATAATTCTTCTATCTTTGCCACAATGCGATGTTGCTCGGCGAGAGGGGGGAGAGGGATACATGAAGCCGCAACTTTATCTGAATTTAAATTCTGCACTACAGCCCCTGCTACTTTATCGCTAAATTGTTTAAAAGCAAAAACTGATGAAAGTAGGTAATATAAATATAATTGGTCAAAAGCTCCAGCATAAGGAGAAATCATTAACCAACCATCATGTATGCATCCTTTTATATTTGTTATATAAGGACGACCAAAACTCATGGAGTTGGTTAAAAGGAAATCTCCAGGATGAACCATTCTTGTCTTCTTTAATCCTTCTGGTTTTATCTTCTCTTTACACGAATTTATAAATTTACCGCCTTTTTCTGTGTCACCAATTTTAATCCAGTTCAAACCATTTGATTCATCAGTGAGATATTCTTTAATAGGACGAGGAGAACCACCGCGTGCAATCTCTGCTACATAACCTAACTTACACCACTCCCAACTTTCAGGAATCTCAAAGGGGAATTCATCCTTACTGATAGGTGTCTCTATGAGGTCTTTCTTTTTGAGTTTTCCTTCCTTTACGATCGCTCTGGCAATTCGGCATTCAATTTGTCGAGTGCTTCCTGTGCCTTACCGTATTCCTCCACCTTCGGCAACAACTCTTCTATCTTTGCCACTATTCGGTGTTGCTCGGCGAGAGGGGGGAGAGGGACAAGCATAGCCTTTAATACTTCAAAAGGGGGAATGTTTTTAATAGCGGAACCCGAACCTTTTAACCTATTTTCAATAAGAAGAATATATTGAAAATGTAATAACCAATAAGGAATTATTGAATCAAGATGAAGTTTTGCTCTCATTAAAGCTTGATTAATAATACCAATAGGCGCTTCTGAAGGTAAAAGGTAAGTTTCACCTATTGTTCCTGCACAACTCACAATAATATCGCCTGAGTGAACGGTGAAACCTTTCATGGTTTCATATTTTTCTTTTGAAATATAATACTCCCCTAAAGTATAATCCTTTTGTATAGCATTCTTTTGTTCATATACCTTTATTGCATCTTCGGATTTAGGGACAAACATAGATTTTGTAAGACTGCTTCCAAATGGACCTTTTTTATAATCGCCAAGCATTCCCCATCTGCACCACTCCCATCCTTTAGGAATCTCAAACGGTATTTCCTCTTTGCTGATAGGCTTTTCTTCGATGTCTTTCTTTTTGAGTTTCCCTTCTTTCACGAGCTTTGCTTTTTCCTTACGTATTTTGTCGAGCAATACGGAGGCAGGCTCGTCGTTGGGGTCTTGGGGTACCAGTCGCCCTGTGATGGCTTCTTGTAGGATGGCGTTCTTTAACTGTTGTGCGTTCATAGTTCTATTTTCTCTTTCAATCGTGAGATTTCTTTTTGTTGTTGCTGGTAGGCTTTAAGGGCTCGTTGCTTCAAGTCCTCATATTTAGTTTTCCATTCAGCGGCTTCCGCTTGTGCATGTTTCAATTGTTGTTGCAAGGCAGGGACGGTTTGCTCCAGTTGTTGAAGTCGGTTGTCCTGTTGTTGTCGATAGCCCGTGCGAGCCTGGTGCATACGTTCCTTGATGCCCCCTTCCGTGACGAAGGTATGTTCCAAGCTCTCCATGTATTTGTTCATCATCGTATCCACCTGAAAGCATAGCGTGAGCCCCACATTAGCCATCTCCTCAGCCGACCATTTGTTGAAGTACGGCTTGTAGTCGCTGAGCAGGTTGTGGCTCTTGGTGAAGTCCTGCATCGGTTGGAATCGCTTGTCTTCGTGCGTCCATTGTCGCAGTTGTCGTGATTTGAGGAAGTCCTCATAGTCTTGCCTTAGTTCACCGATGCTTGCCCTTGCCACATTCAGCAGTTTCAGTTCCATCTCGGTAGATGTCTTGCCGTCCTCGCTGCCTTCCACGATGTTCTGCTTGCCCGAGCGAGCCGCCTGCACCATCTGGTCGACGGTGCGGTCGCCATATTGCGGCAGGAAGCGTTCGCAGAAGACGTATGTCATCTGGTAGAGGACTTCTGATTTCTGGTAGAACCAGAGGTCTTGCCATTTGGGGACTTTGCGGAAGATGCTTTTGAAGGG
>OMWI01000074.1 GCA_900314715.1 uncultured Prevotellaceae bacterium | reverse complement strand
TGGGGACGAAAGATCCAGCGGGATTTTCGTCCCTTTTTCATGCTCCTTGCTCACTTACTTCCTTAACACATTCGTTGCGTTATTAATTTGAATCCTGCAATTGCTTGTGCCTTCCAAACACTATTTTTGCGAAAAAAAGCGAAAACACCGATGAAATGGGGCAAAATTGCATCACGGCAATTCAGAAAACTTATGTTTCCCCCTTACATAATATTGCCAAACCAACGAAAAATGTTTACGTTCAGGAACCGCCACTCGGTGTTGTTGTATTCTTTCACGATCAGCCTGAAAATCCTTTTTCCATTTCTTATAGGCACGTCGAGCTTGGTAAATTGCCTTAAAATCGCCCAAATTTCGGTTTAAAATAAGTGTCTGCCAAGCAGCCAAATAGTCTAAAAACCACCGCCAACGCATCACATAATGCAATTCTTCGTCGGGTAAACACTTAAAAAGCATGGTCAAGTTATTGCGGAAATTCAAAAACGTCTTACGCGAGTTGCCTTTGGGCAAAGTACCCCCACCAAGGTGAAATACTTGACTATCAGGAATATATACGATTTTTCGCCCTAAAATTCGCAATCTCCAACAAAGGTCAATTTCCTCATTATGCGCAAAAAAACGAGAATCTAAGCCTCTTACATCCCAAAAATCCTTACTTCGAATCAAAAAACAAGCACCTGTAGCCCATAAAACTGGTGTTACCTGATCATATTGCCCGTTATCAGCCTCAATCGTATCGAATAATCTACCACGACAGAATGGGTAACCGAAACGGTCGATGAATCCACCAGCCGCCCCTGCATACTCAAACTTTGTCTTGTCAACGAACGAGAGCAGTTTTGGTTGGCAGGCAGCTACGTCGGAATGAGTGTCCATATAGTCAATCAGCGGCTCCAACCAATGAGGAGTAACCTCCACATCACTATTCAGCAAGACATAATACTCAGCCTCCACTTGCTTCAAAGCACGATTATAGCCATCGGCAAACCCATAGTTTTGGTCAAGCAAAATTGTTTTCACCTTATTATTATATATATGAAGCCACTCCAAGGAATCATCTGTAGATGCATTATCAGCTACGTAGATTGTTGCTCCTTGGGAATGAGCTATCACACTTGGCAGATATTGCTCCATCATCTTTCTGCCATTCCAATTCAATATGACAATTGCCACTTTATCCATTGATTACCTCTCCTTTCAAAGCCGTTTCATCATGGTTGAAATCTCCCAACCTTACTTTTATCAACTGGTTATCATATTCTTCACGAGCCTGCGAAGGACTCAGTTCCACTCGGATATAATTAGGCGTAAACCCATGCATAGCCTTACCACGAGGTGCTTTCTCAAACAACACCTCCGCTTCTGTACCGATATATTGCGTATAAAAGTGACGCGTCTTTTCATCAGAGAGTTCCAACAAACGCCTCGACCGCTCTTTCTTGTCAGCCGCACTCACCACGTAAGGAATTCTCAATGCAGCCGTTCCTGGTCGTTCGCTATAGGGAAACACATGCAATTGCGTCACGTCTAACTCGCGCAAGAACGAATAGCACTCCTCGAAATACTCAGGTGTTTCGCCTCTCGTACCTACCATCACGTCTACGCCAATGAAGGCATGAGGCATTTTCTCCTTAATCATCTTGATTTTATGGGCAAACAAAGCTGTATCGTATCTTCTATGCATCAACTTCAGCACAGCATCAGAGCCACTTTGCAACGGAATGTGAAAATGAGGCATGAATGCCCTACTATGCGCACAATAATCAATCAGTTCGTCGCTGAGTAAATCGGGTTCCAAGCTACTGATGCGAAACCTGCTGATACCTTCCACTTCGTCGAGTGCTTTCACCAAATCTATGAAGCGCTCGTGCGTAGTTGCTCCGAAATCACCAATGTTTACGCCAGTCAATACGATTTCCTTGCCTCCTTCATCAGCTGCCTGTTGCGCTTGTTGAACCAAAGAACTGATAGAGGGATTACGGGAAAGTCCTCTCGCAAAAGGTATCGTACAATACGTGCAGAAGTAATCACAACCATCTTGCACTTTCAGGAAATAACGGGTACGGTTGCCACGCGAACACGACGGGGCGAACGAAGTAATTTCCTTCACTTTGCTTACGGCATGATACTTTCCCTTTGTCTCTTCACCTTGATTGTCTTGCCGTTTAGCCCATTCTTCCGATAAGAATTGGATTAAGTTTGCCTTCTCATTGCTCCCCAAAACCAAGTCAACGCCATCAATATGACTCAACTTTTCTGGTTCCAACTGAGCATAACAACCCGTTACAACGACGAATGCATGAGGATGTTGGCGTACCATACGATGAATGGCTTGCCTACATTTATGATCTGCAACCTCGGTTACGGAACAAGTGTTCACCAAACAGATGTCAGCAACCTCCCCTTTTGCAACTGTCTTAACGCCCATTTCCTGCAACATCTTGCCAAACGTAGACGTTTCAGAGAAGTTCAACTTACACCCAAGGGTAAAATATGCAGCTTTTTTGCCATGAAAGGCAGACGAATCAATCATGATAATTCACTTCTTAATATATATAATAATGTGTAGGTGCAAAGGTAATACTTTAAAATGACTTTTCCATCAAAAAAAGCCATTTTTTCAAATTGTGTAGGCACACAAAATAATTTTAACATTTATTATCCTTTCATATGATATTGATTATCAATAACTTATGAAAAAGTTACAAAAAGGACTAAAAAAAAAACTAAAAAAATGATTGTTGTATCAAAAAAAGTGCTTACCTTTGCATCGTTTTAATAAACAAATGATTGTTTTACAGATTTAAAAAAGCAAAGAAAATGAAGAAATTAGTTTTTATGTTCGTAGCTATGGCAGCTATCTCTTTCGCATCTTGCAATGAGACAAAACCAGCACAAGCTCCTGAGGAGGAAGTAGTTGACACAACAGCTGTTGACTCTGTAGTTGCTGACTCTGTAGTAGCTGACTCTACTGTAGCTGAGTAATTATTAGCACGAATTAAAAGTGAGAATACCGCCAGACTCAATGTCTGACGGTTTTTTTTATTTATATATGCTTTACAATATCTAAACATATCATTTACGACCTCTAAACATATCATTTACGGCCTCTAAACCTATCATTTACGATTGTAACTATATACTGACTCACTCTACCCCATTCGTTGAAACAATCGGTTGCATAATAGACTCCAAAGGTTACACTTATTGTTATCAAATATCGCGATAATCCTCGCTAACGAAAAAAACAATACATTTTTGAGCGTTTTTATTTGCAAACTCAAAAATTATTCCTATCTTTGCGAAAGAATGTAATACATTCCACACGACGCGGTAAGTATACTGCGCCCTAACCTATCAAGAAGATTATCATTCGTTTAATTAATACCTAATAATTATGGCATACAAAATCATTGACGTCGAAGGAATCGGCGAAGTTTACTCAAAGAAGTTAATTGAAGCAGGTATCAACACCGTAGACGACCTTCTGGAGAAATGCGCAAAGCCAGCAGGCAGAAAAGAATTGGCAGAGGCAAGTGGCATTTCAGCAAAGCTCATCCTCACTTGGACAAACCATGCAGACCTGATGCGCATCAACGGCGTAGGTCCTCAATTCTCTGAGTTGCTCGAAGCAGCAGGCGTAGACACGGTTAAGGAATTCCGCCATCGCAAGGCAGAGAATCTCGTTGCCAAGATGATAGAAATCAACGAGCAAAAGAACTTGGTTAATCGAGTTCCAAGTGTTACAGAAGTTCAAAAGATGATTGACCAAGCCAAGGAGCTACCTCCAATGATGGAGTATTAATTCTTGACGGTAAAATTTATGAAAGGGAAGTGAATCTTTACTTACTTCCCTTTCATTTCTATGATAAAGACTTGAAAACTAATAACTTCTGCACATTTTTTGGGGGTACTTTGTGAAAAAAAACAAAATAAATTTTCGTATCACACGAAAAACTCGTATATTTGCACTCCGAACCAAAACAGAGAGTAAAAATATATAACATTACAACAAATAGTAACATGACAAAAGCAGATATTATCAACCAGATTGCAGCAAACACAGGTTTGCAGAAAAAAGACGTGTCTGTAGTGGTAGAAAGTTTCATGGAAACCATCAAAGACAGCTTACTTGAAAAGAAGGAGAACGTTTATCTCCGTGGATTTGGAAGCTTCATCATCAAGCACAGGGCAGCAAAGACCGCTCGTAACATCCAAAAGAACACCACTATGGTCATCGAGGCACACGACTTACCAAGTTTCAAGCCCGCTAAGAGCTTCGTGGAGCAGATGAAATAACCCATACACTTCGATTGAATTAGATTACAGTAGTTATAAACATATCCATTATTTAATTTTAAGACTATGCCAAACGGTAAGAAGAAAAAAGGTCACAAGATGGCTACGCACAAGCGTAAAAAGAGATTAAGGAAGAATAGACATAAGAGCAAGTAATACTTGCTCTTATTGTCTTACTATGTAAGGAGTAAAGACATGAATAGCGAAGTAGTAATCGACGTCCAACAACAAGAGATTGCGATTGCCCTGCTCGAGGATCAGAAACTGGTGGAATACCAGAAAGAGCCACGCACGGTATCCTACTCTGTTGGAAACATCTACATTGCAAAAGTAAAGAAACTAATGCCAGGGCTTAACGCTTGCTTTGTAGATGTGGGGTATGAACGCGATGCCTTTCTTCACTACTTAGACTTAGGAACACGATTTCATTCCTTTGAGAAATACCTGAAACAGGTAGAGAGCGACAAGAAAAAGCTTTATCCCTTTGCCAAGGCACAACGAATGCCCGACATCGAGAAAGACGGTAGTGTACAAAACAAGCTTTCCATCGGGCAAGAAGTGTTGGTACAAGTTGTCAAAGAACCCATTTCCACCAAAGGACCGCGCATCACGTGCGAGTTGTCGTTTGCCGGACGTTTTTTGGTACTTGTTCCCTTCTACGATAAAGTTTCCGTTTCTTCCAAGATTAAGAGCTCGGAGGAACGCGCGCGACTAAAACAACTCATTCAAAGCATCAAGCCAAAGAACTGTGGCGTTATCGTACGCACGGTGGCTGAAGGAAAGAAAGTAGCCGAACTGGACGCAGAACTTAGCATACTGACCAAGCGTTGGGAAGATGCTATCAAAAAAGTACACAAGACAAAAGACAGGCCACAACTGGTTTTCGAAGAGAAAGGCAGAACTGTTGCGCTGATTAGAGACTTACTGGATTCCACTTACCAAAGCATACACATCAACGACGAGGAAGTGTACAAGGAAGTGAAGGATTATGTATCACTCATCGCACCAGAAAGAGCAAACATCGTAAAATGGTACAACGGAAAAGTACCAATCTTCGACAACTTCGGCGTAACACGACAGATTAAGTCTGGGTTCGGAAAAATAGTGAACTTCAAGCGCGGTGCTTACTTGATTATCGAGCACACAGAGGCGATGCATGTGGTAGACGTGAATAGCGGCACTCGTGCCCGTTCAGAAAACGGACAAGAAGAGAACGCCCTCAACGTAAACCTTGACGCAGCCGACGAATTGGCAAGGCAAGTACGATTGCGCGATATGGGAGGTATCATTATCGTCGACTTTATCGACATGAAGCTTGCAGAAGACCGCCAACTATTATATGAGCGGATGTGTAAGAACTTACAAACCGACCGCGCACGTCACAACATCCTGCCATTGAGCAAATTCGGACTGATGCAAATTACACGCCAACGCGTTCGTCCTGCAATGGACGTAAATGTGGAAGAAACTTGTCCTACTTGTTTTGGAAAAGGAACCATCAAGTCAAGTGTCCTTTTCACGGACCAACTCGAAGGAAAAATTGATCACCTTGTCAACAAGATTGGCATCAAGAAATTCTATTTGCACGTACATCCATACGTAGCTGCCTACATCAACCAAGGCTTCCCAAGCCTAAAACGTAAATGGCAATTGAAATACGGTTTTGGAGTACACGTCATCTCTTCCGAAAAACTGGCATTCTTACAATATGAAATCTACAACAAGGATAGAGAATTCATAGACATGAAAGAAGAGATTGAGACAAAGTAAAACAAAAGGAGTCCTGAACACATATTCAAGACTCCTTTTTTGTTGGGTGCTTATTGTACAACTTTAAAACGAATACGGAAAGAGCGGGTGGATTGATCCCAATTGGTTCCTAACATCTCGAAACGCCCTATCTGTGACGTAGACCTCACATGCTTACCGATACAAGGACACACGTCGAAATCACCTATACGCACCAAACGAATGGTTTCTGATGCATCATCGGGTAAACGGTCGAGTTTCACGTCATCGGGAATGTGATTTCTATCCACAAACTCATACGTAACGGGCAAGTCTTGTTCAATCAGTTCATTCATCATTCGCTCGATTTCTTTTTCCTCTTTCCTATCGGGCTTATGATCCAATATATAACTAATCTTGCTTTTCTTCCTTTCCACATGGGCGTTTCTGCTACGTTCACATCCGAACATTCGCACCATGACTTGATTTAAGAGATGTTCCGCCGTATGAGCTGGCGGGAACTCTTCCTTGTTGTGATCGTTTAAAAGTATCTCATTCATATCACTTGGATTTTATTTTCCAAACACATCCACTTCTACTTTCCAACGGAATGGTAACGATTCCATCCTTTTGCAAGTTTATCTTGCACTTTTTCTTCGACAATAAGTCGGTAGCCGTAACGCTCTTCTCGGGAATCTGGAGATAGTCGAAAGCATGTGCAGGAATATGTATGTCTACACTAAGCGGATTATCATCGAAATTCACGACCACCAATAAAAGTTCGTCTTCGGCTTTACGAAGGAAGACATATTGACGATTGAGATGACCGTTTACGTACATTAAGTCGAAGAATTGTCCATCAGTGACAGCCTTTTCCTTGCGTGCGATGTTCAATAGTTTCTTATGCAAGTCGAAGAGTTGCGTTTCCTCATCAGTCAGATTTTTGAAAGCCGCACGACACAACGTATCAACCGACCAATAATCAAAGATGGTAGTTCTGCCATCTTTGCCACTGAAACCTTCCTTATCCATACCTCTTTCTCCATATTCCTCACCGAAATAGAGCATAAAAGGATTTTGTTGCATCAATACGGAGGCAATCAACGCAGGAACTCCCTTGTTGCCATTACCGGCAAAGAAATCGCTCGCAACACGTTGTTCATCATGATTTTCCAAGAAATAAAGCATGTGATTACGGATATCGTCGGTTTGTTGCCATGCTTGCGAAATTGACGAGGTAGGTAATTGATGACACGTAACGGCACGCATGGTATCGTACATTCCCACTTTATCGTAAAGGTAATCGAATCCGCTGGCTAAATATCTACGATATTCATTAGGATTGTAAACTTCCCCAATAAACTGGATATGCTTGTATTTCTTCTTCACGATTTGCGTTGCGTAAGCCCAAAACTCAGCAGGCACCATCTCTGCCATATCGCAACGGAAGCCGTCTATTCCTTTCTTTGCCCAGAACAGCAAGATATCGGTCATCTTCAACCATGTATTGGGAATCGGGTCAAAATGCCCCACCCTTCCTGCATAATAATCTACGCCATAGTTGAGCTTCACCGTCTCATACCAATCATTCATGCCAGGCGCATTATCGAAATGGTCGTTACCAGTTGCCTTTGCAGGGATTTCCTGATATGGTTCTTTTTCTCCGTGATACAAGTCGAAATAAGGCACGAATGGTTGTCCAGGACAATAATAGAAATTGTTTTGTGGATTGAAACCTTCCGTTACATTGTCTCCTTCACCTAAGTCTTTCACTCTTCTCGGTTTGAAGAGAGACATATATTGACGCGCCACGTGATTGGGAACAAAGTCAATAATCACTTTCATGCCTGCTTGGTGGGTACGTTGGATGAGTTGTTCAAACTCATTCATTCGTTTGTCCACGTTGACAGCCAAGTCTGGGTCAACATCATAATAATCAGTAATGGCGTATGGTGAACCAGCCTTCCCTTTGACAATGGCAGGATGGTTACGAGGTATACCAAAAGCGGAATAATCCGTTTGCGTAGCATGGCGGATGATTCCCGTATACCATATATGACTGAATCCCATTCCAGCAATCCGTTTCAGTTCGGTAGCCGTGAAATGGTTCATCTTTCCACAACCATTTTCGGCAATCGTACCATACTCAACGCGAGAGGTATTGCGATTGCCGAAAAGTCGGGTAAATACTTGATATATAAGTATTTTTTCCATCTAAAGGTTTATTGAATACCGTGAGCGGTTACTTCCTTTGAAATCTTGGCAATCATACCTTGCAATGCCTTGCCAGGACCACACTCCGTGAAGTCGGTTGCACCATCGACAATCATGTTTTGAACACTTGCTGTCCAACGAACGGAACTTGTCAACTGTGCAATCAAGTTTGCCTTGATTTCAGCAGGGTCAGTATGTGGCTTAGCATCAACATTCTGGTAGATAGGACATTTTGGAGCCTTGATTTCAGTTGCTTCAATGGCGGCTTGCAATTCATCCTTTGCTGGTTGCATCAATGGTGAATGGAATGCACCACTTACTGGCAATTGCAATGCACGTTTTGCTCCTGCCTCTTTCAAAAGCACACATGCTTTCTCTATGGCTTCCACATTACCAGAGATAACCAACTGTCCGGGACAGTTATAGTTAGCGGGAACTGCTACACAATCATCCGTACTTACTTCGGCACAAACTTCCTCAATCTTCTCATCGGGCAATGCAATAACAGCAGCCATCGTTCCTGGAGCTTTCTCACATGCCTTTTGCATAGCCAAAGCACGAGCATGAACGAGTTTCAAACCATCCTCGAAGCTCAATGCACCTGCTGCAGTGAGTGCAGAGAACTCTCCCAAAGAATGACCAGCAACCATATCTGGCTGGAATTCATCACCCATGCACAAAGCAGAAATAACACTATGGAGGAAAACAGCAGGTTGAGTCACCTTCGTTTGCTTCAGTTCATCAGCCGTTCCATCAAACATGATGTCAGTTATCCTAAATCCGAGAACCTCATTTGCTTTGTCAAAGAGTTCCTTTGCCAATGCGTTGTTCTCGTACAAATCCTTACCCATTCCTACAAATTGGGCACCTTGCCCTGGAAATACAAATGCTTTCATTGTCAATTACTTATTAATGTTTTAATATTGAGTGCAAAATTACTCATTTTCCTCGACATTAGGAAAAAGACAAGGGATTATTTTGAAAGTAGCCTTCATGAGTGATTCTATTATAAGCACAATTAACAAATATCTTCCGCAAAATTTCATCTGAACGAGAAAAAAGACTATCTTTGCGTTATCTAATAACAAAACTAACAATATTATGAAACATTTATTTACTTTATTGATGGCATTAGTCCCCATGGTGATGAGTGCAGAAGAAATTCCTGTGGTTCAGGGATGTTTAACTTTTAAGATTAACACGGAAACGAAAACTGCCAAGTTATCTTCATGCGACAAAGAAGATTATCCAGAATCTATCACTATTCCCCAAACCATAGAATATGAAGGAAAAACATATCCTGTAACTGAGCTTGGATATATGGCTTTCTGTAGATGTGAGAACTTGGTTTCTGTTGTAATTCCAGAAGGTGTTACCAATATAGATTGGGATGTATTTAATGGTTGCACTAATTTGGAAACGGTTAAAATACCTAATACCGTGAACAAAATGGGAGGACAGTTATTTTGGTGTTGCCAAAAACTGCAATCGGTAAATATCCCAAATGGAGTAACTGAACTAAACACATATACTTTCTACAAATGTAAGAGTCTAAAATCAATCACTATTCCTTCCTATGTAACAAAGATAGGAGGCTCTTCGGTATTTATGGATTGTGAGGGTTTGGAAACCGTTGTGCTCAATGAAGGCTTAAAGGAAATAGGAAATTCCGCTTTCGACGGGTGCAAACAATTAAAGACCATTAATATTCCAAGCACAGTCACTTCCATCATAGGGTTAGCATTCAGTGGTTGTGAAAGCCTTACTTCTATTACTATTCCAAATAGTGTGAAAGAGATTGGAGATCATGCTTTTTCAGGTTGTATTTAGAGCCCTCTAAACAACCACAAATAATGAAAAACACATAGAGATAACCCTTTGTATATCAGCCACATTTATATTTTAACACTTCGGACTTGCTTTTTGGTGGTTCTCAAAAATCCGCTTACCTTTGCAACGCATTTCTACCGCGGAGAATTTTGAGGGCTTTTATTTTGC
>OMWI01000073.1 GCA_900314715.1 uncultured Prevotellaceae bacterium | reverse complement strand
AGACTGGATTTCATGACACCAGTCGAGTTTATCAAACAAAAATATGGAGAGAATAAAACAATTATTAAGTTGTTGCGTTATTAATTTGAATCCTGCATTCATGAGATGTGAATCGCATCAATGAGATGAAAGAGATCTTTGAAATGCATTTTGTTCATCACATGCATGAAAAAGAGATTTTATCGTTAAAAAGCAGTTGGACTTGACAGGTTTCCGTAAGTTGTACAAGGAATATGGCCGCAGCCCTTTCCATCCTCGCATGATGCTCAAGTCAGTCGTCTACGGCTACATGAACAACGTCTACTCTTGCCGCAAGATAGAGGAGCGCCTGCTTCGTGACGTGCACTTCATCTGGCTGGCGGGCTACGAGCATCCCGACTACGTCACCATCAACCGTTTCCGCAACCGCGTGAAGAAGGAGATTAACGCGGTGTTCACGCAGGTGGTGCTGCTTCTTGCCGAGCGCGGCTTCGTAAGCCTCGAGGTGGAGTACGTCGACGGCACGAAGATGGAGTCGAAGGCCAACAAGTACACTTTCGTCTGGCGCAAGACGGTCGAGAGGAACCGCGCGAAGCTGCTGGAGAAGATCAAGGTGCTGCTCTCGCAGATAGACGACGTGATAGCGCAGGAGAATGCCTCCGAGCGGGAGAAGGTGGAGTTCACGCCTGAACTGCTGCACTCGATGGCACTCGAGCTGAACGCGGCGCTGGCAGGGGAGCTGGAGCCTGCAACCAAGGCGGGGAAGAAGGTGCGTAGGGCTAAAGAGAGGCAGGTCAGGGAACTGGAGGAAAAAGCCGGGAAGCTTGCGGAGTATGACCGACACATGGAGACGCTTGGCGAGCGCAACTCGTACAGCAAGACCGATCCCGACGCCACCTTCATGCGCATGAAGGAGGACGCGATGAACAACGGGCAGACCAAGCCCGGCTACAACCTGCAGATAGGCACCGAGAACCAGTTCATCACCGACTTCGGGTTCTTCCACAACCCCAACGATACGGGCACCATGGTTCCCTTCCTCTCGTCCTTTTCCGGCAGGTATGGGCACATGCCCGGGGAATGCTGTGCGGACTCTGGCTATGGCAGCGAGGAGAACTACTCTTTCATGGATGCCCACGACACTGAGGCATATGTCAAGTACAACCTCTTCCACAAGGAGCAGAGGCAGACCTTCAAGGATGACATCTTCCGCATGGAGAACCTCTACTACAACGCCGTGGGTGACTACTACGTCTGCCCGATGGACCAGCACATGGAAAGGGTCGGCACCAGGTATGGCAAGACGGAAAGGGGATACAGGACGCTAAGTGCAGTCTACAGGGCAGGAAACTGCGAGGGATGCCCGCTCAGGTGGGGATGCTACAAGAGGCGGCATGGCAACAGGGAGATCGAGGCCAACCACCGGCTGATGGAGTACAAGCGGCAGGCAAGGGATAGGCTCACCTCGGAGAAGGGACTCGAACACCGATCCAAACGTCCCATAGAGCCGGAGGCCGTCTTCGGGCAGATGAAATACAACATGCACTACAAGCGCTTCCGACACTTCGGCAAGGACAAGGTCACAATGGACTTTGCCTTCTTCGCCACGGCCTTTAACATCAAGAAAATGATCTCAAAAATGCGAAAGGCATCATGAAAGCCCCTTTTGAAGTGCTGTTGTTCGCCATATACGGGCCATACGGGGGCATTAAAGCTAATATAAATGGGGAAAACCGAAAAAAAGAAAAACTGCGGTAAAGAATTGACGGGCGTACAAATCGATAATTCAGAGACAGAAAAAAGAGGATGTGCCTTTTTTTACACACCCCCATGATAATTATTGATAAAATGTTTATACCATATCGTCATGATCCAATGAGTCATTGAAGTCTTTTGGTTCATGCTCAGCCAATGGATCATGATACATCTCATTGCGATTGTTGTTGCGATTGTGATTGTTGTTGCGATGGGCGTTATTATTGCCATTATTGCGTCCATTGTTACGATTGTTATTGCGTTCTGGACGCTCAGCACGCTCAGGGCGTTCTGGACGAGGACGACGCTCACGCTCTACATATCCCTCTGGTTTCGGAATCAACACGCGATGAGACAACTTATACTTACCTGTCTTGGAATCAATCTCCATCAACTTCACCGTAATCTTGTCGCCTTCCTTGAGGCCTGCTTCCTCTACGGTCTCCAAACGTTTCCAGTCGATTTCTGAAATGTGGAGCAATCCGTCTTTGCCAGGCATAATCTCAACGAAGCAACCGTATGGCATGATGGAACGAATGGTACCTTCATAAACCTCACCTACTTCAGGAACGGCTACGATAGACTTGATTTTACGAATGGCTGCGTCAATGCTTTCCTTGTTAGGAGCGGAAACTTGTACCTTACCTACGCCATCAACTTCGTCAATGGTAATGGTGGTACTTGTCTCCTCTTGCATCTGCTGGATAATCTTTCCACCAGGACCAATCACGGCTCCGATATATTCCTTTGGAATCTCGAACTCTACAATGCGTGGTACGTGTGGCTTCAAGTCTGGACGTGGCTCTGCAATCGTCTCGGTCAACTTACCAAGAATGTGCTCACGACCAGCCTTTGCTTGCATCAATGCCTTCTCGAGAATCTCGAACGACAATCCGTCGCACTTGATATCCATCTGGGTTGCGGTCAAACCATCCTTTGTACCAGTGGTCTTGAAGTCCATATCTCCCAAGTGGTCCTCATCACCGAGAATGTCTGACAACACGGCATACTTGTCTTCGCCTGGATTCTTAATCAATCCCATGGCAATACCAGATACGGGCTTCTTCATGGGAACACCAGCATCCATCAATGCCAATGTACCTGCACATACGGTAGCCATTGAAGAAGAACCGTTAGATTCCAAAATCTGTGAAACCAAACGTACGGTATAGGGGAATGATGCGGGAATCTGACCTTTCAATGCACGCCAAGCTAAGTGACCGTGACCAATCTCACGACGACCTACGCCACGAGAAGCCTTTGCCTCTCCCGTACAGAATGGAGGGAAGTTGTAGTGCAACAAGAAGCGCATATAACTCTTGTCGAGCACGTCGTCAACCATTTTCTCATCAAGTTTCGTACCCAATGTACAAGTAGATAATGACTGTGTCTCACCACGGGTAAAGATAGAACTTCCGTGAGGCATTGGAAGAGGACTAACCTCACACCAAATAGGACGAATCTCGTCGGTCTTACGACCATCGAGACGAATGCCTTCATCGAGGATGCAACGACGCATAGCATCACGCATCACATCGTGATAGTAGCGTTCCATCATGGCCTCATAATCCTCGTCAGAAATCTCTGCCTTCTCGGCGTCTTCTGCCTTCTCAGCACGCTCTGCGAAGAATTTCTCCTTGAAGTCCTCGATAATCTTATCGAATGCATCTTGACGAGCTTGCTTCTCTAAAGCCTGCTTCGTTACGTCGTATGCTGGTTGATAAAGTTCGTCGTTAATACGCTTGCGCAAATCCTCATCGTTAATCTCATGGTCATATTCGCGCTTCACATCCTTGCCAAGTTCCTTTGAAAGTTCTGTTTGCAATTCGCACATAGGCTTGATAGCATCCATGGCAGCCTTCAAGGCACCTAACAAATCTTGTTCGCTAACCTCGTTCATCTCACCTTCCACCATCATGATATTCTCGGCAGAAGCACCTACCATAATATCCATGTCGGCTTCCTTCATCTGCTCGAATGTCGGGTCAATCACGTATTCACCGTTGATACGGGCTACGCGAACCTCACTGATTGGGCATTCGAAAGGAATGTCTGAGCAAGCCAAGGCAGCAGAAGCAGCAAAACCTGCCAATGCATCTGGTTGGTCAACACCATCAGCAGAGAGCAACATCACATTAACGAATACTTCTGCGTGATAGTTTGAAGGGAAGAGAGGACGCAAGACACGGTCAACCAAACGGCTGGTCAAAATCTCATTGTCAGAGGCTTTTCCTTCACGCTTCGTGAAACCGCCAGGAAAACGTCCTGCGGCGGAATACTGTTCCCTGTAATCCACTTGTAAAGGCATAAAATCTGTTCCAGGAACAGCATCTTTAGCAGCACAAACTGTTGCGAGCAACACGGTGTTTCCCATACGAAGCAACACCGAACCATCAGTTTGCTTTGCCAATTTTCCAGTTTCAATCGTGATGGTTCTTCCATCAGGCAATTGAACATTTTTCGTAATTACGTTCATCTAAAATTTCTTATTGTTTTATCCAACATCTAAATAATATAAATAAAAATCGGACAAAGTTACTCAATTAAAGACAATTAGGCAAATAAAAAGTGAATAATTTGCGGTTTTTATAAAAATGTTGTAAATTTGTCCACTTAATTATTTTAAATATCTAACTATTAATTCCTAACTAATTACAAAATTTATGAAACATTTTTTACGCTATTTGTCCTTGGTGCTTTTTGCAACAATGGCAAGTTTGAACGTTTCGGCTACGGATTGGGTAATCCCCACCCCGTCGTTCAGTCAGATGACAACGGAGGATACCGTTTATATTTATAATGTAGGCGCAAACCGTTTTTACAACCGAGGTGAATGGTGGGGCACACAAGCCATCCTTTCCAACTCTGGTATGAGATTCGTAGTACGTACCGCACAAGCTCAATCCTTGGCAATGGGCGTTACTCCCGAAGACGGTGAGATTCCCGATGGCGTTTATACGCTGTATTCTGATGACACGGGCAACGGAAACCACCTCACGGGAAGATTTGACGATGGTTACATCTATGTTGACAGCTATTTCTCCAACGGCAAACCTTCCAGATGCTATTGGTCTATCACTCCTGTGGCAGGAATGACTAACGTGTACAACATTACCACTCCGTCTTACCTGACTGATGACAACCCATACGCAGAGGCAGCATTCGTCTATGTGGAAGGTCAGGCATTGGGATATAATCCCGACTTGACAGAGACCACATGGTGCTTGAGATGGAACATCCAACTCAGTGAGTATCCTGCTGCTTGTCAATGGGCTTTCATTACTCCAAACGAACATGCCTTGTTTGTGGCAAGAGCCGACTTGAAGTCTATCGCCGACGATGCAGAGAGCAAGGGCATAGACTTGACTGCTGCCAAGAGCGTTTTCGACAATCCTTCCGCAACGGTGGAAGACATCAAGCAAGCCATTGCCGATTTGAAACAAGCTATCAGCAATGCCGCTTCACCAAGCAACCCCACCAACTTGGCTGGTTCTTATCTCATCAATCCTACTTTCGATGAAGGAGCAGGTTCTGAGAAAGGATGGTCGTTGGAATCCAACTGCCAAAACAAGGGAAACAAGACAGCTGCTGGCAATGATAGTGAAGTATTGTGGATTGGCAACCCTGCCGATGGCGCATTCAACTATCCTTTCTGGGAGAACTGGCGCAACGGAAACTTGGAGACAAAGATGTTCCAAACCATGAATGGCCTGCCCAATGGCGTTTACAAAGTGGCTCTATCTGCCTTCGTACAAACACTCGCTTCCGAGAATGAAAGTAAATTCAACCAATACGTATATTTCAACGACCAGAAGTTTGCATTGACGCAAGGCCCGTTCAAGTCGTACTCTACCATGATGATTATCGAAGATGGCAAGTTGGAGATGGGTTTCGTACAGACAGGCTTCAACAACTCATGGGTAGGTATTGACAATGCCGAACTGATATACTACGGCGCAAGCCTCGACTCCTATAAATACATGACGCAAGCACTCTGTGAGAGCCTTGCCGAAGAATTGGAAGGTAAGTTATACAACCAAGCCTATTATGAGGCAGTCATGACTACCCTTAATGAAGCCAACGCCGCTACTACGAAAGAAGAAGCTGTTGCTGCATACCAAAAAGCCGCGACGGCTTTGAATGCATTGCGTGAGAATGTGAAAGCTTACCAAACGCTGAATGACAGGTCAAAGGTGGTTGAAGAAGGCTTGTGGAATGACTATTGCGCATACGATCCCTTAGTTGACTTCATCGAAGGAAATCCGAGCGAAGGTGTTACTGGTGTCTATGAACTCCTTGAAAATGGTGCATTGACCACCGAAGAGGCAAATGCGAAATTGGAAGAATTAGAGAATCTGGTGAAGGAAGCCTTGTCTCAAGTATTAAGAGAATTTGTTAATTATGCAGACGGTTTCATTATCAATCCTGTATTTAAGAATGCCACTGGCAATTCTGACTTCAACGGATGGAGTGTCGTGAAGTCCGACAATGGATTTGCCAACAATGCTGGTACGACAGGTGTTGCCGAGCAATGGCATGGTTCTTCAGAGATTGGCTCACTCAACATTTCGCAGACCATTAGCTTACCGAAGGGTGCTTTCCGCTTATCTGCCAACACCTATTATCGTTGCTCTAACGACCCACAAAACGCATACAACGCATGGGCAGCTGCCAATGGAGAAAACGTTGGTGACAACGAAGTTCACATATCTCTCTATGCTGGTCCATACTCTACCCTCTTCAACAATCTGATGAAACGCCTATACACGGAGGATGAGAAGAATCAGATTGGTGCCGGTGCATGGGGAACCATTACTACCACCGACGGAGAAACCATGTATTCTCCCGACAACTGTACCGCTGCAAATGCAATGTTCAATACTCCTGAGTTGTTCGACTGGGATACCAGCGTAGATTTCATCTCAACGGGTAATCCAATGACCATCGGTATCAAGGGCGATAACATTGGTGGATGGAACTGGCCTCTCTGGGGAGAAATCAAACTTTACTATCTGGGAAGAGACCTTGAAAACTTACAACCCATTTTCAATAATCTTATCCCTGGCGCAGAGCAACTGCTTGAACAACCCATGGCTGCCGACGTGAAAGCACAATTGCAAGAAGCCATCAATGCTGGACTGAATGCTGAAGACGCAGAGGCCATTATCAAAGCTTGTGACGATTTGAATGTTGCCATCGAGAAGGCCAACAAGAGCATAGATACCTATAAGCAATTGGGTGAGTCGCTCGAAGAACTGAGTTATTCTATCGGAACATTCGGTCCACAAACCAAACCTGAGACTTTGCAAAATGCCCAAGCTCTCTATGCGGAGATAGAAGACGGATTTGCCAACGGTGCCTATACTGACGAACAAGTGGCTGAGAAGGTGAACGAAATCAACTTGATGATTGCTCTCGTAAGAATCCCAGAAGGAAAGGAAGCATCTGACGATAATCCCGTTGACTTCACCTCTGTCATCGTTAACCCCACCTACACGAAGGGATTGAAAGGATGGACACAAGCAACGGAGTTTGCCGACAAGGTGAGCGTTGAACAGGAATCCACCGCTATCGGTACTGCCATCGGCTTTGCTGAGGGATGGAACACGTCATTCGACATCTTCCAAGACATTTCTGGACTTCCAGAAGGTACATTCCGCGTTACCGTTCAAGGTCTCTATCGCCAAGAGGGAACTGCCACCGATGCCAAGACATGGAAATATGGCTATGCTGAATCACAAGGCAAGCTCGACATCTTGACCGCAGAGGAGAAAGAGAATGTAGTGACATTCGACCCACGCGCTAAGTTCTATGCCAATGGCGACTCAGCGGTATTCACCAGATGGATTTTCATTCCAGAAGACTATGCCGACCAAGAGACGCTGAAGCGTGGCGTGGATAGCGAGGGCGGTTGGACATCGTTCGAAGACAATATCACGAATCCTGATGAACCCGCTACTTATTTCTATCCCAACAACCGTTTGGCTCTCGCCAACCGTTGCGACTTCGGATGGTACACCAACGAGATTTATTGCTACGTAACGGAAGACGGAACGCTTCGCATCGGTGCTTGCAACAAGACTGCCAAGGCTAACGACTGGGTACCATTCTCTAACTGGAGACTGGAATATCTCGGCACAAACAGTAGTCACCAAAGCACCACCGACATCATTGGTGCAACGGCAAGCCGCGTAGTGAGTCAATCCATCTATGCTGCCGACGGTAGACAAACCAATCGTTTGGCTAAGGGATTGAATATCGTGAAGTCAACCACTTCAGACGGTAGAACCATCGTCAAGAAGATTATCGTGAAGTAACACCATCCAACTATCTCAAGTTGTAGAGGAGTTCAGTAGTTACAGGAGTTCAGACAATAGTCATGAACGCTCCCTTTCTTGGATTTCCAAGAATCAGGAGTATAACCTGTAACTCCTGAACTCCTCTAATTCTAAACCCTCCGATTATTCCTAACCCTCCGAACCCTCCAATTATTCCGACCTCTCCGAACCCTCCCCCCTAAAACCAATCACCACTTTTGCGACAAAAAAAAGAAGCAATCATCCTATTTGTCCGAAATACCCATCCCTGTCCGATATACTTTTATCAAAATCTCCCAAAATCCTTTGACGATGTTTGCTTTATTTCTATTTTTGTCATGTCAAACAAGATGAAAGAGAGTAAGAAACAATTTTTATTAACCCTTTAAGATGTACGATTATGAAAAGGACAGGTTTATTTTTGGTAGCATTGGTTTGCATGATCATGCAGTCAACAACAAGTTTCGCAGGTGACGACAAGTTCGTTCCAATCGAACAACTACCCACGGAAGTTTGGTTCTTCGTTCAGGAGAACTTCCCTAAGACAACCATTTCATTCGCTACAAAGGATTTCGAATTAAAGGGAGAGAAATATGAAGTGAGGCTCACCAACGGCACGAAGATAAAATTCGACAAGAAAGGCCATTGGGATAAAGTATATTGCAAAAGCCACAACGTCCCAACGCCCCTCATTCCCACAGCTATCTATAAATTCGTTAGAGCCTACTATCCTACCGCAACCATCGTTAAGATAGACAAGGAACGTTATGGATACAAAGTTGAATTGTCAAACGACATCGAACTCAAATTCAACAAAAGCGGCCTGCTAATCAGCATCGATGACTAAGAGATACCTCAAACTAAGAGGGTTCACTTCATCAACAGTCTTTCATAGAAGGAATGGTAAATCTTCGATTGGTTCTGGTTCATGCAAGCCGAACCAATCGATTTGTAAGTCTTCTGCTTTCATAATATCAGCTATCTTCTTCCGATATTTCTCAAATACATCTAAACGTTCTATTTCTTCTCTACGTGCCTTGCTCATAGCCACAAACTCCTCTTCTCGCTCAATGCCAAGAAAACGCCTGTTTAAGAGGTTTGCAGCAATACCAGTTGTGCTACTGCCAGCAAAGGGGTCAAGTATCCAAGCACCAGGTTTTGTAGATGCCAAGATGATACGAGAGAGTACACATAACGGTTTTTGAGTAGGATGTTTCCCACATGATTTCTCCCATTTCGCAATAGCTGGCAAACGCCACACGTCAGTCATTTGCTTGTCGCCGTTGATGTGCTTCATCAACTCGTAATTATAATAATGTGGTACCTTCTTACTTTTACGAGCCCAAATGATAAACTCGGTTGAATAAGTGAAATAACGACATGAGATATTAGGTGGAGGATTTGTTTTCGCCCACGTAATAACATTGAGAATCTTATACCCTAACTGCGTCAGTCCGTTCGCAACAGAGAAAATGTTATGATATGTTCCGCTTATCCAAATCGTACCATTATCCTTCAACTTCTCACGACAAAGCGAAAGCCACTTCAGGTTAAAGGCATTAATATCTTCCTGCGACATGCTTTTGTCCCAATCGCCCTTATCCACACAAACCACCTTACCACTTTGTACGCTGATGCCTCCGCTCGACAGGAAATAAGGCGGGTCTGCAAATATCATGTCGAACTTAAAGTTGAATTGCGGTAATAACTCAAACGTATCGCCATGAAGTAAATTGAAGTCGTGGGAAGGAGATTTATAATAGGCACTCACCATTATTTCAGACTCTCAATAAATGTACTGATATTTGTGAGGTTATACACGCTGGGAATGGTATTGTATGCTTCTTCTAGTTTATTGCGAGCCGATTTCCAACCAATACCATCGGTTATCCAAACAAATTCATAACCTTCTACGGAATTAATTTTTGGGGCAAGTTCCGTATAGGATCGGGCAACCTCGTTCAGTTTCGAACCTCCACCACTATAAAAGTTCACCTCAATGAGATATTTCTTGGAAGTTGTTTCTATGAAGAAATCAAAACGTTTTTCATCTGTGCCCAACACTGACAATTCAGGGAACTCGGAGGAATATACCTCTTGACGAAAAGATATGCTAGCATCACTAAATAATTTAGCGACCGTGTTCTCCATGATATGCCCACTACGATTCTTACGTGCATTAGTGTCAAGCCCTGTCTCAATGCCGAATACATAATCTACAAGGTTCTTAATACGGCGTGAGTGGAAGATATCTGTTAATCCAGTACCATCCAAAAACTCTACAACCTTCGCACTTGATTCAAAAAAACTTTTCAACAGTACGACATTTCCTTTCCCATCCACTACAGGCTTCTTGCCTTCGTCCCTAACAGCAATCAATATCCCAAGCACTTCGAAAACCTTGGAGTCACGTTGCCAAATTTCATTGACACCTTTTGCTATATCGTCTTTACCAATTAGATAGTTGAGTGTGTTTAGACTCATCTCTACTTCGGCAACATTGGCAGAAATTTTATTGAAATCGCAAAAGAAATCCAATGTCTGATTGGTCTCCTGCAACTGAGACATAAAAAGATTAAAATTCTTATTCATAGTTTTTGATTAATAGTTCTGTTAACTTTCCGCGTTTACTGTGGAAGTCGGCGTAGATGTCTTCAAAGAATGTGTCTTCTGGATTCTTTGCAGAGCAATCTGCATTACTGAGCATCCATCTTACGTTTGTGCGTTCGTTAATCCGCACGCAGAAATCTCGCAAACGTATTTGTTCATCGTCATTGAAATCTTCTTTGGCGTATGAATTGAAACTCGATGTGGTATTTAAAGGACGATAGGGAGGATCGAAATAGACGAAATTCAATCCATCACCCATTTCATCTATCGTTCGTTCAAAGTCACCGTTAAGTATCGTTACATTAACTCGATTCAATGCTTCGCTATCAGCCTTAATGGTCTCAGAATTGCAAATCGTAGGATGCAAGTAACGCCCAAATGGCACATTGAATTTGCCTTTTGCATTCACGCGATAAAGGCCGTTGAAACATGTGCGGTTCAAAAATATAAGGTGTTTTGTACGGTCAACATCATCAAGTGGTGAATCATTGAACATGTTTCTTACATTGAGAAAATACTCCTTCTTGGTTTCTTCGTCAGGAAGCATGAAATATTCATGTTCCAAATCGGAAAGCCGTCGTATCAACTCATCAGGGTGCCCCTTGATGACACGATAGGCCGTCACCAAATGGGAATTGATGTCGTTGATTACTGCATGTGTGATATTTGGAAACTTGCGAAGCATGTAGAACAACATTGCTCCGCCACCTACAAATGGTTCTATATAGGTGAATGCCTGCTTATGCAAATCAGCAGGAAGATGTTCTTCAAGTTGTGATAATAGTTGCCCTTTTCCACCAGCCCATTTCAAGAAAGGCTTTGCTTCTGTACCCATCGTCTTTTTGTCTCATTGGAGTGGACAAAAAGAAAGCGTACCACCTTCGTTTTCCAACTCCAGACAAAGGCAGTCCACCACAGAAGCCCATACAGA
>OMWI01000066.1 GCA_900314715.1 uncultured Prevotellaceae bacterium | reverse complement strand
TATTCAGCCATACGCTTTGAAAGTCTTCAATCGACGTTGGTATCTATTGGGATTTATTAAAGAAAAAGATGGTTTGCGCACAATAGCCCTTGACCGCATACTTGCACTGAAAGTGCTTACGAATAGTTTTACTTTGCCTGAAGACTTTGATGCTCGCAAGTACTTTTCTAATGTTGTTGGCATCTTTGTGAATAAGGACTTACCCATTACAAAAGTCAAAATCCGCGCCTACGGCATTCAGGCTGAGTACCTTCGTTCTACGCCTCTCCACAAAAGCCAATCCGAAGGTAAATCCAAGCATGGTGAATTTGCAGATTTCACCTATAGATTATGTGCTACGCCTGAATTGGTGAGTCAGTTGCTGGCAATGGGAGATAAGGTTGAGGTGTTGGAGCCGGAGGAACTGAGGGAGGAGATGAAAAAAAGAATAAGTAATATGCTTAACTTTTATAAATAGGAGGAATTGATATGGCACAAATTGGCTATGGCTATGGCAGCGAATTTCAGTTACTGCGCTTTCTTGGTCATCATCGAAATGATTTAGAGGAAGCAATAAGAAAGGCTATTGGTGATTCTCACGAGAGCTTTTATTGGTTTGATTTTGATTTTGCTGATAGAGAGAAGGTGATATCTGGAGACAGTGAAATGTGTGGACTAAGTTTTTTAAAAAAGGAAATTCCCAAGATCTCAGGTGTTTGTGATAAAGTAAAAAAATATCCTTGGAACTTTGACAGATGGCAGTATTGGGACGCAGTATTCAAGTTAAATGATGTTATCTATTTTGTTGAAGCAAAAGCTCATAAAGATGAAATTAAATCTGGCAATAAAAAACATGGAGGAACTCATAGTAAAGAAATCCTTGAATTTATGAAGGGTCAGTTTAGTTGTGCAACAGAGGAATGGCTTAAAGATTATTATCAGTTTGCGAATCGTCTTTCAACTGTTTCTCTTTTAAATAATAATGGTATATCTTGCAAATTAGTAAATATTTATTTTGTAGATGGCTATTATGATAGAGAGCATAGTATTAATAAAGATACATCAGAAGAATCTTTTCGTGCAGAAATAGTTCAAGAGTTAAAAGCATTGGGCATTGATGAAAAAGAAAAGGATAAATATGTTATTGATGTTTTTATTGATGCTAATCCATGACTTCAAAATGCAATATCAAATGACTATTAAAATGAAATGAAATAACAGAGCTTTATTATTTAAATCAGAAAAAAGTAACATTATTCACTCCCTTCTGCGGCGTTTTTGCATATTCAACTGCAAAAACGCCGTTTTTTGTGTCTTTTCATTCGTATAGATATTATAGGGGCTGCTATAAAAAGATGTGCCCAATAATGTTTCACTAAATAAATAAACTTATGGCATTTCATGTTATTCGCGATGAAAAAGGTCGCATGGAAAAGATTCTGGACGATAAGGAGTATGATAGTTATCAAAAGAGAAAGGGATGCTTTCAGTTCCTGTTCTTTGTTGCTATTGTTGGTCTGATAATCTATGGTAGCGCCAAGCAAAAGTCGGATGGTTCCTCAGAAGTCCAAACAGAGACGGTTTTCGTAGAAACCGAAGAGACTGTTGAAATGGCGGAAACGGACGCCGTAGAGGCCGAAAATACAAATGGAATGAAAGATGAGGAGGCAGCATCCGAGGAAGAGGACTTAGAATATGTAAATATAGAATCCGAAGACACTTCTTCTGTTATAGACGAAGACGAATTGGTACAGCGATTCCTGGAAAATCAGTAGGATATACACTAAAACCATGCATAAACTCCTTCCCTTCTGCGGCGTTTTTGCACAACAAATAGCAAAAACGCCGTTTTTTGTGACTATTCAATCGTATAATAATATGGGGGGCTATTCCTCTTTATCTTCAAAACAATTATGATGAACAACAAAACTAATACAGAAGAACTGATTACAAAGAACCGCCGCTATGTAGAGGCTGTGGCAAAACAGTACCTCAATCAAGGGCTCACGCAGGAGCAACTTATCGAGGAGGGTAACAAGGGGCTGGTGAAAGCCGCAGAGCGCTTCGACGAGAGCAAGGGCTTCAAATTCATGGCCTATGCCGTGTGGTGGATTCGCCAGAGCATCTTGGAAGCCTTGGCGGCCGCACAACGTGGTGAGGCAATCCCAAACGACAACGCCCTGTCTGCTCGCGAACGTGGCATCCTGCGCGCCATCACCGACGGCGAGAGTCTGGAACAAATTGCCGAAGAACGCAGGCTCACAGTGGAACGAGTGAATCAAATCAGAGAATTGGCATTAAGAAAGTTGAATCAAACCAAAAATAAATACCAGAACAATGAGTAAGAACAAAGATCAGAAGCGAAAGGTGCAGTTGGCTACACGGGCAAAGAATGAATCATTCCGCTTTCAGGTGGAATACTCAAGAAAACAAAAAGGTATCGACATCATGGGGATGGAACAGAATTTGACCGCTGAACTGGATGCCATCTGCCAAAACTGCTTAACTGAAGACTTGCTCGACTTGGCGAAAATAGTAGAAGGAATACGGAAGGAATTAGGCTTCGAGCAGGAGGCGGCCAAGTGCTCCTTGAATGGTACTCTCGTGCCCTTCATTCTCGGCATCACCACAACTCAACCGAACAGCACCACCTATGTTCCTGATATATTTACGGCACAGCAGCCTCTACAAGTGACTATCGCCTATGACAACGATATAAGGAACCAAGTAGTTAATTGGATGAAAGCAAATGGATACGATATTTCTTCATACCTTGGTCAACCTCTACTTAAACTGAATAATGTAAGAATAGCAATTAGAAGAGTACTCAAGTCATGAAGTTTTTGAATCCTTAGATAAAGAGTCTCTACATCAGAATATGGCTGCTATACTCAGCCATATTCTTTCAGTCTAAGAAAGAGAAATCTTAATGCGTAGCTTTGGAATTAATTGTAAGGAGGAAGGACTTTTGATGGATCACAACGGATTTATTTTGTGGAATCGACAGAAAATGTATCTTTGCAACGTAAATTTTTATGTTTATGGGCGGTAAACATAAGTTTACGGGCGGTGAACATATATTCAAGGGCGGTGAACACAAGTTCACGGTGCATAAATATAAAATCTGGTAGGTGATAGATAAAAAAGATGAGCCACGAAAAACATGGCTCATCCTTTGAGAGTTTATAATGATATGTGGTTTATTTCACCAATACCTTCTTTACGTTTCCATTGCTCATCTTCACGATGTTAATGCCTTTGCGAAGTACATTCTGGCGAACACCGTTGATGTCGTAGATAGCTGTTGTTACAACAGATTCGTTAGCCTTGCCAATTTCTTGGATACCTGTGTGATGGTTCTTGAAGTCTTCATCCATCTGTTGTTCGAGAGCTTTAGAGTTCTCACCCTCGTTCATGATATAGATGTCATAGTAACCAGCCTTAGAGTTTCCGTCGGCAATACGTGTGCGAACGAATACTTCATCAGTTCCTTCATAGCTACATACAAACTTGGTGTAGAGACGTTGACCAGCAAGCGTACAAGTATCGCCTACTTGCTCCCAATTGATACTATCTGCAGAAACCTCAAATACGCATTTGGGTGAACCACCGCTATTACCATTAGAAATGAATGAAACGATGTCGAATGGACCGGCATACTTCACGGTTGTGGCGATGATACCATTGCGTGGATAAGAAGTATTCCACTCACCGATATTGATGTAATAGTTGGTCACTAAGTCAGAGTAATCATCAACGGTAGCAGGATTATAAGCAGAACCAACACCATATTGCTTACCAGGTTTGATGTTTTCCCAAATCATCACGTGTCCACGAGAAACGATTTTCCATCCATTGCCGAAGTCAACGGTTTCTTCTGGGTTCAATTCTGTATATCCAACGATATTCTCATTACCGTCTTCATCAACTTCTACGATTGGTTCAGATTCTGTGTTCCAATATGAGTAATCACCCTTGTTCTTTCCCCAAGAGAAGTAATACTTCGTGGATGTAGAACCTTCATTATAATCGTTGGAGTTAGCATCCATGTGAGCCACTTGGTCGATGCGAACCTTAGCGTCCTTGATGTAGATAGCTTCAGTAGCCAATTCAGAAAGAACGAATTCATCGCTCAACGCAAACGCAGAAACGGTCTTGTTTTCTGTCAAAGTGAATGGTCCTGTGTACTTAGATGAAGCCGTAGAGTCAGAAGATTCCGTATAGTTGTACCAAATTACTGCATCAGGTGTAGTACATGTAATGGTAACGACAGCCTTTCCGTTTTCGGTAGTATAAGAAATTGCTGGAGTCTCTGCTTGTTTCTTCATTGGAACAACGATAGAGGCAACATCACTAAGTTTGTAACCCTCTGCGATAGCGGCAGCCTTCACGGTCGTTTCTTGTGTTAAGTTGAATGGACCCGTATAAAGCGTGCTTTCCGTTGTTGGTTCAGAACCGTCGAGTGTATAATAAATCTGTGCTTTTGAGTTCACGCTCTTGATGATGACATTCGTGTTCATGTCCTTGAATTCCAATTCAAACGTAGGAGCAGGAACCTTGGTGATGTCAGACTTCGATGCGGCAAGAATACCGATGGCATTTTGCATCAAAGGAACAACGGTTGGTGAATAAGCATCAACGAATGCTTCCGTAGAATAAGGAAGATACATGTAACCATTGTGATAAATATTGTGTGTATGGATGGCTGTGATGTCTGGTTCGCCAAAAGAAGAAACCAGAATGTCATCGTCTGCAAAATACTCTCCAAGTTTAACGCCCGTGATAGGAGTTTCGTTGGTAAACACGATACCTGAAACACCTTCGTCAATCTCAGGAAGTTCAATATCCTTAAAGAGAGCATTCTTCTTGTCGTTTACGATTCCGAATGGTGTGCTTGTTGCAACAGCCTCACCATATCCCCAAGCATTGTAAAGACTTCCGTTGGTGTTCAAAACGGGAACGAAAGGCAAAGCCTCTTTCAAGACGGGAACGATAGCGTTGTCTGGTGCAATGTTAGGAGCGATAGCTACCACGTCGAATGTTTGGAGATAGTCACTGGTAACGGCAGAGATATCGCCAGCTACGTTGATGGGCGTAATCTTTGTATTCTCAGTAGAGAACAAAGAAGTGAATGCTGGCAATTGGTCAACTGAGATAGCGGAAGCATCCAACAAGAGAGCTACGTTGGTACTTAAATCCTCGGGAGAGTCGCCTTCGCCAACGATGATATAATAGATGTGGCAACCATTTGTCGTGGTTACCGATACGTCTGTATAATCGTCAACGTCGGGAGTATCGTCGGGAATGTTCCATACAACATCCTCATAATATGTAGGAACATTGTTTCCTGATTCTGGGTTCAGCTGTTCGCCATCTACGGAAATGTTAATACCGCGTGCTTCCGTGTTCTTGTGAGATTCGATACCCATCTTCAATGTCTCACCTTTCTTCACGTTCTTGATTTTGAAAGTCAAGCCCTTACCATTGAACCAGATAAAGCTGTTGCCATAAGGGAACATTCCGCTTGGAGAATTCTCGTTGGCAGCTTGTGCAAAGTTGTAGGCAATCACGAAACCTTTAGCCTTGAGGCCTTTCAAAGTCAATCCTTCCAATTCAGGGATAACCGTAGATACGCCGTCAACGGTAGTGGTAGCAAAACCATCCTCATTGCCGGGTACGCCATTATCGGCAGCCCAGAAAGCACCTTGACCTCCACCGGTCAAGGCAGCATCTTTTTCATAGTCGCGCCAATGAGATTCGCCACCAGTAGCACCATTCTGTTCCATATCGGCTTGCAAAGCGGCAATCGTAGCAGCGCTAAATCCATTTCGGAAATCCCATGTCTTGCGATACTTTTGAGCATTGGCACTTATTGATACCATCAATAGGAGTGCCAGAAGAGTAGAAATTTTCTTCATATAAAATAGGTTTAGTTAATAAAATATTGACGCAAAGTTAGTGCTTTTTTTGTTGATTATCAAAAGTGAGGTATATTTTTTTCATTTAATGAGTTGATTTTTGCATGATTCCATATTTTTTCATACATTTGCAAAGTAAAATTTTACACAAATGGAAGATAAGAAGATTGTAACGTTTGGAGAAATATTACTGCGTTGGTCGAAGAACGATTGCTTGCGATTGATGCAAGGTACGAAATTCAATGGCAATTACGGAGGTAGCGAAGCCAATGTTGCCGTGTCGTTAGCCATGTTGGGTGAACGAGTGGAGTATGTGTCTCGCATTCCCAAAGACCAAATCGGACAGGCTTGTCTCAATGAGTTGCGCTCTTACGGAATTGAGGTAAACCATGTGGAACGTGGCGGAGAGCGATTGGGAACATATTATTTCGAGGCTTCAGCTTCCATGCGCAACTCTATGGTGGTTTACGATAGGAAGAATTCTTCGTTCTATTCATCCGCGCCAGGTATGTTTCCATGGCACGATATCTTCTCAGATGCGAAAGCCTTTCATTGTTCAGGCATAACTTGTGCGGTGAGTCAAAGTGCCGCAGATGCTACGTTTGAGGCGGTAAAAACGGCAAAGGAAATGGGACTTACCGTCACTTGCGACATCAATTATCGCAAAAACCTTTGGAAATATGGTGCTGATGCACATACGGTTCTTCATGAACTGATGCAATATAGCGACTTTATCTTTGGCGATCAAAACGAATGGGAAGTGGCAACGCATGTTCCGCACATCCCCGTCAACAACATGTACGTTGATACTGAGTTCGACATGAAAGCCTATAAAGCCTATTTTGAGGAGATGCACAAGCAATTCCCTCGTTGCAAACAGATGCTCTTGGCTTTGCGCAACCAAATTTCCACCAACCATCATACGTTGACTGGATTCTTGTGGAGTGAAGGCGAGATTTATTCAGCTAAAATCTATGACATCTATCCTGTGCTTGACCCAATGGGAGTAGGCGATGCATACGTGGCAGCCTATATACACGCAACCTTGAAATGGCAAGATCCACAACGTAGTCTTGACTTTGCGTTGGCGGCAAGTCAGTTGAAGAATTCCATATCCGGTGACTTCAACCTTGTCACGGAAGACGAGATACTTCAGTTTATGTAAAAAACAATCGTGCAACGTTATTCCAAAAACGCTGCACGATTGTTATTGTCCTTACGGTTTGCTTTCGCCTTCTATGTATTGTTGTATAAACATGTGCTCACCATCGAAGACCGCATAGGTAAATTGCCAAATCCAGTCGCCCAAAATCACCAATTCAGTTTTTCGTGACATCTTCATTTCCAGTTCTATGTGTCGATGTCCGAAAATAAAATAATCTATGTTGGAATGGGTTTTCATGTATTCCTTGGTAAAAAGGATAAGATACTCCTTGTCTTCACCCATGAAAGGAGCCTCTTTGCCGTCGGCACGTTTTAGGCGAGAATGTTTAGCCCAGTTCAAGCCTAATTGCATTCCCCACCAAGGATGTACGAAATTCAATAGTTTTTGGCAAGTGCGATTGTGGAACATCTTGCGAAGGAATTTAAACTTAGCGTCTGGGTCGCCTAAACCATCTCCATGTGCCAAGAAGAAAATCTTATCGTATATCTCAACGGTTTCCGGTTGAGTATGCAAGATAACGCCACATTCCTTTTCCAAGTATCCATACGTCCAAATGTCGTGATTTCCCGTGAAATAATGCACTTCCACACCCATGTCGGTGAGTTCGGAAATCTTGCCTAAAAAGCGTGTATAGCCTTTGGGAACCACATATTTGTATTCGTTCCAGAAATCAAACATGTCGCCTAACAAGTAGATGGCTGATGCCTTGTGCTTGATGCTATCGAGGAATCTCACCAATCGCCTTTCTTGTGTTCGTTGATGCGGAATGGCAAGAGAACCTAAGTGTGCATCTGCGAGGAAGTATATGTTTTTCATGCTGTTGTCTTTTATCGTTAGATGTAACCCATGATACTTAAAGTTGATGGTTTCTGGTGGGTAGGATAATCCTTTGTCAGTCGAATCCCAATTCCACCCTTGCCTCTTCACTCATCATGCTTTGGTCCCAAGCAGGTTCAAAGACCAGATTTACCGTTGCATTGTGAACGCCTTCCAATGCATCCACCTTTTGTCTGACGTCTTCCATGATGAAATCAGCAGCAGGACAATTCGGTGCAGTAAGAGTCATGTCGATTTCCACATCATTATTGTCTTTTACCTCAATGCGATAGATGAGTCCCAGTTCGTAAATGTCAACGGGAATTTCGGGGTCGTAAACGGTTTTCAATACGTCTACGATACGTTCTTCAATCCATATTTTTTCTGTTTGCTCCATGAAATGAATTCGTTGTTATGTTTTCTTTCGTGCAAACTTACATAAAATTTTCGAAATATAATGTTCTTGGCGCGAAAAAGTTATGTTTAGCGGTCGTAAACATATCGTTTGCGTAGCGTAAATATAGTGTTTAGGTGATGTAAACCTATAATCTACCTCTTTCATGATACGAGTAATATTGTCCGTCGCAAATAATGAGATGGTCGAGGAAATAAATGCGCATGGTTTCGCAAGCCTTCTTCACTCGTTGCGTGAGTCTGTCGTCATCTGAACTTGGTGTTGGATTATTGGAAGGATGATTGTGGCAAAGAGCCAAGATAGTGGCGTTCGACAAGATGGCTTCCTTGATGATGATGCGTACGTCAACCGCCGTTTCCGTGATTCCTCCATGACTGATGCGTTGTGCGCGGATAAGTTTGTAATTCTGGTTCATCAAGATAATCCAAGCCTCTTCCACGTCAAGGTCTTTCATCATGGGATGAACGTATTCGTAAATGGCAGTTGCAGAACCAAGGTCTTTTCGTTGTTCGGCAACCTCTTTCTGTCGCCTTTTACCTAATTCACAGGCAGCCAATATGCTGATAGCCTTCGCTTCCCCGATTCCATTATACATGCAGAGTTCGCGAATGCTCTTCTTGCCCAATGTGTTGAGATTGTTGTTGCAATCATTCAGCACCCGTTTCATTAGTTCTACGGCAGATTCCTTGGTAGAACCAGATCCGATTAATATTGCCAATAATTCAGCATTGGAGAGTATTTCCGCTCCCGAATCGCGTAGCTTTTCGCGTGGGCGGTCTTCTTCTGCCCATTGATTGATGTTTAGCTTGGTTTCCATAGTGTGATTTTAGGGTTTTGGTAGGGAGGGTAGGGTTTGTAGGGGTGGTAGGGAGGGTAGGGGTTATTTATAGAAGTTTTTTTCGAAAGCGGTAAATTCATCTTGTTTGAGTACGATACGTTTCCACCATGCTTTTAAGAATCCTAAACCATATCCCATGAGTTGTACGAATGCGGCAGGAATAGAGAGAATACCTACCCAAATGCTGCGGTTTTTGATGGAAGAATCGACGAAGATGATAAACGAATAGAGCAACAAGGGGAATAATGCAATGATGCAGAAACAAAATCCCACTCCTTGATGCATGTTATCAGTAGGACGGAGATTGTTTGCATCGAGCCATTCACCATAGAAATACATCGACAATCCAAGAATGAAAAGCAAGACAAGTCCTATTACGCCAACGGTGAACACCATCGGGAGCATGTGAACGAGTTTCATGGTTCCAGGATGACGCTTCTCAAGATTGATGCGAGCTATTCCTGAATTGAATACCTGACGGAAAAACTTTCGGAAATCGGTACGTCTCTTATGCCAAACCCATGCTTTGGGAAACAAGCGTGGCTTATAGCCAGCCTCGCAAATACGATAAGAGAAATCAATATCTTCTCCGAAACGCATCTTAGAGAAACCTCCGAGAGTTTGGTAAACATCACGACGAATGCCCATGTTAAACGAACGAGGGTAAAACTTATCGAGTTTTGCCTTTCCTCCACGAATGCCACCCGTGGTAAAAAACGATGTCATGGAGTAGGAGATGGCTTTTTGAACTGGCGTAAACGATGGATGAGAAGCGTCCGAACCACCGAAAGCCTCGCAAGGAAGGGTGTTTAATTCATCTTCAATGGCTTGAAGATAATCCTTTGGCAATACGACATCAGAATCCAAGATAAGCAAATACTCCCCATTTGCCCGTTCTGCACCATAGTTTCTACTTTGTCCAGGACCGCTATTGGGTTTCATGAAATACGATAGACATAGTTTTCCTGTATACTTGTCGCACACTTCGCGACATGTAATCTTTGAACCATCCTCCACGACGATAACTTCAAAGTCTTGGAAAGATTGCGAAAGTAAACTGGAAAGCAACTCGTCCACTTCGTCAGGACGATTGTACACGGGAATGACTATACTGTATTTCATGGTGATTAGAATTTAGGAAAAGTCCACAAAGAAATTAGGAACAAGAAGCATTACGTTCTTCTCGTTCCTAAATAGATGATACTTTTATTATTCTTTCACGCGGTTTAAGTAAGAACCATCGCGAGTGTCAACCTGTACTAAGTCGCCTTCGTTGATGAACAAGGGCACGCGAATCTCAACGCCTGTTTCCAATGTAGCTGGCTTTGTGGCATTCGTAGCGGTGTCGCCCTTGATACCTGGTTCGCTATGAGTAACGCGCAAGTTGGTCTTTACAGGCATTTCAGCATAGAGAATGGTATTGGTATCAGCGTCGCTTACCACTTCCACGATGTCGCTTTCCTTCATGTAGTCAACGCCTGTGATGAGATCTTTAGCGATGGGAATTTGATCGTATGTCTCTTGGTTCATGAAGATATAGTCTTCACCTTCCATGTAGAGATATTGGTAAGAACGACGCTCAACGCGTACGTCTTCAAGAGCCTCACCAATGTTGAAACGTTTTTCAAGAACTCTTCCACTGACAACGTCTTTCAAAGTGGTGCGCATGATGGTGTTTCCCTTACCAGGTTTTACGTGGAGGAAATCAATGCAGAAATACAATTTACCATCCATGCGGATGCAGGTTCCTTTCTTAATGTCTTGTGATTTAATCATTGCAGTTTATCTTGATAATGTTATTAATATTGTCGGCAATTCGTTGAAATGCGGTGCAAAGTTACAAATAAAATATAAAAAAACGCTTGTTTTGCATTTAAAAATCACATAATTCTTTGTTATTTCGAAAATTATCTGTACTTTTGCATCCCGAATTGTGCGAATTCGCCTTTTTAACGGAAAAATAACAATAATAAAAATATAAAAAGATGAAAAGAACATTTCAGCCTCACAACAAGAGAAGGGCTCACAAGCATGGTTTCCGCGAGAGAATGTCTACAAAGAATGGTCGTAGCGTGCTCGCTTCTCGTCGCGCAAAAGGTCGCAAGAAGTTAACTGTTTCTGATGAGCACCACGGAAAATAATTGCGGAAAATCTCCAAGATGCAATGATTAAAAGCAGCAAAGGTATTATTTCTTTGTTGCTTTTTGTTTTTTTGTGTTTTTTTGTTTACCTTTGCCACAAATTTACGAGAATCAATGAAAGCATCAGAATTCTTTAGAAAGATAACGAGTTTGTATCTTTGGGCAAATCTCTTTGCTATGGCATGTGTAGTAGCGTTGATTTGCATCGGCGTAAAGTACGGATTAGACATATATACCCATCATGGCGAGGCGATTACCATACCCAATGTAAAGAACAAGAGTTTCAAGGATGCGCAAAACATCTTTGACCAGATAGGATTGGAAGTGGTGGTCAGCGATACTGGTTATGTTAAGTCGTTGCCTCCAGGATGTGTGCTTGAGCAATCACCGGAGGCAGGAGAGCGCGTGAAGTCTGGTCATGTCGTATATTTGACAATCAACGCTTCCAAGACGCCAACCCTAACGTTGCCTGATATCATCGACAATAGTTCTTTACGCGAGGCGATAGCCAAACTATCCTCTATGGGTTTCAAACTCGGAATGCCTAAATTCGTTTCGGGAGAGAAAGACTGGGTATATGGTGTCATCGTCAATGGCAAGAGTGTGGTTGCTGGCGACAAGATTTCCGTAGAGGATTCCGTTTACATCCAAGTAGGAAACGGTTTGAGAGACTTGGCTGACTCCGTTAATTACATCGACCCCATCTATATTGACGAGAACGATTTGATGGGTGGAGATGATTTTGAGGAGGTAGATGCTCCAAGGTCTTCTACTACTGAAAAGAAGGAAAAGGAAACGTCTGTAGAAAAGAAAGAGACTTCGACGGAAAAGAAATCGGAAACTAAAACAGAGGCAAAGCAGGAATCTAAGTCGGAAAGTAAATCCACGACATCGGATTCTAAGTCTTCTAAGCCCTAAGAAAAGTAAGAGTCATGACTGACGAGACGAAGTTTATTGAGGAAACCGACGAACTGGAAGACGACCAGTTGCTATACGAGCATTTCCGTTTGGTGGTAGATGCTGGTCAGGCTCCGTTGCGAATAGATAAATATATACTGGAACATCAGCAGCATACCACTCGTAATCGCATTCAAAAAGCTGCGGATGCGGGTTTTATACATGTCAATGACCGTCCTGTAAAGAGTAATTACAAGGTAAGACCCGGCGATGTGATTACGTTGATGCTTGATAGACCACGCCATGATAATAGTATTGAACCCGAAGATATTCCCCTTGACATCGTGTATGAAGACGACGAATTGATGGTAGTCAACAAGAAGGCTGGAATGGTGGTGCATCCAGGTGCTGGCAATTTTCATGGAACACTCATCAATGCTGTGGCTTGGCATTTGAAAGATAATCCCAAATTTGACCCTAACGACCCAGAAGTGGGTCTTGTACATCGTATTGACAAAGATACGAGTGGATTGTTGGTGGTTGCAAAGACTCCCGACGCGAAATCCAAGCTTGGATTGCAATTCCTGAACAAGACTACTCATCGTAGTTATTTGGCTTTGGTATGGTGCAACTTTACCGAAGATAGCGGAAGAATAGAGGGAAATATCGCACGTGACCCGAAGGATCGTTTGAGGATGACGGTGTTTCCGCCAGATTCAGAGATAGGGAAACCTGCGGTTACCCACTATAAGGTGGTGGAACGTTTTGGATATGTAACGTTGATAGAGTGCATCCTCGAAACAGGAAGGACACACCAGATACGCGCTCACATGAAACACATTGGACATCCATTGTTCTTTGACGAGCGTTATGGCGGTGATGAAATCTTGCGAGGACAACGTAGTAGTACCTATAAGGCGTTTGTCCAGAATTGTTTCAAACTTTGTCCACGACAAGTATTACATGCGCAAACATTGGGATTTGTTCATCCCAAGACTGGAAAGCAAATGGATTTCACGTCACCATTACCCGATGACATGAAGGCGGTGATAGAGAAATGGCGAGTATATATTGGCGGTTTGCAAACAACGTCTGATATTTATAATTAAATAAGGTGTATAAAATTATTAATCATAAAGATAATATGAAAAGAAACATAGCCATCATTTGTGGTGGAGATTCATCGGAACACGACGTGTCGCTTCGTTCGGCACAAGGTTTGTATTCCTTCTTTGACAAGGAACGTTATAACGTATATATAGTTGACGTGAAAGAGTTGGATTGGCACGTAAACCTTGATAATGGTGATGTAGCCCCTATCGACAAGAACGACTTCTCTTTCAAGTTGAATGGCAAGACCGTTTGGTTTGATTATGCCTATATTACCATTCACGGTACGCCTGGTGAAAATGGTATCATGCAAGGGTATTTGGATCTTTTGCACATGCCTTATTCCACGAGCAACGTTTTAGTTGAGGCTTTGACTTTCGACAAGTATGCATTGAACAATTACCTTCGTGGCTTTGGTATTAATGTCGCTAAGAGTATCTTGCTCCGTCGCGGTGAGGAAAACAAGTATACGGAAGAGGAGATAGAGGCGGAAATCGGAATGCCTTGTTTCGTAAAGCCTGCTGCTGATGGTAGTAGTTTCGGTGTTTCCAAGGTAAAGAATGCCGACCAGATTGCACCAGCTTTGCGCAATGCTTTCATGGAATGTGATGAAGTGATGATAGAATCGTATCTAAAAGGAACAGAAGTAACGGTAGGATGCTACAAGACAAAGACGAAATCCGTGGTTTTCCCCGTAACCGAAGTTGTGACAAACAATGAGTTCTTTGATTATGATGCGAAGTATAATGGACAGGTTCAAGAAATCACTCCGGCACGTATTTCTCCTGAATTGACCAAGGCATTGCAAGACGAAACCAGTCGCATCTATGACATATTGCATTGCAATGGTATCATCCGCATTGACTATATCGTAACGAAGAATGCTGATGGAACGGATAAAATCAACATGCTGGAAATCAATACCACACCAGGTATGACTCCCACCAGCTTTATTCCACAACAGGTTCGTGCTGCAGGCCTTGACATCAAAGATGTCTTAACTGATATCGTTGAAAACCAACTATAAATAGCCCCCTAAGATAGGGGGGTGGGGGTATATTCATTCAAATTATAATATGAAAGAAGAGATGATTTCATTCGACGAAATTCGCCCTTATGATGCGGGGGAAATGAAGCAAGCGTTTAACGACTTGCTCAACGATAGGCAGTTTTCATTGGTCTTGAAAGGCTTTGCGCCTTGGTTGCCGAAACGCTTACGCAATGGATTGTTGAAATTGGCTTTTGTTGGCGTGAAGGTCGTCAATTACATTATTCGTAAGAAATGCGATGGAATCTCGTTTGATGAATCCGCTCTTCCTCGTGACAAGAGTTTGCGCTATACTTTTGTTTCCAATCACCGAGATATCGTGCTCGATTCCGCTTTCCTCGATATATTGCTTGTCAAGAATGGATATCCTACTACTGTGGAAATCGGTATCGGTGACAACTTGCTGATTTATCCTTGGATTAAACGATTGGTTAGGATGAACAAAGCCTTTGTAGTTCGCCGTTCCCTCACTCCTCATGAGATGATTAAGTCGAGTCAACTCATGAGCCAATATATTCATTATGCGGTCAATGAAAAAAAGGAGAATATCTGGATTGCCCAACGAGAAGGACGAGCCAAGGATAGTGATGACCGTACGCAAGAATCGGTATTGAAAATGTTGGCAATGGGTGGGAAAGGTAATTTTGCCGAACAACTTTCCGACTTGAACATCTTGCCACTGACTATTAGTTATGAATTTGACCCCTGTGATTATCTGAAGGCGAAGGAATTCCAGCAAAAACGGGATAATCCACGTTACAAGAAAAGCAGACAAGACGACCTTGACAATATGCGTGTGGGAATCTTCGGCTTCAAAGGTCATGTGCATTATCATTGTGCGGCTCCCGTGAATACATTCATGAACGAATTATCTGTCCAAAACTTACCGAAGAATGATTTTTATCGCGCTTTGGCAGAGCAAATAGATAAGCAGATTCATTCTCATTATCGCATTTATCCCAACAATTACATCGCTCTTGACAAATTAAATGGCAATCAGGAATATGCCACTCACTATACGCAGGAAGATAAGATACGTTTTGAGAATTATCTTGCAGGTCAATTGGCAAAGATTGATTTGCCCAATAAGGACGAAGAATATCTCATGGAACGAATGCTAACCATGTACGCAAATCCTTTGAGAAACTGGTTGAAAGTAAAAGGAGAATAAGATGACGACAAAAAGGGTTTTCTTGAAAGGCAGTATGGCAAATCTTCTTTTGCCAGTCTTCATGATGGTCTTTTTGTCTTTTCTTTCTTCATGTAAGTTCAATCAATACGAGACGGGTGACGGAACGTATAGTTATTTACGTGCGGACTTTGTGGAAATACATACAATCGACTCACAAAAGGTTGATTATTTCATAAATGACGAAGGTGAAAAACTAAGATTTTCCAATCCTTACTCCGTGAAATGGGCTGAAAAGATAGATACGCTTTATCGTGCTTTGCTTTATTATAATCGCAAACCTGATGGAATAGAACCTGTAAATATTCAACGAGTGCATGTCCTTTTCCCTTTATTGGCGGATAGCGTGAAAAATCCCAAGACCGACCCTGTTACGTTAGAAAGCGTCTGGACGAGTGATTGCCAGCGAACTTTCGCTCTCAACGACCATCAAGGAGCGCGTTATCTGAACGTTTCCTTTGCGGTCAAGACTGGTCAACATGATGAAAAACTCGTTCAGTCAATCGGCGTGATGGGCGAAAGCCGACAAGACACCTTGATGCTTACCCTCCTTCATGACCAAGGTGGAATCCCCGAATATTATAGTTCACATATCTATGTCAGCATTCCGTTGCTTTCATTCAAGGAAGGTAGTACGGAAAACAACTTTTCTTCTGTCACGTTCTCCGTCAATACTTATCAGGGAATAGTGGTGAAATCGTATTGATAGATAGCTAATCAAATCCTTTTCGATAATTGCTCTAACATGTCTTTCGTCATGGAAGAAATGTCGTATTTAGGTTGCCAATCCCACTCGGCGCGTGCGGCTGAATCATCCAATCGATTAGGCCAAGAATCAGCGATGGCTTGTTTCATGGGATCCACATCGTATTCCATTTCAAAGTCAGGACACAATTTCTTAATTTCTTCGAAAATGATTTGTGGGTCAAAACTCATGGAAGCAACGTTGAAACCATTACGATGAATCAGGCGAGTGGGGTCTGCTTCCATCAAGGATATGGCTGCATGCAGGGCATCAGGCATATACATCATATCCATGAATGTGCCTTGTTGGATAGGACATACGAATTTCTCCTTTCTCACGGCAGCATAGAATATGTCTACGGCATAGTCGGTGGTGCCTCCACCTGGGAGAGTGAGGTATGAGATAATACCAGGGAAGCGAACTGAACGTGTATCTACACCATATTTATAATAATAATAGTCGCTCAGCAATTCGGTTGTCACTTTAGAAATGCCGTAGATAGTGCGTGGGCGTTGGATGGTGTCTTGTGGAGTCATGTCATGAGGCGTTTCCAATCCAAATGAACCGATAGAACTTGGCGTGAATACGGCGCAATGTTCTTGTCTGGCGATTTCGAGGATATTGAACAATCCGTCTATACCGATTTTCCATGCCAGTCGTGGTTTCGATTCTGCCACTACCGATAACAAAGCGGCAAGATTGTAAATGGTGTCGATATGATATTTCTTCACTACATCTAAAAGCATGTCACCGTTGGTTACATCAGCAACAGCAGATGGTCCTCCATCTTTCAATTCCCCTTTAGGTTCTGCGCCTTTGATGTAGCCTGCAACCACGTGTTCGTTTCCATATTTTTTCCTTAATTCACGTGTAAGTTCGGATCCTATTTGACCTGTTGATCCGATAACAAGTATATTTTCCATGTTGATAATAGTTATTAAGTCAATGTAAGATACTGCAAATTAACAACCTTTTTTTCAAATAAATGAGTTTTGTTGTATAAAATGCGTTTAAAAATGCGCGATTTTAAACAATTATAACAAAAATCCAGTTCGTATGTCAAAAATAATCTGTTATTTTGCGTAATTATTACCAAAATTCTATTATCATGTACGGAAAAATACAAGAACATCTCAGTAATACGCTCGCTGAGATTCGTGAAGCAGGACTTTATAAAGAGGAGCGTTTTATTGAAAGTCCTCAACGCGCAGCCATTCAGGTCAACGGTCAGGAAGTGTTGAACTTTTGTGCCAATAACTATTTGGGATTGTCTGATAACCCCCGCTTGATAGAGGGAGCAAAACAAATGATGGACAAACGCGGATTCGGTATGTCGAGTGTGCGTTTCATTTGTGGTACGCAAGACATTCACAAGCAATTGGAAGCTGCCATCAGTGATTATTTCAAGACCGAAGACACGATACTCTATGCTGCTTGCTTTGATGCAAACGGCGGTGTCTTTGAACCCTTGTTTACAGATGAAGATGCCATTATCAGCGACGCTCTAAACCATGCGTCTATTATTGATGGCGTTCGCTTGTGCAAGGCAAAGCGTTATCGTTATGCCAATGCCGATATGGCTGACTTGGAGCGATGCTTGCAAGAAGCCCAAGCACAGAGATTCCGCATTGTCGTGACTGATGGTGTATTCTCCATGGACGGAAACGTGGCTCCGATGGATAAGATTTGCGACTTGGCAGAGAAATACGATGCATTGGTTATGGTAGACGAGAGCCATTCGGCAGGTGTAGTTGGCGCTACGGGACATGGTGTAAGTGAATTCTTCAACACGTATGGTCGTGTAGATATTTACACGGGAACATTAGGAAAGGCGTTTGGAGGTGC
>OMWI01000063.1 GCA_900314715.1 uncultured Prevotellaceae bacterium | reverse complement strand
TTCATCATTACGTCGTTTGGTACTGCAAAGGTACCAAATTATATCGAATTATCGACAGAAATATCTGACTATCAGTCAATTAATTTTTAGAACATCCCAATTAATAATTCACAATTAATAATTCACAATTAACAATTCACAATTAACAATTCACAATGAAAGAAAATTGAAGATTGAAAATTGAAGAGTAATCTCTTGCTTCTTACTTTCTTGCATCTTGCTTCTTACTTTCTAACCTTCAAAAGCATTATCAAACAACAATAATTAACATTCAAAATCGTACTCTGCTTTCTACTTTTTATAACTTTGTACCCAAATAACAAACTTATGATCAATTATTGTAAAACAATAGCTGTAGCCATACTGATGGCGATGCTGACAATCTATGTGAATGCCCAAACAAAAAGTACTAAACCCTGTGGACCTTTACCTACAGAGAATCAACTGCATTGGCAGGATATGGAGATGTATGCGTTTATTCATTACTCGCTCAATACCTATACCGACCAAGAATGGGGATTCGGCAACGAGGACCCAAAATTGTTTAATCCCACCCATCTTGATTGCCGACAATGGGCGCGTGTTTGCAAACAGGCAGGCATGAAGGGCATCATCTTTACCGCTAAGCACCATTGCGGTTTCTGCATGTGGCCATCGGCATATACGGAGTACAGCGTTAAGAATTCTCCTTGGAAAAACGGTAAGGGTGATGTGGTACGCGAACTTGCCGATGCTTGTCGCGAGGAAGGCTTGAAGTTTGCCGTTTACCTTTCGCCTTGGGATAGGAATCATCCTGAGTACGGCAGACCAGAATATGTGACGTATTTCCGCAACCAATTGCGTGAGCTGTTGACCAACTATGGCGAGATATTTGAGGTGTGGTTTGATGGTGCCAATGGCGGAGACGGTTGGTATGGTGGAGCCAACGAGACACGCAAGATTGACCGCACCACTTATTACCAGTGGCCAGAGACTTATAAGATGATTCGCCAGTTGCAACCTACTTGCCTGATTTGGAACGACGGTAGCAGCCGTGGCGACTTACGATGGGTAGGTACTGAGGCTGGTAATGTGGGTGAGACCAACTGGAGTCTGCTCAACCACGATGGAGAAGTAACGTGGTCTATGTTGCATTACGGATTGGAAGATGGCGACTCGTGGGTTCCTGGAGAGACTAACACCAGTATACGTCCTGGCTGGTTCTACCACGAGACGGAGAACGAACACGTAAAGAGTCTGTCGAAGTTGATGGACACTTATTATAAATCAGTAGGTCGCAACTCCACGCTATTGCTCAACTTCCCTGTCGCTCCCAACGGTAGAATCCACCCCAACGATAGTTTGCGTGGACTCGCCTTTAAGAAAATGATTGACGAGGTGTTCAGGGAGAATCTAATTGAAAAAGGAAAGGTGAAAGTTGAAAAGGAAGTTGGCGCACAAGCCAATGGCAATCTTCATTCTTCAACCTTCACCGTTCAATGGAATAAGCCAATGACCTTCAACCGTTTCCTCGCAGAAGAAGACATCGCTTTAGGACAACGGGTAAAAAAGTTCGTTTTAGAAGTTGAAGTTGACGGGAAATGGCAACCGCTCAAGGATGCTCTTGCGGAAAACGGAGATGGATTGACTACCATCGGTCATCGTCGTATCATCTGCTTCCCCACCCTCACGGCAACAAAACTCCGTTTTACCATCAAGGATTCCAAGGCAGAACCTATCATCAAGAAACTTGGTGTCTATCTTGCTCCTGAAATTACCGCCGACATTCCAGACAGCGGTGAGAAACACAGTTGTGGACTCCACTATTTCTTCAGCAACCCCAAACAGATGTTGATTGACTGGGATAATGAGCAAACCATTACTGCTTTCCGATACCTGCCTCCGCAGACTTCCCGAAAGGGCACAATTACTCACTATACGCTTTGGGCTTCCTCCGACTGGTCGAATTGGACAAAACTTGCTTCGGGTGAATTTTCAAACATCGTGAACAATCCCATCTGGCAAACTATCAAGTTCCCAACCACCAAGGCACGAATCCTCAAACTTGATGCCGACCGTCTTGCCGAAGGTGAAAGAATGGCGTTTGACGATATTGAAGTTGTAACTGAATAAGAAAGGAATGAAGAGACTTGTCATCATCGGATTGGTAATGTGCGCAACCATGACGGGTTGGGCGCAGGGATTTAAGAATCCCGTGCTTCCTGGTTTTCATGCCGATCCCAGTGTTTGTCGTGTTGGCGATGATTTTTACCTCGTGAATAGCACGTTCCAGTATTTTCCAGGCGTACCGGTATTTCACAGCAAGGATTTGGTCAATTGGGAACAGGTGGGAAATTGTCTGACTCGTCCTTCACAGGTTGACTTGAAAAACACCGATGGTAATAGCGGCATCTATGCACCAACCATCCGTTATAATAACGGACGTTTCTACATGGTGACGACGGTCTTCCCTTCTCGACGACATTTCTATGTGTGGACCGACAATCCCGCTGGTGAATGGTCTGAACCTATCGTGATAGACTTTGCCATCGGCAGTTGTGACCCCACACTCTATTTTGAGGATGGTAAATGTTATTTCCTTTGGAAGGAGGGCGACATCAAGATATGTGAAATTGACGTAGAGACTGGTAAACAATTAGGGGAGATACATCATTTAGGCGTAGGTCTTGGCGGACGCTATCCTGAAGGGCCGCACATCTACAAGAAAGATGACTATTATTATCTGTTGCTGGCTGAAGGTGGCACAGAACATGGGCATCATGTAAACATCCTGCGCAGCAAAAGTCTGTTTGGTCCTTACGAACCGAATCCTGCCAATCCCATTCTCTCGCACTTTAACATGAAGATGCAAAACAGTCAGATACAAGGTTTGGGACATGCTGACCTCGTGCAAGCACCCGACTCCTCATGGTGGATGATTTGTTTGGGTTATCGTACAAGCGGCTACCTACAACACGTCATGGGTCGAGAAACCATGCTGGCGCCAGTAACGTGGGAAAAAGGTGGTTGGCCTGTGGTGAATGGAGACGGAACATTGCAAACAGACATGAAATGCCCGACGCTGCCGTTTGTTCCTATGGCGAAAGACCCTGTAAGGGAAGAGTTTGATTTCGTCAAGCGTAATGCTCCCAAAGATAGTTATCATTCGCTGGGCTTGCCGATGGGTTGGATGAGTTTGTGCAATCCTGACTATACGCGTTATTCTCTTACTGAGCGCAAGGGGTATTTGCGCCTACGTTCCACCACGACCGACCTCAGCAAGATAGCTTCTCCCACGTTTGTTGCCCGTCGTCAGACGGAGTTGAATTTTTCTTCTACCGCCCTGTTCGACCTCTCCCATCTATCGGAGGGTATGCAGGCTGGCATTACGGCCTACGCGGCACCTCTGAATCATTATGATGTGGTGGCAGAAAAGCGAAACGGACAAATCTATATCAAATCGAATGTACGGTTAGGACAAACCAACCACAGCGAGAAGGAATTCGCTCTCAAAGGCACTCATGCTTGGTTGCGCATCACCTCCGACAAGGATTTCTACTATATGTTGGCATCTTCCGACGGTCTCCATTTCGTAGAACTGGCCAAGATGGAATATCGGTTCCTCAGTACGGAAACTATCGGCGGCTTTACTGGCGTGATGCTTGGACTCTTTGCCCAAAGCAACCATGCCAACGACAACGGTTATGTAGACATAGATTGGTTTGAGTATCAATAAGTATTTATCAAAATCCACAAAACAGATGAGAAGACTGGCATTGTTATTTACGGCACTAAGCATACTGACTTGCGTGAACGCACAAACACCAACTCACGACTGGGAGAATCCTGCCGTATTGGGAATCAATAAATTACCTTATCACGCCACCTTACAACTGCCCTCGAAATGGAAGGAATGTAGTGAGATATTGTCTCTTGATGGCCAGTGGTTGTTTCATTGGTCGAAAGACCCAGAGAACCGACCTGCAGACTTCTATCGTGAGGACTACGACGTGAGCAAATGGGATATGATAACCGTTCCTGGCAACTGGCAGTTGCAGGGTTACGGCAAACCTATCTATGTCAATATGCAATATCCCTTCCATCGCGACCGCCCTAACGTAACGGGTGAACCACCAAGGGATTGGTATGCTTATGACCATCGCAATCCCGTGGGTTCATACGTCACCTTCTTTGAAGTCACTCAGGGGATGATTGGCCAGAATCTCATTCTTCATTTTGGCGGCGTTCATTCTGCGATGTATGTGTGGATTAACGGCAAGAAGGTTGGCTATAGCCAAAACTCGATGTCGCCAGCGGAGTTCGACATCACAAAATATGTGCATGAAGGTCGCAACAAATTGGCGGTAGAGGTATATCGCTGGAGCGACGGTAGTTATTTAGAGTGTCAGGACATGTGGCGTCTCTCGGGCATCTTCCGCGAGGTGCAGCTGTGGGTGCGCCCATTGGTACACATTGCCGACTATAAGGTGGAAGCCGTTCCCAATGCCGACTACTCGGACTTCACCGTTAAGGCCAAGGTGACCATCTGTAATACTGGCAGGAAAACGGCCAAGAATTTGTTGGCTCAGCTGCAGATTGCTTGTCCCGAACTTTACGGTGTCAACAAGAACCCTAACCATCGGAATGTAACCAACCACCGCATCCCCAAACTGCGTGCAGGCGATACCGTCAGCGTAGAACTAAGCTACCACTACAATTCATCACCTCGGCTGTGGTCGGCAGAGAAGCCTTGGCTCTATCCTTTTACCGTCCAGTTGCTTGGTATGAAGGATAGTAAGAACAATGAACAGTTTGAATACCATTTCGGAGTGAAACGTGTGGAGTGTGTTGGCGAGGTGTTTAAAATCAATGGCAAGAACGTGAAACTACGTGGTGTGAACCGACACGACCACCATCCTCGTACTGGTCGCTACGTGGATGATGCTACTTACGAGCAGGACATCCGACTGATGAAGCAGGGGAATATCAACTTCCTGCGCACCAGCCATTATCCCGACCGCGAATATCTCTACGAACTCTGCGACCGTTGGGGCATCTATGTGATGGACGAAGCCAATCAAGAAAGTCATGGCTATGGTTATGCTAATAAAGTGATGGGTGAAGACCCTGCATGGAAGGATGCTCACGTGGATCGTGCCGTCTCACTCGTTCAGCGCGATAAGAACCATCCCAGCGTCATCTTCTGGAGCATGGGCAACGAGGGGGGCGTTGGTCCCAACCTCAAGGCGATGCGCGATGCAGTCGTGGCTCTCGACACCATCGCCCTACCCTTCTGCGATACCGACCGCAGTCAGAGCGACATCTACGACGATAGTTATCTCACTCCCGCAAGACTTGCCGAAGAAGCCAAGAAGGTAAAAGACCGTCCCTTTATCATGCGCGAATATGCCCACGCCATGGGCAACTCCGTAGGCAACTTCCAAGAGTACTGGGATGTCATCTATGCTGACTCCAGCATCTGCGGTGCCGCCATCTGGGACTGGGTAGACCAAGGAATAAATGAAGAATTAAGAATGAAGAATGAAGAATCAAGGGTAAATGAAGAATTAAGAATGAAGAATGAAGAATCATGGGTAAATGAAGAATTAAGAATGAAGAATGAAGAATTTCATTCCGAACATCTGCAAACAAGCATAGGGGCGCCAGCCGATTCTTCATTCTTCATTCTTCATTCTTCATTTAAAAATCTTCATTCTTCATTTTTATATGGCGGCGACTTCGGCGACAAGCCCAACGACGGGGAGTTCTGCATCAACGGACTTATCGACCCTAACCGCCAACCACATCCCCACTACTACGAAGTGCAGCACGTCTATCAACCGTTGTCTTTCGAGTGGGATAAAGAAACCTACCGTATCGTTAACCATGACTTTTTCACCAATCCCGATGAGTACGATATTAGCTCTAACGATGTAGTGTATGGCACGGAAAAGTTGAGGAATGTCGAGGCACGTCTCCGTGAAGACAAGCCTTGGGCAGAAAAGGGATTCGTGGTGGCTCGCGACCAGTTTGTACTCCAGCAATGGAACTATCCCGTCTCACTCGATGGCAAACCTGCCAAGGTGCAACAAACGGCCGATGGAATGAAGGTACACACTCGGAACGGAGAGATAACTATCAACAAGACGGGAGCACTGTGTAGCTGGATAGTAAATGGTCAGGAGATGCTGAAAGCGCCGCTGGAACCTTACTTCTGGAAACCTGAAAACGACAATCAGCACGCGGCCCACTTTGCCGAACGGTTGGCCGCATGGCGCCATGCAGCCGAGAATCGCACCGTAAAATCACTACGGACAGAGGCGAACGACAACTGCGTGAAGGTGATTGCCGAGATGCAACTGCCCGTGGGTGCTGACCTCACGCTCACCTATGCCATCAACGAAGATGGAAAAATCCTAATAGACATGGATTACAAGCCCACAGCTACCGATATTCCCCTCATACCGAAGTTCGGTATGAGAATGCGAGTGCCTGCCGCTTTCAACGACATCAGCTATTACGGACGCGGCCCGTGGGAGAACTATCCCGACCGCAAACGTTCCGCATTTATTGGATATTATCAGATGCCGCTCAGCCAGTTTGAAACGGAGTATATCCATCCGCAGGACAATGGTAACCGTTGCGATGTGCGTTTCCTGCATTTGACCAACGGCAAGAGCACGCTCAACATACAAGGCTGCCAACCGCTCTGCATCCGCGCTTGGGACTATGGAGAAGAAGACCTTGAGGGTGCCCGCCACCCTAATGAAATCCAACGTGGTCGCTTCGTCAACCTCAATATTGATGCCAATATCCACGGTGTAGGTGGCGTAGACACATGGGGACAACGCACCTTACCGCAGTACACCATCAATGGCAACAAGCCTTATCACTATGCTTTCATACTTAGTTGGCAATCAGCCACGGCTATGAGATAAAGGACGAATAAGAAAGGAATGAGCCTGACATAATATCAAGCTCATTCCAATTAAAATCAGATAAAATATGAAGAAAGTCAACGTATTTCTATCCATACTCCTTCGCCCTTATTCTTGGCTTCCACGATCTTCTCTTTCACGATTTTCACGTATTTGCGCGAGTTGAGCACCATGCCCTTCTTCAGGTTCAAGCCCACAAGGATACAAGCTTGTGTATCTTTTACCGTATTGCCAGCATGTATGCGAACACCTAAAAAGTTGAGGACACCTAACAACAACGGCAACCATTGCTTGAACTTTGGCGAATAAGTGATTACCACGGGATAACGCCCTTCTGGAATGGCACTTTTCCCCTTTATCTTCCGTGCACCTTTGGCATAATCCCGCCATTGAGGTTCAAGCGTATCACAGATGTAAATAAACTTCTCGCCTCTCAAATATTCATCTATTATAGGTTGCCTGACATAAAGTTTGCCTATTGTATAGCCTTTTTTCTTAGCGATTCTTTTCAATACAAGTTCCATAACTTACAGCCTATTCATTCCTAAACTTAAGTTTTACAAAAACAAAACTGTTGGCATTCGCCTTCAGTTTCTCGCCATGACAAAGCTGAAACGAGTCTTCGCTTTGTTCATTTGGCTTACCGAAACTGTTCAACTGTTCGTTCGTTCGCTCTTCAATGTAGCCGCGGTTGCGCCACATTCGAATCATGTCCTGAGCACCCTGACGCTGAAGGCCTTGTTCGCGGCGAATGCGCACGGCATCTTCCATAGTAAACTCGTTGGGCAACAGTTCCAGCAGATTGCGAGGACCACGACGAGCTGACGATTGCGAACTGTTGTTAGACTGTTCGATGGCTTCGCCGAAGAAGCGCATCTTACACCAAAGGTCGTATTGCAAAGACCAGCGGATGAAGTCTTCCATCGTCTTGTCCCATTTGTAACCGTGTGCCACGAAGAGCACACAAGCCTTCAGGTAGGCAATGACCAGGGCACGGAATGAGAGGTTCTCATAGGTTCTCGACTGCGACAGCCGTGCGAAGTCTGCACACTCGTTCTTCAGCTTCACCGCAAGACGGTAGGCCTGCGGGCAGTCGATGGTTCCGCGTGCCCCGCAAAGTCGCTCAATGTATGGCCGCAATTCCTCGTCGAACTGAGCGTCGTAGGTGCCGTAGACAGGCATCTCGGCTCCAATCTCCCGTTCGGGAATGGTACAGAAGTTGATACGTGAGATGGGACCGTCGGTAAGCACGTTCTGGAAATATCGCTTGCCTTTTCCCACCGTTGTCGAGGCGTTCCAGTTGAATCGTATGCACACCTTTTCCGTTACCGACTGCGTTCCCACACGTGTCTGTCCGTAGCGGTTGTCGGGGTCGAAGGCGAGGCACATAATCTGAAACTGCTGACCACCACGTCCGTTGCCGCGCAATGCGTCGAACTGGTCTATCTCGTTCATCTTCGTATAGAGGAAATGCTCGTCGGCCTCTGCCATGCGCATCACGAAGGCTGGTCCCGTCATGTCGGCATCAATCTCCTGAATCACCAGCCCCTCGGGCCTCTGCCGCTTGTCCTTGTTGGCTCCCTTGCGGTTCACCTCTTCCTTCCATGCCTTCTCACGTGCCAGATTCTCTGCATCGCGTCGGCGGATGTCGGCCATGATGTGGTTGATGGGCTCCGAGATACAATCCTTTCCTGCTCCCGTCCCAGCCATCAGCACGTTCATCAGCGTTGCCTCGTGCTCTACGTTGTCTATGTATCGGAAGCGCGTCTTGTGCAAGTGTGCGCCCAAAGCCGGAAACACGGCGTGAGCAACGGCTGGCTTGTAGATATCAGGAGTTTTCGAAAGCAGCAGACGGATGAGCGGCGGCAACTTTCGGGGCATCTGTGGAGGTGTGTCTCCAAGTCCCTTTTCCTGCGGCTGCCCTGAGATTTCATGTGGCGAAAGCTCACTGATAATCTCCTGCATCAACTTGGGCATAGAATAGAACCGTGCCGAACAAGCCGAGTGAATCAGCCCGCGCATCTCATCTTCTGACAGTCCGTAACGGGGCATAATCTGTAACAGCAGTGCCTCGTTGTTGTCGGTGATATAGCGCAGATGGGCAGCCAGTCGGTGCAACCGGTCGTTGCGCTCGCCCGTCTGAGGTTCGCCACCTGTGCGGTGAAGCCATTCGGCAATAATGTCGGAATAAGGAATACCCTTAAACAGCCTCACCTCCGCCCCCTCTCCGACGGGAGAGGGGAGTGAAATGTCTTGCTGTCCATTTTCCTCATTTTGCAAACTCAGTTCTTGAGAGTTACTACTCCCCTCTCCCCTTGGAGAGGGGCTGGGGGTGAGGCTTCTTTGAGAGGAGTTAGGGGTGAGGCTCCACATCCGCTTGTCTGGTCCATAGAGAATGTAATCCCTGGGCACCACAAACGAGCAACGCGCCAAATCTTTCACGCAACCATCATAATGATCATCGCCCAATTGTTCAGACATCCACTTTTGGGCCTCCTCCAAATTCATGCCCTCTGGCATCACGAAGAACAACCTGAATCCCTCCGTCGAAGGTGTCACATGAGCAAAACATATCCCCAAACGCTTCAGTTCAGTAATCATTCCCTCATCCGTAATCGGCGCTTTCGCCAGCGTATGCTCCACCAACCGTTGGAAAATACTCCCCTCCCTTGGGGAGGGGTTGGGGGTAGGCTTGATATGATCCACATCGTACATGCTCAATCCGCTTGGCACGGCATCTTCATTCACACGTCTGCCTTTGGGGAAAGTCGCATGAGGCGTAAATATCGCCAGTTGCTTCTTCTGCTCACCCTTGTATTCCTCAAACTCTTCCCGTTTCATTTCGCCTCGTTTCACCCTTTCCAGAGCATCCTCAATCTCCGCGCACACACGAGCCGTCTGCTCAGAGTCAACCACTTGGTTGAAAAGAGCGGGTGTGCACTCGCGCACCCTGCTCCTAACTGATAAAGCTATACCAAAACTCATAATTAAAAATTCTCAATTTTCAATTAGAAATTCACAATTAGCAATTAGCGTAAACGAAATCCGATGCCTGGCAACTCTCGGTGTCTATCACCTCATACGGCACTACGTCCGTTTCCTTGCGGTCAATCCTCAATGTAAGGCTAACCCGTTCCTCCGTCACGCTTGCCCGTCCATGTGCCAACTTGATGAATCGCTTCGTGCGCTTTTCAGAGCTATTACGATGCGCATTAAAATTACCCTCCGTTGGGTTCACCAGTCCAATACTTCCCTTGATGCGGTTTCCACTTGCCATCAAAGCCTTGTAAACATTATCTGCAATTTGAATTTTGATTGTCATAATTTTGAGTTGAATTTGCGAGAGAAGTTTCAGAAATCCGATGGCCATCTATTCGCGAAAAACTTCATCCGCTTCAACTCTGGTTAATAATTTTGAATGTTACTTGTTTATTTTCACGATGTCAGTTGCCAAAATCTCTTGGAATGTTTGCCCCTGATATTCGTGCGTAGAGAAACGAAGCGTGGCTGCAATCACGTCACCCTCGTTGAACCTGCACCCTGCCAAGTTGCCCAGCATGGCGCACACATATTCGTTTTCAAACTTTGAGCCGCCCAGTTCACGCAACACGATGTTGCACTTCTGAATCTGTCCGCTCTCCGCCTTTTGACTTTGTACGCTGAAAGCCTCGCCTTGGCGTACAACTCTTAAAATCTTTGTTTCCATCTATTACTTGTTATAAAATTCTATACTTAACTGGATGCTTTTCGGTTGCATCATCACGGGAAGGGTATGCACGTAACTGTTGAGAAACTTCACGCCAAGCGGAGTCCATACCAAGTAAGTGGTCTTTCGGGGAATGCCGTGCAAGCTATAGCTGAAATAATGGCGGTCTTCCGCATATCCGCGCCCCTCAAACTCCAAAGACAGATGCCAGCGACCGCCACGACGGTACTGAATGCCCAAGTCCTGAAGCACGGCGTTGAAATCCCTTACGTCCATCCCCCAATCAGCTGCCACTTGCGTAGCTGTCAGGCAATTGTCGCTGGGAGCGTTCAACATCATCAACGTGCGCCCCACGATGGAGTTTGCCCGTTCCAGAATCTGCTCTGCCGACAATTCCCGTCCGTCCTTGTCCTTCATGGGAATGTAACCGCCCGTCTTCCTGATTTGCGGAAGCACCTCCGATGTCACCCACCGCTTGAATGCCTTTGCCTGTGGCAACTTCGAGGAGAGAACCAATGAGTAGAGACCGCTCTCGTTGATGATAACGGCTTTGCTCTTATAGTTGGAACCAGTACCCTGAATCAGGGTGGTGGTTTTGTCTTCCTTGTCAACATGAACCATCAGCGCATTCTCGGTTTTCTTGTAGCCCAGCACCTTTGCCACATCCTTACCCACGAACCAAGGTTCTCCCTTCTCGTCTTGCATCGTTCGGATTTCCCCGAACTGCTCGTGCTTGAAAATTATAATTCCTTTGTTATTCATTTTTGTTTCAACATTTAAAAGAACGATACCGCACGGATGGAGGGACGTCCTTTTCTCCCCGCTCGGTTTTCTGAATGCAAAAGTAAGGACAAAAAAAATCCCTTTTCAGCTCAGGACTGAAAAGGGAATGATTTGGGAATGATTTGGGAAAACTCCGCTTTATTGTTGCATTTCTATCTGTAATTGTTGTTCAAAAGCACGCGCAACATCACGGCATTCTCTAAAGATACTCAATTCTGCTTCGTTAGGTTTATAATCATCCCATTCTGAATATTCTTTCTTGGCAAATTTCAATACCAACAATTTCCTGATGCTCTCCCACTTACATGGCAATTCCCATTCAGTAGCACCAGGAAGCTGCATGATACGGTTTGCAGACAATTCCATATTGTTAGGCCATTGATGATGTGAAGCCAAATAGCTACATATACCAAGAAAAGCCTGTTGGTGCTTTAATATTTTGTCTTTACCATTGATGGCTTTAATGGCACGGCTTATCTGTTCGTCGGTCGCCTGAGCATGAGTCCTGCCGCCAAGAGTGTTTCCGTTTACTATCTGAATACCGATGCCGCCAGCCTCCACATTATTCACTTCATATTCCACGTTCTTATTCATCACAAAGTCACCAGCCACAGTAATACCGCCCTTGCCAAGAGCTTCGAGAGTCTTCTGTAAATCTTCATTATTCATATTATTTAATGTCTTTATTGGTACTTATACCTGTGGCACCTGATGAAACGCCATTCACTTCGTTTACAACCTGCTTGCTCAAAACATAATCTCCAGCTACGTTAACCGAAGGGTTATACTCCTTCCCCTCAATCCATGCGTCCAACTCCTCTTCGGCATCACTACGTCCTACTTTATACAGAATCTGTCTGATTACCTCTATTTTCCCTTTCTCATGTTTATATAAATTCTTTGTTTCACGTACCAGCCGCCTTACGAAGTCATCTTCTGTTTTCACTACCTTTAGCCGCTCGTTTTCCTCCATCAGTTCCTTGATACGCTGGTCACGTTTGGCTATATCTTCCTGATAGGACACAAGTTCCCACCAGCCTCTTTTAGTGGACCGGAAGGAACTCGTTTCTTTTTGTAGATACCAACGTATAGTTGCTTTCCAGTCTTTGCTTCCAGAGAAATCAGCCAAATTATTAGCAAAACTGTATATGTCGTTTAGGTTTGCTTTTCCACCTAAACGTTTTAGTGCTTCAATAATAGCGTCTTTTTGTGTCATCTGCTTTTTGCTACAAAAATACGAAATTTCGCCATCTATTCAAAACTACAGATGGCGAACACCATCTATCACCATCATTTTTGATGGAATTTAACAATTATTCCTCAAATATATCGTTCTTTTCTGATAAAAAACGTACCTTTGCACAAAATATAATACTATGGCAAAACTAGCAACTGACGTTGATAAACAAATAGCTTTATTGGAGTCGCGTGGCATGACCATCAGAGACAAAGAAAAAGCGAAAGAGTGTTTACTCGATATAGGATATTTCCGATTGGGATTCTATTGGTTCCCTTTCGAAAAGACCTATCCGCGCAAGACAAACCGCACACACGAGTTTAAAGAGGGAACATGTTTCGACTATGCCATCAGTCTCTATTACTTCGATTTCAATCTTCGGAATATCCTCTTGAAATATATTAGCCGAGTTGAGATTAATTTCCGTACGAAGTTGATATATTATGCTTCTAACAGATATAAGCAAGAACCATTTTGGTATCAAGACAGCAAATATGTCAACAAGGCATTTCTTGAGGGTGAAGTGATGGAGAAGGCGATGAGGGATGCTGCGAAGGAAGATGTAATAGTGCAGGATATGAAGGTTCACGATAGGCATATCTCACCTGCATGGAAAACAATGGAGTTTTTCAGTTTCGGGACTACCATTTCGCTATATGACAATTTGAAAGAAGTTCCCTTGAAATGTGAGATTTCACGATTCTATGGCATACCCTCACCAAACAATTTCCTTAGTTACATCGACACCATTAGAAAACTGCGCAACTTTTGTGCCCATGGAAAAGTTCTCTTCGACAAGAATCTGCCTGAAGCTATCAGCAATGGTCCTTTGGGTTATCTCGGTAATAGCAAGACACAATTGTTTGGAGCCTATCGTGTATTAGAGTACATGTTGGGGCAGGTCTCATGCAATAGGGCACAGGATTTGGAACAAGAAGTTAAAGCTTTGTTTGAAGATATGCCTGATGACATTGTGAAATCAATTATCTTGCAGAATTCGGGTTTTCAGTTGGCAATGCTATAAAAAGTATCAAAAAAATTTGGAAGTTTCAAATAATAATTCTACTTTTGCACATAGAAAAGTGCACTTGATTGTTTCGACTTTCATACTGCACTATAAAAGGAACAAATTAAGGCTGTCTTTCGAGGCAGCCTTTTTATTTTCTTATGTTCTTTCCATCGGTGAAGATTCGGCGGCAAATGAGGATGAAATATCTTCTTCATTTATTAACTCATAACGCAAAGGCCACTTTTCATCTTTCTTGACTCCATATATAGCATTAAGCTTTCTTCTGATTTCACTTATGAAATCTTGTGTTCGAGAATCAATAGTTCCAAAGTATGCGTTTTCTTTCATGTCTACGATGAACTCATCTGTCGTTTGAGCATCAGAACTAAGCCCCAACATTTTGTTTTTTATCATCGTGATAATGGAAGCAACATTGAATATTAGTTTAGTGTCCTCATGAATGTATGGTGCTACAAGTGTCAGGTATTTTTGTCCATTCATCTTATCATCTATATGGCGGAAGAGGTTTACAGTTTCGTTGTTAACTTGTTGGTTTTTGGAACGGATTAATGTAGCCTCAATCAGCCAATACTTGTCTTTATTGAAAATCTCTATGTCACCAATATTACCAGGTGCATGAGAATATGGGATACCCGCCTCATCACAAATAAAGTTTGGCTTATATTCAAAAGTATCACCATAGTAAGTATAAACAAAAAGAGTAAGCAAGAATTCGAACTTAACGGGGTCTTGAATAAACCAGAAAGTGTCTTTTCCTTTTTTATCACCATTTGACACTTTTAATAAAGCTTGTTCTATCGAGTTTGGAGTTAATCCGTAAGACTTTATAATATTCTGTATTTTCTTGTTGTACTCTGCTGTAGAATGATCTACCTTTTCACGATGTGAGAGTATCAGCGATTCAAGGCTGGCATCAAATGACCCCAATAGTTCAAAATACTCTTCTTCATCTTCTTTTGCCGATTCTGAAATAGTAAAATTTTGTGCCTTTAATGCCTTGTAAAATGCCATACGGGTCTCGTTCGGTGTAAGCATAAGCACACCTTTGTATTCCACTGTGACAAAGCCTGTAAGTTGTAAGACACGAAAAACCGTGTTACCATAATCTCTGAAAGAAGATTCAATCTTCGCTGCTTTTGCGTGATTAGCATCAACCTGACTGTACTTCCTTTTTACCAATGAGTATGCCTTGTCGGCATCATCACCAACTTTGTTATTCCGCAATAGATATAGATATTCATCCACGTTGCCATCGTCAGAGAACAAACCAACCATTAATTGATAATATGACAATCGGTGGCCTTTTTCCTTAAGTTTTATCATGGCATCTATGATAAACTCGAAGAAGTTGAAGTCATTAAGCACACGTCTATAAGGTGACTTCCTCCAAAATCTCATACTTTGTAAAGCGAAAGCTTCTGAAAGGGTGATTTTCCCGTTGACTAATGCTTTTGCAACAGGAGATAGACGAAGTTTTTGATTGTATTGAGCGTATATAAAGCCAAACTCGGATAACGTTTTGAGATAACGTGTGAATGCAGCTTGATAACCAGTGGGAAACCCCCATTCGTTATTGTGAGAACAATTCACAACTATCCATTTGCTAACATACTTTTTTGTCAGGCATTCTTCGCTTATTGAATCTGCGGTAACAACTTCGTCAAGATATAGCTGAGAGTACACATCCAGAATACCTTTATCGTCTAAAACGACACCGTCAAACTTAGCAAAAGTTTTTATGATGCCTTCGTATCGTTCGGGATTTCTAACAGCAACTTCAAGCGCCATTTGCTTGTAAAGTCTTCTACCGTGTCTTACGTTGTTTGCCATAAGCATTAGTAATTTGTTACCAACACCTCGCGGAATTGCTTGATGCTGTTGTCATTGAAACTGATATAATTGCTTTTGATGGAATGGCTGTGATACTGCTCAGACCATTCTAAGAAGGTAGTGTTTGTACGTCCACGATAATGGGTGACGTTAGATATGGCAAAGCGGATTCCAAGCGCGTTCATCTTGTCGAGTATCGCCAGCAGGTCGTGCTCGGTATCTTGGTTCCATAACTTATTGTATTCGCTATAAGTAATCAGGTATGGTGGGTCGAGATAGACCAAATCGTCTGCTTGATAATCGATACTATTGAGGAATGTGCGGAAGTCCTCATTATACCAATTTACATGTTTTATAGCAAGCAAACGGAAGTAGTCTTCCAGTGCATCATGGGTGTTTTGGTTGTAATCAACATTGCCCACAGGGAGATTGAACTGTCCTTTCTGATTGAAGCGGAGCATACGGTTAAAACCATATATTAGAAGTACATAAAGTTGCATCCAGTCCTGCTGTCCTCCTGCAATGTAATCTTGTTTCAATTTCAGATAAGCCTCTTTGTTGTACTTTGCAAAATACGTCTTGGGGTGGGCTTTCTTCAAAGTCTCAGGCACAGGATTCTCCCGATATGAGAGTGAAAGGCCGTATCTATCAACAATCTGATAAAACGCCGTAAAGAATTCATTCTCTCTACTAACATACGAACAAAGCATCCTATGCAGACCAATAACATAACTATCAATGTCATTGAGCAGAAATCCGTTCGCATCAACATTCATCATCACCGAACCACCACCAACAAACGGTTCTATCAGCCGATTGATGTGTTCAGGGAAGTGAGTGCGTATTTCGCGTATCAACTTATATTTATCACCCACGTAGAACATTGGGGAACGACTGATTCCGTTTTTCATCGTCAACTTCGGTTATGAATAAATACTCACGATGATCGTCAAACTCGGTCTTGCCCGAATTGAAGGCCTTGAACTCATGGTTGAAAACTTGCGTCTTACCACATTTGTCAAGTACTTCTTCTAACTGCTCCAACTTGATTTTGTTTTCTGAAGATGAGCTCTTTGAATGGTAAGTGTTGTTGTATGATATTACCAAATAACGGCTTTTGAGATGGCTAACCAAATCGATGAAAGCACTTAATGCAGCATTTCGGCAATAGTCACTCATATTCTCTTCTTTTGGTTTCAAGGCTACCCCAAAAAGAGGTGGTTTCTTCCATTGCACCAAATTCTCATATACATGATAAAATCGGCTGTATTGACGTGAATTATATGGTGGGTCAATATACGTCAAATCGACATCAATACGCCGAGCCAAGCTGTTAGCATCTTCACGAAATATTTCAACATCATTGTAAGACTCAGCCCTTATCATACGCATATTGAAATCATGTGCTTCTGGGTCTTTATGATGATAGGCGTCAAAATGCCCCATAGTGTTGGCATAACGGTCAATACTGTATATCAAAGAAGCCATTAGTACAGCATATTCCTTGTCTGTCAAATTAGCGTGCATGTCGCGTAGACGCCCTCTTATATAACCAACTATTTTGGCTGTATCATGATGAAAGTACTTGCCTCCGAAATTCTTTGAAAAATAGTTCTCGCCAAGCCTGCGTGGGTTAATGGCATTAAAACCGTCTATGATGGATAGTATGCGTTCCTCATTCCATTCTCCAGGAGCAAAGAAAGCATGATACATTATATTGTTAGAGTGGAGAAAATCGTTAACAACCACTCTTTCATACTTCTGCAATGCCCTATGTGCTACAACACCTGTTCCTGCAAAAATGTCACAGAAAGAGTGAACATCGTGAGTATGTTCTTCAATAAGGCTGAAGATCCAGTCTATTAGCTTTGTCTTACAACCAATATATCGGCGACTCTCCAACGAGAACCGACCGTTTTCGATGCTATTGTCCATAAACATCTATCGTCGTTTATGGCCGTAGCATGGCTTATCGACATGTAATAACGGATTTTGACTACAACCTCAAAATAGATACAGAAAAAGCGCGAACTCATGCTTAATCCGTATCTGGAGGTCGTAGGAAAACCCGTATAATGGAGATAAGCCTTGAGCCCACGCTATCGCGTGAGCAACAAGCCGTATCGTTACCATTATACTGTATCTCGTGAATTTCCTACGTTCCCAGATACTATCGATAACCAGCTATTGCCGTTTATTATTTACCCTCAAAAAAGCGAAGCCAGCACGCCTGCTGCCTCTTCACCATGTATGCCGTAGCATCACGATGCAGTTGCAAAATTACAAATAAATTCCGAGATTGCCGCAAAACTCGTATGGGATTTTTTACACATAAATTAATAGTAAAAACAAAGAAGAAGAAACTCCCTTGTCTGCTTTACCGAACGAACGAACAGTTGAACAGTTTCCGTTTTCGTGTTCGCTTAACTTTTATTATTATATATATATTATAATATATATATAATAATAAATCTAAATGCACATTTTCTCACACAAAACTGTTCAACTGTTCGTTCGTTCGCTTAGAGGCTACATAAAGTCTTTTTACTGTTATTCCCCTAAGTTGACTGCAAACACAATGACTTATACTGATATAGGTAGACACATTTAATAACAATTAAAATGTGTATTATTAGTATGAGAAAAAAAGCAACGAAGTACAGCGAAGATGAGAAGTTGAATTATCTTCGTCTTTATCATGAGTCAGGAA
>OMWI01000084.1 GCA_900314715.1 uncultured Prevotellaceae bacterium | reverse complement strand
CTGGGGACGAAAGAGCCAGCGGGATTTTCGTCCCTTTTTCATGCTCCTTGCTCACTTACTTCTTTAACACATTCGTTGCGTTATTAATTTGAATCCTGCAATAACGACTTTCGCGGGGGTGTTTCACCATAATTTTTAAACTTTTGGTGTCAACCTTTTTTAAATAAGACAGTATTTTCAGTAAATGATCTTTAGTGACGTGTGCCATTCGCTATTTTTTGTTTACTTATCCTTTTTTTATTTAAAATTAGTTAAATAGTTTCGTCTTTGTTTAAAATATATAAACAAAAGAAATAAGATTATATAAGAGTTTTTATTTTTGAAAACTCTATCAAGCAATTTTATCTAATTTATTATAACTTTGTAATTCTTTTATTATGTTTAAGAGACTTTTAAAGAAATACACATTATTCACCCTGTTGACCTTTTTTCATGTTGTTGGATTGAATGCGCAAACGCAAACACAAACACATGCTGAGGCCACCAGCCAGAAATGGAAGGGTATAGATGTGAATACGGTTATTGGAAACAATGCTTACCCCGATAACAATACAATGACGAGTGGATACCCTTTCCTCCTTTTCAATGTGGGAACGGGGCGTTTTGTTGTTCAAGGTGGCGACTGGGCTATGGAGGGCCGTTTGTTCTACACTGATTTTGGTCGCACGATGTACCTCTATAAAAATGGCCGCATCAACAGTGGCTTGACCGAGGCTGGTGTCTCAACCAATAAGAACAGCTTCTGTTGTCGCCCCCCCGTGCCATTTGGAAAGAATTGGAGCAACTATAATACCATCAATCTGACCACGCTGTTGGATGGTAGTACTCAGAGTAAATTTAATTTAAAATGGAAGTTTGAGCGTGTGGAAAACTCACCTGATGCCGACACCCACACCTATTATATGCATTTAGAACATACAGTGTCGCCTCAAGTAAATTATTATCTTGGCGCGGCTTGGGGTGAATGGCATGTTCCAAACGGTAAAGGTGATGGCTTGTTCGTTTACCTCGACGACGACCGTTCTTGCTGGACTACCGTAAACGTAACAGACGAAAACGCCATCAAAGCAGTTCCTTTATGGGATACAACAACAGAGAATGGTGTTTATTTGAAGCAGGAAAATGGAAAGGCAATGTTGGAAAGTGGCGACGAGGTAGAGATACAAAAACTCTATCAGTGGCGCTTGATATCGCTCGAAGAGTTCATAGCTGTACTGAACGATGAAGGTGTGGGATTGAACCCCAGTATCTCATCGTTGATTCCCGACCGCGATTTCACTCGCAACTCCGATGACTTTTTTGATGGTAACGATGCTTATGACCATTGGATTGTTTCTCCGTTGAAGGAAAGTGATTATACCTATGCAACCGATACCCACCGCTATACCTATACCAGTGCTGATTATATGAAGGGAAGCAAAATCGATAATAACAATCAATGGTATAACAACCAGCGGTCAATCAGCAGTCGTGTGGTCGAAGAAGCATGGGATTCACCCGTCAAGTTGAAAGTTGTTTTCGATAGGAAAATCAATACTGCCACTGCCAATGACGGGAATAGTGTACGTGACAGCCAACAAGAAGGCATGAAGAATGCGAAGTTTGGTTTCTTGCCTTTCGAGGGTGTGGGAACTATAACCACCAACTTTGTAGCACCCAAGCCTGGATGGTACGAGATAGAGTGTGTTGGGTTCAGCATGAGTACTGAAGACCATGATGCCTATCTCTTTGCCCGCGTCATTCCCAACAGTCGTGCCAACGACTTGGAAAATACGTTTGAGGTGCCTTCCACCGACCAACCGCATTACGGTAAAGTGACATTACAAAAACTGCCATTCGGCACCTATTCGAAAAATTCTTACCCCGCTTGTCTTGAAGTGGGAAAGGAATTGCTCTACAATGGCGATGCCCACAAGCAAAAGGTTTGGGTGCTTATCTCGCAGGAAGACTGGGACAACAACAATCGCACTATCCGTGTGGGGATAGGAAAAGACCAGGCCACACGGAGTAATCTTATGAAGACGAATGCCTACTACGACACCGACTGGGTGTGTGTGGACGACATCCGAGCCTCGTACATGGGGTTGGGTCCCGTGTTCTTCTATGAGGACGAAGAGGATTTGAGGTACTTGAGTCAAGCTGATGAAGACGTGGATCGTTTTGCGCCAAACGAATATGCTCTGGCAGTTAAGAGCGGCAGATATGGTGGTTCTGCCAACCTGCAACGTAAGTTCACGAAGGACGAGTGGAACACCTTCTCGTTCCCGCTGCCCCTTACAGGTGAGCAGGTGCGCAATGCTTTCGGAGACGATTGCGAATTGCTCATATTGCACAGTATCGGTAACTTGTCGAACAATGACTGCATCATTGATTTTCAGACGGTTGACCTGCTTACGACCGACAACGTCGTCACGGCTGGTAACCTATACATGCTGAAACCTACAAAGGAACCCGCCCTCGGTGAAAACCCGCGTGGCGAGATGGCTTACTATTATGATCTCGGAAAGATGTTCTTCTCTACCAATGGAGAAAATGAAGATCCCCAATATACGTTCCCAGTCATGGACTTGAATGTATGGAAAGGAGAACAGCCTGTCGGTTCCTTTGAAAACAAGAATGACGGTTGCGGTTATGTCACCTATATCCAGACACCCAATTTCGACGCATTCCGCGTTGATCGTAATGGCACTAAACTCACATCTGTAGACTCCCCTGACGATAGCTATGCACCAAAGGGTTCGTATGCCATGAGTGGCGGCAAGATGTATGAACTGAGCCGTGACACACGTATCAAGGGTTTCCGTGGATGGGTAATGCTCACCCATAGTATCTTCGAAGACGAAGCAAGCATGGCTGCTGGAGCAAAAATCGCCATCAACGGTGTTATTGACGGTGAGGCTCCTTCCGCCATCGACCGCCACACCATAGTACCCGTGAACCCCAACTCTATCACTGCTGTCTATGACCTTTCTGGGCGCAAGGTTGACGCTTCTGTTGGCAATCTGCCTAAAGGCATATACATCGTAAATGGAAAGAAACTGTTGATGAAGTGAAAAGAGACGTAACATGAAAAAGAAACTTTATTTGAAACCCGCAATAAAAGTAGCTGGCTTTGTGACGCATCGGTTTATAGCTACCAGTCCAGGATGGTCAAGAGACGGCAATCCTCGTAATGAAGTTGAACAAGAAGACGATGTGAATGAAGACGACCTACTTCCTGGGGGGGGAGGCTATGGTGGTTTCCTCGACTTAGACTAACAGAATATATGATACGTATTCTCTTTATGTCTTTGTTGTTGTCCTTTGCCTCAATGGTCAACGGTCAATTCTCAACTGTCAACCCTTGGATTGGAGTAGGAGGGCATGGACATGTATTCTTAGGGGCCAATGTGCCATTTGGTTTCGTGCAATTAGGTCCTACCCAACACACTCGAGGTTGGGATTGGTGTTCGGGGTATCATGTGTCGGATTCTATTCTCATTGGCATTGGGCATCAACACCTTAGCGGAACGGGTATTGGTGATTTGGGAGATATTGCTTTTTTGCCCGTTAAGGATGAGAGTCAAACTGAGACGCGTTTTTCTCATGACAACGAAACGGTGTCGCCTGGTTATTATGCCATCAAACTGAACCAACCCAACGTATTTGTTGAACTTACTGCCACTCAACGAGTGGGAATGCATCGCTATTCTTTTGGTGGAGACGAACAACGTGGTTTGTTGCGTCTCGACTTGAAACAAGGAATTGGTTGGGACAAGATGACGAGTAGCGGAATGCAACAAGAGAATGCCACGACCATTACGGGCTTTCGTATCTCTAATGGTTGGGCAAATCGTCAACAAGTATTCTTTGTGGCTACGTTCTCAACTCCCGTGAAGATGGTTGAACAAGAGAGAGATGCAATTAGCGTATTGGAAGTGTCAGACATTAGCAAGCCTCTGATGGTAAAGGTTGCGCTATCTTCAGTCAGCATCGAGAATGCTAAGGAAAACATGCAGACAGAGTTGGCTGATTGGGATTTCCAAGGTACGATAGTCAAAGCCAAGGATGCATGGGATAAGGAACTTTCGAAAATACAAATCAAGACGAATGACGATGTAGCCCGTGAGATTTTCTATACGGCCTTGTATCATACGATGATAGCCCCGTCGGTATTTTGCGACGTAAACGGGGAATACTATGGAGCCGACAAACAAATTCATAAAGCCGATTTCGTGAATTATACCACATTGTCGTTGTGGGATACCTATCGTGCGGCTCATCCTCTCCAAACGTTGATTCATCCCGAGAAACAAGTAGACTTGGCAAAGACCTTCATCAATATTTATCGTCAACAAGGCAAGTTGCCCGTGTGGCATTTGATGGGAAACGAAACAGATTGCATGGTTGGAAACCCTGGTATTCCCGTGTTGGCAGACCTTGTATTGAAAGGATTCGTGAAGGATAAGGAAAATGCGTATGAGGCTTTGCGCACTTCCGCCATGTTGGACGAACGAGGAATGAAATGGTTGAAAGAATACGGTTATATACCATACGACAAGGAAACCACTCATGAAACCGTAGCCAAAGGTTTGGAGTATGCTCTTGCAGATGGTTGCGTGGCGAAGGTGGCAAAGATGTTAGGGAAAAAAGCCGACGAGCGATATTTCACAAAACGAAGTCAGTCGTATAGACTATACTTCGACCGTAATTCCCAGTTTATGCGAGGGAAGGGTAGTGATGGTGTTTTCCGCGAACCCTTCAATCCTTTCCATGCCTCGCATCAACACGATGACTATACGGAAGGGAATGCTTGGCAATATACATGGTTGGTGCCGCACGACGTACATGGCTTGGTAAGTCTTTTTCCTGACGAAGCGCAATTTGTGAATAAGTTAGATTCCCTGTTTTTCGTGGAGGGAGATTTAGGGGCAGATGCTTCCCCCGACATTAGCGGTTTGTTGGGACAATATGCGCATGGAAACGAACCCAGTCATCATATATTATATATGTACAATTACGTAGGGAAGCCGTGGAAAGGCGCCAAACTCATTCGTCAGATCATGAATGAATTTTATTCCAACCAACCCGATGGCTTATGCGGCAATGAAGATGTAGGGCAGATGTCGGCTTGGTATGTGCTTTCCGTCATGGGATTGTATCAGGTGGAACCTGCTGGTGGTAAGTATATTATCGGTTCACCTCTATTCGATGAAGCCAAGGTAAATGTGGGAAATGGAAAGACATTCACCATCATTACTCATGGAAATAGCAAAGAGAATATCTATGTGCAAAGAGCGACGTTGAACGGAAAACCATACAATAAGTCATACTTGCTTTTTGAAGACATTGTTCGCGGCGGCGTGTTGGAATTAGAGATGGGAAATACACCTTCTGCATGGGGTACGGCGAAGAAAGACCGACCATGAAAATGCTCAAGCGAAATTACATAGGGATTGTGATTTTCCAATCTTCAAATATGCCTTTTTCTTGTTTTTCGCCAAGACCTCCCGTCATTTTTCGTAAATGCCTAGGTATTAGGTGGTTGTGAAACTGAAAAGCTTTAAAGACCTCCCGTAAGACCTCCCGTAAGACCTCCCATAGACCTCCCCTAACACCTCACACTCTGAGTAATGTTTAGTGTTTAGTGTTGAGAGATTACCTTCAATCTTCAATTTTCTCAATTGTGAATTGATAATTATGAATTGTGAATACCAAAAAACATGAGGTCTTACGGGAGGTCTTACGGGAGGTCTTAGGGGAGGTCTTAGGGGAGGTCTTGAAAATGTCAAATTGCTGATATAGAATGAATTAGCCTAAAAAACGGGAGGTCTTGCGGAAATGAAGAAATCACATACAAAATAACAATTCTCAATTCACAATTCTCAATTAGGCTCTCGCAACCACTTAAGGCTCCCTTCCCTTGGGGATGGGCCTCAACACAATCCATAGCTTTAGAACACGTAAACGATAGCTTTGTATGCTGTAAACCATTCGTTTGTGATGCACAAATCAATGGCTTATAGCATATATAGTCATCAGGGGTCAGCGGATTTAGTCGGTTGGTATGTGCATGCAAATCAAGAATAAAGTGTTGCAAGTCTATACATGAAGAAGCTGATGTCTCCCACGCCCCTAAACTGGGTCCTGAAAGCTTTTATCTTGGCATTGAATGATTCGGCAGAGGCATTTGTCAGCCTGTCT
>OMWI01000056.1 GCA_900314715.1 uncultured Prevotellaceae bacterium | reverse complement strand
CGCTTGTGTCTATCGATTCAGTACGACAACGAAGCAACTGTCTACTGTTTCAGCTAATGAAGAGAAAAAGTGTCTAGTGAAATCAGGAAAAGTCACAAAACAGCTGTTTCCATTCTGCAAACCATAGCTTTGCGATGTGCAAATATATGGTTTGGCCTTGCTAAATATACGGTTTAGCTTTTTTAACACGAACACCCCTTTTTGTTAACAGAATTTTACACCTTACGGAAGCCCGATTTTTGGCGATTGGGAATAATAGCAGTAACTTTGCAGTATGAAAATGAAGAATGAAGAATCATGATTCACAATACACAAAACAATTAACCACAAAAAAAATTAAAGATTAACCATTAACAATTAACTATTAACAATTAGGCTCTCGCAACCATTAATGCTCCCTCTCCTTGGGAGAGGGCTGGGGAGAGGCCTCACTAAAAACCATAAAAAACTATGCTGAAGTACAAATTGTATCAAGACAATCGCGACGGCTCTTCTACCAAAGGTAAGTGGTACGCTCGCGTAGCGGTAGATGAAACCATCGACCTCGACGGCCTTGCCAAGCACATGGCAGCCCATCATTCTCCCTACTCTGAAGGATGATCACGGGAATCCTGAAAGACATGATTTCGTGTATCCGTGAGCTGGCTCTCGACGGAAAGGCGGTGAAAATCCCCGACCTCGCCATCTTCTCACTCGGATTGAGGACGAAACCCGCCGATGCTCCCGACGAATTCACGGCTGCAAAGAACGTGGAAAGCGTTAAGCTTCGCTCTCGTGCCACTGGCGTATTCACTCGTCAACAGTTGAAACTCGCCGCTCAAGTGAAGGAGCAAGACAGCTACACGTCACCAGAAGCGGAAGGAGAAGGTGATTAAAAGCCTCTCCCCAACCCTCTCCCAAGGAGAGGGAGAATAGAGACTGAGGTGGGAGTTTAGTAAAATCCGCAATTAGGCTATTCTCTCACCTCTCACCACTACACTAAACATTAAACACTTAACACTCAACAAAACCATGAAAAAGGAAACTTGGAAATTTATCTTGCAGCTACTCTTGTCGATTCTCACGGCAGTTGGCACCACGCTTGGCGTTACCTCGTGCATGTAACGAAATGAAGAATGAAGAATGAAGAATGAAGAATCTTAAAAATGAAGAATGAAGAATGAAGAATCGACTATTCACAATTCGCTCAACATTCAACACTCAACATTCAACACTCAACACTCAACACTCAACATTCAACACTCAACATTCAACACTCAACACGACATTGCAAGAACCCAAAAACTCGCTCGTTTTTTTGGGTTCTTTTTTATATATAATAGGTGGTGTAGTGTCTTTCCTAATATCACCCCAAATCGATGTTCAGACAGAATGTAGATGAAAAAAATGGGATAAAGTTTTGTAATATTGTATAAAATATGTATATTTGCAAATGAAACATAGACAATCATCCTATCTGCTAACCTCAACAAGTTACGATATACAACATAGGAGTTGCAACTAATTTCTAATCGGAAGAATAACTAACATATATCTACCAATTAATAACTATAATTATCAAATTATTAACTATGCAAGACAAACAAATTAGATGCAAGGGGCTGATGCGAGCATTGGTTTTCGCTCTTCTCCTCATGAACAGCACCATGATGTTTGCACAAAGCGCAGTAACGGGTCAGGTAAAGGACATGACAGGCGAACCGCTTATCGGTGTAAGCATTCTGGAGCAAGGTACAAGTAATGGTACGGTGACTGACATCGACGGTAATTTCCGCTTGAACGTGGCGCAAGGAAAGATGCTGAACATCAGTTACATTGGTTACAAGACGCAAGCCGTGAGAGTCAGCGGCAGTACTCTGAATGTGGTACTCGAAGAGGAAAACACGAACCTCAATGAGGTGGTTGTCGTTGGTTATGGTACCATGCGCCGCAAGGACGTGACATCTTCCATCACCACCGTAAAGGCTGACGACCTGAACAAGGGTGTCTTCACTGACCCTGGTCAGATGCTCCAAGGAAAGGTGCCTGGACTGATAGTTTCTTCTACGGCCGACCCCAACGGTTCTCCTACCATCACGTTGCGTGGTGCTTCCACACTCCGTACGGGAGCCATGTCTCCTTACTATGTGGTAGACGGAATCCCTGGCGTTGACATCTCCATCGTTTCACCAGACGACATCGAGAGCATTGACGTGCTCCGTGATGCTACCGCCACGGCCATCTATGGTTCGAAGGCTGCCAATGGCGTGATTATGGTCACCACCAAGAAGGGAACAGAGGAAAAGACGAACGTGATGTACAACGGTTATGTTGCTTTCGACCATATCCTGAAGACTTACGACATGGCTTCTGCCAGCGATTTGCGCAATTACGCAAAGAGCAATCCTGGCATTACGCTGAAAGACGGCGGTGCCGATGTTGACTGGCAGGATCAAGTGCTTCGTACTGGTATCAGCCACAGCCATAACGTGAACATCAGCGGCGGTAATTCCACAACCAATTACATGATTAGCGGTAACCTGATTAAGCGTGAGGGTGTGATTAAGATGACGGGTATGGATCGCTTCAATGTTCGCTCTCTCGTTTCTACCAAGGTATTGAAAGACCACCTCACTTTGTCGATGGGCTTCAACTCCATGTATGGCAAGCATTATGGTGTTCCCACAGGCAATGAGGGTGCTTCCGTGCTTGATGCCATGAATTACTATTCTCCCACCAACGCCATCAGAAATGCGGATGGTTCGTGGACAGTAGGTAGTGGTTCGAAAAACTACAACCCTCTTGCCATGATGGAGGAGAATAGGTCTGAGACCATCTGGAAGCGCAACCAGTTCATCGCCAAGACTGCTCTTGAGCTTTGGAAGGGATTCTTCTGGAATGTAAACTACTCTTGGAGCAATTACCAGAGCACCTATAGCGGATACAACACCCGCAAGTCGCAATTCGAGGGTATTGGCAACAAGAACGGACAGACTTCTCGTAACACCTATTTCGGTCGTGAGCAGACGTTCGAGACTTATCTGAACTATGGCTTCAAGGTTGGAAAGAGCAAGTGGGACTTGATGGCTGGTTACTCTTGGGAGGAGAAGAAGAACAATGATGGTTTCGGTGCAACAGTAGAAGGATACTTCAACGACAACCTGTCGTGGTTCTATATGGCGGGTGCAAATAACATCCTAAATATCAACTCCGTGCAGAGTGGTAACGTAGATCGCATTCGCAACATCTCATTCTATGGTCGTGCCAACTATTCGTTCGACAGCCGCTATATGTTGCAGGCTACCGTACGTCGCGACGGTTCTTCCGTATTCGGCAAGAACAAACGTTGGGGTACGTTCCCATCAGTTTCTCTTGCTTGGAACATCACCGAGGAGGGTTTCATGAAGAACCAGAATGTCTTCGACAACTTGAAACTTCGTGCTGGTTATGGTATCTCTGGTAACGCCATGGGATTTGACCCGTATTCTTCATATCCTGCCTACGGTGCCGTTGGCTTGTTCGAATACGACAATAAGTGGTATCGTATATATGGTGCAACAAAGAATCCTAACCTTGACCTGAAATGGGAGTCAACTGGTATGTTGAACATCGGACTTGACTTTGCATTCCTGAGAGGACGCATCAATGGTACCATTGAAGTTTACCATAAGAAGACAAAGGACTTAATCTGGAGCTATCCTGTTCCTACAACAAAGTATATCTATGGTTGGTTGGACGTAAACATTGGCGAGATGACCAATAAGGGTATCGAATTCACCTTGAACATGGTTCCCGTGAAGACCAGAACGTTCACTTGGAACACCACCATCAACCTCTCGCACAACAAGAATGTCGTAGACAAGATGCAGAATGAGCAATACCAGACAACTCTTCTCACACAGGGTGACCCCATGGTAGCAGGCGTTTCTGCCAACGGATGGACACAACGCATCATGGAAGGTGAGTCTATCGGTACATTCTATACCTATCAGTATGCAGGTACGGTGAACGGACGTTCTGAGTATTATGTGCTTGACGAGAAAGGCAACCGCACGGGTGAGACCACCAATAACCCAAGTTTGAAAGACCGTTCGATTACTGGTTGCGCCCAACCTAAACTCAATGCAGGATGGAACAACACCCTTACTTACAAGAATTGGAACTTGAACGCATTCATCACGGGTGTATTCGGAAATGATGTTTACAATGGCCCACGCGCTCACTACAATAGTGCACAGATGTTCTCCGACGGAAAGAACGTGCTGAAGGAGTTCCTCGGATACCCCGTTGGCGACGCTACAGGCGTACTCCCCTCTGACCGTTGGATAGAGAAGGGCACATACATCCGTCTGCAATCACTCTCTTTGAGCTACACATTCCGCAACTGTTTCAACGACTGGATTCAGGATTTGACGCTCTATGGTACAGCTAACAACCTGATTACCATCACGAACTACAAAGGTCTTGACCCAGAGGTTAATATGGGTGGACTTGACCCAGGCGTAGACTATCGCTGGAGCCGTTATCCTCACACTCGTTCTTTCATGGTTGGCGTGAAAATCAACTTCGGTGGCGGCAAGAAGAAAAAGGCTACACCAGTATATGTTGACAGAGAAGTCATCAAGGAAGTTCCCGTTGTGAAGGAAGTTATCAAGGAGGTTGTCAAGGAAGTTCCTGGCAAGGATAAGGATAATTTCGTTCAGAGCACCTACGTCGTAACATTCCCAGTGAATTCATCTGAGATTATGAACGCCGCTGAACTGAGCGGCATTCAGAAGGGTGCAAACGTAGAGATTGTGGCTTACGCTTCACCAGAAGGTGCCTCTGATGCCAATCAGAAACTATCACAGGAGCGTGCCGATGCCGTTGCCAAGTATCTCAAAGACAAGGGCGTGAATGTAACCCGCATTACGGCTAAGGGTGCCGACACCAATCATGCTAACCGTATTGCTATCGTAACCGTTAAGTAAATATCATTTAATCAGATTTCAAGATTATGAAAATAAATAAATTATTACTTGCAGTTGGTTTGTTTGCCGTAGCGCTTACCAGTTGTACAGATTTGGACATCAAACCGAGTTCTATATATACAGAGAAACCAGATGAGGGCTCAGGCGTTGATCCCATGATTATTGTAGAGGCGAAGATGGCTGATATCTATTTCCACCTCTCAGGAACCTTTGGCCGCCGCTATATGGAGGCTCAATGTCTTGCTTCCGATGAGTTCACTTGTCTTGCTTTCGACGGAGGCTACTACGATAGCGGTACCTACGCTCATCAGGCTCTTCACAACAGCGATGCTACCGATGCTTCGCTCGACTGGTATTCAGACCTTACTTCTGGTATCACGAAGGCAAATATCATTCTTGATGATCTGGGTAGTGGGGCTTCTACACAGATGACCGCTCCCGCTCGTGCCATGCGTGCTTATTTCACATGGATTCTGATGGATAGTTTTGGCGACACACCTATCCTTGAAAAAGTGCCCGCCGAAGGTGAAGTGATTCCACGTTCTCCACGTAAGCAAGTGGCTGAATGGATAGAGAAGGAACTCAAGGAGATTATCCCTTCGCTCACAGAGGAAGTATCACAGAATACTTATGGCAAACCAACGAAATGGATGGCAGAGGCTCTGCTTGCGAAACTCTACATCAACTGGCCTGTCTATACGGCTGAGTCGGTAGACCTCTATGATGCCGCTACTGCTGCCAACCCGAAACTGGATGATTGTATCGCTACCTGTGATGATATCATCAAGAGCGGTAAGTTCAACCTCGGTACCGTGGACTATCTGCATAAGTTCTCTTACGACAACAATTGGGAGGTGGAAGACTTCATCTATGTGATGCCTTACGACGCCATCAACCGTCAGGGCTTCCAGTATGCACGTCCTCGTTCATTCAAACAACTGAAGGGTCTTATGCCGAATGTATATGGTTCAAGCGAAAGCTTCACGCAGTCGTTTGGTGGAAACATGGTGGTAACACCTGAGTTTGCCAAGCTCTTCAGTCTGCAAGGTGACATCCGTAATCTCAGCATCTTGCGTGGCGATATCTTCATTCGTGATTCGAAGACGCTTCGCCCAACTACGGAACCGTTCATGTATAAAGACAAGCAAGTACATTTCACGGAGAATATCACACTTGCCAAGCAGGACAACACCATCGACGTGGGTAACACCGACGAGTCTATCCAACAAGGTTGCCACTCTATCAAGTGGTTTATCATACCTGGTGATTACAACAACGGACGAAACCAGTCGAATGACCTGCCACTCTTCCGCTTTGCCGATATTCTTCTCATGAAAGCAGAGGCTCTTACTCGTCTTGGTCAGAGTGGTGCGAAAGATCTCTTCAACCAGATTCGCAAGTATGCTGGTGCTCCAGAGATTGCCGCAGAGCCTACCCTTCAGGAAATCTACGATGAGCGTGGTCGTGAGTTCTTCGACGAGAACTGGCGTCGTAACGACATGATTCGCTTCGGTCACTTCGAGGATGAGTTCTTCCCACACTACAAGACCTTCCCCGATGCCAACTTCGACAAGCGTCATCGTATCTTCCCCGTTGAACAGGAGATGCTTGACTTGAATCCTGGTTGGACACAGAATCCTGGTTATTAAGAATGTCAATGAAGAGAATCCTATCATACATCTATATGTTTTGCGTGTGCACGTTGGTGCATGCGCAAAACTTTCAATACGTAGACCCTCGAATAGGTAGTGAAGGACTGGGACGAGTATTCCCTGGACCTTCCATGCCTTTCGGGATGGTGAAGCCAGGACCAGACTGTACGGTAAAACCCAATGCAGGATGGGCTCCGATGCCTGAGATTGTAACAGGATTCTCACAAACACACGTCAGCGGAACAGGTGGCGGTCAGAAATACGGGAATGTACTTGTGCAGCCGTTTATAGGAAACGACAAAGTTTCTAACTTTGAACAAAAGCGCGTGTCGGAAGACATTTCCTTGGGTTATTACACAACCACTTTTGAGAACGGCATTAAAACCAAAATCACCACCGCTGAACGTTGTGCATTCTATCGTATTCACTATCCTCTCTCTAATAAGAAGCCTTCACTCTTCATCGACGCTTCGCATTATCTTGGTAAGAGCAACATTCCCGATTTGCGCGAAGCCCAGCAGTTTGTAGGTGCTGAGGTGGAAGTAATCAACGACCATGAAGTAAGAGGATTCACTCGCATTCGTGGAGGATGGAACAATGGTAGCGCTTATACCGTTTATTTTTGTCTGCAAACAGACAAGCCTTTCCAAAGTATCGTCAAGGAAGACAACCAGAAAGCGGTGCTGCATTTTGGTGATACGTTGGTAAATGTCAAGATTGGCATTTCGTTCATCAGTAGCTTACAGGCTAAGCGGAACATTCCCGAGACCAATTTTGACACACAATTATCTTTGCTCCGACAATCGTGGGAGAAGATTCTTTCACGAATTCATATTGAAGGAACGGAGGAACAAAAACGAATGTTCTATACGGGTATCTATCATACTTGTCTGATGCCCGTAAATCGCACAGGGGAAAATCCATTATGGACGGAGACACCCTATTATGATGATTACTACGCCATTTGGGACACCTATCGCACCTCTACCCCACTTATCACCTTGCTTGACGAGCAGCGTGAAGTAGACATCGTGAACTCATTGTTGAACATCTACAAGCGAGAAGGATATTTGCCCGATGCCCGTAGCGGCAACTGCAATGGACGAACACAAGGAGGTTCTAATGCGGAAGTAGTAATAGCTGATGCGTTTGTCAAGGGCTTGCAGGGTATCGACTACGAACTGGCTTTAGAGGCTATGCTCAAAGATGCGGATGTTGACCCTGGAGCCGACCATGAGAAGCATGGGCGTGGCGGTCTTACGGAATACAACACACTCGGTTATATACCCTATGGAATCGACCGTGCGGGAAACAGAACCGTGGAATATGCTTACGATGATTATTGCATCGCGCTGGTTGCAAAAGGATTGGGACGAGAAGACCTTTATCAACGGTTTATGAAACAATCCGATAATTGGAGAAATCTCTGGCGCTCGGACTATGAATGGGATGGAGTGAAAGGGTACATCATGCCGAAAGACAAGAATGGTGTTTGGCTTGACAGCGTTCCATGGGGCCATTCAAAGGTTTACCATCCACGCATACCCTATACACCTATTACGAAGGTGGCACCTTGGTATTTGCCTTGGTGGAGCACTTTCTTCTATGAAGCACTTTCAGCAGAATATTCGTTGAGTATTCCCCACGATGTACCAGGACTCATCGAGGCTTGCGGAGGAGAGGAAGCTTTTATGCGGAGGCTGAATCTTTTCTTTGAGCGCAAGCGTTACAATGTGGCCAACGAACCCTCGTTCTTGACACCTTGTCTCTATCATTGGTTGGGACGTCCTGATCTCACAAGTGACCGTGTGCGTCAAATCATTTCAGATAACTATAACGACTCGCCTACAGGACTTCCCGGCAATGACGATAGTGGAGCGATGTCATCTTGGTTGGTGTTTCACATGATGGGACTTTATCCCAATGCCGGACAAGATTACTATCTATTACACGCTCCCTTGCTGAAAGCATATACCATGCAACTTTGCAATGGCAACATTATCCACGCTACGGTAAAAGGAAAAGGAACCCATTACGAAAAAGTGACTTTCAACGGGAAGGAGTTGAAAGATGCCCGTATCTCCCATCAGCAATTGATGACTGGTGGCGAATTGGTATTCTATAGAAAAGCCTCTCCCCCAGCCCCTCCCCGAGAGGGAGAGGAGATGAAGGATGAGGAGGCAAAGATGAAAAATTCTTCATTCTTCATTCTTCATTCTTCATTTAACATTTCCTATACGTTGAATCGTCAGTTCCGTACATGGCCTATCTCCTACAAATGGAAAGATGACTCGTTGATACTAACATGCAAGGAAGCCACGTACAAGATGACACGTGAGACCGTGGAACATGCTACAGGATTCTGTTGGGACATCCCTGCTGATGGAGCCATCTATCAACCAGTAGGTACTTTTGCTTTTATCTCAAAAGATGCCTACAAAGAATTAATGCAGACAGATAGGTTTATCTATGACGGAATCACTTGGCGAAAGATAGATTCTGACGGCAAAACCATTCACGTGAGGGCAGATATAGACCGCACCGAAATGTGGATTTCCATCGAATACCCCCTGCTTTTCGTAGTCAGGATGAAAGGCAATCCTCTGGGCATTGACTGGACGCTTACTCCTGTCCCCAAACTGGATTAGGCTCTTTCCCCATCACAAAATGCAACTCGCCTCCCTTCATGATATCCTCATGGAGCAGGTAGTTGTGTGTATAAGGCTGGCCATTGAGAGTGGCACTTTGAATATAGATATTCTCCGAAGATGCATTTTCGGCAATAATCGTAAAGGCCTTGCCATTCTCCAGATTGAGGGTCAGTTTTGGGAAGACTGGCGAACCTATCATGTAATAGGGTGTGGCTGGACAGACAGGATAGAAACCCATATAGGAGAATAACAACCATGCAGACATCTGTCCTGCATCATCATTACCCGATAATCCGCCAGTAGCATCTAAATATTCCGTATCTAAAATCTGTCGCACGTATTTCTGAGTACGCCAAGGTTCTCCTGCATAATTGAACATATAAGCCACCTGATGGCAAGGTTCGTTTCCATGCCAATAGCGACCTTCGGTGAACATGGAATCTAATTTGGAAACGAATGAAGTCTTACCGCCCATCGCCTCTATCAAACCTTTGGGATTTTGCGGCACATACCACGTATAATGGCAAGGAGCGCCCTCCGTAATGAACTTCTGCTTTTCAAACGGACTGGTCTCATTTTGGAAACGACCATCAGCATAGCGACCATCCACATATTCCGTTTGGGTATTCAGTACATTCCGCCAATTCTCAGAACGTTTCATCAACGTTTGATAATCATCTGTATTTCCCAAAGCCTTCGCCATCTGAGCCACGCAGAAATCATCGTATGCATATTCCAAAGTACGACTCACTTGTTCGTTGGTATGGAAAGCATCTTTTACTTCGTCCTCTAAGGGAATATAACCATATTTCAAATAACTCTGCAAGGCTCGACGCCCCATACCGTTCTTGTATTCTATCTCAGAAGCTGGTGTTTCGAAAGCGTTCTTGCGCATGGCCTCATAAGCTTTCACAAAATCAAAATTACGGATACCTTTCACATAGGCATCTGCGAGTACAGAAGCACAATGGTCACCAATCATCGCAGCCGTATAATTGTTCCAACACGGGAAGATAGGCAACCAACCGCCTTGTTCATACATACGAACTAACGACTGCATCATTTCGCCCGACTTTGTTGGAGAAATGATATTCAACAACGGATGAACGGCTCGGTAGGTGTCCCACATGGAGAAGTCTATATATTGTTTATGAGAGGAGAGAGAATAGATTTCTCCACTTCCTGCAAATTTAGGATAACGTCCATCCACGTCGTTGATTTCGTGAGGCAAGAAAGAAGCACGATAGAAACTACCGTAGAATTGATGGAGTGAAGATATATCTGTAGACTCTGCTTGCAACTTAGAAAGATGCTGGAGCCAAGTCTCATTCAATTGCATACGAACTTTCAAGAAATCCCAATGAGGAATCTCTGCTTGCAAATTTTTCCAAGCTCCCTTTTCATCTGTAAATGACGATGCTGCTTTCACTATCAACGAACGACCTTCAGGTATTTCAAAGGTAAGATAGGCAATACTATCTGTAATCCGACTATCCACCAAACGGTCTTTCCATGTCAGCACATAATGACCAGCAAAACCAGCACTCTCACCCCACCCCTGATAAATACGATGAATGGGGTTCGTAGCAAAAAGGCGGTTATTGGCTGCATCTAACGTGATGGTAGATTCCTTCTCATCACTATTAGGCACCAGTCTAAGCGTTATTCTTCGGAAACCATTTTGAGCACTCTGCACACGGTCAGCCAACAACGGGTCTATGGCTTCCCTATTTCCAAGAGGCGTAAAACGGAAAATTGCAGCACGACTGGTTGCCGTCATCTCCGCACCAACACCTGCATCTGACAAAACGATTGCATAATAGTCGGGACGGGAATACTCTTGATCGTGGTTCAACGAACAATCTTTTTCTCCTACGGCCAACGTAAAAGAACCATAGTCTTGTGTACATCCGCCCACTATCCAATGACTATTGCGGAAACCTTGAAACTCAGTATCTTTGTAATAATATGGTGCAACACATTTCTTTTCCGTCCAACGAGTTTGAGGTGTCCAGAAATTCATACCATTAGGCACCAACACGGCAGGTAATGTTTGTCCGAATTCTTCCGTTTTCTTACCGAAGAGTCCTGCGGTCTTGGTAATGCTCGGAGAGGTTCCCGTGAACGTATTGATGCCCTGTAAGATGCTGTTCATCCGTTCCTTTTCAAGCCAATGTGCACACCTATTCTTGATGTATTCCCAATCATAATAAGGAGGTTCGAAGGCAGGTTTGTTCTCGTAGCAGAGAATCTCATTAAACTTCATTTCCCTTTCATTATGTAGGAATTTCACGATAACATGTCCTTTCGCATTACGATAGAAAATCATCTGCAAATTGGCTCCCATCGGCAAAATCTCGTCCATCAGATTGGGAACGCCATCGTAAAAGCCTAATAGTGAGAGTAGACGATAAAGACTGGTATCATGACCAAAACGTAAAGTGCAGCCTGCCCCTCCCGATGGAAGGGTTTCTGATATTACGCTGTCGGCTGTTTCTACGATGTTCTGCCAAAGTGAAACTGCACAACGGGCGGGAATATCGTGATTGAAAGAATCTATGCCGTTCATCAATCGCATACGCGTATTATTCATATCATACACCGCGCGTATTTCCTCTTCAGTAAACAAATCCCAAAAAGAATCTTTCAACGGGATGTCCTGCATGGAAGAAGCCAAGGTATGAAGTTCGGAAAGTAACTTATCCTTTTCTTTCTGCTTAGTAGGGTCTTTATAAAGGGTTTTTGCCAACCGCTCACCATTTACTTTGCATTTCACCACCGTATCTCGCTCCAATTCCTCTTCTTCTGGCGACGTGTAAGCAATATAGTACATGTAATTCTGATTCGTCTCCTCCGTAATGTCCAAGGCGGGATTCAGTTTTCGCAACTGTTCGCAAAAAACATTCATACTGGCGGCACATCGTGGTGACGTACTCGAACGGGCAGATATCTTGAGGTCTTTTTGTTTGAAGATTTCCTTCAATCGCTTATACATCCTATTGGCAATCTGCCTATGTTGCTCAGCTCCCAATGGTGTCAGTTTTCCACCATTCCCACGGGCATTTTCCAAGGCTGGTTGCAAACGTCTTTTCACCTCCAATCCAAACTCGGTGAGATTGCTTTCATCAGCAAATTGTTCTGCAATCCATTCATAACGACTATCTTTCGGAATCCAACGAGAACCATGACGACCATAATGAGAAATATAGAAAGGTTTATACCCCTTAGGTACGGGAGTATATTTCACTTTCGGAGCATGATAAGCATAATACACGCCCCCGTATTTCTCATATTGTGCGGTTGCGGTAAAAGGAGTAAAAAGCCAAAAAACTAAAAGGATTAGTTGATAATATTTATTCTTCATTCTTCACTCTTCATTCTTCATTTAAGATTCGTATCACCACCGAAATTTGGAATAGACGGCTTATCGCACACCACATCTAAATGATGCATCTGCACACTACTTGCCTCTTCCACAAAGACACCATAGACATCACTCTTGACGAACCCCTCACCCTTGCAAGGACGCTTGTCATAGATGCCACTGGGATAGTCTGTCAATTTCTTCAGATGCAGGCGCACATTGTTGAAATATATTTGGTTTACCTTATTCTTGGTGTCACCACCCACAAAGCAACCATTCTCACTGGTAGCCACAATATTATTGAAGGTGATACGACTCACCTCTCCGCAACGACCTTCAATCTGACCTTTGGGGAAACGCCAATTAGCATCTTTATGATTGCCGTTGGCTCGTGGATAACTGGTTACATAGATAGGTTCTGCCTTTCCCCACCATACATCAGAGAAGAGGTGACTATCAAGCGTGATATTCGAGAACACCACATCCGTTACCGTTCCTTCATCGCGATTTTGAATGCCTATGCCTCGGTTGCTTGCCGTAATCACACAATTGTCTATCATCACTCGGGCAATAGAGTCCATATTCTCCGAACCAATCTTGATGGCACACGAACGGGAAGTCATCACACAATTGGTCACCACAATATCCGTACATGCACCATATTCCTCCCACTCCCGACGATTTTTCAGACAAATGCAATCATCTCCCGAAGTGATATGGCAATTGTTGATACGTACATTACGAGAATGGTCTACATCAATACCGTCACCATTGCGAATCTTCACATTGTTCAGAAGTGATATTCCATCAATCACGGCATCTTGACAACCAATGAGATGAACCGTCCAATAAGCACCTTCACGGATAGTCACATCACGAATCATCAATCGTTTTACACCTATCAGCGTGAGCACATGAGGACGAGGATCAAAGGTTGGGTCTTTCAGGGGTTTCAGTTCATAACTATCAGAGAGTTCCTTTCCCATAAAGGCAATACCATTTCCATGGATAGTCCCCGTGCCAGTAATACTCAGGTTCTCTATATCCTTGCAATGCAACCACATCATACCTTCACCGCGATTATCCTTGAAAGCACTCATTTTGTAAATACTTTCATCGGGATTGGCTTTCAATACAGAACCTGCATCAAGATACAGGTTTATATTCGATTTCAATTCTATAGGACCAGCAAGGAATGTCTTTCCACATGGCAGATACACTTGTCCGCCTCCTTTTGCCGAACAGGCATCAATGGCTCGTTGAATGGCTAAGGCATCATCAGTAATACCATCACCCTTAGCACCATAATCCATTACATTATATACGGGAGTTTGTGCGAAAAGGCCGAGACAGGTCAGTAGCATAACGACTGACAAAAACAATTTGTTTTTCATATCTTGATATATATGTTACGTTTGTATAAAAGATAGCCCACCAGTAAACAAATCAGCGTGAAGGTAATAGCATAGGCCAAGGAAGCATTATAGGTATTGGCTATGATAGCATGGATTCCATCATAAATAAGAGTACTGATACCTGTATAACCAAAGATGATAGCCAATAGTTCACTAAACACATAGAGGAACAACGGATTTACACCAAAGACAAGGAAGGGCGTAATCCACCCCTTGTTTCCCTTGATGTCGATAACATACATCAGAATACCTTGCAACATCGAACATAATCCACAAGTCATCAACACGTAGGTAGGTGACCAGATACGCTTGTTCAATGGCAACAGATAGGTGAAGAGATAGGCAATAAACACCATCACGGCTCCGAAGAGCAAGAAGCGCAACACTTTCTCAACGGTGTCCTTGGATTCCATCATCAGTTTGCAGGCATAGAAACCTAACAACGTGTGCGCAATGGCTGGAATCGTTCCAAGCAATCCTTCTGGGTCTACGGGACTCTTATGGTAAAGATGGTCATAACCGAAGAGATTGAGGTCTACCTGTGCCAGAATATTCGTTTGGTCGTAAGCATAACCATTTCCAAATAGTAGAATGATAGAATAACCTACCAACAATATGCCCACCGTTTGCAATGTATAGCGATGATTCACAAAGAGGGCAAACAATGAAGCGGCACAATAACAGAGTGCTATGCGTTGCATCACAGCCCAGATGCGCAGATGGGCAAAATCCAAAGGACGACCATCGCAAGCCAAATCAAACCAGTTGATAAAGAGACCGATAAAAAAGATGACCAGCGTGCGTTTCAGGATTTTCCTTCCCACTTGCGGAGACCATTTGAAATTGAACTTCCGCAACGACAGATAGGTACTGATACCCATAATGAAGAGGAAGAAGGGAAAGACAAGGTCGCAGGGCGTCATTCCGTTCCACTTGGCATGTTGCAACGGAGCATAGGTGTCACCATAACCATCGTTCACTAAAATCATCCCAGCCACGGTAATACCACGGAGCACATCAAGGGAAATCAATCGTTGTTTGTTTGCCATAATCAGGGTTTTAGATATTCCATCACTTCTTTCGCCACATCCACAGGGTTACCTTCTGGTTCTGCCTTATATTGATTACGACTAATGGTCCAAGGTTCTTCGAGAGCATAATAGTCAATGTTCAAATCTTGCGGCAAAGCCATCTGAAAGAGTTCATCAGCCGTCTTATTACTATTCTCACCACCACCCAACATCTCAGGACGTGGTTTAGTCATCATTTCCATCTCTGCGGAGAGTCCGTCTAAATAGGTTTTCCATCGCATGTAATAGAAATCCTTGAGCAGACCGTTCCATTCCTTGTGGGCATAGTCACGCAAACCTCCTTCGTTGGCACAAGCGCGATTTCCCCAAGTTGTAATCTGCACACGGGCATTCCATTCATAGAGGTCTTGTTCCGCTGGTATGGTTGAACAACTACGGGCATCAGTCAACCATCTTCCCAAGCGGAATTCCTTTCGGGTACCCAGAAGTTTGTCTTGAAGGAGCAACATTTCCAAAAACCGTTTTGCATCCTTGTCAAAAGCTTTTTTGCGGAAAGCGTTGAAATCGGCTATGGTTTGTAGGTATTGCACACGTGCCTGGTCAGCGAGAGCCTGCCTGCAAATGTCCACTAAGTCGTATTCGAAATTGTTGTTTCCTCTAAACCTTTCCGCAGCTTTCACCATCAGTTCGGCTGCAACTCGGGTATCGTCAGGATTATAATAGTTTTTCATCTTCGACCAACTGGAAGCCTGGAAATTATGAAGTGTAGGCCTTCCGCAGAAGATGCTTTCATGAGGACCTTGTTGGTTGTTTCCCGCAGGACAATTATAGATGGAATGAATCAGGATGTCCCAAGCTTTCAATACATCCTCATCAGCCTTTCCATAACGTGCTTTGACGTAACCGCGAATCCACTCTTCCTTTGTGAACTTCTCTGGTCGCCAAGGCAATTCACTCATCAGTTCAAACATCACGGGATTGTTCTCCGACCCCTCCATCGTAAAGCCGATACCCTTAAGTGAAGAGTGAAAGGCTACGGGTAGGCGAGCATCGCTCGGGAATGGAGTGAAGAATGAAGAATCATTTTTGGAATAAAAGTTATCCAGCAGTTGATCCATCCTTCCATGCAACCCCACGTTATTTCCGAAATTCTCTAAAAGACAGAACAACCAGTTGTGTTGCTTGTAACCTTCAGGACGTTTCCAGATGGAAGGAATACCGAACATGGGGCGACATTCCGAGAAGAGGTCTAATATCAGTAAATCGCCCTTTTTCATTCCATCCACCATCGCAGGACGGGGATTCTCTGTCCATCCCTGTATCACCCAAACAGCCTTTGGATTCACCGCTTTCATGGCTTCCATCAACACCTGTCCTGCACGGGCATAGTCAAGCTTACTATCATCATTGCTCTCATGGAAAGGATCCATCGAATAATAGTCGGCCTTTCCGAAGAGTTTGGTCAATTCATCATAGTATATATCTGCAATCTCACGAAAGCGCTTGTCTGTTGGCAGCAAATTGGCAGGTCGTTGAAATCCATTCCATAGTCCAGCCTCGGCCACATTGAGTCCCAGTCGTTCTTTAGCATCATGGGGAACCATTCCGCAATAGCCTGGCAATACGGGATGCATGCCCAATTCCTTCATGCGCTTGAGGATTTGTTTTTGCAACGTCTCTTGACGGTCATACCACGATAGAGGCAACGGACCGCCCCATCCTTCCAGATTGTTCATCTCCCACCAAGCTAAGAAAGCTGGACCGGCAATAAACTTTCCCACTTCCTCCTCAGTATAACCTAATCGGAGCAACATCTTCCGCCAAACGCATTCCTCTCCCACGATGGCCAATGGCAGATTCACGCCATGTAAGGCCATCCAGTCTATTTCCTTTTCCCAGCGTTTCCAATCCCAGAAAGCCATGGAATAAGAGAAAGTGCAATAATTGAAATCATAGCGCAGGGTGAGATTTGTTTCATGGCGTTCTTTCTTTTCCACCTTCGGCAAGACGGCTGGCAACTTCGCGTTCATCTGATTCCAAGTAAGATGCACACCAGCATAATATTTCAGATACCAGTTCACGCCCGAAGCAATATTCACCCATGTATTACCACGGACGACCACCTTCTTTCCGCTTTGGTCGAGTTCAAAGAAGTCACGTTCTGATTTTACCAATTCCGTCTTAAACTTTTTGGCTGCTCCTGGGTCAATACGATTCAACAGATTATCCACGGGATTACCTAAAACCGCCATCATCCCACACATCCAAAGCCACAATGTCAGATAGTATCGTTGCATAAATATCCAGTTAGTAGTTTTCACGCTACAAATTTAGAAAAAAAATTCCATTTTTAAGCCAGTCACATAAAGAAATTGTTATTTTCTTTAGAGGAATGGTTGAGGTAGAACGACATATTAATCAACCACTTTTACGTATTTTGAAGAAATAGTTGTATATTTGCAGACGAATAAACAAATATACCCCACAACACGTATGATACAGAATTACAAAATAGTTACGCTCTGCGGGAGCACTCGTTTCAAGGAACAATTCTTGGAAACTCAGAAACGATTGACATTAGAAGGTTGCATTGTCATTAGTGTTGGACTCTTTGGACACGCTGGCGACGATGATGTTTGGAAACCTGGAGTGAAGGAAATGCTTGATGATATGCACCTGAGAAAGATTGACTTGGCTGATGAGATTTTTGTCATCAACGTGGGGGGATATATTGGGGAGAGTACGAAACGCGAGATTGCATACGCTGAGAAAACAGGAAAGATAATCAACTATTTGGAACCATGAAAAGACTAACTATCATATTGACGTTTCTTTGTGCTTGTGTGTTCACGATGGCACAACAAGAGAAACTTGGTGTTGACCTGACAAAGGCAACAATTGTTTACCGAACAAACGATGCTCCATTAGTGAAACAAATGGCGAACGTGCTGGCTGATGATATTGAGCGTGTTTCCGGTACGAGACCCGAAGTGTCAGGAATACGAAATGAATATCAATTTGCTTATTTTGCCAATAAAGAACAATATATCGTCCTCGCCACGGTAAAGCATGTTCCTTTTCGTCATCACGAGATAAAAGGCGCATGGGAGCGCTATGCCATCGAAACTAAAAATGGTAGCCTTTATATTTGTGGCTCTGATGCTCGTGGTCTGGCCTACGGTGTTCTCCACATCAGCGAACAGATTGGTGTCAGTCCGTGGTATTGGTTTGCTGATGTTCCCGTTGACAAGACCAATCGACGCGTCTATGATTATCAGGAGAATATGGTCAGCGAGTCGCCAAGTATCAAGTATCGTGGCATTTTCATCAATGATGAAGACTGGGGATTGAAGACTTGGGCGGCACAGACATTCGAAAAAGAATTGGGAGATATTGGTCCTAAAACTTACGACCGTGTCTGCGAGTTGATTCTCCGTTTGAAAGGCAACATGCTTGCTCCAGCTATGCATAGTTGTACGGGAGCGTTCTATAGTCATCCCGAGAGTCAGAAGATGGCTGACAAATGGGGAATCATGATTACCACGAGTCATTGCGAACCTTTGCTCTTCAACAACGCTTCTCCATCTGAGTGGAATCATGACCGTGATGGCGAATGGAACTATGAGACGAATAGCCAAACTATCCTCAAGAAACTTGACGACCGCATACGTGAGACTGCCCAATTTGACAATATTTACACGATGGGAATGCGCGGTTTGCACGATGAAGCTATGAAGGGAAGCACAGACCCACGCGACCGAGCTCGTACGTTAGAGAAAGTGTTCGCCGAGCAACGCAATATCCTGACGAAATACAAGAAGGACAAGATAACGAACATTCCGCAAATATTCGTACCTTATAAGGAAACACTCGACATCTACGACGCTGGTTTGCGAGTGCCAGATGACATTACGCTCGTATGGCCAGATGACAACTATGGCTACATGAAGCGCGTAAGCAACGCTCAAGAACAGCAGAGAAAAGGGCATAGCGGCGTATATTATCACATCTCCTATCTTGGAACACCACACGATAATCTGTGGATTGCCACTACAGCACCCATGCTGATGTACGAGGAACTCTTGAAGGCTTATACCGCAGGGGCAGACCGTTATTGGTTGCTCAACGTAGGCGATATCAAACCCATGGAAATGGAGATGCAAATGTTCATGGACATGGCTTTCAACTTCTCCGCATTCACATATGATAACGCCAATAAGTATCAAGCAGAGTGGTTGGCAAGGGTTTTCGGCAACCAATACCGTGAGACCTTCCAGTTTATCCTCGACAACTACTACCGATTGGCTTGGGATCGTAAGCCTGAGTTCATGGGCTATGAGATGGAATGGGATGAGCCAGAATATTCGCGTCTCCATGATACGGATTTCTCTTTCGAAACGGGTACGGCTCAGGAACGACTTGTCTGCTATCAGGACATCTGCAATGCCTATGATGCCATAGAACGTGAGGTGGATTCAAATCTTCGTCCTGCTCTCTTCGAGATTCTCGGTTATGCGGTACATTCCGCCTATCAGATGAACCGCAAGTTTCTCTATGCACAAGCGAATCATGAAACGGGTAATCAGGAATTTGCGCGGATGTCAAGGGATGCTCACCAAGAAATACAACAACTTATCGACCGCTATCATCAGTTGTTCAACGGGAAATGGAATCAGATGATTTCGGAGGTTCCTCCTGGCTATACGGCACTCTATCAACAAATGCCCGAACTCACCGACAAACCAACTGATGCTTTCCGCTTGCCCGACAATCAGCGTCATCCTGAATTGCTTCACAAGCTCGACCTCACTTCACTCAAAGCGCAACCTCCTTTCCGTCTGCTCGAAGGCATAGGCACTGACTGGAAAGCCCTCCAACTCGGTCAACCGCTTGACGAGAAAGCACAAGGCAGCATGGATATCGCTATCCCAATAGGAACCTTGCCGAACAATGCCGATTCTATCCGACTTTGTATTTCTGTGGTTCCCATGTGGCCTGTTGCCACCGACCGTAGCAACCGCTTCGGAGTGAGTGTTGACGGTGGAAAAACCGTGGTTTGCGAGAACATTTTCAAGGAATGGGGGCGCGAATGGAAGATTCAGGTTCTCGAAAACCGCAAGGATTTCCTTCTCACGCTACCACTCTCCAAAAACCGACGTGAGCATATCATCACCCTATCAATACTCGACCCAGGCCAGATTATCCAAAAGATTACCTATCAATAACTCAAAGGATTACTCACCAATCAAAAGGTAATCACATCGAAAAATTGTTTGGGCGGATTTATTGTTTGGAGGGTGTGTCAAAATAGGCACATCCTCAACGTATGTTTTTCATAGTATCAGATTTAATAGTGCGAAAGTGCCCCAGGGTTCTCAGAGGAGAACCCTTTTTGTTTCTGACTTTCTGACTTTCTGACTTTCTGACATTAAGGAATATCAAACCATACAACTGTGATTCTGAACTATATGATAATAAATTATAAGTATATATATATTATAATAATATTATATTATAATATAATATTATTATAAACTTTCAAGTCTGCATATATCGAAACGCCTTAATGTCAGAATGTCAGAAAGTCAGAATGTCAGAAATGTCATTTTTTGCTTAACTTTACAAAGTTATTCTTTAAAATAGCCAAACATTATATATGTAGACTGCATAAATATTCTTTACCGACCGCAAATATAGTGTTTAGCTTTTTTAACAAGAAAACCGCATTTTGTTAACAGATTTTTACACCAATTTGAGGGGTGATTTTTGGCGATGGGAGAAAATAGCAGTAATTTTGCAATGAAAACAAGAAGCCTCACCCCCAGCCCCTCTCGCAAAGAGAGGGAGAGTAGAATGACTCAGAAATAGCGCTTAATCTTTGTCACTCAACATTAGTTATTTCGTGATGACTTTCTTGATTTGCGAGTGTTCTTTGACAGACTTTATGATATAAATACCCTTGGAAGGAGGAGTTTGTAACACGCTGCCTTGCAGGTCATAATAGAATTCTGTTGCAGTTTGCAATCCATTGATTTCCTCAACGCCCGTAACATCATCATTGCCAACGCCTACGGCTGCCCATGCACGAATGACGGCTTGCGTCTCGGCGCTGTCTTTGCCGTACAACTCCTCGGATGCTTGTTGCCAGCACTCGCCGATGGTCGAGAAGTCGGTTTCCGACGAACAGTATTTTGTCAGAGTCAGATAGGCTATCCGCGTTCCTTTGTCGATGCCGATGCCTGTCATGTCGTAGCTGTCACCGTTGTCGTTAGTTCCTTTACCGCCTTCACAGAGCAGATAGTAGAACTTATTCTGAACGCCCATCATCTTGTATTTGTCATGTTTAGCCCAGTTCTCCCCAAGATAGGTGTCGGCTTGGGGGGCATCTCCCGATATCTTCGGATTTTCAAGATTGCGTATGTTGTCCTTTCCAATTATGAGGCCCTGACCTCCCACAATCCATGGAGACTGTGAACCGGACCCGTAAGCGTCGTTCTTTATCAGATTGATTGCCATGATATCAGAAAAAGACTCGTTGATGGCACCGCCCTCAGAGGGTATGCTACTCGACAGTTGAGCGGTGTTCTTCGTAACGATATGGGTGAACTCATGACACATGATCGAGAGTTCTACGAATGCCCGCATGTAGGGTCCTGGCATCGCCGTTTCGTAGTCGAGGCTCTGTCCTCCCAAGCCATAGATCATCACCGGCGGATACCAATAGCTCCTGGCTTCAGCACCGCACTGAGCCAGATTGTACAGGAAACGCGGCATGGGGTCGTCGAGTTCCATTCCGTCTTTGCCGGAAGAATAGCCGGGGGTATAGATGATGTTATAGATGGTTGCCCCCTTATCGTCGTAGCTGTCACGTCCCAGAACATTCTTATAGAAATCGTAGACTTGCATCATTCCCCAATGGGCGTCCACCAGGGGCGACCCTCCTTTCTCGTAAGTAATGGTTGCCTTTATTCCATCGGCGTCGATATGGGTTACACCACTCGCATCGGGCACGAAGAATGCCTTGAATAAGACGGGCGGATTTACACCCTCCTCATCCATGATGTTTATTTCCAGCGTGGCACCCTCAACAGGAATGGCGGCACGTATCTGACTGACCTCGTCGCCGTCGAGGGCAATGGGAGATTCCCCTGCATCTGGTAATATCTGCTCAAAGAAAGGAGTCCATTTGGTATGTCTGTAATAGAGGGCTATACGCATGGCGGAAGACGATTCTGCCGTAGGCATGCAGTCTTGCCCGTCTTTCGTCAGTTGATCAATGGTAATGCTCTTCAGTTGATAGGCATAGAACTCGGACGTGCTGTTTGCCACCTCTCCAGTCTTCAGGTATTTGGTGGCGTCGAAAGTCTTATAGGCTGAGAGTACTTCCTGGATATATTCCTCGTCATCCGCAGGTCCGTTATCTTCCGTATGGATGTAGTCGCGAAGCGTTCCTTTAGCAGCCAATTCATCGAGCGAGGGGAGCGATGCGCCTATCAGCGTACAGATCTTGCGCTTACTATCGTAGAGATAATACTTGCCGTCGGCTCCTTGTGTGACGTCCATCTCGACCTCGCCACAATAGACACCCTGTCCCTTCACCTTGACCAACTTTCCTTCAACCTGTGCTGCCGACTGGAGTGTCCAGCCAATAAGCAGCGACAACAAAAACAATGTTCTTTTCATTTGTATCTTGTTAGTTTGTTCATTCATAAGTTTATGCTAAAACCTTCTCATTTTCACTGGAAGTTATACAAAGTGCAAAAGTACAAAAAAATTGGCAAATATCAGACATCGCCTATTATATTTCCAATTATTTTTGATTGTATTATGAAGATTATTCGCTATCTTTGCAAAAGTTAAAAGCCTCTCCTCCGCGAGCGGCTAATGGTCAATAGTCAATAAAATAAGGATGGAAACACAACAGTTTATACAAAATTACAGGGAAGCATTTGGTAGTAAGGTGGAGTTGCCTCTGCTATTCGGATATAGTGACAAAGCGATTGCGGAAACGGAGAAGATTGGCGGTTGTTTCTTCAAGGGACTACAAGTTGCAAGAGACGGGATACCCGTGAGTTTGAGTGCTGATGTCATTGGATGTGGTGGCGGTAAACTCTATACGGGATTTGCCGACATGCCTGAGCGTGTGCCAGGGTTCGTTTCATTGAAGGAGAAATACAAGAAGACTCCTCAAATGGTAATTGACTATATCGACAATCTGGGTATGAAACGTGCGGAAAAGAAATACCTGAATTTCATTCGAATCGATAAGGCTGATTCTTTTGATGGATATGAAGGAATCTTGTTCTATGCAACGCCCGACATGCTATCAGGTTTATGCGGATGGGCATTCTATGACAACAATGCGCCTGATGCCGTCGTCTCGCAATTTGGTTCAGGATGTAGCACGGTAGTGTCTATGACCATCGCAGAAAACACCCGACATGGTTATCGTTGTTTTATCGGTTTGTTCGACCCTTCCGTTCGCCCTTACATCGGGAAGAACGAACTCAGTTTTACCATCCCCCTTTGCCGTTTCATGACCATGTTGGAAACCATGAAAGATTGCTTCTTGTTTGATTCTCATGCATGGAATAAAATAAACCCAAATCGGTCATTAGGGCCAATTCGTTTGTGTAATATCAAAGTCCTCTGTTGTTCTCCAAAGCCCGAGAAACGCTTGTCTTTGGTTCATAGTC
>OMWI01000055.1 GCA_900314715.1 uncultured Prevotellaceae bacterium | reverse complement strand
CTGGGGACGAAAGAGCCAGCGGGATTTTCGTCCCTTTTTCATGCTCCTTGCTCACTTACTTCTTTAACACATTCGTTGCGTTATTAATTTGAATCCTGCCTTAACTAAAACATTCAAAACAGTTAAGTGTTTTTTTAGTAATCGTCTTTTTACCTATTTTTTAGAAAGTAAGAAAGTTGGAAGCAAGAAGCAAGATACTTCATAAACACCATGTTTGTTGGTGATAAATACCATATTTATACCACGTAAACATGATGTTTGTACATCCAAATGCGCCTTTGTAGTTTTTTCATGGGTAGCTTTGTGTGCATAAAAAAGTCTATTATGGGCTAAAAGCTATTTGGTCTTTCCATCCGTTTTATGACGAAAACTCACGAATATTCTTGTTTTCGCCAAGACCTCCCCTAATTTTAACTAATTATCACGTTATCAGTTGGTTATGTTTTTCAAGACCTCATGTAAGACCTCATGTAACACCTCACCTAAGACCTCATGTAAGACCTCCCGTAAGTCCTCATGTTTTTTAATTCACAATTCACAATTATCAATTCAACACTAAACACTCAACAAATACCTAAAACTCCTTGCCATTCCAGAGAAGGGTGCGTGAGGATAGGAGAGGTTTCACCTTCTCCGTTTCATCTTTTGATAAGTTGATGGGAGAAACGCTAATGGTAAGTGTTGGTTGGTCTATGGATAGTTGTGCCTCTACAAGAGATACTTCAAATAGAGGGCGTAGGTCGTCGAATGCGGCTTTCGACATGGTGTCGGGCTTCGTTATCAATTCTTGGGCGTTGAATGATAAGGTTTTTATTCTTTGCCAATCTTGGTTGTAGATACTCACTTCGCTCTCTGCCAGTGGTCCGCGCAATGTCTTCGACAGGCAAAATAGCGTATCGCCGTTTTCGGAAGGCAAGGTGCGCATTTGCAATGTATACGCCTCGTTAAGCGTAACTTGCAAGAATTCGTTGGTAAGCGTATCCATGACAGACGTACCTTCAAGTGCGTTTTTAACGTCAGCCTTTACTTTCATGTCAATATAATCCACCATCTCGATGCGTTTGCTTTTATCGAGATATGAAATAAGGGAATCTGGCATGGAAAGCCAGATTTCCCGTATGTCTTTCGCTTGTGATATGTTAGTGAAGAACGTGACAAGCGCAATGAAAAGTAGATTTTTCATTTCTTTGTTTAGTGTGTTTTTGTTTAGTGTTGAGCGCTGGGTGTGTTATTTGGGCAAAACACAGGACATTTTACACTACACACTGAACACTCAACACTAAACATGAATGGTTTATTGACGCGAAGGACGTGTGTCTTTCACGCGCACCGCCTTACCTTCAGATACAGGTAGTGAACCTTTCTTGACGAGTTTCACCTTTGGCGTAAGCAGGATTTCATCCTTCAAAGCCCTTTGTATGTCTTTCGTCATCTTCTGCAATTCTGGGTAAGCATCAGAAGTGATGTCATCAAGTTCCACTTCAACGGTCATAACATCATTGTCATCAATCGTTTCGAGCGTGATGAGGTAGTTGCTGCCAAGTCCTGGATATTTCACGAGAATCTTTTCCACCTGCATGGGGAATACGTTGACACCCTTGATGATAAACATATCGTCGGTACGTCCCTTGATACGATCGATACGACGATGAGTACGTCCGCATGGACATTCTCCCGTAATGATGCGAGTGAGGTCACGTGTTCTATATCGAAGGATAGGCATCATATCGCGATCGAGTGTGGTCAATACCATTTCGCCCATTTCGCCATCGGGAACAGGTTCCAATGTGTCGGGGTCGATAATCTCGATGATGTAGTTGTCTTCCCATAAGTGCATACCGTTTTGTTCCTTGCATTCGAATGCCACACCAGGACCATTCATTTCCGTCATTCCAAAGGAGTTGTAGGCTTTTACGCCCAATAGGCGCTCAATCCTGCGACGTTGTTCTTCGGTATGTGGCTCTGCACCTATAAATAAGGTACGCAATTTAGTGCTTCTGGGGTCAACACCTTCTTCCTTGAATACTTCTGCCAAGCGAATCGCATAGCTTGGTATTGCGTGGAGACAGGTGGTTCCGAAGTCTTTGATAAACATGATTTGGCGTTTGGAATTACCAGCACCAGCAGGAAGGGTGACTGCACCTAATTTCTCTGCTCCGTATTGGAAGCCAAGACCTCCCGTGAACATTCCGTAACCAGACGAGTTTTGGAAAACGTCGGTGTTGCGGCAACCCACCATATACATGCTACGTGCAATCATGTTTGCCCATGAATCTATGTCGTGGCGAGAATAAGCCACCACGGTAGGATGACCAGTTGTTCCGCTGGATGAATGGATTCGGATGGCATCTTTTAAGTCACCTCCAACGAGCCCAAAGGGATAGTTGTTTCGCAAATCGTTCTTTGTCGTGAAAGGAATCTTACGAATGTCTTCCACACAATTGATGGAGTCGGCAGTAATGCCTAATTCACCAAGACGTTTCTTGTACATGGGTGACTTGAGAGCCACGTTAATGGTATCTCTCAGTTTCTTTACTTGTAGTTTTCTCAGTTCTTCCCGAGGCATGGTTTCCAACTCGGGTTGCCAGTATTCATTGTTCATCATTTTGCAATTAGGTTATTAGTGAATGTGTTCACGTTACAAAATTCATGCAAAGGTACATCATTTTCGGCAATATGCAAAACATTCGCCTTGTTTTCTTACAATTCGTAGTATATTCAAATGAAAAATCAAGATGTTAATACAATACTTGCTAAATTGGAAATCATAAACATATTGTTTTTGATGTCTTAATGTATCGTTTGCGAGGCGGAAATGACATACTTGCGAACGTCGTCTTTGTCACTGATGAAGGATATGAAGGATAGAATAGTAACTTTCATATAAAGAAAAATATTTAGGTCGGGGGTAAATAATTTCCTGTAAAGGAATGTTACTTTTTGTTCCTTCATATCCTTCATATCTTTCATTAAAAAGACAAACTACCCTCTTCAAATTAGTATAATTGGAGGAATTTCTGTATCTTTGCATGAAAATCTTATCCCGAACTGGGGTAATGATGATAAATGACGAGTTTTTTGCAATAAGGGGTATTTGATTTGTTCGCCTGATGGTCTTATATACGATTAAAGGCCAAAAAGACATTTATGAATTATAGTAAACAAGAGTTTGAACGCCTGTTCAAGGACAGCTATCCGCACATGTATCGCATGGCATTCTCAATGGTGGAGAATGCCGACGATGCCAAGGATGCGGTGCACCAGGTGTTTGCTCAAATCTGGCGAAACAAGCCACGGATAGCTAATGACAGCATTCGCGGTTACTTGTTGGCTGCTACCCGTAACCAATGCCTGCATCTGTTGCGTTCCAGACAGTTGCAGCGACAGATGGAAGAAGAACTTCAACAAGAAATCACCGCAAGTGAGAACGAGGAACGAGAGGAACTGCTGCAACAACTTAGACAAGTTATTGACAACAACCTAACTGAGCAAGACCGACGTGTGCTGAGTCTGCATTACGATGACGAGATGACCTACGCCGAAACAGCCACGGTGCTGGGTATCAGTGCTTCGGCGGTGAACAAGCACATTACACGGTCGTTGGCAAAAATCAGACAAACCCTTAAAATTGCAAAGTAAGATGAAAAGAGAAGATATTGACAAGAGGATAGATATGCCCGACGTGGATAGAGAGTGGGCAAAGTTTGAGCGCGAGGTTATCGATACAAGTGCTAAACCAAGGTTTCGACATGTGGCCGCATGGGCAGTTGGTATTGGCATTGCAGCTGTTATATTATTGCTCTTTGTCTTGAATACAGGCATGGAAAAGGCCACGGAGATGCCTTTGAAGGCAGAGCAAGTTGCATTGAACGCCCATCAGAATGATACACCTACAAGCCATCAGGATGATAATGTTATGAGACTTGGAAGTACAGAAACAGACACACTTCCCATTTCCCATGGCAAATCTATATTCGACTTGGACAACGAACAATTGCAAAAGCGCATTGCCCAACTGACCATCGTACCCACGTCGGCAGACTTGGGGGCTGGTTATACAATGAGGCTTGGTGGCAACCCATCCGACAACGAATCTGTCCTTGTCGTCATCGACGGGAAGCCTGTTCCTATGCCTGTTGATTTGCTTTCAACGGCAACAACTGAAGATCTTGAACGTTATTTCGAAACAGACATTGAAAGCATCATGGTCTATAAGGACGAGAACAACAAACTCCCGTATGTCCAGAAGTATGGTGAACTGGCAAAGAGAGGTGTCATCGACATTAAAACGAAGTCGGACACTCAGGTCACTGCCGATATGCAAGGGCACATTTCTGGTTTGGACATTCCACAACGCATGAATGATGCTCTCCACAAAGACTCGCTATTGGTAGAATCTACGTTGAGAAAAACTTTGGCCAACACGAAGGAAGCCGTACACACGGTGCAGTTTGACAACAACTCTCTCGTTATCGTGGTCAACAAGCAACAATTGCCAGACTCGCTTAGCAAGTTGATTCGTTACAGGGTAAGACAGTACTATCACCAGCAGGGAATGATGATAGCCACCCAGAAAGACTGGTCGGCATATGGGGCGAAATACAACTCGGGTTATGGCAAGAATTGTCCGTTGATGGAATTGACCGTTGTGCCCGACACGCTCAGCGATGCCTATGTCAGTCAGCACCCCGAAATGCAGCAGGCGCTGCGCCATGTGTCAGGCATTGCCATGGACGAAAACGACCGACCGCTGGCAGATGTATGGATTGGCATTCGTGGTGCTGGGGCAGGTGCACCGACCGACTCCACAGGTCATTTCTCCTTCTGGATACCACGTGAGGAGAAACTGCTCTATGCCGAATGTCTGGGCTATGTTAGCCGCCGCAACATACCTGCCGACTCAAGCCTTACCATCCGCTTGAGGTCCGCCACCGTGATTCGAGAGGTGAAAGTCATTCCCAAAAGTGATTCATTGAAACACTATCATTTTTTGAAGCAGTAAAGAATTGGGTGCAACCCCCTAAATAAAGGAAGTTGCACCCGATTTGTCTATTTCAGAGTTTTCTGATTACTCTTCAACAGCTGCCTGCGCGGCGGCCAAACGTGCGATAGGTACACGGAATGGAGAGCAAGATGCATAGTTCATACCAATCTTAGCGCAGAACTTCACTGAACTTGGTTCACCACCATGCTCGCCACAGATACCGCAACGAAGATCAGGACGAATCTCACGACCATTCTTTACGGCATACTTGATGAGCTTGCCGACACCCTTCTGGTCAAGAACCTGGAATGGGTCAACTTTCAGAATCTTCTTGTCGAGATATACAGGCAGGAACGATGCGATATCGTCACGACTGTAACCGAATGTCATCTGAGTGAGGTCGTTGGTTCCGAAGGAGAAATACTGAGCCTCAGTTGCGATACGGTCGGCGGTGAGGGCAGCACGTGGTATTTCAATCATCGTACCAATCTCAAACTCAACTTCCATGCCATACTCGGCAAATACTTCTTTGGCAGCAGCTTGGATAACTTCTTTCTGCTGTTTTAATTCATAGAGTGTACCAATCAGAGGAACCATGATTTCTGGCATTGGATTCTTACCCTCTTTCTTCAGTTCACAAGCAGCGCCTAAGATAGCCTTGGTTTGCATTGCTGTGATTTCAGGGAAGGTGATACCCAAACGACAACCACGATGACCCAGCATTGGGTTGTTCTCAGCAAGAGAGTCAACACGACGCTTGATGTCTTCAACGCTTACGCCCATTTCTTTAGCCATGGTCTCTTGACCTGCCAAATCGTGGGGAACAAACTCATGGAGTGGTGGGTCAAGTAAGCGAATGTTCACAGGACAACCATCCATTGCTTCCAAGATTCCCTTGAAATCAGCTTTCTGATAAGGCAGCAATTTAGCCAATGCTTTCTCGCGACCTTCTGGGGTTTCTGCGAGAATCATCTCGCGCATTGCGATGATTTTCTTGTCCTCGAAGAACATGTGCTCTGTACGTGTCAAACCAATACCCTTAGCACCGAATGCACGCGCTACTTGTGCATCGTGTGGAGTGTCAGCGTTGGTACGAACTTGCAATTTCGTATATTTGTCACAGAGATCCATCAATTCCTTGAAGTCACCGCTGAGTTCGGCAGCCTTTGTAGGAACTTCACCTGCATATACCTGACCAGTAGTACCATTCAATGAGATGTAGTCACCTTCTTTATATACAACACCGTCGATTTCAACAGTCTTGTCCTTATAACTAACGTTCAGAGCACCTACACCAGAAACACAGCACTTACCCATACCACGTGCAACAACGGCAGCGTGAGAAGTCATACCACCACGAGCGGTAAGAATACCCTCTGCAGCAGACATACCAGCGAGGTCTTCAGGAGAAGTTTCGATACGAACGAGGATTACCTTGTGACCTTCAGCATGCCAAGCTTGTGCATCGTCAGCATGGAATACGATTTGACCACATGCTGCACCTGGAGATGCTGGCAAACCTTGAGCGATAACTTTGGCAGAAGCCAATTCTTTCTTATCGAATACAGGGTGCAACAATTCATCAAGTTTGTTAGGCTCACAACGCATGATAGCAGTTTTCTCGTCAATCATACCCTCATGGAGCAAGTCGATAGCAATTTTCACCATAGCAGCACCAGTACGCTTTCCGTTACGTGTTTGGAGGAACCAGAGTTTGCCTTCTTGTACGGTGAACTCCATGTCTTGCATATCGTGATAGTGCTCTTCCAGTTTTTCTTGGATACCATTCAATTGAGCATAAATCTCTGGCATAGCTTCTTCCATAGAAGGATACTTAGTTGCACGCTCTTCCTCGGAAATTCCAGCACGCTCAGCCCAACGTTGAGAACCAATCTTTGTGATTTGTTGTGGAGTACGAATACCAGCTACAACATCCTCACCCTGAGCATTTACAAGATATTCTCCGTTGAATAAGTTTTCACCATTGGCAGCATCGCGACTGAAGCATACACCTGTAGCAGAAGTTTCACCCATGTTACCAAATACCATTGCCATAACAGATACAGCGGTTCCCCATTCATCAGGAATACCTTCCATCTTACGATAAAGGATAGCACGCTCGTTCATCCAACTGCGGAACACTGCGCAGATAGCACCCCAAAGTTGTTCGATTGGATCGTTGGGGAACTCTTTACCTGTGCGTTCTTTGATGGCTGCCTTAAATAGTTGAACAAGCTTCTTTAAGTCATCTACAGAGAGATCCTTGTCAAGAACAACGCCACTTTCTTTCTTTACAGCTTCGATGATTTCCTCGAATGGGTCGATATCAGTCTTGTTGACAGGCTTCATTTCGAGCACTACGTCACCGTACATTTGTACGAAACGACGGTAAGAGTCATAAACAAAGTGAGGGTTGTTGGTCTTCTTCACCATTCCTTCTGCTACTTCATCATTCAAACCAAGGTTGAGGATGGTGTCCATCATACCAGGCATTGAAGCGCGAGCACCAGAGCGAACACTGACGAGCAATGGGTTCTCCTTATCACCAAACTTGGAATTCATCAACACCTCAATATGCTTAACTGCTGCCATAACATCGTCGTTCAGGAGTTCCATAATCTTCTCCTGACCAACTTCATAATACTCGTTGCAGCAATCGGTTGTAATGGTGAATCCTGGAGGAACAGGAACACCAATAAGATTCATTTCAGCAAGGTTGGCACCTTTACCACCAAGCTCTTCGCGCATTTGCGCATTTCCTTCAGCTTTACCATTACCGAAGGTGTAAACTCTTTTTTGGCTCATATTTTTATTAAGACGTTAAATAATTAATATAATCGATTGTTGCGCAAAGTTAGCTTATTTTGTGCAATTCTCCAAACGTTTTTTTAATTATTTGTCATCTCAACATTACATTTTTTATATTAAGAGGGTGTAAGTATGTGTAGAAGAAAGAAAGGTTACTATTTATTGGTGATAAGACTGCTACGCTTAGGGCGATGGTAACTTCTATAGTCATCGAGTGGAATCTCCACGTCGGGTTCTTGTAAAAGGCCCTCGTGTGGCAATTGATATTTTATGTATTTGATGTTCAATCCGCGCTCAATCCACATTGATTCATAGTAAGTTTGGATGGATAGTATTTTCTGGGTGGCATCATCGAGACCCTCAGTATGATATAAATCATCCGTGCAGAACAATAACGGAAGATTGTTGGCTTGTACTATAAGCGAGGTATATGTATATAGGAAGAAAGAGTCTGTTTTAAGATGTACGATACCTTTATCAACCAAGAACCTACGATACCTTTCCATGAAATAAGATGAGGTAAGTCGTTTGCGTGGATTTTTCATTTGTGGGTCACTGAAAGTTAACCAAATTTCCTGAACTTCATCTTTGTCAAAGAAACGATCAATAATCTCAATGTTGGTTCGAAGGAAAGCGACATTAGTTAATTTGTCTTCAAGAGCCATCTTTGCCCCAGTCCACATACGGGCACCCTTAATGTCAACACCGATGAAATTCATTTCTGGGTAGAGACGAGCCAATTCTACAGTGTATTCACCTTTTCCACAACCCAATTCCAAAACGATAGGATGATTGTTGTTGAAATAATCTTGGTGCCATTTCCCTTTCATGTCGAAAGGTTTTTCTTCTATAACGGAAAAAGGATACTGGAACACATTGGGAAATGTTTCCATCTCTGCGAATTTCTGTAACTTGCCTTTACCCATAACTGATTATTTGTATAAGTTCATAAGAAATTGATAATATTCTTCGTCGCTATATATTGCCTTTGCGTTTTTGGATATTTGTTCGTAATCAAAAGGTTTGTGCATCATTACTTCTATCTTGGAAACTAAATCTTGAATGTTGCCACTTTCGAAAGTCATTCCATTCACACCTTCTTTTATGAGTTCTGGAATCCCACCGATTCTAGCTCCAAGTACAGGTGTGCCTAAACATTCTGATTCGATAACGGATAGGGGATTGTTTTCATACCATTCTGATGGTAAAACTGTGAATTTAGCTTTTTGTTCGATTTCCTTTAATTCTTCCCAGTTTAATTGTCCAAGAAACTCAATATGCTTTTTGGCAATTTGCGTTATATCTTGGTACATAGGACCTTTACCAATGACATATAGTTTATATGGGAGTTGATTAGCTGCTTCTATCATTGTTTTGATACCTTTTTCTTTACTTAACCTTCCAACGTAACAATAGTAGTTTTCTTTAGAAAAATCATTGACACAACACTTATCTACATTAATGAAGTTCGTGTGCGCATGAAGTTTCTCTGATTTAAAACCACCCTCTTTCATTCTTGCTGCCATAAAATGACTGGGGCAGATATAAGCATCTGTGTTGTTCTCTAATCTTTCCCGATTCCAAGTAAGAGCCTCTTTGTAAGCGATATAACTGGCAAGATAAGAGTTTTTCATGCATTTGTTTTTCAACACATTTCTCTTCTGTTTCTTTTCTGAAAAGTTATGGTTGGCAAAACAATCATCACAACTGGCACCGTCATTTCTCATGCAATCATATCGAGGGCATAAAAGTTTGTAATCATGCAATGTCCAAACAACTTTTATTCCTCTTTGATGTGCTAATTCTGCAACAATAGGAGATAATTGGGAGTGTATATTGTTGAGATGAACGACATCAGGATGAAATTCATCTAAGATGGCATTAAATTTATCTTTGACTTCCTTTGTTCCGAATGGTCTTAACATAGAATCAATGATTTTTAGTCCCATGTGAAATCTTACTTCCGATGGAAAGTATTTCTTCCATGGAGTTTCTATATTCCTATGATAATCCATAGCAAATATGGCTGTTTCGTGCCCATGTTTCTTGAGTAATGATTCTAAATTAATCGTGTAAATGCAATCTCCACCACGAGGATAATAGAATTTATTAACAAGTAATATTCTCATTTCTTTAAAATGTTAATTTTGAAATAAGCCCACATTGGACGAAGATAATGATAGATAAGCCAACAAATGGGATAAGAGAATTTGTATACCTTATATAATAAACCACCATCAAACCCCGAAAACTTTTCGTGAATGAAGCAGGTGAAATCTTTCATCATGAGCTTGCATTCTTGATAAGGCAATAAAAAGAGTTCCACTATGAGCATCTTTATGCGGTAATTCAAGATGTAGCATAATTCCTTATCTTTTGTTTGTGACTTAACGTGATGGGAATGGTAAAAGTCTATCATCGCTTTCTCTGATTTTACCAAGAAACCGAGATTCTTTCCGCGCACTTTATTGTTGACAGATTGTCCTTCTCTGCCTAAGAGATAATTATATAATACCTGATTCACATAAGTAAAGGTCTCGGAAACGCATAATGGCATTACCATCAAGATTTCATCATCATAAAAAATCTTTTCAAGAAAGAGTGGAGAATGTGCCTTTAGCAAAGATGTTTTATATGTGCATGCATGGAAATTCGTGTAATTACTTCCGCGGTATAAAGGTCTTACGCTTTGCCAATCAAATGTGTTGGTATTATACTCTTTCATGGGTGATAATTTCGTGTTGCGAAAAAAATCACTCTTTTTGGTGTCTTCATGATAACAATGTACATCAGTCAAAATGAAATCACTATTGCATGACTCTATTTTGTACATAAACTCTGAGAGGTTTGATAACCAATCGTCACTATCAAGAAATCGCAGATATTTTCCCGTTGCTTCCTGTACCCCTCGGTTCCATGCAGAACCATGTCCTCCGTTCTCCTTGTCAATCACTCGAAACGTATTAGGATACTTCCTTTCGTATTCTTTAGCCATGATGGCGGAATTGTCAGGAGTTCCGTCGTTAACCACTATTACTTCCAATAAGTTCATTTGCTCATCAGAAACAATCAAAGAATCGAGACACTTATTGATGTATTTCTCGACTTTGTATACGGGTACAACGACTGATAGTAGTTTATTCTGCATCTTCTAAAAATGTTCTTTTTTCCTTTCTCTCAACCATCAATTTGTATAAGATTTTATATATCCAATATGGTAATGATTGGTAATATTTTATAACTTTTGGTTCCGTGTAATAAGGGAAGTTCTTCTTAACATAAGGAAACCATGTTGATTCCATGGCTTCTTTGAGTTCTGATTTGGGAAGAGCATTTAACCAGATAAAAGTATTTCTGATATATATATTGATTCGTTTATTGACAAATTGCTTTTTATATAATTCATTACATTCATTTTTCTTGGCAAAATCAATCATTGATTTGCAAACTTTTGTGTAGTCTTTAGCATGTGCTACTTGTGAAGAGTAGTTCATTGTCTGTCCATCTCTACCTATAAGATAGTGATATATGGTTAAGTTGAGATATACAAATGTACTCCCCAAAATTATAGGTGCGATAAAAAGAATAGCATCATCATAAAAAACCTTTTCTACAAATAATGGATGAACATCCTTTAACATTTTTGTACGATATGTACAATACCAGAAATCAAAAATCTTGGACTTATTTTGCCATTCTAACCAATTGAAGTCAGCTATCTTAGTAACGATTCCATCTTTCATTGGCTCCAATGTCTTTCGTTTAACAATCCCCTTATTTACGTAGTGTTTGTCAATATTGCAAAAGATTATATCAGCATCAGAAGATTTTAATTTGCTTATTAGCTTGGGAAAGTCAGAATCATCAAACCAGTCGTCACTATCAAGAAAACGTAGATATTTTCCCGTTGCTTCCTGCACTCCCCTGTTCCAAGCAGAACCATGTCCTCCGTTTTCCTTATCAATCACTCGAAACGTATTAGGATATTTCCTTTCGTATTCTTTAGCCATGATGGCGGAGTTGTCTGGAGTTCCATCGTTAACCACGATTACCTCCAATAAGTTCATTTGCTCATCAGAAACAATCAAAGAATCGAGGCACTTGTTGATGTATTTCTCGACTTTGTATACAGGAACTACTACGGTTAACAACTTTTCCATATTAGAATAATTTAAGTACGTTTTCAATGATAGGAGCCATGTCGTAATACTTGTATTCAGCCAATCTACCGCCAAAAATGACGTGCTCTTCTTGACTTGCTAAGGCTCGATATTTGTCTGCTAATGCGTTGTTAATATTGTCGTTAATAGGATAATATGGTTCCATGTCATCTGTCCATTCCGTACTGTATTCCTTGGAAATAACAGTTTTGGGACACTGTTCCACTTCATTGCCAAACATTTCGAAGTGCTTGTGCTCGATAATTCTTGTATAAGGAATTTCAGCCTCTGTATAATTGATAACGGCATTTCCTTGGAAGTTTGGCACATCAAGGATTTCTTCTTCAAACTTTACGGTTCGGTAATTTAACTTGCCAAATCGATAATCATAGAATTCGTCTATTTTTCCAGTAAAAACAATGGTATTTGCAATGCTTTCCCAATGTTTTCTGTCTTCGAAGAAGTTCGTGTTTGTACGTGTTTCTATACCTTCGAGCAAACCATCTATGAGCTTGTTGTATCCTCCAATGGGTATCCCTTGATATTTGTCGTTAAAGTAATTATTGTCGAAGACCATCCTGACGGGCAATCGCTTGATAATGAAAGCAGGTAAGTCGCAACACTTTCTTCCCCATTGTTTCTCGGTATAGCCCTTTATTAGTTTTTCGTAAATGTCCTTACCAATAAGCATAAGGGCTTGTTCTTCCAGGTTTCGTGGTTCTTCCACTCCCATTTCTTGGAGTTTCTTTGCAGTATCAGCTTTCTGTTGGTCAATAATCCTTCTTGCTTCTTCTGGTGTCGTTACTCCCCACATTTGGTAGAAGGTATTCATGTTGAATGGCAAATTAAATAGTTTTCCTTGATAATTAGCCACTGGCGAGTTCGTATATCTGTTGAATTCCACGATGGAATTGACAAAATCCCATACTTGTTTGTTGGAAGTATGAAATATATGAGCTCCATATTTGTGAACGTGAATGCCTTCGATGTCTTCACAGTATACGTTTCCGCCTAAATGTGGACGTTTGTCAATCACCAAACATCTTTTTCCTAATTGTTTGGCTTTGAATGCGAACGTTGCACCAAATAATCCAGAACCTACTATTAAATAATCGTATTTATCCATGTTCTTGTGTGGGATGTTATAATTCAAAACTACTTTTGTTTGGTAAGATTTTCTCGAAGGCCTCATTGATTTCTACTTTTGCCTTATCGAAATCATTCAACAAAGGACTATCATTAACCACTGTAATATTCTTTTTCTGCAATTTGATGCAATTGGCAACGTCTTCAACCTTATGTATGTCGTCTAACAAAAAATATATGCTGTCATTCGAAAGATTATAAGGGTGAAAGTTTCCTTTCATTAATTGCCAATACCTCATCACCCAAATGCATACGTCTTCTTTATCCCGGAATTTGTGTGTACAAGTATCATCAAATTGCTTATCATTATATTCCCAAGCATCCCAAAAGGTTTCCTTTAAATAACTTTGAGGAAAATGATGATCATGGAATCCAGTAAAGTATGAATAACCATAATCAAATAGGTTTCTAATCAAATAACTTTTATATTTGGGATGAAACCATTGCAAGAAATGATTATTGATAACTTCTCTCTTGTTGAAGAAATGGTTAATGATGTCAAGGGCATTATACACCGTATGTCCATGCATTCCCCCGATAAACATAGGTGAAAGGATAGACATATCACAAGGTTTTCCTCGGTGGAAAAAACGAGAGGGCTTTATGGTATTGGTGATAAACGTATCGTCATTAAAATATACAAAACGCTCAGAAAGTCCTTCTATTTTGTGCATACAAAATTCTATGGGATGAGAGCTAAATGTTGGCAAATATCTCTCATCCATATAATCGCTATGCTTGATGATATTCAGTTTTTCTGCCTGGGGATTCAACCATTTTGGAAGATGTCCACAAGTAATAAAGTGAACTTTGTTAACCCATGGAGCAAATGTCTCGACACCTCTAAACCAATATCTCAAATTGTCCCAGTCCCTGTATCTTTCGGAACTGATTGTTATGGAGCGCCCTTCTTCCTTGGCGTATCTTAGGCATCTTTCTCTCCATTCAGGGTCGCTGTTGTCTACCCAGGTAATGACAAAATCTATCTTGTGCTCCATTAGTTGACAAATACAAATTCCCACGAAGGGATGTTTTATGGGCACAAAGATACAAATAATATTTTAATTATTGTCTTTTTGCCGTTATATTTGTCAATATCTATGCGAATATTGTATCCATGTCGTATCAACTTGAAAGTGTATGTTTAGGTCTCCTTCACTTGATGTAGAGTCAAAGAATGTGCCTGAGTATTGTGTGATGTAATTCTTTTTGACGGGTATACTTGTAAAGCTTCGCTCCTTGATGGTAACGTCGGTGGAAGACAGAGCCGTGATTGTCATTTTCAATGTGTCTTCTTCTGCATGCGGAAAGGTAAATAAATCGAATTGTTTCTCATTATTCCCCATTTCATCGTTGATTTCACGATATTCCGTTTGTTTGGAATTAACACATCCATATCCAGTTGTTGCATCAAATGTACTACTACCGCCTGTGTAATAGAACTTCATTTGATGGATATTTTCTGGGAACGCGTCTTCTACTACGAAACGAAACATCGCTACCGCCCGTTTTAAGGTGAGGTCAAATTCTGAGTTGTCTGATACGGAGAAATCCTCGCAGATATAAAATGTATCCGTACATTTATTGTTTGGGAAAGTTATTTTGTCTGGAGAACTGATGGTTGCTGCTCCTGTTCCATTATGCGCTATAGCCACTAATCGGTAATTTCCTTTTGGTAAGACTAAAGACAATGTTCCGAAATCATTGCTTCCTTTGGTTTGGTTCACGGATTTCACTTTCGTACTTCCGTCATATATCGCAAAGCTCAAGCGGGAACATGCATCGTCGATGCGAACGGGCACTTGTCGTACATTAGATGTAGTGAGTGGTGTTTGAGAAAACGATACTACATGAAACACGACTCTAACTTCATCTGCGGAAATCTTCTCGTTGATGATGGGTTTCTCACAAGAAGTTGATAAATAGGTACATAAAAGACCTATTATGAATAATAAGCTAATGTTTTTCATAATTATTAGATTTGAATGATTATCTGTTGCAAAGATATAGTATATTTTTGATTCTTGAATGATTTTCGTGAATTTTTTATGATGAATGATTGTTTTTTTCTTCTTTTCCTTGGAACTTATATAAAGTATCGTTACTTTTGTGGAAACGATATGTTTGTTTCACCTTAACATGGTCTTTATGAACGCTAAAGTTATTGTTTGGCTCATGCTTTTGGGCTCTTTGTTTCCGCAAGTCATGCAAGCGCAATTGCAATGGGGTGACCAAGGCAATGGTACATATATCAATCCCGTGTTGAATGCCGATTATTCCGATCCTGATGTGATTAGGGTGGGGGATAAGTATTATATGGTTGCATCGGATTTCCATTATATGGGAATGCAGGTTTTGGAATCAATAGACATGGTTAATTGGCGAATCATCAGTCAGATATATGACCGATTGGACTATCCAGGATGGGATTCTAATAAGCATTTTGGTGGTGGTTCGTGGGCTCCAAGCATACGTTGGCATGATGGTAAGTTCTATGTGTTTTTCTGTACATACGATGAAGGATTGTTTATGAGTTGTGCTACGGATGCTAAAGGACCATGGTTGCCTTTGCATTGTGTGCGGGAAATTCCCAAATGGGAAGATCCATGTCCTTTCTGGGATGATGATGGACAGGCTTACTTAGGTCGAAGTCGTCATCGTGCAGGTCCTATCATTGTTCATAAGATGTCGCCAGACGGAAGGGAATTATTGGATGATGGCGTTACGGTTTATACTGGTCCCGTAGCGGAAGGTACGAAATTCTTAAAACGTAATGGCTATTATTACTTAATCATTCCTGAAGGTGGGGTGGGACAAGGTTGGCAAACGGTTTTAAGGGCTAAAAACATCTACGGGCCATACGAGAAACAAGTGGTATTGGAACAAGGTAGCACGAATATCAATGGTCCTCATCAAGGCGCTTTGGTAGATACGCCCGATGGAGAGTGGTGGTTTTATCATTTCCAAGAGGCTTCACCACGCGGTCGTGTTGTTCATCTTCAACCAGTAAGATGGAAAGACGACTGGCCGATGATGGGTGTGGATATTGACGGAAATGGTATTGGCGAACCCGTTTATGTTTGGAAGAATCCACAATCGTCAACTCCTTTTATTCCGCAAACATCTGATGAGTTCGACTCGCATGAATTATATTGGGTGGGACAACATCAAAGAACTTTGGGATTGCAATGGCAATGGAACCACAATCCCGTTGATGAAGCATGGAATGTTAATGAACGCAAAGGATGGTTGACTTTAAAGGCTTTGCCAGCACAAACGATGAAGGATAGCCGTAACATGCTGACTCAGAAGACGATGGGCTTCGTGAGCGAAGCAACCGTCAAGATGGATTGTTCCCAATTAGTTGAGTCTTCTCATGCTGGCATTCTTTGTACGGGAAAGCAGTTTATGGGAGTCGGCATTTTCAAGGATAAAGGCAAGTTGTGGTTGTATTTGGAGAAAGACGGTGAACGAGAACGCGTGAAAACATATCATAAGAAGATGGTGTATTTGCGCATTCAAGTTGATAGTAGGAATAATGCTCATCGTTTCTTCGCAAGTGCTGATGGTAAAGAATATTTTCCCGTTGGCGAAACCTTCCCTATGCAAATGGGCGGATGGAAAGGAACGCGCGTTGGATTATATTGCTATAATCTGAATGGAAATGGCGGGAAAGCGCAATATGATTACTTCCGTTATCAAGTTCTTGAATAATGGCTGTCAAGCAAATGCTTATCCTTACGAAATAGTATGTTCTTGATGGTTTCCTCGCGTTAGGAAAAATGGAAAAGCCTCTTTCGTAGCAGATTAAGTTCCATGTAAGATTATGGAAGTGTATCGAGCTTAACGAAAACGGGACGTTCGTCTTTCTCAATGGTATTCACTTCAATGTTGTTAAGCACTACGTGGTGGGCGTGATTGATAAAGAAACCTGTAGCGGGAAGTATTCCCCACATCGTGGCTTCGGGATATTCCTTTTCCATTTCATCTGTTGGGGCAGCCGTTTTCTTACATCCGCCTTTTTGCGTGATGGTGATATTGCTCAAGTAGATGTTTTTGACGGGGTGTCCCGGTAATCCCGTGATGCTACAACCAGTTGGTCCAGCATTATTTATGGTAATGTTGTTGAGGTGTATACCATTGATTTCGCCTACCTTTTCAACGGGAATACCTTCTGCATAACCACGTGCTCGATTGCCTAAACGAATGAATATAGGTGATTCAGTACCTTCTACCATGATGTCGGAAACATTGACGTTCTCCATCGTTCCACCATCCGTGATTTCCAAGGAAATGGCTGAAGTTCCTCGTTTGTCAGGATGACCAAAGAATTGTGTACTTTGGTTAGCAGATGGTTTGACGATACAATCACTAATGTTGATGTTCTTGAATCCTCCATTGGTTTCAGTTCCCAGTTTAATACCATTACAATGACTACTAACCACGCAATTATGAATGGTTATGTTTTCACATAGTCGCGGTGAAGTACTTTTCAATGTGATTCCGTCATCGTCGCTATCGGCAATCAAGTTGCTTACTGTTACGTCGTGACAACCATCCAAGTCGAGTGCATCGTTGTTGTAGTTGTTGCGGTTGAATATCTTGATTCCGTGAATGTGTACTCTATCGCAAGCCAAATAGTGCTGCATCCAACATCCTGAGTTTTTTAACGTTATGTCTTTCAACACGATGTCCCTGCTATTGATGAAACGTAGGAGATGCGGACGCGTTATTCCCTCGTCGTTCCATGATAGTTTCTTGAACGCAGAACCTCTTCCGTCAATCGTCCCATATCCATCTATGCTCACATTTTCAACGTTGTCGGCATAAATCAATTGTATTGTGGTTGTCTGGGTACGCAAGGAAACGTAATCAGATTTCATCTTCTTGTAGTCTTTCAATTGGGTACTGCCAAAGAGAGTTGCCCCCATCTCAAGATAAAGGTGAACGTTGCTACGCAAGATAAGCGTTCCCGTCTTGTAATTTCCAGTAGGAATGACTACCCTTCCACCTTTTTCCGAACATCGGTCGATAGCTTTCTGTATGGCATCAGTACTTAGGAAAGTCGTATCGTTCTTGGCACCGAAGTCCAAAATGTTATAATCCAATGCGTGAATGGAATTTGCGTAAATGATGGAAAGTAGGAATAAAAACGTTCTCATGATGTTGTGTCTTTTTGCGAGTACAAAAGTAACGATTTCATTGGCTTTTTCCAAATATTCTTAGATGATTTTTCCATTCAAAATGACATGTTTGATGATAGGCGACGTATATGCGTAAGGAATGAAGTTGATAGACGGGATGGGTTCCGTTATGATGAGGTTGGCTATCTTGCCTTTTGAGATGCTTCCCAATCTATCCGACAATCCCATAGCTGCCGCACTATTGAGCGTAGCAGCATTGATGGCCTCTTCGGGAATCATCTTCATCTTGATGCAAGCCAATGAAACGACAAACTTCATATCGCCTGAAGGAGTAGAACCAGGATTGTAATCGCTGGCAATAGCTAATGGAAGATTGTTGTCGATGATTCGCCTTGCGGGAGCGTATGGCATGTTTAAGAAAAACGAAGTTCCTGGAAGGGCGGTGGGAATGATATGTTTATCACTCGTAAACGTATCGTTTAGGGAGGCTAAACGATATGTTTGCTTAATGTATTCGATATCTTTATCAGTCATGCTTTCTAAATGGTCAACTGACAAAGCATGATGTTTGATGGCTACTTCCACGCCTCCTGAATCAGCCAACTCTTGTCCGTGTATTTTTGGAAGAAGTCCCCATTTCGCTCCAGCATCTAAGATACGACTCGTTTCTTCGGGTGTGAAGAATCCCTTATCGCAGAATACGTCGATGAAATCAGCTAAATGTTGACGTCCAACTTCGGGAATCATCTCGTTAATCACAAGGTCTACGTATTCACTTTGCCTTCCTACGTATTCCCGTCCAACGGCATGAGCACCTAAAAAAGTACTGACTACCGTAAGCGGAGAGGTTTCCTTGATGCGACGAATCACGCGTAGCATCTTGATTTCGTCAGCAGTATTCAATCCATAACCACTTTTTATCTCTACCGCACCAGTACCTTTTCGCATGATTTCATGAACCCTTCTCATGGCTTGTTGATAGAGTGTGTCTTCATCAAGAGCATGTAGACGATCGGCAGAGTTCAATATCCCACCACCTCTACGAGCTATTTCCGCATAACTAAGACCATTGATTTTATCAACAAACTCTTGTTCTCGGCTATCGGCATATACCAAATGCGTGTGACTATCACAAAATGTGGGTAGTACGGTTCCGTTCTCTGCATCTATCTCACAATCAACGGATTCAATCGAAGGTAATGTCGTTCCCCAATCCTTGATGATTCCATCCTCAATGAGCAACCATGCTTGAGGAATACGATGTAAAACAGACATTTCCTTTCCACGTAAAACGGTTTTGTTTTGCTCTTGTATTCCAGCCAGCAAGCCTATATGGTGAATGAGTGTTCTCATGATACGTGAATTAAAAAGTCCCCCAACTCCCGTGAGAGAGTGAGGGATGGTCATTATATATCGAAGTTTTCTTTTCGTAAGAATTCCACGGATTTGGCAATGTATGGATACATAACTTCATCGTTCTTGATAAAAGGTACAAATTGACGATAGTCTTTGTGTATCTTTTCTATTTTAGGCGAAGATTTCAATGGTCTACGGAAATCCAATGCTTGTGCGGCATTAAACAATTCAATGGCAAGCACTCGCTCGGTATTCTGTATCACCTTGTAAAGTTTTGTTCCGGCATTAGCACCCATTGATACATGATCTTCCTGACCTTGTGAAGTGGGGATGGAATCAGCAGATGAAGGCATACAAAGTGTCTTGTTTTGGCTAACGATAGATGCTGCCGTGTATTGGGGAATCATAAAACCACTATTCAAGCCTGGTTCGGCCACCAAGAAATTAGGTAACCCTCTCGTTCCAGATACCAATTTGTACGTCCTGCGTTCAGATATGTTGCTCAATTCACTCATGGCAATGGCCAGAAAATCCATGGGCAAGGCGATAGGTTCACCATGGAAATTGCCAGCAGAGATAATTAAGTCCTCATCGGGACATACGGTAGGATTGTCTGTTGTTGCGTTAATCTCAATGTCAATCACGGACTTCACGTAAGACAATGTATCCTTGCATGCTCCATGTACTTGCGGAATGCATCGGAATGAATAAGGATCTTGCACGTTTACCTTGGGTTGTTCGGCAATTTCACTTCCCTTTAGTAAATCCAACATGTGTGCGGCGGTAGCAATCTGTCCCTTATGCGGTCTTACGAGATGTACGGCTAAGTTGAATGGGTCTTTCCTTCCGTCGAAAGCCTCAAACGACATAGCTGCAATTACGTCAGCGGTATAGGATAATCGTTTGGCGTGAATGGCAGCCCACACGGCAAAAGCACTCATATTTTGCGTTCCGTTGAGTAATGCCAATCCTTCCTTAGAACCTAATCGAATGGGAGTCCAACCCATTTTTGCGTGGATTTCAGCACCTGTGAATAATTTTCCCCGATACTCTACTTCGCCTAATCCAACGATTGGTAAGCATAGGTGGGCGAGTGGAACTAAATCTCCAGATGCACCAACCGAACCTTGCGTATAAACAATGGGGTAAATGTCGTTGTTGAAAAAGTCGATTAATCGTTCTACCGTGTCAAGTTTACAACCACTATAACCGTAACTAAGTGATTGTATCTTGAGCAATATCATAATCTTGACGATGTCGTTGGGAACTCTTTCGCCTATTCCGCAAGCATGCGACATCATTAAGTTGATTTGTAATTGCGAAAGTTGTTCGTCTCCGATGGAAATCTTACACAAAGAACCGAATCCTGTAGTTACTCCATAGATGGGATGATCGCTATTGGCAACTTTCTCATCCAAGTATTGCCTACAATGAATGATACGTTCTCGCGTCTCCTCGCTTAATTCAAGCGTATATCCGTTGAGGATAATTTCCTCTATCTTGTCTTGGGTTAGATGCCCTGCACTTATCTTATGAATCATCTCTTACTTTATTATATTAATAATGTCATCATCCACCAGATGAGGCAAGGTTACTTGAAGATTGGGCGTGCGTTCCATTTCGCGCTTAATGGCATCAATACTACCTTGATTGCGTGCCCAAGAACGACGAGCAATACCATTATTGACATCCCAAAAGAGCATCTCCTGTATTTTATGGTCGCTTTCTTCGCTTCCGTCTATCACCATTCCAAAGCCTCCGTTGATGACTTCTCCCCAACCAACGCCTCCTCCATTGTGGATACTAACCCAAGTGGCTCCCCTGAAGGAATCGCCTATGACATTTTGAACGGCCATATCCGCACAGAATTGTGAACCGTCGTAAATGTTGGAAGTCTCACGGAATGGCGAATCCGTACCACTCACGTCATGGTGATCTCTTCCCAAGACGATGGGAGCGGAGATTTCGCCTTTTCGGATGGCATCATTGAAAGCAAGCGCAATCTTGGTTCTTCCTTCTGCATCTGCATAGAGAATGCGCGCTTGTGAACCTACGACAAGATGATTCTTTCCAGCTTCACGAATCCAATGTAAGTTGTCTTCCAATTGTCCGCGAATGTCATCTGTCACATGATTGCGCATTTCCTCCAACACCTCTGCCGCTAAGCGGTCGGTAGTTGCCAAGTCATCGGGATTGCATGAAGTACATACCCATCGGAAAGGTCCAAAGCCATAATCGAAGAATAATGGTCCCATGATATCTTGCACGTATGAGGGATAACGGAATTTTCCGTCTTCTCGTAATATATCGGCATTTGCTCGACTCGCTTGAAGCAAGAAAGCATTTCCATAATCGAAGAAATACATGCCCTTTTCAGCCAGTTTGTTAATAGCTGCAACATGTCGACGTAATGATGCTTGTACCTTTTCCTTAAACTTGTCAGGTTCTTCAGCCATCATTTGCTTGCTTTCTTCCAAAGTAAGACCAACGGGATAATATCCTCCCGCCCATGGATTGTGCAAAGATGTTTGGTCACTACCTAAGTCTACGTGAATGTCTTCTTCCACCAAACGCTCCCATAAATCAACTACATTACCCACATAAGCCATACTGACAACGCGCTTTTCATCAACGGCTTTGCGAATGGCGGGGATGAGTTCATCAAGATTGGTGTGCAATTCGTCAACCCATCCTTGTTCGTATCTCTTTCCTGCTGCTAACGGATTGATTTCTGCCGTAACGCTAACCACACCTGCTATATTGCCAGCTTTAGGTTGTGCGCCGCTCATTCCACCTAATCCTGCCGTTACAAAAAGAGGGATGTTATTGGTTTTTACTCGTCTTGCCGCATTCAGCACGGTAATGGTTGTTCCGTGTACGATTCCTTGTGGACCTATATACATATATGACCCAGCCGTCATCTGTCCGTATTGGCTCACGCCGAGCGCGTTCATACGTTCCCAATCGTCGGGCTTTGAGTAATTGGGAATTACCATTCCGTTGGTGACAACTACGCGAGGAGCGGTTTTATGACTTGGGAATAATCCCATCGGATGACCGCTATACATCACGAGTGTTTGTTCATCGGTCATCTCGGAGAGGTATTTCATCGTCAGTCGATATTGTGCCCAGTTTTGGAAGATGGCTCCATTGCCACCATAGATGATTAGTTCGTGTGGGTGTTGAGCCACTTTAGGGTCCAAGTTGTTTTGTATCATGAGCATGATAGCAGCAGCTTGTTCACTTTTGTGTGGGTATTCGGAAATAGGACGAGCCTTCATTTCATAAGAAGGACGATAACGATACATGTAAATCCTACCGTATTTGCTTAATTCCTCCGAAAACTCTGGTGCCAATTGAGCATGTAGATGTTTCGGGAAATAGCGCAACGCATTGCGAAGGGCAAGTCTTTTCTCTTCTTGTGTGAGTATGTCCTTGCGTTTAGGCGCATGGTTGATGTTGGTGTCATAAGGTTGCAACTCTGGCAATGTGTTGGGAATGCCTTCGCGAATTGCTTCTTGAAATTGTTTAGTGTTCATCTTATTGTATTTTATTATCTACTATCTGTGTGATTTCTTGTTCTGTTTGGTTGGCTTTGTTAGCTATTTCGTTGGCTTCAGCAACCAAGCGGTTGGCCGTTTCACGGTCTTTCAATTGGGCCGCATTGATTTTCACGTTCATGCAAGCACCCAATATTGCGGCACGAATGGCCAATGCTCCCACTCCTGCATCACTAACACTGGCTGGATTGCCGATTTCTGCCATTGTCTTGCAAAGGTCGAATGCCTTGAAAGAAGTTTTCATCGTTCTCAAAGGTACTTCTGTGGCATAGAGTGTTGCTTTTTGAATGGCTTCGTCCCTCGCGGCTTTTTCCGCGTCGGTACTTTTGGGTAACCCGAAGGCACTCATGATACGATTGAAGGCATTAGTGTCTTCGTCCACGAGATGCAACAACTCGTTCATGATCACTTGACCTTTGTCTGCCCATTCGGAAAACTCTTTCCATCTATCATCCCATCCACGCTTATGACTTGATAAGTTGGCGACCATCGTACCTAATGCAGCACCCAAAGCTCCCATATATGCGGAAATCGTACCGCCACCTGGCGAAGGACTCTCTCTTGAAGTTTCCTCGGCAAATCCTTTCACGGTGAGATTCACGAGTTTTGCCTTTTCTGCCTCTGCATCTTCCAAAAGATATTCAATCACTTTCTCTCGTGGATTGAATGGACGGAGGTCGTCAAGTCCCATAGATTTGATGGCGATATTGACAATGTCTTCTTCTGGAATACCTGTTGAACGGTTTTGTTTTTCCAAGAAATATTTCCCCGCGTCAACAATGGCTTTCTTGGGAACTAATCCGACAATCTCAGTACCTGTCACTCGAATTCCCCTTGCTGCTGCACAACGACATACTTCATCAAAAGCTACATGCAAAGGAGTGACGTTGAGGTTGGTCATGTTCATCGATACTTGTGCAATACCGTATTCGTCGATAAACCATCCTATGGCTTTAGTACATTTCAACGTTCCTGGTTGCATGATGGTATTGCCTTCTGCGTCTTTAAGGATTTTACCTGTCAATGTTCCTCCTTCACGTTTTGGGCGCCCCTTTTCTCTTACGTCAAACGCAATGGCATTGGCGCGACGTGTGCTGGTAGTGTTGAGGTTGAAGTTAACGGCTATCAAGAAGTCGCGTGCTCCCACTACGGTACAACCTGTTCGTGCTATTCGCTCGTCGAACGGACGCGTACCGAAATCGGGTTGTCTCTTGGGATTAGCCAACTTATCGGGTATTGCCTCGTATTCGCCTCTTCTGCATACGGCAAGGTTCTTTCTCTCTGGTGAAAATGCGGAAGCCTCATAACAATAACATGGTATTTGCAATTCATCGGCAATTCGCTTAGCCAATTCGCGAGCAAGTTGGGCACATTCTTCCAACGTGATTCCAGCTACGGGAATCAAGGGTAACACATCGGTTGCACCAATTCGAGGGTGAGCACCATGATGTTGGCGCATGTCAATAAGTTCTCCTGCTCGTTTCACCGCATCAAAAGCGGCATTGACTATCTCTTTGGGAGTTCCCACGAATGTCACTACGGTTCTATTCGTGGCTTCTCCTGGATCCACGTTAAGCAGTTTTACTCCCTTGTATTTCTCTATTTCATCGGTAATTTGACGGATAATGTTCATGTCGCGACCTTCACTGAAATTAGGTACGCATTCCACAATCTGTATTCCTGTTTTCATGATTTGGTTAAGATTTTGATTCTTAGTCTTTATTAGCTGCAAAATTACACAATTTTATGAAATACTTGCAAGAAAATACAATTTATATTTATCTATTTTCGCTTAAAACCTTCAGAATCTATTTATCCCTTCCAAATCTTCGTTAATTTTTTCCTTATTGGTAAATCGTAGTAACGATAACAAATTATTGCTAAAATAACACATACGATAGGTAATAGCAAGGCTTCAAACCACACGTCTCGTAGTTTGGAGATAGGTACTAAATCACCGTCGAAACCGATATGTGAATAAAACAGGTACATGAATGGATAATGAATGGCATAGAGAGGGTAGGATAGATTTCCCAAAAACTTGCTGGTTCGCATGGTACGCTCGTCTACGTGTAACTTGGAAGCCCCTAACCATACGAGTGAGGGGAAAACGAAGATGACTACCAATGCATCATATAATCCATTGGTCCATCTTGACATTTGGCCAAATAACAATGGTAAACATGCAATGATGACAATAACGGCTCCTAAACCCCAGAACGAACCTTTTATTTTCAATGGCTTAAATGTACGAGCCATTAACATGCCGACAGAGTAGGGGAAGAGCATTCTGATCAATCCCCCCCAGAAATCACCGTCTGCCATCGTCCATCCCACGCCTAAATGACCGTCACCTATGGCAATGGTGGCTAATAAGCAGCCCAATACACCTGTTATACATAATAGATAGCGCGTGGAAAGATGTCGTATGAAGAGGGCATACATAATGTTTCCGATATACTCGAAAAACAACGACCAGTTAGGACCATTGAGAGGAAACATCTCCCCGTTGCCTCGCACGTCAAGGGAGGAATGCGATGATAGGGGAATCATAAACATGGAAAACAACATACATAGCATCACGGTGCTTGTAGAAACAGGTACGCCATTCCATCGAGTACTTCCTTGAAGGATAAAGCAGATGGCCCCTATCAATGCTCCCATTACTACCATTGGGTGTAAGCGGATGAGACGACGACGGAAGAATCCTTTCATCGTCAAGTCCTTTCCCCATCGATTGTCGTAAGCATAGCCAATAACAAATCCTGACAATACGAAGAAAAAGTCAACTGCCAAATAACCATGTGGTAAAGGTGACCAGTTGAAACACTCAAACACGTGATACAATATTACTACGAGTGCTGCAACGCCACGCAACCCGTCTAATATTAAATAATGTGGTTTTGAATCTGTAAATGTACTCATGGTATCTATATTTGTAAAAGCGGCAAGTGGTAATTTCACTTGTCGCTTTTAGTTTTTGCAGGGTAATTTTTGGTTTTGGTCGGGATGAGGCGACTCGAACGCCCGACCCCTACGTCCCGAACGTAGTGCGCTACCAACTGCGCTACATCCCGATTTGCGGATGCAAAGGTAATACAAAATAATGAATAAAGATAATTTTTTTGCCGAAAAATTTGCAGGTGTGTAAAAAATGTATTACCTTTGCAACCGCAAAACAACAAATGGTGCCTTAGCTCAGTTGGTAGAGCATCGGACTGAAAATCCGTGTGTCCCCGGTTCGATTCCTGGAGGTACCACTTTTGATAGCAAAAGCCTCGATTATTTTGAGGCTTTTTTGTTTTCCAATTTCTCAAAGAAGTGGGGGCAATTGCCAAAGCTTTGTGCTATTGCTGCCCTTGATAAGGATATTGAAACCCTTGATGTCTTCTGCAATGATGGCAGCCTTTACTTCCTCAACGTCCTTGAATTTACGATAGTTGCATTGAGTGTTTCCAAACTCATCACCTACCAACCATATATTCTCAAACCCATATTCTTGCATGAGGTCTACCGCTTTCTGGTGCTCTTCCGCACTTGCCTCGCCCAGTTCTCTCATATCGCCTAAGATAGCCATCTTGGGAGATACTTCCATCATATGGAAATTATCCAACGCTGCTTTCATACTCGATGGATTGGCGTTGTATGCATCAACGACGAGATGATTCTTACCTGTCTCTTCCATTTGCGAACGGTTGTTGGTGGGGATGTAATTGCTGAGTGCATGATGGATTTGTTCGGGAGAAACGCCGAAATGCAAACCGATGGCAATGGCAGCCAACATATTGTCGATATTATATGAACCGATAAGATGTGTCTGGATTTCTTGTTGAACATTGATACCATCTACGTTGCTATTCCATTGGAATTTGAGGAAAGGAGCACAACTGATGATACTTCCGTTCACTTGACAATCTTCTTGTGTTCCGTATTCGATGGCGCGACAAATATCTCTACTTTGCGCCATTTGCAAGAGATGTTCGTTGTTGCCATTGATAAACACCAATGCGTCATGCGCTTTCAGGTAATCGTACAATTCCCCTTTTGTTCGTTTCACTCCTTCGAAAGAACCAAAGCCTTGCAGATGTGCTTTTCCCACGTTGGTAATCAAACCACAAGTGGGTTCTACGGTTTCCACCAACGTCTTGATGTCACCTGGATGACTGGCTCCCATCTCCACTACGGCTATTTCATGTTGCTCGTTCAGTCGGAAAAGCGTCTTTGGAACACCCACGTCGTTGTTGAAATTGCCTTGTGTGAAGAGTGTATTGTATTTCTCCGATAATACGGAGGCAATCAATTCCTTCGTAGTAGTCTTCCCGTTCGTTCCCGTAATGCCGATAACGGGGATGTTGAATTGCCTGCGATGTTCGCGTGCCAAATCCTTGAACGTTTGTAAAACATCGTCCACCAATATGAAACGGTCGTCTTTCTGATATTCGGCATTGTCGATAACGGCGTAAGCACATCCCTTCTCGATGGCAGAAGCGGCAAACTTATTTCCATCAAACGACTCTCCTTTCAATGCAAAGAAGATGCTTCCTTGTGGACAATCGCGCGAATCGGTAGTAATCACGGGATGCTGTTGGTAAATCTGATATAGTTGTTGAATGTCCATCTATCTAATATATAATAATGTGTAACGGTTATTTCATGAAAACAAAATACACGGCAGCTATCAAGCAAAGGAATGCAGCCACATGATTCCAGTGAATCGACTCGTTTTGAAACATGATGTTGGCGATGATGCCGAATACCACGAGAGAGATGCATTCTTGTATGACTTTCAACTGCACGAGGGAGAACGGACCGCCATTGCCTGCATATCCCATACGGTTGGCGGGCACTTGGCAACAATATTCAAAGAAAGCTATTGCCCACGAAAAGGCAATCACGCCGATAAGAGGCCAATTGGAACTGGCACCTGTTTGTTGCATACGAAGATGTCCATACCATGCCAATGTCATGAACACGTTGCTCAACAAGAGCAACAATACTGTGTATATACCACTCATAATTACCTTGGTTTCAAAAATTATGCAAAAGTACACATAATCTTTGAATGCGCCAAATAAATGTCCCCATTCCCTCCCTCGTCAATGTCATAGTTAGCTATTGGTAGTGAAATGTGAGTCGTGCGACGTGACTGCTTTTGGCAGCGAATGCTGGTATGCTGAACTTTAACACTAAGTTGGCTTCCGGCCTTGTTTGCCGTTCCGAGCAAACCACATCATAAGAGGTTGTTAGCTCACCCTATGACAATAACTACACCTAAGAGGGTTAATCTTCCAACTCCGTTGAGAAATTGAGCGATTGTATCAGAATGTCGAGTTTTCGCAGTTGTTGTGAATACTTGTCGATTTGCTTGTTCAAAGCTACCACGTCGATGGTGGTCAGGTATTTAATCTCGTTTCTCCCGTAACGCTCTTGGTTGGATGTTGCCTTGTCGAATACTTCGCGGAGCACTTGTATGCGCTTCACCAATACCTCGCGTTCGGCAGTCATCTGCGTCAACGTCTTCCCTTCATGCTCCGTGTGCATGTTGGTCTTGTTGATACGAAAGATCATGGATTCCAATTGGCGCAAGCAGCTGTCGAGTTCCTTCATCAAATCATTCGGATTCTCTGCAGGTTGGTCGCCTTCCTGTACTTTCACGTTGTTGGATATGCGCACCTTCAATTGTTCAATGCGCATTTGCAAATCCTTACGTATGCTTAGTCCTTCTGCTAATTTCATGGTATATATGGTTTTGTGATAATAGTCGATTGATAGTTTACCACTTCTTATTGAGGAATTCCCTCACTTTGGCAACATATTCTTTTGGATATTTCGAGTACGACTGATTGTGGTCGGCTCCCTTTGTTATCCAGATTTCCTTCTTGTCGGGCTTTGCCTTATAAACCGCGTCTATCATCCACGACGGAACGAATAAATCAGAGTCGCCATGAATAAACAACATGGGATAGTGGCATTTCTCCAACTGCTTCACGGGCGAAGCTTCACCGAAACTCCAGCCGTTGCGAATCTTGCAAATCGTACTCGCTAAGTAGAGGAAGGGGAATTTGGGTAGTGAATAGTCTTCCCAGATGCGCTCATCGAATTCATCCCACACGCTGGTATAGCCACAATCTTCCACAAACTTAATGTCTTTCACGCTGGCAGGCATCTTCTCACCCGATATGTTCATCGTAGTGGCACCGCCCATGGAAACACCATGCACAACCAATGAGTCGCTATGGAACATTTGCGTGGCTATGTCTAACCATTGCAAAACGTCTTTTCGCTCATTCCATCCCATGCCGATGGTCTCACCTTCACTTTGTCCGTGTGCATGAAGGTCGGGCAACAATACGTTATACCCAAACTGCTGGTAGTAGAATCGAGCAATGTTCAGGAATTTAATGGCATTGTCTTTCCATCCGTGCAATATCACAGCGGTGTGTCTGCTTCCCTGTGGATAGGCAGCATAAATGGCATGGTGACGTTCACCTGTCGACATGATGACAAACGTATCTTTTAATGCGCCATGCGTTTTCAAGCTATCCACCCACGGCTTCATATCAGGGAAGTTGTCGAAGAGTTCGCTATAATGCGCTTTCTCGTTTAGCTTATCGGAGTCGGGCGACAAGGCAAAATTAATCAAATAACTACTAATACCGTATGTTATCAACACCGATAGTATCACCACCGTAAGGCACCCAATTTTCAATCCTCGTTTCATCTTGTTCTCTTTTTCTTGATGATGCAAAGGTACTAAAAAATATACATCGTCCGATAGTAATAGAAAACTTTTTTCCCTTTAACTTTTACTTGTATTTAGGCTATATACGAATTAATCACACAACTCAAATTGCCTCATTTCTTGCATTCACTATTTCTTTTCATCAAGAGGGAGAGTGATAGCTGGCCAACCATAGTCTTGATACATCGTAACTGGTAGTTGATGCTTCTTGACATAGTCAGTAATGATGTGCATTCTATTCTCCTCGCGTTTTTTATCATCACTATTGATTGCATGGAAAGCATCATACTTTTCACCAAAAATCTTTTTGGCACTCTCCATGTTACCTGCTCCATCAACAACTGCATCGAAGGCAGTCACCTCATAGCCTTCTTCCGTCTTCTTTACATGCATCAATCCTGGATGATCACCGCCAGAAACGGTCTTCAACGTATCGCCAACTTGATTGTAATTGAAAACCCAAAAGTCGCCCCATACATTTATGTCATCATTATTGCTCTCATCCGTACCGACAATCGTAACACATGGAATGCAAACATCCCCTTGGGAATAATGTTTGCCAATCTCGTTCACCATGTAACGGTCAATGGCAGAGAGAAGAGTCTCTTCTTCCTCCATAACATTGTTTTCGTTTTCCACTATTGTTTGATTATCGGGCTGAGTATTAGTAGTGTTATTCTTACAACCCGTTATCGTTATGCCGCATAGTATGAGGATGGCGACAGACACCCATTGTTTCATTGTTTTCATGCTTTTTTGAATTATGTCTTACATTTTTTATTTACCTGAATTCCACAACATAATAATTTGGTGTTCTTTATAAGTTCCTGAGCAACAAAAA
>OMWI01000072.1 GCA_900314715.1 uncultured Prevotellaceae bacterium | reverse complement strand
GAAATACACAAGCATGAGGAAATCGCCATAGATTTCTCCTGCCCATCCAGCATCGAGGCCAAAGTTGGCTCTTAGAAACAAAGCGAAGACGGCTATCATCGTGTAGTAGCCGAATCGCTCACCCGTGTTGGCCAGTGCCAACGCATAAAGACCTTTTGGTTGTCCTTCAAACATAGTTATAAGTTTTTAGTTTTGATAATGTCAAATAGATACGTGAGTTTAATCACGATGTTGCCGTAATTGGACTTGGAGAAGTAATCACGCTTGGAATCCTTGTAGATATTACCCAATCCGTAATAGTATCTTCCTTCCAACAAGAAATGTCCTACCTTTGGTACGGAGTATTCCAATCCCAATCCCGCAGAGATACCGTAATCGAAATGATTTTGAATAGACAAGGTATCTTGCGCACATGTCTTGTTGATACGATCCTCTTGGTTGCGTTCAGGGAAATTGAAATTCGTCTTCGTACTCTCATTCAGGAAAAAACCGAATTGAGGACCTACCTGAAAGAAGAATTGTGCACCTTTTCGTTCACGTCCCCACCCTAATCGGGCGAAGATAGGAATTTGAATGTAGTTGGCTGTTCTACTATACTCCTCTTCCAACCCTGTTTTCTTATTGATAACAGGTTGGTCTTGACGATCAAGGATATCCTCTTCCCATCCCAATTGGGCATAGTTGATTTCACCATAAACCGAGCAAATCGTACTGAAATACTTCTCGCAGACATACCTAAACGAAATACCTCCCGTAATACCGCCATGAAGATCTTGAGAAACGGTGGGAGTAAACCCCACATCACTCAACACATAACCTCCATTTACGCCTACGGAAAAGTCGTTGCGATACTCTCCCACTTGGGCAATAGTCGGCAAGCAATACGACAAGACGAATGTGAATAGTATGACAAGTCGATTTCTCATGGATTCTCTATGTCCAGTACGTACAAACATTAATAATTAATAGACTCCACGCGATTGTCTGGTGTGTAATGCACCAACATGAATGCCTCGTTTTGCATACCGCCCATCGCATTGGTTTGCTTGAAATTGAGTGGTGTTTGCAGATGCGAATATCCATTCTGACTCTTCAACCCTTTGAAATCCGCACCATATTGATGCAATCCCTTGAGGAAGAAATTGGCTTGGTCGAAACCTGTAATGGCAAAACGAGGAAGAGACGGTTGCATGTCACTATTAAACCATTTCCTATATTTCTGCTCCAATTGTTGCGTCAATGTCGATTGCGCATTATAATAGAAAGAGGTGGGAATATAAGTGTCGTATTTGTGATAATAGCTGGTATAAACCTTCGTGTACATCAACCATTCCGTATATCCGAACATGGAAATCATCACGCTGGGATTGCCCGCTTTCAACGTATTCAACCTTGCCAATGTAGAATTGAGTTGTGGTGAACGAGCCGTATTGAGAATCACCACGTTTTGTTGTGAAGTGCTGAAAGCACGAGCGAACGCGTCATCAGGAGATTTCAAGTTGGTAATGCTATACTTCACACCCTTCGCATCCAATTGCTTACGAAGTCCCATCGTAAAGATACCTTTCTGACTGGTAGAGTCATTGCAATCCACGAATACGGGATGATGATTGGGGAAACGCTCCATAAATGCGTTGATGGCATCTTGGTTGAGATTGCTTACCGATTGATATACTTGGAAGATTTGCGGATTCGTCTCTACCGTGTTTCCATTGATAGAGAATGGAATCACCATCTTGATGTTATACGTTCTACAGAATTCAGACAAGGCACCTACCTGTTTGGTATAAAGTGGACCGAAGATGATGTCGCAATTGTCGGCATTCTTCTCCAACAATGTCTGACGAATATCAGCATCAATAGGCACATTCCATGCGAATACGTTGGTGGAGATACCTTGCTTTTTCAACGTGTCGCAAGCCATCAAGATACCACGATAGAACTCTACCATTCGCCTACCGTCTCCATCTACGTTATGCAATGGCAACATCACACCCACGCGAATGGCACGATTTCTCACATCGTTGGGACCATAGAGTTTAAGTCTTTCGGCTTCAGCCGCCTTCTTTGCTTCCTCCGCCTTTTGTGCTTCGGTCTTTTCGAAAGGAATGAAAATCATGTCACCTTTCTTCAACTCATATCCCTCCTTTTTCATGTCGGGATTGGCGTCCATCAATTCTACCAATGTAATGTCATATTTCTTGGCAATGCCAAATAACGTGTCTTTCTTTTTAGCCTTGTAAATATCGCGCCATTTATTGGTTTGCGCCATCACGGGAAAGCCCGTAGAAAGGAGAAAGACAAGCAAAATGCATTTAGAAATAAATTTCATAATCGTCATTTTTAGTTTATTTGTGCAAACTTACAATTTTTTTTTGAGAATAAAGGTTTGTTCATGAAAAAAGTTGCGAAATCATGCTACGGCACGGTGAGACCTGATACCATACAAGCAAATAATCACGAAACAAAGCAACGGGAGAATGAACGATACGTTCACGGCTGGATGTCCCATGATAACATGTTGGTCGATAATCATTCCTTGCAATGGAGGCATCAACGCTCCACCTACGATGGCCATCACGAGGAAGGCCGCGCCAAGCGTGGTATCCATACTATCTACGCCTTCCAAGGCAATACCGTAAATGGTGGGGAACATCAACGACATGAAGAAACTAATGCCTATCAAGCTATACAATCCAGGCATTCCCACAATGAGAATGGCTCCCAATGAACAGATTCCCGCGCCTACGGCAAAGATAGACAATAATATTCGCGTGTTAACATATCGCATGAGGAAGGTAGCGATAAACCTACTTGAGAGGAACAAAGACATAGCCACGATGTTATACGTTTGTGCCGTTGCTTTATTGATTCCCAAATTATCGGCATATTGGATGATGAAAGTCCACGTCATGATTTGCGCCGCCACATAAAACATCTGTGCCAACACACCTTCACGATAAACCTTGTTGTGCCATAAGTTTCTCAACGTCTCACCAGCTGTATGCGTCTTTCCTTCCGCCTTTTGCTCTTCGCTTTGCGTCTTAGGCATCTTGGTCAATGCAATGATGATAAACACGCAAACCACCACCAAGCCAATAGCTACGTAAGGATTGCGAATCACCGCTAAGTCGTGTAAGCGAATATCTGCTTTCTCTGCCTCTGAAAGCATGGGGAAGATGATTTGTCCAGCCGCATCGCGTCTATCTGAAATGAGTTGGGGCAAAACGATTAGTGACGCAACACTCATACCGCAAAGTGAACCCATCGGATTGAAAGCCTGCGCTAAGTTCAAGCGACGAGTTGACGTTTCCTTGTCACCTAATGAAAGAACAAAAGGATTGGCGGTCGTTTCCAAGAAAGCCAAGCCAAACGTCAAGATGTAAAGCGACAAACAAAAGAACGTGAATTCCTGATACGAAGCAGCAGGAATGAAGAGGAATGCTCCAGTTGCATAGAGAGCCAAACCGAGCAAGATACCTTTTTTATAACTATATCTGCGAATAAAGAGTGCCGCTGGAATAGCCATCGTAGCGTAACCGCCATAGAAGGCAAATTGTACCATGGAGGCCTTTGCTGCCGAGAGTTCCATTACCGTTTGGAAGGCTGCCACCATGGGGTTAGTAATGTCGTTGGCAAATCCCCAAAGGGCAAACAACGACGTAACGAGGATAAACGTAAACAAATATTTACGAGGTACTAATTTGGGTGAAGTGTTATTACTCATGTTAATAGGTTTTAAGCAAATTATAATGTTCCCTTTGTTGATGGTAATTCAAAATGATAGATGTCGCGTTTAACGGCCATTTTCAACGAGCGAGCCAAAGCCTTGAATATTCCCTCTATCTTATGGTGCTCATTGGTGCCTTCTGCCTTGATGTTGAGATTCATGCGAGCGGCATCCGACAAGCTCTTGAAGAAATGGAGAAACATCTCGGTAGGCATCTCTCCCACTTTCTCACGATGAAACTCTGCATCCCATACCAACCACGGTCTTCCGCCAAAGTCTAATGCTACTTGACAAAGGCAATCATCCATCGGTAGGCAATAGCCATAACGCTCAATGCCGCGCTTATCGCCCAAGGCTTTCAAGATACATTCGCCCAAGGCAATCGCCGTATCTTCGATGGTATGGTGTTCATCCACGAACAAATCGCCTTTGGTATGAATAGTTAAGTCCATCATTCCATGCTTGCCAATTTGTTCCAGCATGTGGTCGAAGAATCCCAAGCCCGTAGAAATGTCGCATTTACCCGAACCATCAAGGTCTATGCGCACGTAGATATCTGTTTCTTTCGTGGTTCTTCTTACTTCCGCCACTCGCTCTCCAGCAAAGAGAATCTCGGCAATCTTATCCCACGTCATTCCGTTGTCGCCCAATATCAATGCCTTGCAACCTAAATTCTCTGCCAATTGCCTATCCGTCTCGCGGTCGCCAATCACATAACTATTAGGAATATCGTATTCAGGATTGTCAATATACTCCGTAAGCATCCCAACATTAGGTTTACGCATCGGAGACATATCGTTTGGGAAGTGCGTATCTATCTTATAGTCATCAAAAACGATACCTTCACCTTTCAGGGATTGTAAGATGAAATTATGTACGGGCCAAAATGTTTCTTCAGGAAACGACGGTGTACCCAATCCGTCTTGGTTTGACACCATCACGAAACGAAAGTCCAAATGTTGTCGGATGAAAGAAAGATTGCGGAAAACGCCATCAACGAATTTCAATTTCTCAAACGCGTCTACCTGTTCGTCTTCTGGTTCATAAACAAGTGTTCCGTCGCGGTCTATAAACAATATCTTTTTCATAATCAAGTGGTGTAATTAGAAGTGTCGCTGGTCAATTCCTTTTTCTGCAATTCCCTATCCATCTCGTTGCGCTTAATCGAACCGTACGCATAATACAGTACGAAGATTCCCCAAGTAACGAGAAACATCGTGATGAAATATACCACGACGAAAGTAATGAAATACAACCAACTGAAATAGGCTGGCAATCCAGACGGGTCGCCCATCGCCATGCTTTTCATGGAACTCACTTGCGAGATGGTGAGAATGAAGACGGGCATCATCATGACACTTATAAATATCGACATAATCAAACCAAGCACAAAAAAGACGACAAATAGGAATCCCCAATGTTTGAACCCTATTTTCACGGCTGGGAAGAAAGTAGAGCGGAGTTTCCCGTCTTCTATCATGAATTGCATGAATGCGTAATATATTGGGATAATCAACAAGATAATCACCACCATCAACAAGAAACAAATTGCCAACACCTTGAGCAATACGGCACTATTCATCAAACCTTGGGTTGTATCTTCAGGCTTGAAATAGAAGAACAATCCAGCAACAATTATTCCCATGATGATGCTTATCAAGACAACCAAAGCCAAATACACCACCATGATTTTTAGCAACTTGATGACATTGGCTTTTATGCCTTGCGCATTCAGCAAATTGAAGACATTTGCCAACACCCATACGTATGCCACCAGCGACATGATACCGCCAACTCCATAGATGACGAGCGTGAAGGCGTCTGGTTGCAATTCGCTATACGGAAATGCGAGTGACTGGAAGTAAATCTTGAGATTCCATGCAAGCAACATGGACAACACGAGAAATGGAAGCCACAACTTCTTGAAAATGTGTTTGAAGTTGGTATTAAATAATGTGTATGCTGCCTTTACGCACTTTGACACATTACGAGACCTATATAATTCTTGTTCCATATAATTTATATAAAACGTTATGATTTATTCATCCACGTCTGACGACGAAACTCTGCACAGGTAATAGCCGTGGCAATGGCAACATTCAAACTATCTGCCGTGTCTCTCCCTTCGGGATAGTTGGGAATCAGCAATCGTCTGTTCACCCTTTCTGCCACTTGCGGAGAAATACCATTCCCCTCATTCCCCATCACAATCAAGCCGTTTGGCGTTAGCGGTCTTGAATAGATATTCTCACCATCGAGAAAAGTACCGTAAACGGGATAATCATCGGGAAGGGAATCCATGAATTCCACCAAATCCACATATTCTACGTTCACCCTTGCGATGCTTCCCATCGTGGCTTGCACCACCTTGGGACTATATACATCGACGGTGGAAAGACTGCAATATACCCGTTCTATGCCAAACCAATCCGCAATACGGATAATCGTTCCCAAGTTTCCTGGGTCTTGAATGTCATCAAGAGCCAAGGCACATTGTCGGGAATCAAACGCATGGAGAGAATCCTTTTGTGGAAACACCGCCAACACGTCTTGTGGATGTTGCAAGAAACTCACCTTACGAAGTTCGTCTTCACTCACGGCAATCACTTCGGCATGGGAAAGGCTGGAAGCATGTTGTTCGAGCCAATCCGTCGTGGCAACAACCATCTTGACTGGCAATACTTGCAAGAGGTCGCCAACCACTTTAGGACCTTCGGCAACGAAAACTCCCTCTTCCTTGCGAATTTTCTTTCTCTCCAACGAATGGATATATTTCAACCTTGCCTTGCTTATCATGTGCGCGAAATTTGTGCAAAGATAATAAAAAGAGGTGAGAAGTGGCCGTCGCAACAAAAGATTTTTGACAATAGAGCATTATCTTTCATTATTTTTATGTAATTTTGCATGTATGAATTGGTTTCACCGACTTCTTATCATAACTGCCATAGGGTGTTCAATCATAATTTTGACGGGTTGCTCTGCTACGAAATTCGTACCAGACAATCAATTTATGCTATCTAAAAACACCCTCAAGGCCGACCAAGAAGACTTCAATCTCAGCAACCTGAATCCCTATATTCGCCAAAGTGCCAACTCCAAGTGGTTTTCACTTGTCAAGATTCCTTTAGGCGTTTATGCCATGTCGGGTACGGATACGACCAAATGGATGAACCGATTCTTGCAACGTGTGGGAGAAGCGCCCGTGATATTCGATACATTGCAAGCGCAACTCACTTGCAGAGACTTAACCACCGCCATGCAAAACATGGGACACTTGCACGCCTCTACGGAAATGAAGGTGAAGACGAAAGGCAAGAAATTGAAAGCGGAATATCTATTGCATCCCAACGAACAATATTACATTCGCAATATGAATTGGGATATTCACGATAATCGCATCAAAGAACTCTTCTTGACGGAGATGCAAGAATCCCAATTGTTGAAAGAGGGGAATGTGTTTTCCATCGACAACTTAGAGGCTGAGCGAAAACGTATCACTAACATACTCATGAGTAAGGGGTATTATCATTTCAACAAAGATTTCATCCAGTTTTCGGCAGACACGGCAAGAAACGACATTGGCGTAGACGTAACGCTCCATTTGTTGCCCTATCGCGTGAACGATGGCGATTCCGTTGGAAGACAACATCCCGTCTATACGGTGAGAAACGTGAAGTTCACGAGTGGTGATGCCAATGAGATTAGATTGCGAAAGAAGACGTTGGAAAACAATACCGCCATTCAAGCCGGTCAACTATTCAATAGCAAGGACTTACAAAAGACTTACAACAATTTCGCCCGTTTGCAAGTTGTGAGATACACCAACATTCGATTTAATGAAGTACCCGATTCGCAATTGCTTGATTGTAATGTACACATCAGTTTAAACAAGCCTTCTTCACTTACTTTCCAACCAGAAGGTACGAATACGGCGGGCGACTTTGGTGCGGCTGCATCGTTGACATACTCAAACCGCAACTTATTCAAGGGAGCGGAAGTGTTTAGCTTCCAATTGCGTGGTGCTTACGAGGCTATTTCCAAACTGGAAGGTTATCAAAGCAACAATTTCATGGAATATAGTGCGGAAGCGAAATTGCAATTCCCGCGAATCCTCGCGCCTTTCCTCTCGAAATCGTTCAAGATGAGAAGCGTTGCATCATCGGAATTGTCGTTCGGATACGACCTGCAAAATCGTCCTGAATTCCACCGCAGGGTTTTCTCGTTGGCTTGGCGTTATCGTTGGAACTCGCCCAAGCAACACACGAACTATCGTTTTGACCTCTTCGACTTGAATTATGTGTTCATGCCGTGGATTAGTAGCACTTTCAAACACGATTATTTGGATAGCGTAAGCAATAGGAATGCCATTCTCAGATACAACTACAGAGACCTGTTTATCATGAAGACGGGTATCAGCATTACCTATAACAATGGTATTCATGCCATACGTGCAGCTATTGAGACGTCAGGTAACTTCCTCAATGCAGCCTCGTATATTTTGGGACAGAAGAAAAATAGCAACGACCAATACACCTTATTTAATATTGCTTTCGCACAATACGTGAAAGTCGACTTCGATTACACGCGAATTCTCAAGTTCGACGCAAGCAACCAATTGGTATTTCATAGTGCTTTTGGATTTGCCTATCCGTATAGCAACAGCACTATCTTGCCTTTTGAGAAACGGTATTTTGCGGGCGGTGCCAACTCTATGCGTGGTTGGAGCGTGAGAGGATTAGGACCAGGAAAGTTTAAGGGAAGCAACGGACGAATAGACTTCATCAACCAAACGGGTGACATGAAGCTTGAAATGAACTTGGAATATCGAACGAAATTGTTCTGGAAATTGCATGGTGCGGCATTCATTGACGCGGGTAACATCTGGACAATCCGTAACTATAACGAACAACCTGGCGGAAAGTTTAAGTTGAACCAATTCTACAAGGAAATAGCCGTTGACTATGGATTCGGACTACGCTTGAATTTCGATTACTTCATCTTGCGATTCGATATGGGTATGAAAGCCGTCAATCCCGCCTATTCTTACAATGACGAACATTGGGCTTTCTTACACCCAAATCCCTCGCGCGATTTCTCTTTCCACTTTGCGGTAGGTATGCCTTTCTAACGGGCGTTGCGTTTCATGAAATACTTCACCACGAAATACAACACGGCTACGGCAACCAATCCTACGATGAAAATCTTGATATACTCACCGTATTCATTGATTTTCTCTACCAGATGATCTTCATCTACGAATGAATGTAAATACCATCCCAACGCGGCGAGTATGCAATTCCATACGCCAGCACCTAAGGTAGTGTAAAGCAAGAATTTCCAATAGTTCATCTTCGCCAATCCAGCAGGAATGGAAATCAAATGGCGAATGCCTGGAATCAATCTTCCCGTGATGGTAGCAACCATTCCGTGGTCGTAGAAATACTTCTCGCTCTTCTCCACTTTCTTCTGATTGAGCAAGCAAGCATGTCCCCATTTGCTATTGGCAAAACGGTAAATGATAGGACGACCTAAATAATATCCAGCCACATAGTTGATAGTTGCACCGCAATCAGCCCCTATCGTGGCAAAGAGTATCACGAGAAAAATATCCAAGTTTCCACCTGCGGCATGATAGGCGGCAGGAGATACCACCAATTCCGACGGTACGGGAATGACCGTACTTTCCAACAACATCAAGAACCAAATGGTACCGTAATTCAGGTTTCCCAAGAGGGAACTCAACCAATTCATATATAATCTATTGTTTTAATGATTTTCTTTCAGATAATTCACGTAATCGTCGGGCGATAGATTTTCGGGGAATATTTCTCCAAGAACCATCTTTGCCTCAACGGGGTTTTGCTGACAAGCCTTGCGAACAGCATAGACAAACTCGTCTTTTCTCGACAACAACATACAACAAAGGGCGAGATACGACCATCCGTCTTTCCATTCGTCTGACGCATCATCCAAAAGCAAGTGAAAGACATCGTAAGCCAACGAATAATAGCCATTGTCGTATATGCAAATGCCGATACGCAAGATAACACGAGGTGAACCGTTTGAGGCGGTCACCGCATGTTGAAAACACTTCATGGCCTCTGCCGTCTCTCCCTTTTGCAAATGAACGTTTCCCTTCAGCACATCCGTCTCATAGGGGTCGCAATCATCCAACTGACTGATTTTCTCGATGTATTCCATCGCGTCTTCGTGCTTTCCCAATGCAGTCAAAGAATAAGCCAATTCCACATAGATGTCGTGAAGGTATTCTGAGAAGGCATCAGCCAAACTCTCCGCTTTCTTCAGATGTTCTACACCCTCTTCCGTTCGGTTGAGATTAATCAAGGAAATACCCAAGAACATCTCCCCCACCTCACTATTGGGAGAAATCTTCGTAAAACGTTCATAATACTTGCAAGCCTCCTCAAAGTTGCCAAGGTTAAACAATCCGTTTGCCTTGTTCAACGTGGCATCTTCATCATCGGGATTGATGGCCAACGCGAATTCGCTACTTTGGATTGACTCCATGATTTCATTATGCAACAATTGTGAAGATGCCAATTGGTTCCAATAAGTAAACGAATAAGGATTCCTGTCAATCAATTCGTTATAGATGCGATTGCTTTCCTCATAGTCGCCAAGTCCCATCGCAATCCTTCCTTGCAATTCCTTGTAATCGGTAGAATCATATTCCTCGGAGAGCGATAGCCATTGCTGGGCATATTCCATCAACTCATAATCGGCATAGAGGTTGGCAACATCAATCAAGAAATCTGCCTTGTCTTCATCATCTTCCAATTCTTCGTAAGCATCGCGCAAGAAAGTCTCTGCCTCTTCCGCTCGGTCATCGACAATCATGATTTCCGCCTTGAGATAAAGATATTCCAAGTCAGCCTTATCGTCAATCATTTCGGCATATTCCTCCGCGAGAGCCACGTCGTGCTCCATCAACAAGGCTACCCTCGAACGAAACACCAAAGGCATCGTTGCCCCTGGAAACATCTTGATAGCATAGTCAACGGTATTCTTACATGCGTCAATATTGCCAAGTATGTGATAATACTCGGCAATATCCGTTAAATCGTCAGGCTCCAGATACACACTGGTACCCGAAGCCTGGGCGTTTTCGTATAACTGGAACTTTTCCTTGAATTCTGGACTTTCGTAGAACTTATCTTGTATGGGCATGTTTACTTGTTTTGTTTTGCCCAAGTGTCTTTCAAGCCTACGGTCTTGTTGAACACCAGTTTGTCTTCCGTAGAATCTAAGTCCACCATGAAATAGCCAATGCGTTGGAACTGCAAATAGTCGCCTGGTTTCATCGTTGCGGCGAATGGTTCTACATAACAATCAGTATAGACCTTCAATGAATCAGGATTGATAATCTGCTTCATCGCCGTTACGGCATCGCAATTTTGCGTCTCACGAATCTGTGCCATCTCATCACGTGGGTTCTCCACCTTCCACAAACGGTCGTAGAGGCGCACTTCTGCCTTCACGGCATCATGACAACTTACCCAATGCAATGTCTTACCCTTAATCTTACGATTAGAACCAGGCATTCCACTACGTGATTCTGGGTCGTAGGTGCAATAGATAGTAGTCACCTTGCCATTCTCGTCTTTCTCACAGGCATTCTCCTCATTACATTTAATAATGTATGCATTCTTCAAGCGCACTTCCTTGCCTGGTGCCAGACGCATGAATTTCTTTTCGGCTACTTCCATGAAGTCGTCACGCTCAATCCAAATCTCACGACTGAAATCCATCGTATGGGTTCCATCGGCCTCGTTCTCAGGGTTATTGATAGCGGTAACCTGCTCTACTTGGCCTTCGGGATAGTTGGTAATTACTACCTTTACGGGGTCGATAACGGCACTCACACGGATGGAACGGCTGTTCAGATCATCGCGAACCACACTCTCCAAGAGAGCAATGTCGTTGAGACCGTCTATCTTGGTATAGCCAATCCTGTCGATAAACTTCACGATACTCTCAGGACTATAACCA